>CANNIZ010000003.1 GCA_947505245.1 Pseudomonadota bacterium | reverse complement strand
TGCAGGAGCGATTCCCGCTCCCGCCCGTGCGCATCGTCCACTCCTTCGTGCGACCGTAGCGAACCCATGTGACGAAGAGCCGGATGCGGGAATTCCGCACGTCCGGATCCGAGGGGGGCCGGCGGGGAAACCCGCCGGTCTACCCGACTTCCCGCGGTTCTTGCCGGCGCGCTGTCAGCGGCCCACGAGCGCGTCCAGGAAGCTGCGGAGCGGATCGAAGGTGGAGTGCCCGGGGTCGATGTCGCGACCGATCAGCTGTTCAGGCCTCAGGTCGGGATTCTGAGCCCCAGCGGTCCAGGCCTTCAGCCACGCCTTGTCGCGATTCGCGACCGTGGCGCCCGTCGGACCGACGCACGTGAGGTAGTCGTCCACGCATCGATCACGTGGCGTCGGACCCCACGCCCGTCGGAGCAGGGTCTCGAGGCCGCCGGGCGTATCGCCGTCTGGCACAAGGAAGATGCCGAAGCGACGACCGTTCACCGTTCGGACTTCGGCGTGGGCGAGGTCCGAGGGTGCGCCAGGGATCTGTGCGATCGCTGCACGCGCAGATACCAGCCGACCTGCGGGGTCGGCTTCGCAGTCGGTCACGACGCCGACAGCGACTGCGCGCTCGAAGCCGCTTGTGTCCTTGGCGTTTCGAAGCTGGAGATCGAGAGCCAAGTCCTTTCCATGAACGATGTTCGGGCGGGCGCCAAGGATCGCGTCGACGAGCCTGCGATCGTCGCCTCCGTCCACGATCAGGATGGAGAACGGGCCGGTCGCCGGGAACGGATCGAGCGGAGGACGCTTCGCCATCAGCGGATCTCGGCGTCGTTCTCGAGCATCTCCAAGGCGCGGTCGACGTGGAAGACCTTCGCGTCATGCCCGCCGTCTGCCGTGCGGTCGATGCGAATCACTCTCAGGCCGTCGTCGCCGGCTTCCTGGAAGGCGCGGCACGCCGCGAGCACGCATTCGTCGCTGTGGGCCGTCGCGAAGACCTGGTGGTTTCGGTCGGCGGCGACGCGACGCAGCCAAGCCCAAAGAGGGCGAAATGTCGTGTGGTGCAATCCGGCGTCAATCTCATCGATGCCGATCAGCGCGTCGTTCACGGCCCCCAGCTTGACTGCGAGGTCGATGCCTCGACGCGAGCCGTCTCCCAATACCGCAATTGGGAGCGGCCGTGGGTGCCCTGAGAGCCGTACGAGGACGTTGGCGCCGAGCAACTCAATTCGCTCGATTCCCGCGTTCCAGGCGCGCACCGCGTCGAGGGCCATTCCTTCGCGGCCATCCCGCACGAGGCGCTCAAACGCGGTTCGAAAACCTCGGCGAAGGTCCGCAATAGCGCCGGTCCAGAGAACATCGGGTCGCCGCTCTAGGGGCACGTCTGGCACCCCCTGATGGAGCGTAAGCGTTCGCTTGGGGTCCGTGATCGCTACGCTCCAAGATGGACTTCCCATTGCGAACATGCCGCTTTCCGTGGCGCGAATCCGAACATCGCCTACCCGTGCGCCGCGGTCCGCATCGCCGCCGTGGAACATCGGGCGCCAGAAATTCTCAAAGTCACCGACCATTTTCGGGTCGAACTCCTCGCCGTCGCGGGTTGCGAGGCCGGCGGCGGCGAGGATCATGCCCTCGGCCGAGATGGACGCTACCGCCGCCGCCGCGAGCGAAGTCTTCCCGCAGTCGTTGCGGCCGACGATGAGGTTGACCCGTCCGAGGTCCTCGACGACGAGCCGGCGAAAACCGCGGAAATTCTCGATGTCGAGCCGGGTGATCATCGCCCCTCCAGCGCGAGTGTAACGCGATAGAACTCCCAACCGGAGGTCGCTTGCCCTACGCGCCGCAGCACAAGATCCGCATCGTCACCGCTGCAAGCCTGTTCGACGGGCACGACGCGGCGATCAACATCATGCGGCGCCTGCTGCAGGCGGGCGGCGCCGAGATCATCCACCTCGGGCACAACCGCACCGCGCTCGACGTCGTCACCGCGGCGGTGCACGAAGATGCCCAGGCCATCGCGATCTCGAGCTACCAGGGCGGCCACATGGAGTACCTGCGGTACATGCGCAGGCTGCTCGACGAGCGCGGCGCCTCCCACGTGAAGATCGTCGGCGGCGGCGGCGGCGTGATCGTGCCGGACGAGATCCGCATGCTGGCCGCCGAGGGCGTCGCCACGATCTACTCCCCCGAGGACGGTCGTCGCCTGGGCCTCACGGGCATCATCGACGACGTGCTCGCGATCGCCGACTACGACACGGCAACGGTCGCGTCGAACCGGCCGCCCGGCGACGCGTCCCTGGCCCTGCAGATCACGCGCGCCGAGCAGGGCGTGCACGCCCCGGCCCCCACCGGAAAGGCGCCGGTGATCGGCATCACCGGCACCGGCGGCGCCGGCAAGTCGTCGCTCACCGACGAGCTGCTGCGCCGGTTCCTGTTGGACAACGACACCGTCCGCGTCGCGGTCCTGTCGGTGGATCCCACGCGCAAGCGCACCGGCGGCGCCTTGCTCGGCGACCGCATCCGGATGAACGCCATCGACCCGAAGCGCGTGTTCATGCGCTCCCTCGCCACGCGGGGCCAGAAGGGCGAGCTTTCCGGTGCGACCGGCGACGCCATCGCGTTGTGCAAGGACGCAGGATTCGACGTGATCTTCGTCGAGACGAGCGGCATCGGGCAAGGTGACAGCGGCGTACACGACATCGCGGACGTCAGCGTGTACGTGATGACGCCCGAGTTCGGCGCGGCGAGCCAACTCGAGAAGATCGACATGCTCGACTTCGCCGATCTTGTCGTCGTGAACAAGCTCGAGAAGCGCGGCGGGCTGGACGCCGTGCGCGACGTTCGCAAGCAGGTCCGTCGCAACCGCAACCGGTTCACCGAGCCCGACGAGTCGCTCCCGGTGTACGGCACGCAGGCCGCGCGGTTCATGGACCCTGGCGTGACGGCCCTCTACCACGGCGTGCAGGACGCGATCGCCGCCAAGCTCGGCACGGCCCGGCCCGCGTCCCGCCTCCCGGTCCCCGCGTCGAAGGTCACCCCCGCGCAGCGCGCGCTCGTCACCGCCGACCGCGAGCGGTACCTCGGCGACATCGCGCGCACCGTGCGGACGTGGCACGGCTTCGTGGACACGCAGGCCGGCCTCGCGAAGCAGCGGCAGGCGTTGGAGGTCGCAGCAGACGCCCTCGCCGGCACCCCGGCTGAAGCGGCGATCAAGGCGCGCGGCGCCCAGGTGGAGCTCGATCCGCTCGCCCGCGCCGCCGTGGACGGCTTCGCCGACAAGCGCGCGCGGTACTCGGGTCGCGACTTCGTGTTCCAGGTGCGCGGCAAGGACCTCAAGCAACCGCTCGTGAGCGAGTCCCTCGCCCACACCGAGATCCCGCGCGTGTCCCTGCCCGACACGGACGACGCCGCCACGATCGTCCGCTACAGCCTGCGCGAGAACGTGCCGGGCGAGTTCCCGTACACGGCAGGCGTGTTCGCGCTGAAGCGCCTCGATGAGGAGCCGAAGCGCATGTTCGCGGGGGAAGGTGGCCCCGCGCGCACCAACGAGCGCTTCAAATTGTTGTGCGCCGGTGAGGCCGCCCATCGGCTCTCGACCGCGTTCGACTCGGTCACGTTGTACGGCGAAGACCCGCACGAACGGCCCGACATCTACGGCAAGGTCGGCGAGTCCGGCGTGAGCGTGCCGCACCTCGACGACATGAAGATCCTGTACGGCGGCTTTGATCTCTGCTCGCCCACCACGTCGGTGAGCATGACGATCAACGGCCCCGCGCCGATGTTGCTCGCGATGTTCATGAACACCGCCATCGACCAGCAGGTGGACCGGTTCACGTCGGCGAACGGCCGCGCGCCCACCTCAGACGAATACACCGCCCTCCGCAAACGCACGTTGTCCACCGTGCGCGGGACCGTCCAGGCGGACATCCTCAAGGAAGATCAGGCCCAGAACACCTGCATCTTCGGCACCGAGTTCGCGCTGCGAATGATGGGCGACATCCAGCAGTACTTCATCGAAAACGATGTTCGCAATTTCTACAGCGTGTCCGTCAGCGGGTACCACATCGCGGAAGCCGGCGCGAACCCCGTCAGCCAGCTCGCGTTCACGTTGGCAAACGGCTTCACGTTCGTCGAATACTACCTCGCTCGCGGCATGAAGATCGACGACTTCGGGCCGAACCTCTCGTTCTTCTTCAGCAACGGAATGGACCCCGAATACGCGGTGATCGGCCGCGTCGCGCGTCGGATCTGGGCGCTCGCGATGCGCCAGCGGTATGGGGCATCTTCGCGCGCTCAGCAGCTCAAGTACCACATCCAGACGAGCGGGCGCAGCCTGCACGCCCGCGAGATCCAATTCAACGACATCCGCACCACGCTTCAGGCGCTGCTCGCGATCGGTGATCACTGCAATTCGCTGCACACCAACGCGTACGACGAGGCGATCACCACGCCGACGAACGAGTCGGTCCGCCGAGCGATGGCGATTCAGCTCATCCTCAACCGCGAGTTCGGGCTGATGAAGTCCGAGAACCCGCTCCAGGGCAGCTTCTTCATCGAGTGGCTGACCGACAAGGTCGAAGAGGCCGTGCTGCAGGAATTCGAGCGAATCGACGAGCGCGGCGGCGTGCTCGGCGCGATGGAACTGCAGTACCAGCGCGGCAAGATTCAAGAAGAGTCCATGTACTACGAACATAAGAAGCACGACGGAACGCTGCCGATCGTCGGCATCAACACCTTCGTCGACCCGAACACGGCGGGCGCCGATTGGGAGCCGCCGAGCATCGAGCTTCGGCGCGCGAGCCCGACCGAGAAGGACGCGCAGATCGCGTCGGTGCGCGCGTTCCAGGCCCGCCACGCAGACGCCGCCCCGGCCGCGCTTCGCCGGCTGCAGGAGGTCGCGATGAGCGGCGGAAACGTGTTCGCCGAGCTGATGGACACGGTGCGCGTCGCGTCGCTCGGGCAGATCAGCCTCGCGCTCTACGCGGTTGGTGGCGAATACCGCCGCAACCTGTAGGCGATCGCTGAGGGGCGGTGTTAGCTTGCGGGGATGAATCCACGCATTTCATCCCTGCGGGCTCCGATTGTCATTGCGGTCGTCGCGGGCTGCGCGGCGCCGCCGGCCGCGCCGGAACCGCAGGTGGACGAGGCCTGGCTCGCCGACGTGAGCACGCGCATCGCTCTGGATCCCTACCAGCTGCAGGACGACGCGCGCGGCTTCCGGTTTTGGAATCCCGCTCAAGGCCTGCGCGCGGAGACGGTCGGAGACTCGTTCGTCATCGCACCGCGCAGCGGAGGGGCTCCCACGACGGTGCGCACCCGCGTGATCAACGGCCGCGTTGCGGTCGGCCATCCGGAGACGGGCGCCTGTGTCCCAGGAGGCCTCGCCGACGTCACCGGCGCCTGCCTGCGTCGGCTGGACTTTGCGCGCGGCGGCGATCGCGAGTGGTGGGCGAACACGGAATCCGGCCTGGAGCACGGCTGGACGCTCGCGACGGGGCCTGCGGATCGGTCGACGATCGTTGTCGACATAGGCGGGGCCGAGGTCGTGGTCGACTCGGACGGGCACGGCGCGTCGTTCGTGTCGGCGGACGGCGAGCTCAGGTATGCGGGCCTCGTCGCCTTCGACGCGGTCGGCGACGCGCTGCCGGCGCGGATGGCCGCGGCCTCGGGTGGCCTGTCGATCGAGATCGACACGCACGGGGCGCGTTTCCCCGTCACCGTGGACCCTGTCGTGACGGCCGTCGGCGCCTCGCGCGAGGCGGACAGCAACACCGCGAACCTCGGCGCGGCGGTGGCGGGCCAGGCGATGTCAACGGCGACGGCTTCGCCGACCTCGTCGTCGGCGCCCCGGGCTGGGATGACGCGCAACCGGACCAGGGGCGCGTGCTCGTCTATCTGGGCTCGGGCGCGCCCGGAATGATCAAGCCCGCCCTGGCCCTCGACTACCCCTCCGGCGTGGCCAATCGGAAGCTCGGATTGTCGGTCTCGGGCGCAGGTGACGTAAACGGCGACGGCTACAGCGACGTCATCGCGGGCGGCGTCGACTGCGCGGTCGTGTTCCTCGGTGCTCCGAACGGTATGACGGTCGACAAGGTCCTCACCGGCACTGGGGGCTCCAAATTCGGCGCCTCCGTCGGGGGAGCCGGCGATACCGACGCGGACGGCTTCTCCGACGTCGTGATCGGTGCCCCCGACGACGTGTTCTCGTTGCCGGGCGAGGGCGCAGTCAGCATCTTCAAGGGCGGCAGCAATGGTGTGAGCTCGTTCTTGTCAACCAAAAATTTCGGGCAAATGTCCAACGCCCACCTGGGCGCCTCGGTGGACGGCGCGGGCGACGTGAACGGCGATGGGGTGGACGACTTCGTGGCGGGCGCCCCGGGATACAGCGTGGGCGGTCGCGTCATGCTGTGGAAGGGTAAGGCCGGTTTGAGCCCCGCCTTCTTCGACAGTCGGGACGGGTCGCTTTTAGACGGCCTCGGCTCCGACGTCGCGGGCGTCGGTGACTTCGACGGCGATGGCTACAGCGACATCATCGTCGGGGCGCCGAACGCGAGCAACCTCGAGGCCGGCGAGGGGTACGCCCTCCTGCTGCGCGGTGGCCCGTCCGCGCTGGCTGTGGCGGCGCCCAGGATCGAGGTGAACCTCGCGGGCGCCCACTTCGGGGCCTCCGTGGAGAGCGCCGGTGACGTGAACGGCGACGGCCTCGCGGACGTCATCATCGGGGCACCGGATTATGCGAACGGGTCGTCGGGCGAGGGGGCGACCGCACTGATCTACGGCGCCCGCGCGGCCCTGCCCGGCGCGATCAACTTCGCCTCGAAGGACATGCGGGACGATCCCAACCAGGTCGATGCCCACGCGGGTGGCGCAGTCGCCGGCGTCGGGGATCTCGACAATGACGGCTACGCTGACGTCGTCGTCGGGCTGCCGGGCTGGGACGGAGGCAACACCGACGAAGGCAAGTTCGTCGTGCACCAGGGGGCTGCTGCCCAACCAAAGGGTGTTGGAACCGCGACCTCCGGCGTCGCAAATTCCCGCTGGGGGACGACGGTGGCCGTGATCGGCGACATGAACAACGACGGCTACGACGAGATCGCCGTGGGTGCGCCACTCTACGACAACGTCGAGACCGACGAAGGTCGGGTGTTTGGCTTCAAAGGCGGGCCGAACGGAATGGCCGAATCAACCCCGTCGTTTTCGTACGAGCCCAACGTGCCCGCGGCGTTCCTCGGCACCGCCATCGCCGCAGCGGACATCGATGGCGACGGGGACGCCGACCTGATCGCTGGCGCCCCTGGGTACACGAACACCGAGGTCGGTGAGGGCGCCGTGTTCGTGTGGAAGAACACCGGCGTGTGGCCGCCCGTGTTGTCGCAGACGATCGAGGTGAACATCGCCGGCGCCGCGCTTGGCGGCTCGGTCGCGGCGGCAGGCGACGTCGAGCGGGACGGTTTTGACGACGTGATCGCGGGCGCTCCGGGGTACGACTCCGGAGGTGTCGATCAGGGCCGGATCTACGTGTTCGACGGCGGTCCAGCCGGGCTGGTGGCCGCGCCCGCGTTCCAGGCTTCGTGGGGCCAGGCCGGCGGTCAACTCGGCGGGAACGTCGACGGGGCCGGCGACGTCAACGGCGACGGCTTCGCCGACGTCGTGGTCGCGGCGCCGTACTACACCAACCTGCAGTCGGCGGAGGGGCGGATCGGCGTCTACCTGGGCTCGGCCGCGGGCCTCGGAGCGTCGCCGTCGTGGCAATGGGACGGGCAGGCCGCCGCCATGCATGCAGGAGGCGGCTGGGACGTCACCACGAACACCTGGAACGGAGACGGGCTCGCGGGCGGCTTCGACATCACCCGCGACGGATACTCGGACCTTGCTGTGGGCTTGCCCCGCGCGCTTGCGACCAAAGGGCAGGCCGCCATCTTCAACGCGTCGGCCGGCGTCCTTCCGAACGCGCCATCGTATTTCTTCTCCGGTTCGGCCGCCGGGGACCAGCAGGGGTACGCGCTCACCGCGGGCGATCTGGATGGGAACGGCCTCGGCGATCTGGTGATCGGCGCCCCCTTCGGTGGCATCGGCAACGGGTCTTTCACCTTCGCGGTCGGCACCCCGGGGGGCCTTGTCCAACTGAATCCGTTCGTGTCGACATCCACCGGCGCGGCGGTTGGCTCTGCGCTGGACCTTGGCGATTCGAACCACGATGGTTGCGCGGACCTGGTGGACGGCAGGCCAGGCTACAGCACGCCGCAGGTGAACCAGGGCATGGTGGTCTTCTCACCGGGCTGCAACGGCGATCCATTTTGGGCGGGTGGGAACGGCGGCGGGCCGCGCCTGGATCCAAACCAGCGCAAGGTCGCAGCGGGGTCCCGGATCGCGCCAGGGCTGCGCGCTCCAGGCCCGGGATTTGACGTCGGCTTTGGCGTCACGCGGACCTCGGTCGGTCGGCAGTTCGTCAAGGTCGAGGTCGAGTTGAAGCCGCGCGGCGTTCCGTTCGACGGCACAGGACTGATCCCCTCGGGACCCGTCGACGTGGGCGTCACCGGGGTGCCGGTCAACGTCGGCTTGGGCACCCTCGCCGAAGACACCGCGTACCACTGGCGCGCGCGGATTCGCTACGGGCGCGTGCACGCCACCAGCGACCTTGGCTCGCGCTGGTACTACGGAGGCGCTTCAGGCGACGCCGCGGGCGCGCACGTCGTCACGGGCTGCATCGCCGACTTCGACAATGACGGCATCGGAGACTGTGCCGACCGCGACGACGACAACGACGGCGATCCCGACACCACCGACTGCGACGACGCGAACAAGGCCGTTTTCACAGGCGCACCCGAGGTATGCGACCTCGTCGATCAAGACTGCGACGACAACATCGTCGAATCGTTTACGGACACGGACGCCGACAACCAGCCTGATTGCGTCGACGTCGACGACGATCAAGACGGATTCTCCGATATTGGCGACTGCGCCCCCCTCGACGCCTCGGTCCACCCGGGCGTGCTCGAGGCCTGCGATGGGAAGGACCAGAACTGCAGCGGGACCGTGGACGAAGGGTTCCCGAACCTGGACGGCGACGCCTTCGCTGACTGCGTCGATACCGATCGCGACGGGGACGGCGATCCCGACGTCAGCGATTGCAGGCCGATCGACAAGACGATCTTCACCGGCGCGACCGAGCAGTGCGACACGACCGATCAGGACTGCGACAACGACCTCGTGGACACCTTCACGGACACGGACGTCGACGCGCTGCCGGATTGCGTCGATACGGACGATGACGGCGACGGCGTGACCGACAGCAACGACTGCGCGCCCCTCGACAAGGTGATTCACGTCGGCGCGGCCGAGGTCTGTGACGGCGTCGATCAGGACTGCGACGGCGATCTCGTCGAGACCTTCGAGAACTTCGATTCGGACGCGCAGCCGGACTGCTTCGACACCGACGACGACAACGACGGAAAGTCCGACACGATCGACTGCGCGCCCTTCGACGCGATGAGGTACCCGGGGGCCGTCGAGGCCTGTGATTCGATCGATTCGGACTGCGACGGCGACCTCGTCGACGGCGCGGTGAACACCGACCTGGACGTGGAGCCGGATTGTACCGACCTCGACGATGACAACGACGCCGATCCGGACGTGACGGACTGCAGTCCGCTCGACGCGACTGTCCACCAGGGGGCGGGCTGCGGCGGCGACACGGACACGGCCCATACCGACACGTCGGGCGAGACGGACACCTCGGTCGACACGGACACGTCGGCCGACACGGATTCCACGCCGGATACAAACGCGGACACCGAGGTGCCGCCCGAACAGACGGTCTGGTACACGGGCGGGGGCTGCGAGACCGCCGGCGGTAGCGCGGGCGCCCTCTGGCTGTCGGGTTTCTTCGCGTTTATTCGCCGTCGCCGCAGCGAGGGGAGCGCGCGTGCGTAGGTAGGGGCGATGGAGCCACCCTTGCTCGCCACCGTCGACGCGCTCGCTGCGTTCGCGCCTGTCACGGCCTCGGTCGCGTCGCACGGCGTGCCCTCCCCGCTCACGTGGCCGCTGGCCGCGCACCGCGAGCGAGCCGCCGAGGCCGCGATCGCGCGGCACTTCCAGGCCGCCTGGGAGGTGACGGCGTCCCTTCGCGGCGGCGAGGCCGGCGCGCGCGAGGCGCTCGACGGGCTCGTCACCACCGCCCTCGCGGAGATGCGCGCCGACGTGGCCGAGCGCGCGGGCCAGAAGCTCCTCTCTCGGATCGCCGCCGACCTCGATCGCTTGTTTCATGCGCCCAATGGCCTGGAGATCCTCGATGGCACGGACGTCGACGAGGCCACACGCGCCCGCGTCGTCAGGCACCTCCACGCGATCAACGGTCTGCTCGGCAACTACGACGCCTTCTACGGTCAGCTTCGACCGTACCTGCGCGCCGGTTCGCGCGTGCTCGATCTCGCCGCGGGGCGTGGCGGGTTCGCGATCGCCGCGGCCCGTCGCGCCGCCGGGGAGGGGCTGTCGGTCGAGTTCGTCGCCACCGACTGGTGCTCCACCTCGCTCGCGATCGGCCGAGCCGCCGCAGGCGACCTGCCCGTCACGTTCGAGCACCAGGACGCGCTGGACCTGCGCAACCGCGAGCCCGCGTCATTCGACGTCGTCACGTCCACCCAGGCGCTCCATCACTTCCGACCCGGCCAGATCGCGGTGATGCTCGCCGAGGCCACGCGCGTCGCTCGCCGCCGGGTCGTGTTCCTCGACGGCGCTCGCTGCCCCGTCGCAGGCGCGCTCGTCACCGCCTTCGGCAGTGTGGCGTTCCAGGACGGCGTGTGGGCGCGTGACACCTGGATGTCGTTCCGGCGCTTCTTCGTGCCGGAAGAGCTGCGGGTGATCGCGCGCCTCGCAGTCCCGCATCGCAACGTCGTGTCCGACGTCGTGGCGCCCGGTCACTGCCGCGTCGTCGTCACCGCTGGCGGATGAGCCCCTCCTGGGCTGCGCTCGCGACCAGCCTTCCCTGCCGATCGTAGAACCGCCCAAGGACGAGCCCGCGCGCCCCGCTGGCGGAGGGGCTGTCGATCACGTACAGCAGCCAGTCGTCGAGGCGAAACGGGCGGTGGAACCACAGCGCGTGGTCCACGCTCGCGATCTGCATCTTGGGCGAGAGCCAGGAGACGCCGTGCGGCTGCAGCGCGGTCGTCAGGAATGAAAAGTCGCTCGCGTACGCGAGCAGGATGCGGTGCAGCAGCGGATCGTCGGGCAACGCGTCCACCGCCTTCAGCCAAACGCGCTTGTGCGGCGGCTGCACCTCGGGCTTCAGCATGGACGTGGGGTTCACCGGCCGAATCTCGATCGGCCGCTCAGCGGTGGCCATCTCCTTCAGCGGCGACGGCAGGTTCTCGGCGAAGGCCGCCCAGCGCTGGTGTTCGTTCTCGAGCGTCTCGGGCGCCACGGTCTCGGGCGCGTCCTCCTGGTGATCAAGCCCCACCTCGTCGAGCTGGAACGACGCCTCCAGTGAGAAGATCGCGTGCCCGCCCTGCACCGCTACCACGCGCCGGGTCGTGAACGACTTTCCGTCGCGGATCGGGTCCACCTCGTACACGACGGGCCGCTTCGCGTCGCCCTGGCGCAGGAAGTAGCCGTGCAGGCTGTGGACGTGGCGATCGGGCGGCACGGTCTGGACGGCCGCTGAGAGGGCCTGCCCCACGACTTGCCCGCCGAAGATCGCCCCCCAACCCAGGTCCTGGGACTGGCCGCGAAAGATGTTCTGCTCGATGCGTTCGAGGCCGAGGAGCGCGATCAGGTTGGCGAGGACGGGTTTCATGGGCACGGTCTATTTCTGGGGGCCCCGGCACGCTACGCTTCAGCCGGGAGGCGCCGTGTTCGGTCCGATGGCGTTCGAGGCGCGTTGGCGGGACGCGATCGTGGCGGCGCTGCTGCCCGATCACGCCGTTTCCCCCGCGTTCTGGGACGACTTCGGTCGCACGTCTCCGATCGTGTTGCGGCTCGGTGTGCGCGCTGCGGTGCTCGCGTTGTGGCTGTGTCCGCCGCTCGTGCTGGGCCACCTGCGGACGTTCGGTGGCCTGGACGTCGCCGCGCAAGCCGTGGTCCTCGCGCGCGTCGCCGGACATCGAATCCACGTCGTGCGCCAGCTGATCGTGCCGCTCAAGCTCGTGGTCGCGTTCGGCGCTCTGGGGGAGCGGTGACGCCGATCACGTGGGATGGAGCGGCGTTGACGGGCACCCTCGAGCTGGTGTGCGACGTCGTCGTCGTGGGCAGTGGGCCGGCAGGAGCCGCGGTCGCGCGTACGCTCGCGTTCGCTGGCGCGAAGGTCGTGGTGCTCGAAGAGGGGCCTTCGGTCGATACAGCGACCCTCCCGCCCGACGCCTACGGCTCGATGGCGCGCACGTACCGCGAGGGCGGCGCCTCGCTCATGCTCGGCAAGGCGCCGATCCCGTACGTCCAGGGCCGCGTGGTCGGCGGCACGAGCGTGGTGAACGGCGCCATCTCGTGGCGGCTGCCAAAGGACGTGTGGGACACGTGGGTCGCGGCCGATCCGTCGCTGCACGACGCCCTCCCGTGGGAGGTGCTCGACGCCGTCCACGCCGAGATCGAGCGGGACCTCGGCATCGCGCCCACGCCTCCCGAGCTGGCTGGCAACAACAACGCGCTGCTCGCGAAAGGGGCGGAGGTGATGGGCCTCGCGCACCGACCGATCGCCCGCAACGTGCTCGGCTGCGAGGGCCTCGCGCGCTGCCTGAACGGCTGTACGCGCGGCCACAAACAGTCGATGGAGCGCACCTACCTGCCCGACGCCGCCGCGGCCGGCGCGCGAATCGCCTGCAACGTGCGGGTGGACGCGGTCCTCCACGCCGACGGTCGCGCGTCGGGCGTCGTCGCCACCGCGTCGGGCGGCGGGAGCGTGTTCGTGCGCGCGTCCGTCGCGGTCGTGCTCGCGGCGAGCGCGATTCAGACCCCCGCGCTGCTGCTCGCGAGCGGCATCCGCCACGGGCCAGTCGGGCGCCATCTGACGTGCCATCCGGGCCTGTCGGTCGTTGCGCGGTTCCCGGAGTCCGTGAAGATGTGGCACGGGGCGACGCAAGGCCACGAGGTGATCGGCCTGCGCGGCGAGGGCCTGAAATTCGAGGCCTTAGGGCTCGACCGCGCGCTGCTCGGTGCGCGCCTCGCAGGCACCGGCGCGAAGTGGGCCGAGAACATCGCCACGTCCGACCGCTGTACGTCGTGGGGCGTCGCGGCGAAAGCGAAGGGGGAGGGTCGCGTTCGGCGCGGTCCGTTCGGTACGATCGTCACCTGGTCACCGACGCCTTCGGACGTCGCGCTGTTCCGGCGCGGGCTCGCCGTGTTGTGCGAGTTGGCCGTCGCCGCCGGCGCGGAGCACGCGTGGCCCGGCGTATACGGGTTCGACGAGACCGTGGCGGACGTCGCCTCCGCGCGCCGCCTCGCGGAGCTGGGCTCCCTCGACCCGCGCGCGTACACGGCGCTCGCGACGCACCTGTTCGGCACCTGCAGGATGGGCTCGCAGGCGGCGGACGCTGTCGTTCGGCCGGACTTCAGGCACCACACCGTCGCTCAGCTGTACGTCGCGGACTCGTCGGTGTTCCCGACGAACACCGGCGTCAACCCGCAGACGTCGATCCTCGCGCTCGCCACGCTGTGCGCTCGCAACGTCGAGGGCGTGGCCGCCGGGTCGCGTTAGTATCGCGGCGGGAGTGGCGATGAACCGGTCGAATGCGCCGACCTCTGGCGTCCCTTCGCGGTACGAGGACCTCGGACCGCTAGGGGCGGGCGGCATGGGTGAGGTGCGTCGGGTGCGCGATCGCGAGCTCGGGCGCACCTGTGCGTACAAGGTGATCCGCGCCGATCTGGTGGGGAAGGCCAGCGTGCTCGCGCGATTCCTCGAAGAGGCGCAGGTTGGCGCCCAGCTTCAGCACCCGAACATCCCGCCGGTGTACGACGGGGGGCAGCTCGACGACGGGCGCGCGTGGTTCACGATGATGGAGGTGCGCGGGCGCACGTACGCGCAGGAGATCCGCCGCAGACATGACGACGGCATCGACGAGGCCGTGCTGCGGCACCTGTGCGAGGCCTTCGTCAAGGTCTGCGACGCGGTAGGGTACGCGCACACGCGGGGCGTCGTGCATCGCGATCTGAAGCCCGACAACGTGATGATCGGCAGCCACGGCGAGGTGCTCGTGCTCGACTGGGGGCTCGCCAAGGTCGTGGGCCGGCCCGATCATGCGCTCGACGATCTTGGGCCAGACGTCGCGACGGGTCGCTCGGCGGACGACGCGTTGCGCACGCGCATGGGCCGCGTCCTCGGCACCGCCGCCTACATGCCGCCCGAGCAGGCGCGCGGCGACATCGACAAGGTCGACGCCCGCTCCGACGTCTACGCGCTCGGCGCCATCCTGTACGAGGTGCTCTCGGGCCGCCCGCCTTACCAGGGCGACGCGCGGGCCGTACTCAGGCAGGTCCTGTCGGGTCCGCCGGGTCCCCCCGATCGCGACATTCGCGCAGCCGACACGTTCTCCGACGAGATCACTGCGGACCTCGAGGCGTCCGGAGCCGCGCTGCCGGACGACCTGATCGCGTTGTGCGAGCGGTGCATGGCGCGCGACCCCGCGGAAAGGCCCGTGGACGGGGTTGCGGTCGCGGCGGTCGCTCGGTCCTGGCTCGACGGAGCGCAAAAGCGCGACCGCGCGTTGCGGGTGGTGGCCGAGGCGGACGCGCTTGCATCCGAGGCAGCCTCGCTCAAGGAACGAGCGATCGCGCTGCGCGCCGACGGTGTTGCGTTACTGGCCACCGTCCCGATCTGGGCCCCCGAGCATGAGAAGGCCGCGGCGTGGGGCCTCTTGGACGAAGCCGAGCAGCTCGAGCGCGCTGCCACCGCGCTGGAGTTCCGCCGCGAAGGGCACCTGCAGGGAGCCCTGTCGCACGCGCCGGACCTCGTCGAGGCTCACGCGAGCATCGTCGCCTGGGAGCTCGCGCGCCACGAGGCCGCCGAGGCCGGACGCGACCAGCGAGCTGTGGCTCAAGCCGAAGCCCGGCTCGTCGTACACGCCGACGCGCTGCCCGAAGGTCACCTCGGCCGCGTTCGGGTCGCCGCCTACCTGCAGGGCGTCGGCGCGATGTCGCTCGCGTCCGATCCTGACGACGCGGAGGTGGCGCTGCTCCGCTACGAGGTTCAGAACCGAAGGCTCGTCGCCGTGCCTGTGCGTCACCTCGGCCGCACGCCGCTGCGCGACGTTGCCCTCCCGATGGGCAGCTACGTGTGCGTCCTGCGGCACCCTGGCCGCGCCGAGGTGCGCTACCCGGTCAACATCGGCCGCGGCGACCGCTGGGACGGGACGGTGCGGATGCCGTTGGCTGCGGACCTCGAGGCCGACGACTGTTTCGTCCCGGCGGGTCCTTTCCTGTGTGGTGGCGACCCCGAGGCGGTGGACTGCCCGCCCCGCTCCCGTCCGTTCGTCTCCGACTTCGCGATGAAGCGCTTCCCCGTCACGAACCGCGACTTCATCGCGTTCCTGGACGACCTCGTGGTCACCGGCCGCGAGGCGGAAGCCCTCGGCTACCAACCCCTGATGCGCGGCAGCGGGCATGGGGTGCCGTTGTACGGTCGTGATCAGCGCGGTGGCTTCGTGCTCATCGAAGACGCCGACGGCGACGTGTGGAGGCCCGACTGGCCCGTCTTCCTCGTCGACTGGTTCGCGGCGACCGCCTATGCAGCGTGGCTTGCACGACGTAGCGGCCTCCCGTGGCGCCTGCCGAGGGAGCGCGAGTGGGAGAAGGCGGCGCGCGGTGTCGACGGCAGGTTCTTCCCGTGGGGCGACTTCCTCGATCCGTCGTGGTGCAGCATGCGCGACAGCGGCAACGCGGGCATGCCAGCGGTCGTGGACACATTCCCCGTCGACGTCAGCGTGTTTGGCGTGCGCGGGCTGGGCGGCAATGTCGAAGACTGGTGCGATGGGGAAGGCGCCTCGCGTGCCCGCCGGGGTGGGAACCACGTCGCGTCCGCGCGCGCGGCCCGTTGCTGCGACCGCCGGTGGTCCGTGCCCGCTGGCGGCTCGGTCTACACGGGCTTCCGGTTGGTGCGCGCGCTTTGATGCGACCTGCGCAGGGCTATGATGCACTGGGGAGCACCGATGGCGAATTCAAAGCAAGCAGGTTGCGCGCTGTTCGGGGTGTTCGGGACGCTCGGCACGGTCGGCATCTTCGTCGCATCTATCGTCGCGTGTTGTGGCGGCGGCGCTGTCATCGTCGCGCTCATCCCCGGCTGGGTGATGGAGGCGGTGACGGACGATCACCCGCTCGCCGTCGTCATGCCGCCGGCCGATCCAGTCCTCGCCGAGGCGGCCCGCAAGCGAGTGTGTGAGGACCTGATCGCGGTTCGTCCCGCGCGCGTCACGGGCCCCGAGCTCACCGCGCTCGCCCAGGACGGCGGCCCTCCCGGGGCGTCGGTGTTCGTCGTCCAGGTCGCAGCAGACACGCTGACCATGGACCTGTCCGTCCCGCTCGAGCCGGGGCAATGGGTGAACGTTCACGGCAAGGGCGGCTTCACGATGGACCACGGCTGGTTCACCGACGCGACCTTCCAGGAGGCCGTGTTCTCCTCGTGGGACGTCGCCCCGTACCTGGCGGGCCAGAAGGCCGCGGAGTTCAACCAGAGCCTCGCCAACGAGCGCGCGAAGACGCCCACGCTCGGGCCCATGCTCGACGCGTTCGACACGGTCACCGTGAAGGGCGACGCCATCGAGCTGACGCCGAACGCGACGGCGGCGGCGATGGTGGCGACGTGTGCGGCCTACGCTCCGTTGCCCTCGGTCGAAGCGGTCGTGCCGAGCAGCCAATAAGGCAGGTCTGCGAGCGAGATCGCGGTCCAGTCGGCCGTGCACGCTGCCGTCTCGCCTGGACGCTGCAACAGCGAAACGACGAGGCCGTCTCTCCATGAGGGCTCGCGGATTCGCGCCAGTGGTGCCAAACCCGACGGTGTGCCGACCTTCACTTCGATAGGAAGCGTGCCGCTGCGTGTCTCGACGAGAAAGTCGACCTCGCGGCCGTCGCGGTCCCGCCAGAAGTGCACCCGCGCCTCACGCGCGCGGTGGCGGAGCGCCGCGACGATCTGCGCGAGCACATGGGTCTCGAGGAGGGCGCCCGCCTGCGGTCCGTAGCGAACCTGGTCGAGGGTGCGCCACCCCGACAGCCACGCCGCCAGCCCCGCGTCCAGGAAGTAGAGCTTGTGCGACTTCACGAGCCGCTTCGACGCGTTGGCGTGCCACGGGGGCACGAGCATGACGAGGAAGCTGTCGGCGAGCACCGCGAGCCACTCCTTCGCGGTGGTGGCCGAGACCCCCGCATCGCGCCCGAGATCGTCGTAGTTCACGAGCTGCCCGGTGCGGAGCGCGCACAGCCGCACGAACCGCTCGAACTCCCTGCGCTTCTGGACCCCGAGCAGCTCGCGCACGTCACGCTCGAGGTAGGTGCGAACGTACCCGTCGAGGTACAACTCGCGCGCGTCGACGTCATCAACGCGGTGAAGCGCGGGGAAGCGGCTGCGCAGGACGCTGGCGAACACGTCGTCGGGCGTGGCGGGTCGCGGTTGGCGTTCCTCGTCTGCGAGGCCCTGCAGCTCGAGCAGCGCGACCCGACCGGCCAGCGTCTCCTGCACCCCCCGCATCACCTCGAAGCTCTGTGAGCCCGTGATCCACACGGCCCCAGGTCCCGGCTTCGCGTCCGCGAGGACCTTCACGGCGGACAACAGTGCGGGGGCGTACTGGATCTCGTCGATCAGCAAAGGAGGGCGAAGGTCCCGCGCGAACAGCGCGGGGTCGGCGTTCGCTCGGGCCCGCACGGCGAGATCGTCGAGGTTCACGTACTGACGATCGGAGCCCGCGCAACGCACCAGGACCGAGGTCTTTCCCACCTGACGCGGGCCGAGGAGCAGCCACACCGGAAACAACTGAAGCGCGGGCGGAGGAGCGCTTAGGGCCGCCTCGATCGTGCGCGGTACCCAGGCGTTAGCGGTGTGTTTTGGCATTTCCACACCTTAGACTGGAAATGCCAGACCCGCAACGGAGCCGTGTCGTCAGAGGGTACCGACCACAGGCTCGTGAAGCACGGGAATCGGCCGCATCATCGTCGTGATGTACGGCATGTGCGGCTTCATCTCTTCCTTGCCCCAGCGCATCGCCTGGAGGAAGTCGCGGATCGGCGGCACGAGGTTCAGCGGCGAAAGCGTGCGGCTCAGCGGCAGGTAGAGGTCCG
This sequence comes from Pseudomonadota bacterium, assembly GCA_947505245.1. Lineage (GTDB taxonomy): Bacteria > Myxococcota_A > UBA796 > UBA796 > SYKL01. Next base: position 159,795 of record CANNIZ010000003.1, on the reverse strand, counting down.
CGAACGCGCGGTTCGCGTCCACGTTCGCGCTGCGCACCATCTGCGTGAACGGCACCCACGCGATCATGCGCGGGTTGGGCGCGAAGCAGTCGAGCGCCAGCACGAAGCTGTTTCGGCGACCGAATTTGCCCGAGGTGATCGTCTCCCACGCGACGCGGGCGGGCACGTTCGCCACCATGCCGCCTTCCCCGAGCCGCGTGATGCCGTAGCTGGCGTACAATTCGTCGAGCACGCGCTTCATGTGCGCGTCGTCGCGCAGCACGTCGTAATGGATGACGCCCGGGATCGCCGCGGAAAACCCTGCAGCGTCCAACACGTCGAACTGCTCGGTGCCGGGCGCGCGGCCGATCGCCATCTCCACCAGCGCGTCGGGGCGGGCGAGGAACTCGCGCAGCAGCGCGGCGGTCTTCGCGACGCCGGAGATCGAGCCGCGCAGGGTGCGCTTCACGTCCGAGTCGAGCAGGTGCTCGTACCAGTGGAGGTCGTGTTTTAGCGCGTCGACCGTGATGCCGGTCGCCATGATGTACAGCGGGATCTCCATCTCGGAGATCCTCACCGGACGCCCGTCCGAGTGGCGGAACAGGTTGCCGATCGCGGTGCGCAGGTACAGCCGCAGCGTGGCGGGCAGGCCGTAGCGGCTCTCGCTCTCCAGCACGCGGAACACGTTCGACCATGACAGGCTGCGGCCCGCCTGCACCATCGGCACCGGGTCGAATCGCTTGCGGCGCGCGCGGAACATCGACATCAGGCCGCCGATCGACGTCCCGACCATCAGGTTCGGCACGAGGCCGTTGCGCTCGAGCTCCTCATAGCAGCCCGGGTAGGCGTAGCCGGCGCCGCCGCCGCCGCCGCTCACCACCGCGAGCAGGCGCGTCGTGACCTCGGACTCGAGGGCCTCGCGGTCCACCGGCAGGTGGTCCAGCACGCTCTTGCGAACACGCAAGGTGCGCTCGACGAGGTCGGGCAGGACGCGCACGGCCTCCCACAGCGAGGTGGCGCCGTCGAGCCGCGGCGCGAGCAAATCGCTCACCTGCTGGGCGTGCAACCCGAGCACGCCGTGTACGTCAACGTCCCGTTCCGACGCGTTCTTCACCGTCGTCAGGCGCGCGAAGCTCACCACGTACCGCAGCGCGTCCACGACCTGATCGGTCTCAGCGCTCGGCTTCTCGAGGTGCAGCCGCACGATGCGCGACTCCATGCGGTCAAACGGGCGCCTTCGCTCGACGAGGCGGGCGTCGTACGAGTCGGACGCGGGGATCATGGAGGCACGGTCGTCATGAAATAGGAACGTATCGCGGCAGCCGGCTCATCGGGAACCTCGAGATCCCACGCCGAAGGGAGCAGCGCCTGGATGTCGCGCCAGCGGAACCGGCGATCGAGCAACACGATCACGCCGCGGTCCTCCGGTCGCCGATGCAGCCGTCCGGCGGCCTGGACGACGCGCGTGAGTCCAGGGACGAGCGAGGCATACCGGAATCCCTCGCCGTGGCGCTCCTCGAAGTGCGCGCGGAGAAGATCGCGCTCGAGACCGATCGGAGGCAGCCCCGGCCCGCAGATCAACACACCTTGCAGCGCGCCCGGCGGCAGATCGATGCCCTCGGCGAAGATCCCGCCGAGCACGGCGAACAGCGCAGACGGAACCCCGGTCGACAGCAGCGTCAGCGCGCGATCGCGGTCGTCCTCGGACATCGCGCGCGTCTGCACGATCGGCACCCGGCCGCCCAGATCGATGCGCGGCACGAGATCGTCCTGCATCGCGAACGACGGGAAGTACACCGCCGCGTTGCCGGGGATCGCGGCGAGGCAGGCCGAGAGCACCTTCGCGGTCGGCTCGGCCTGTGCGACGCGGTCCTTGAAGGCCGTGCTGACGCGCGGCACGACGACGACCTTCGGCCTGCGTTCGGGGTCGTCGCCGGCGAGCACGCGCGCGGACTCGGGGACGCCGAGCACGTCGCGGTAGAACGACGCCGGCTCGAGCGTGGCGCTCGACAACACGAGCCCGCCCAAACGGGTGAATTCGGGGCCGAGCATGGCGCTGGGGTCGAGGCACAGGCGGCGAAGGCACGCGGACTCCGGGCGGGAGCACGCGAGCGTGACGACGCCTTCCAGCTTGTCGGCGAGGCCCATCGCGAGCGCGCGTACGGCGCGGGTGAGCGTCACCCACGCGTCATCGTCGCCGGGAACGCCGTAGCGCGCGACGTACTCGAAGCCGAGGTCGTCGGCGCGGTCCGCGAGCTCGATCCACAGCCGCGCGGACGGCTCGGCCAGGGCCTCCCCGTTGATCCACGGCCCCTCACACAGCCCGATGGCCTCGATCAGACGCATGCGCACGTCCTGGACCCACTCCACGAAGCCGTCGCCGTCCGCGAGGGTGCTCGCGTGCGTCAGCGCCGCCTCCACGGCCGCGTTCGTGACCGAGGGAGACCACCAGCCGCGCGCGCGGTCCACCAGCTGGTGCGCCTCGTCGACCACCACGACGAAGCGGGAGGCCTCGTCGCCGAACAGCCTGCGGAGCTTCACATCGGGGTCAAATGCGTAGTTGTAGTCGCCGATCACCAGGTCCGAGCGCAGCGCCGCATCCACGCCGAGCGCGTGGGGGCACAACGTCCATTCGGTGCCGGCCGCGCGCAGCCCGGGGACGTCGGAGATCCCGCGATCTCCTACGCTCCAGCCGGCGTCAGCGTCGTGGTAACGGTCCCAATAGCTCGCGGCGAACTTGCACGTCTCGGGCCGGCAGGCGACTCGATCGTTCAGGCACAGGCGCTCTTTCCGCCCGAGCACGGTCACGCGAAGCGGCAGCCCCGCCGCCCGAAGGCGCTCTGCCGCCTCGATGACGACGCGCTGTTGGGTGGTCCGCGCGGTCGCCCAGAACACCTGCTTCTTGTGAGCGAACGCGTGCTTCAGCACCGCGTCGAGCACCACCGCGGTCTTTCCCCAGCCCGTCGGCGCCTGTACGAGCGTTGCAACGAGCGCGTCGAGCGCCTCGACGAGCTCGCGTCCCAGCACGTCCTGCCCCGCGCGCACGCCGGGGAACGGCCACGGTACGGTGTTCTGGGTGCGTTCGGTCAGCCACGCGATGCGGCGTTCGCGGTCGCGGCAGAGCCGGTCCACCTGCTGCAACACCCACGCGCCGACGCGGCCGATCTCGGCGGGAACCCCGAGCCCATGTCGCGCACCGTCCAATACGCTCACCAGGACGAGGCGCGCGGTGGGTGACGGGTAGCCGGCCTGAGCGAGCAGCCACACGTACAATTCGGCTTGGGCCGCGTAGCTGCGCCAGTCGCCGATCATCGTCTTGTACAGGGCGTCGCCGCCGAGGACGGTCGACTTCACCTCTTCGACGACGGTGTGATCGTGTTCGGTCGTGAGTCCGTCGAGGCGGCCGTGAACCGTCACGGTCCAGTCGCCGCACGCGACCTGCGCGCGCACGGTCACTTCGGCGCGAAACGTCTCCTGTCCCGCGCGCTCCTCCTGCCAGTCCGCGTGGACCTGCTGGCCCACCTGCATTCGATACGCGGAGCCTACGGGGGCGTCCAGGCGCAGATGACCGCCATCCGCACCGATCTCGACGAGGTCGAGCACCGAGAGGCGTAGCGTTCGGGCCTCGTCGTCGAACCGGATCGTCAAAGCTGCGTGAACACGACGAGACCGAGGGCTCCACCGAGCGAGAGCACGGACACCACGACGATTCCGGGAACCCACCAACGCGGGATCTCCTCGGGTGGCGTCATGGAAGACGTGTTGGTGCCGATCTGGTACAGGCCCACGGATGTCAGCCACACCCCGATGATGAAGGAGATCGGGCTGAACATCTCGACCAACCACACGCCCACGGCGGTGAGAAGGAGCATGAGCAGGCCGAAGGCGAGAAACAGGGAGCCGACTGCGCGTGCGCTGACAGGTTCGTTCATTGCGCGAGCCTATCCGAAAGTGCCCCGAGTGGGACAGTCCGTGGTGTAATGCGCGCATGGTCCCTGCTGACGCTCCCTTCGATGTCCTCACCGCTTTGACCTCGCTCGGTGACGGGCGTTTCGCCGCCGATCTCCCGGACGGCTGGCAGCAGGGCCGCGGCTTGTTCGGGGGGATCGTCACGGCGGTGCTCGTTCGCGCATTGGAGGCGTCCGCGCCCGATCGCGCGCTGCGCTCGCTCACGTCCGAGCTCTGTGGTCCAACGCAGCCTGGTCCGGCGGAATTGCGCGTCGAGGTGCTCCGCGTCGGGTCCGCGGTGAGCACGCTCGCGGTGCGTCTCATCCAAGGAGGCGAGGTTCAGGCGCACGGCGTCGGGGTGCTCGGTCGCGCGCGCGCCCGTGATCTCGATGGCACGCGGGTGAGCGGTCCAGCCCTCTCCGACTGGCGCTCGATGGACCGCCTTCCGATGCAGGCGCCGCTCGCGCCGACGTTCACGCAGTACTTCGACTTTCGCTCGACGCGGTTTCCGTTCTCCGGCGGTGAATCGGTGACCGAGGGCTGGATCCGTCCGTCGAACCCGGGCGGTCTACGCGACGCGGCGTTCCTCGCGGCGTGTATCGACGCGTGGTGGCCCGCGCTGTTCCAGATCGAGACGCGGCCGCGGCCGATGGCGACGATCGCGTTTACTTTTCAGCCGCAGGGCGATTTTGATGGACTCGATCCGGAAGCGCCGCTGTTCCACTGCGGCACCCTCGTCGCGAATCGGGACGGCTACGCGGTGGAATTTCGCGAACTGTGGGGCCACGACGGGCGGCTGATGGCCACGAACCAACAGACCATCGCCGTCATCGCGTGATGGTGCCTGTCACACGGGGTGCATCGACGCCCACAGGGTGATCGTTCCGGAGCCGTCGACGAGCATGAGCTTCGACTCGTCGCGTCGCGCCTGATCGATGAGATCCTGACCCTCCCAGGTCCAGCCCGTGACGTAGCTGTCCTTGTCGGTGTCCACGTCCCACACATCGACGATGAGGACCCCGTCAGGCGGCACGTAGAAGCGACACACCTGGCCCCAGTACGGCTCGGTCGTCTCCCATGCCACCGTCGTGAAGCAGCCTTCGCCGCCGAGCACGCCGAAGTCGACGTAGAGATCGGGTGGACTGTAGTCGTCGTCCCACGGGCCCCCTTCGGGCGCCGCCCACTCCGTGTTGGCTTCGACCACGGTGATCTCCCATGCGCGCTCGCGCACGGGCTCACAGACGTCATCGCAGTACTCGGTCGCTTCGCAGTCTGCGTGGTGGGTGCACAGCGGGCCCGCGCAGGCCAGCAGTGAAAGGACGATGAACACGAGCCACCTCCGCGTTCATGGAACGCAACCCCCGTGCCAGGCGGCGCTACGGGGCGTCGGGGACGGCCGGAATGGCGAGCGGCGCGTCGGCCGATAGCGGCGCGGGCCTTTCCCCGCCGGTGGTCCAGCCCTCGGGCGGCGTGAAGCTCACTTCGGGCGTGTCGTCCGGCACCCAGTAGCCCTCCACCCAGCTCTCGCCGTCGAACCAGCCGGGGATCCAGAGCTGCCCGGGCTGAGCGGTTAGCGGCTCCCAGTAGCCGGCGCTGTAGACGCTGTCGGGTCCGTAGCTGGCGGTGACCCAGCGGTATCCGTCGCGCTGCTCAGGGCGCCAGAACCCCTCGACCCAGTCGCGACCGTCCCAGAAGCCGGCCTCCCACACGTAGCCGTCCAGCGGCTCATCGAGCGGGTACCACGCGCCCCACGCGTAGCTGTTGTCGGCGTAGTAGGCGCCGTCCACCCAGTACCAGCCGGGGCGCTCGTTCACGCGCCAATAGCCTTCGACATAGCGGTCCCCGAGCCACCAACCGGAGACCCAGTGGTAGGTCGCGTAGGAGCTCGGCGGGTACGTCATCACCCAGCTGCCCGGCACCCAGTACGGGCCTTCCCAGTGCCCGGACATCCACACGAACCCGGGGCGAGGGGGCGGCGTCCACACGTCGACCCACGGCGAGCAGGCGTGGTCGAACGAGACGACGACCACGGTCGCGTGGGTCCAACGCCACCACGGGTGGACCCAGTAGTTCGTGTACCACGGGCGGTACGGGTCCCACGCGGGCGGCGGATACGACGCCTCAGGGCTGTGGGGCACGTAGTGGGGGTCGGGGTGCGCATAGCGATGATCCGACGTCCGCCAGCCCTCCACCGGCTGCACCGAGTCCGCGGGCCCCGCCGGCTCCGCCGGGTGAGGGTCGCGTACCGGCGTCGGCACCGTCGGTCGGGCGACGTGCGGGGTCGAAGCGGGGGCCGGCGCGTGGAGGGGCCGGGTGACAGGTTGCGCGGTCGGAACTGTGCGGACCGGCACGGTCGGTGTTGCGTGTGGCACGCCGGGAGCGCGTGGGATCGCGGGAGCCGGGGCTTTTGGCGGCGGCGGTGCCGCGGGCGGTGCGGGCTTCGGCTTTGGCCGCGACTTGGTCGAAGAGCTGGACGTGGAGTCCCTCTTTCCGTCGTCGGCGAGCGACGGCGTCGTTGCGAACAGCACGAGCGCGAGCGCAGCCAGGGCCTTTAGACGCGACATCGGGACCTCCATCGTCCGGCTGTCGCAAGTCCGGTGCCACCCGCGTCAGGCGCCTGCGAGCCACCGGGTCAGGATCACGGCTGCAGCGGCCTGATCGATGATTTCGGCGCGGCGCTCGAACGACGAGCCACCTTCCCGGAGCGCCGCCTCGGCGTCCACGGTCGAGAAGCGTTCATCGACAAGATGAACGTCGAACCCCCGCGCGACGAGCTCATCGCCGATCTGGCGGGCGAGGCGAGCCGACCTGCGCTCGTTCCCGTCGAGCTCGTACGGGAGCCCGACGACGAAGGTGCGCGATCCCCGCTTGCCAGCGAGCGCGACGATCGCTTCCACGTCGGCCTTTACGCCCTTCCGGCGTATCGTTTGGAGAGGGTGGGCGAGCATTCCGAGGGCGTCGGTCGCCGCGACGCCGATGGTCTTGGTGCCCACATCCAGGCCGATCGCGACCGGTTTTCGCTCATTCGTCATCGGGGTTCTACGCCAAATACCGAGTTGCGGACCAAAATTGTCCGCCCTGGGTGGACATCCTATGGAGCCTCGGGTAAAACACTGTACAGCCGTTCAGGGGACACATGCCCACCGCAGAGATTCTATCCCAAGGTGACGAAGTCGTGACCGGGCAGACGCCCGACACGAACGCGTCCTGGCTGGCGGACCGCCTCGGGTCGCTCGGGTTCGATGTCGTCCGGCACACGGTCGTGGGCGATCGTCGGGAAGACATCATCGCGCTCATGCTGGAGATCGCTGCGCGTTCAGACGTGTGTATCGGCACCGGCGGCCTGGGACCCACGGACGATGACCACACGTCTTCGGCCGCGGGTGAGGCGTTCGGTCATCCGCTGGAATTCCACGAAGACACGATGCAGCAGATCGCCGCCATGTTCGCTCGCTTCCACCGCCCAATGGCGGACATCAACCGCAAGCAGGCGTACCTCCCCGCCACGTCCACGCGGCTGGACAACGACTGGGGCACCGCCCCCGGCTTCGCCATCCAACATCAGCGCTGCTGGTTCGCGTTCCTGCCGGGTGTGCCCCGCGAGATGAAGGCGATGTTCGACGCGCGCGTCCTGCCGCACCTCGTCGAGCAGTTTGCGCTCCGCCCCGGCCGCCTCGTCACGCTCCGCTGCGTCGGTATCGGCGAGTCGGACATGCAGATGCGCGCGGGCCAGTTGGAGCACCCCGGCCTCGTGTGGGGCACCCGCACGATGTTGCCCGAAAACCACCTCAAGCTGCGCTTCACGGCAGACGTGCCCGAGTCCGAGATCCGCGCGTTCGTGGACGAGATCGTCGGTCGCATCGGCCCCGCCGTGTTCGCCGTCGAAGGGTTGGACGCGGATTCGGGCGGTACGCTCGCCGCGGTCATCGGACGCCGCCTCGTCGCCCTCGGGCAGACGCTCGCTGTCGCCGAGTCCTGTACGGGCGGTCGCGTCGCGGCCATGTGCACGGCCGTCCCGGGCGCGAGCCAATGGTTCACCGAAGGTGTCGTCGCCTACGCCAACATCGCGAAGTCGCGGCTCCTCGACGTGTCCGAAGCGTTGCTCGCCGAACACGGCGCAGTTTCCGAGCCCGTCGCCCGCGCCATGGCGGAAGGCCTGCGCGCGAATAGCGGGGCGGACTACACCCTCTCGGTCACCGGAATCGCTGGCCCCGGCGGCGGCACCGACGCGAAGCCCGTCGGAACGGTGCACATCGCGGTGGCGAGCCCGTCGGGCACGTCGCACCGGTTGCTCCGCCTCGGGGGCGACCGCGGACGCATCCAAGACCTCGCCGCCGCAAGCGCGCTGGACCTGGTCCGCCGCACGATTCCTTGACCTCGCTCGCCTTCGGCTCGCTGCGCGCTTCGCCTGCACTTTCCGTTCTTCCCTTCAGGAGTTTCAGATGAGCAATCCCAAAGACAACAAGCCCAACCCCAAGAACCCTCCCTCGAAGGACACCGCCATGGCCACCTCTACCGCCCCGATCGACACTGAACGCAGCAAGGCCATCGACGCCGCCGTCGCCTCCATCGAGCGCATGTTCGGCAAGGGCGCGATCATGAAGTACGGCGAAGCAGACATCCCGAAGATCGAGACGATCTCCACGGGCTCGGTCGGGCTTGATCTCGCCCTCGGCGTCGGCGGTGTTCCCAAGGGCCGCGTGATCGAGATCTTCGGCGCAGAGGCGTCCGGCAAGACCACGCTCGCGTTGCACATCATCGCGGAGACGCAGCGCAAGGGCGGCGTCGCCGCGTTCATCGACGCTGAGCACGCGTTGGACATCGGCTACGCACGCAACCTCGGCGTGCACACCGAAGAATTGCTCGTGTCCCAGCCGGACAACGGCGAGCAGGCGCTCGAGATCTGCGAGACGCTCGTGCGCTCCGGCGCCATCTCGGTCGTCGTCATCGACTCCGTCGCGGCCCTCGTGCCCAAGTCCGAGCTCGAAGGCGACGTGGGAGACGTGCAGCCGGGCGCGCAGGCGCGCCTGATGAGCCAGGTGCTCCGCCGCCTCACCGGCGCCATCCACAAGAGCGAAGCGGTCGTGGTGTTCATCAACCAGACGCGCGAGAAGATCGGCGTCATGTTCGGCTCGCCCAAGACCACCTCGGGTGGTCACGCGCTCAAGTTCTACGCGTCCGTCCGCATGGAGGTCAGCCGCATCGGGCAGATCAAGAAGGGCGAGGTCGTGATCGGCAACCGCACGCGCGTCAAGGTCGTGAAGAACAAGGTCGCGCCGCCGTTCACGGAGGTCGAGTTCGACATCTACTACGGCAAGGGCGTTTGCCAGGCGTCTGAAGTGCTGGACCTCGGGAGCGACCTCGGCATCGTGCAGAAGTCGGGCTCCTGGTACAGCTTCGAGCAGGACCGCATCGGCCAGGGCCGGGAGACTGCGCGCGAGTACCTCATCGAGCACAGCAAGACGCAGGAGAAGATCAAGACGCTGGTGCTCGAGGCCAAGGCCGCGGCTCGCAGCAAGGCGAAGGCCGCCGAGCCCAAGTCGGACGCGGTGCGCGGCCCCGTGCCGTCGCCGGGCCCGTCCGGCAAGCCGCCGGTCGCTCAGGCCAAGTAGCCCCGAACCCCTCGTCAGTGCGGGTCACACGGCCCGTCACACGGGTGGACGATGGAGCCGTCGCGTAGAAACGCGGCGGCTTCTGTCTTCAGCGAGCTGTTGCCGAGCGTCTTTCCGTGGACGCCGTTGTCGTCGAGCGGGGCCTCCGCGACGTCGTAGAACGACGTGTCGTAGCCCCAGTCCACGATCGTCTGGGCCGAGGTCGCGTCCGTCGCAGCGGTCGGCACGCCCCAGGGCTCAAACGGCGTCGGGGACGTCGTGCCGAGCCCGAGCGCGCGGGCGTGGAACCACGAGGCGAGGTTCGGCACGGCCTGATCACCCAGCCCGGTCTGCATCAGGATCTCGGTCGGGTCGCCGTCCAGCGGGCTCGCGAGCACGTAGTCGGCGTAGGTGAGGGGATCGATGCGGTCGAGCTCGCGCGCCATCTGCGCGACGAATTTCTGCCGCTGGTAGGGGTCGTCGAACAGGTTCGCCATCACGAGGATGAACTGGAAGAACGGCTGGCTGCGGAACAGCAGGTGTGAGAGCCCGCCGCCGCCGATGATCAGCACGCCGCGGTCGATGTCGGGGTTGAGCGCCACCTGTGACCCGCCAAGGATGTGCCCCATGGACAGGCCGTAGAACCCGACGCGCTCGGGGTCGTACACGAGCACGCCGTTGTCCTTCACGCTTTCCTCGGCCGCGAGCGCGCCGCCGAGCGCGTGGGTGAGGCCGATCCAGTTCACCTGCGCCTGCTCCACGCGATCGGCGAACGCCATCGTCGCTGACGTCTCATTCAGCATCGCGAGCACGATGCTGTTGCGGTCGGCGTCGGTCATGCCCCACCAGTCCACCGCGACGCCCACCGCGGGGATCTGCTCGAGCAGGTCGACCTCACCCTCCACCGCCGCCAGGTTGTAGAAGAACCCGTGCCCCACGCCCACGACAGGCACCGGCCCCACACCGCGCGCGGCCTGCGGGATCACGACGGTGAACGGCACGTCCACGTTCCCGTCCTGCCGCACCTTCCCGTCGGCGTCGCGCAGCAACCGCCCGCCCGGCCGATCGCTGTCCAGGAACATCGGCACGCTCACCGTCCCCTTGACGATCCGCCACACGTGCGCGTCGTCGCGCTCGTCGACCGAGGTGATGGTGACGGTCGGCGGCGTCGCGGCCATCGCGTCGAGCGCCGTCTGCCGCATCGTGAGCATGTCGTCCTGCACGAACGCGTCCGTGCCGGTCGTGAAGCTCCACGCCAGCTGCAGGTCCTCGCGCGCCACGCCGGCCCCCTCGATCACCGGGAACACCTCGGTCTCGTAGCGGGCGAGCAGGTCCGCGAGCGACGCGTCGTTCGCGGCGTCGCGCACGCGCCGGAAGCCCTCGGGCGCGGGGATTACGTCGCCGGCGGGGTCTGTGGCCCCGGTGAACGCCACGACGTACCGCGTCTCGGCGTCCAACCGCACCAGCGGGTGCAGCGTGATCGCCTGGTGGTTCGGGTACTCGAAGATCGGGTCGAAGTCGACCCAGTGGGGGATCGCCGTGCCGTCCGGCGCGAGGATCAGCGTGTGGCTGGTCGCCGCCGCGAGCGAGTCCTCGGGCCGGTCGGAGATGCCGACGAACCCGTCGTCGGACGCCTCGACGTTGAGCGACGCCAGGATGAACGGGTACCGCGACGCCCCGTCCGGCGGCCGCCACACGGCCACGTCCGCGACCACGTCGTCGCGCGTCAACGTCTGCGCCCCTTCGGGGATCACGTCCGAAAACCCGCTCGGCGACGCGGCGTTCGCGACGCGGAAGAAGTCCGTCGGGTACGGCGCCAGGCAGTCGTTGCCCGCCAACAGCGGCTGGCAGCCCTCCGCGAGGTCCAGCGGCGCGACAGGCTCGGCGTCGGGTTTACAGGCGAGCAGGGACAACAGCGCGACCATCGTGGCCTCCGGGTCCCCCGTCTTATCGCGCCTACCACACCGCGGCGTCGCGCCCCGCGTGCGGCGTGCCGCGGTTGTTCGCGATCTCACGCCCGTCGGCGTCCGTGACGAAATTGCCCACGTCCGCGTACGCCCGCTCCGAGCCACCGGGGCGGAACTGCGCCACCGAGCCCCCTCGACGAACCCGCACCACGTCCTCGGGCGCGGGCCGCAGGTCGACGAGCGCGCCCTGACGAGCCTTGTTCATCAGCTGTTCCTCGTTGCCGATCGGGTCTGCCACGGTCTTTGCCTTGAGCGTCCACACGAGCAGCGACGTCGGGTCGCGGCCTGGGAACGCGTCTGCGAGCAGATCGGACTTTCCGAAGAACGCCTTGCCGATGTCGTTCTGGTTGATGGGGCCGGCCATCAGGCAGATCCCCGCGAGCAGATCGCAGTCGGCAGGGAGGTCGCGCACCCCCATCAGCTCGGCGTAGAGCCCACCTCGTGAGCACGCCGCGCCGACCGCGCGCACGGCGAGGTTCCACGGGATGCCCGCGCGGCTCACCTCCGACTGCGACAGCCCCACGATGTAGATCCGCTGCCCCGCGAGCGCGAACGCCTTTCGGCCGCGGGCCGCGTTCTTCGACAGCGCGCGTCCGGTCGGGAGGTCCACCCACAGCGGCAGGCCGTTGACGACGGAGTCGGTGATGTCGCCGAGCTGATCGCGGATCGCGCGCAGCCGCGCCTTGCCGTTCGGCGTGAGCACGTCGACGCGCTCGAGCAGGAGAAGCTCCTTGCTCTTCTCGCGGTCGAACGCGGCCCAGTGCGCGAACGCGTTGTACGCGGCGCGCCCGGCCTGCTCCGTCAGCTCGTCCGGCACGTCCATGTCCTGGCGCGTCTGATACGCGGGCGGCGCCTTGTCTTCCGCGTTGACGCCGGGCTGGATGCGCTCGCTGCGGAACGCCATCAGGTTCGCGCCGAGCTTGCGCGCGACGTCCCCGGGCAGATCGATCCGCTCGGCTTCGGAGGCCGCCCCGACCTGCGCGACGATGGCGATCCGCCAACCGTCGCGACGATCAGCCGCAGACACGCCGCACAGCGCCTCGAGCTCGGCCACAGCGGAGTGTTCGTCGCCGCAGAACGGGGTCTGGAACACCTGTGCGCGCCGTGTCCCGCCGGAAGCGATCACCGCGGCCCGCTCCATGGCGTCGGCGAGGATGCCGATGTGGAGCTGCTGGAGGTAGCCGATCGTCGGGATGTCGTCCTGGTGGTGGAATCGCTTGTTCCACGCCCGCAACGGCACCGTGAGCAGGCTCGTGAACGCGCGGTGCCCGATGAACGTGAGCAGGAACGTGAACGCGGTGCGGTAGGGCCGCGACAGGACCACGTGCGTGTGCGTCGCGCGGTCGAGCACGGGCGCCTCACACGAGAGCTTCTTCAGGATCGCCGCGGCGCGCGCAGAGTCTTCGGGGCCGAGCACCACCGAGCGATGGCCGCGAAAATTCGTCGACTGACGCGCGCTGAGCACGCCCAACGCGCACTCGTCGAACAGCTCACCGTCGGTGGGCGCAGGTCCCGGTACGAACACGGACGGGCGCGCGAGGGACAACAGCGGCAATACAAGCTCGATCTCCGCGGCCGTCATCGGGACCCGCGTGCGGTACCCCACCGGTGACGCCGAATCGAGGCGCTCGGGCAGGGTGTAGCGATTCGCCCGTTCCCCGGGGGCGGCAAAGTGTGCGTCGCGGCGCACGCGGACGGCAGGCGGTTTGACAGCGATGGCGACAAGCGGCTTCACGTGGTTGGACCCTCGGGCCCGCGAAGTTAACACTGGTTGGACCCACTCCGGAGACCCCATGCACCTCGTCGTCGCCGCCTTCACCCTCCTCGCCTGTTCTGGCACCGAGACACCCGCGCCCGCGACCCTGCCGGAAGTCCCAGCTGCCGCGGCCCCTGCGGCCCCCGCTGCCGCGCCAGGACCGATGTTCACCGTCGTCTCCGTCGTGTCGGGCGACGCGGCCTGCTACGTCGAGCTCACGGCCGCCGATGGCGTCGCGACCACCTACTCGAGCGACTACGAGCTGTGCCCCGGCGGGTCGAAGGACGCGACGCCGCTGATCGGAAAGTCCGTGGCTGCGACGTTCGAGACCGTCACCGTCCAGTCGCCCGAGTGCCAGGGCGATCCCGCTTGCACCAAGACGGTGGAAGCGAAGGGCGTCGCCACGCTCACCCCGTAGGGACGTCGGGGTTTCGCCGCGCGGCGCCCGCGACCGCGGCGCGCACGTCGCCGGGAGGCCTCACCCCGAACGTCTCTGCGAGCCACGCCACGAGGCCCTCTTCGGGCTCGCCCGCTTCAGCGCCGCGCAGCACCACGTCGGCGATCCCGACGTGCCCACACGCGGCGAGGAGCGCGAGCGCGTTCGGTACGTCGTTGGCGAGCACGCGAATTTCGCCGCCGTCGCCGAGGAGCACCACCGGTCCGCGCTCCACCGCGCCGCTCGGGGCCCACACCGCGATCGCGTCGCCGTCGCCGGTCTCCCCGAAGCGGACGAACGGCCCGGTGCCACGAGACGGCTCGCACGGCGTCACGTCGCCCGCTCGGCTGTGCGTGAGGCGCATCCACAGGCGCCAGGTCGCCAACGCGGCGCGGTTGTCCATCACCGCGGCTCCGCACCGCACGACCAGCACGCCCCGAACGCAGGTCCGTTCGTCTCGCCGCACCGACAAAGCCAGTCCGGGTGCACGAGCTGCGGCTGCTCGTACGTGGTCAGCGCGGCGCGCGCCCGCGGCTCGTCGTCGGTGGCCACCCACACGGACGGCCAGCTGATCGGCAGCTCGCCGCACGCGCCCATCAGGTGCTGCCCGTGCATCCACGCGTGGATGCCGTTCCGGTCGAGCCAGTCGCGCACCATGTACGCGTCGACCGGCCCGATGCCCTGGTACACCCGCACCATGGCTACTCCTCGTGAACGGGCGGCAGCCACCGCGCGAGCAGCGTGAGCGCGCCCCGCGCGCCGATCTGGGCGAGCTGCGCGGCCGTCTGTAGCCGTCGCGCCTCGGCTTCGGGCACCTGCCCCGCCGCGTAGAGCGCGTCGATCTCGAGCAGCGCAGCCTCGGCGGCCACCACGCCGTTGCGGCGTTCGAGCGCGGGTCCGAACCGCTCCCGGCCGAGCGCCTGAGCCTCCGCATACCGGCCTTCGGCGAGCAACACCGCACCGAGCAGCGTGCCGAAGGCGTCCTCGACGTAGACGCGCTCGAGCTGGTTGGCGCGGTCGCGCAGGGCCACGAGCGCGTCCGCCAGCCCTTGGGGCTCCCATGCCACCGCGAACCGGGTGAACATCGCGGCTGCGTCGCGATCGAGCGTGGTCGGCTGCGCGCCGATCCATGGCAACGCGCGGTCGGGAGTACCGTCGCCCCAGGCCTCTCCAAGCGCATCGGACGGCGCGTCGATGAACGCGGGCACGCGCGGGTTCTCAGGCAGGATGCCCGCGATCGTGCAGGCGAGCGCGTCGAGCGCCCTTGTGGTCGCGTCGACGAGGTTATCGGCGGCCTTGTCGAGCCAGGCCCGCAGCGTGCGCAGGGCCACGTTCCGCTTGTTCGCCGCTCGGGCAACGTCCTTGAGCAGCGCGATGATCTCGCCCGTGCTCGCGTCAAAGTCGCTCATCACGTCGAGCAGCGTCTCGCCGGGAGCGCCATTGGTCCACAGCTTCGCGGTGTCGGCGACGGCGACGGCGACGCCCGCGATGCGTACGCGGGTGAGGTAGATCGCGTTGGCGACCTTGTCGGCGGCCTGCAGAAACGCGCGGTACACGCCCTCGCGCGGGTCCTGGACACCGCCCGTGAATTCGGCGATCACCGCGTCGAGCCCGAGCGGATCGTCGTCCTCGTCTTCGTCCTCTCTGTGGCTGTCGTCGTTGCGCGGCACCAGCCCGTGCGGATCCTCGACGTCGAGCAACGTGTTCAACGCCCGATGCAGCGCGCCGAGGCTCGCGTCGTCCACGCGCCGAGGCTCTACTCTCCCGAGCCGATCGGCCTCGGTGAGCACCATCTCGAGCGTGTTGCGCGCGAGCGCCCGCGCCGTGTTGTCGCCGAGCGCGAGGCGGCCTGCACGCACCCGCCAGGAGCGCGCCTCGAGCTCCAGCGCGAAGCCGATCAACGCGGTGGTCGCTACGTCGCGCTCGGCGAGCGCGGGCCCGTGCAACAGGGCGTTCGCGGCGAGCGAGGACGTGCGCGCGCGTAGGATCAGCACGCGCCCGCCGGGATCCTGCAGCAGGGGGCCGGGGTTCGTCACCAGGCGTGCCCACGCCCGACTCGCCAGCGACGGGCCGACGAACCGGGCGACGGCGCGCGTCCACGTCTGCGTGGACACGGCGAGCACCTCCGCAGATGGCTGCACGAGCGGCTCGATCGAAGCGGATTCGGGGAGCGGGGGAAGATCGCCCAGCGCGAGGATCGCCTCGATCAGCGCGTCGTCTTCGGGCGGGAGCTCGTCTTCCGGCATGGCCTCGAGGAACGCGAGGCGCTCGGACGGGTGCACGGTCGTGGGGTTCCACGCCTCGGCGAGATCCCCGTCGAGCATGGCGACCGGGTCACCTTCGTCGTCTTCACCGCCGAAGCCCTGGCCTTCCTTCTCCATGTCGGCCTTCTTCTTCGACATCTCGACTTCGACGCCGCCGCCACCTCGCCCGCCGGGGCCCGCGTTCATCATCGCGGCCAGGGCTGCGTTGCCGACCTGATTCTGGGCCCGCGCGTGTTCGGGCTCCTTGCCCTTCTCCTTCTGTTGGTCTTGCTCCTGTTCTTGTTCTTGTTCCTGATCCCGTTTGGCTTTGTCGTTTTCGGCTTTCTTGTGTGCTTTTCGCTCGTCTGGATCGCGGCGTGTCAAGACGTTCTCCGTGACCCGGGCGTGCGGAAGCTCCCGATGTTCTGGTACGGTAATACACCAGCGGCGGGTCAGGCGCCGAAGGTCCACGAACTTCAGGTTCGCGGAAAGGAGCATGAATGAGCACCACGTTGGGCGGCATGACCCCGACCGGAAGACGCGTCGCCGGTCCGGGATGCGATATCGTGGAGCTCGACTCCGCCGAGAAGGGCAAGCACACTGCGCTGCAATTCCACGCCGAGTTCCGCGATCACCCGTCGATCGGGAACGCCCTCGGCAACGTCGTCACGTTCTACGAATCGCGCCCGCACCCGGCGTTCGCCGACCTGGTCGACATCCCGGAAGACGGCGTGTTCATCTTCGCGACCGGCGCGACGTGGACCGTGGCCGAACTGGTGCGCAAGCTCGCCGATCAGGGGCGCGTGGGGGGCATCCGAGCCGGTCTCGAGCTGATGTACCTGTCGGCCCAGGCGCTCGAAGAGGCGCAGAACAAGCGGCGCAAACACGGGCTGCACGCCCACGGTGCGATCTCCCCCTGGCGCCTTTGCGTGAAGAACAACGGCGACGTGCAGATGCTCGGCTACGGCATCCCGCAGGCTGAGCTGCTCGCGTTCCTGGACGATGAACGCCGTAAGTTGCGTGAGGACTCGTTCCGCTACTGCCCGCCGGAGCGGATGGAGAAGCAGCCGGAGGACATCTCGACTGACCTGTTCTCGTTGAGCCTCGTCGCGTTCGAACTCATGCTCGGGCGTCCGGTGTACGACGGCCTCGTCGACGACATCCGCATGCAGGCGTCGCGGGCCGAGGGCGGTCGCAGGCTGCATCAGGTGCGCGATCAGCTGCCCGAAGGCGTGAAAGAGCTGATCGGCCGGGCGATCAAGCCCGACGTAGACGCGCGTTGGCGCACTGTAAACGAGTTCATCTACGCCGCGCACGATCTCTTGAAGTCGCCCGACGCCGAGGGCCCGCACCTGATCGAGCTCGTCGCGAAGATGCGCGGCAAGAGTGGCGCGGCCGTGGTGGGCGGCCACACCGGCGCCCTGTCCAAAGAGCAGCTCGCGGCCCTGCGCGACGAGCTCGACGAGGAAGCGAAGCCGCTCCCGCCCCCGAAGGGCCCGCGGCCAAACACGGACGCCGCGGAGGAGGCCTCGGACGAGCCCCAGCGGTGGAAGCGCACGGCCCCGCGGGCGGCCGGGGCGGCCCCGGCGTCCTCGCCTCCCGTCGCATCCCCCGTCGCCGCGGCGGCCCCCACGCCTCCGACCGGTGCGCGTCCCTCGGGTCCGCCTACGAGCGCGCGGCCCGCGGGTCCCGGCGAGAGCCCCGTGCGTCAGATCCGGCGCATGGGCGAATCCGGCGGTTTGCCCCGCACCGAAGCCACCGCGCCACCGGTCGCCGCCGCCCCGGCCGCGGCCCCCGAGCGGCCTTTGCGTCGCCCGGAAGACGGTCCTCGTCGCATGGGCGACAGCCCCCGTCAGATCCGCGATCCGGCCCGCGCGGGCGGCGCGGATGTGCTGTTGAATCGCCTGCGCACGAGCTCGGGGGGCCAGCCGAGCGTGGAGCCTGCTCCCGCGCCTGTACTTCCCCCAGCGCCTCCGGTCGCACCGCCGCCAGCCGCTGTGGTCGCTCCTCCACCGGCGCCTCGGATGGAGCCTCCCGCCCCGCGCGTCGAGCCGTCCCGGGTCGAGCCGACCCCGGCCCCCTCCACGCCGCTGGCGTCCGACCTCCGCTCGTCGGGAGGCGCGCCGTTGGGCGGCGCCGAGGTCACGAACCGTCCCGAGTCGGGCCGCCGCGACGAGATGGTCTACTTCCAGGTCTCCGTCGACGGAGGCCCGGCCCAGCGCACCCGCATCCGGACGGCAGAGTCGCTCGCCGAGGCCACGCATCGCCTGATTCAGGCGCTGTCGGCGCCCCCCTGTGATCTCGTTGGGAACACGACAGGCTGGTTCCGAGTCGAGCAAGAGGGTCGGATGTGGAAGGGGAGCGAGACCGTCGCGGTGCTCGACCCCGAGAAGGTCGTGAAGGTCGTGTTCGTGCCGAACCGCGTCGTCCTCGCGTCGTTCGAGATCGAAGGATCGGGGGCGCCGATCAGGTTCCAGGCGCCCGTCGGAACCGCCGTCATGGCGCGGTCGCTGGTGGCGCACCTTCAGAAGTGGTTGCGATTGTCGGAAGCTTCCTGGACCCTTGTAATTGGCGGCGAACGCATGGGAAGTATGCAGATCCTGGATGAGTTCTCTCCGCAGCACGGCGTCGACATCGCCGTGCGGAGGTGACATGAGCGCTTCGGAACGTTGGGACGTCGTCGTCAAGGTGCTCGACGGACCGCTCTCCGGCCTCGGAGAGCAAACGCTGCGCGGTCCCGTCGTACGCATAGGCGTGAGCCCCGGTCCTGGCGGGCTCGCGCTCACGGGCTACCGGGGCCTCGATGCGCGGCACGCCGTGATCACCGCCTATGACGGTGGAACCGTGACGATCGGTCCCGTCGGGTCCAACCAGGTCCGCATCGCGCCGCACCCGAACGTGAACTGGAAGGAGATCGACCCGGTCGGCAGCCCTCAGTACCTGAACGCGGGCGGCGCCATCCATCTCGGCCCGATCGGGCGCGGCGCGACGCTCGAATTCGTCAAGGCCCAGCGACTTGGCCAGTGGACGCAGGGCGGGCTCGCGTCGGAGGCGTCCGCCGCGAATTCGGCGGGCATCAAGAACCCGTCCATCCAGCAGATCCCAACCGCCTACAACGCGCGCGGCAACCGCGTAGGCGTGATCAGCACGCAGATGGCGCCGGTGTGGTTCCTCGGCTGCCTCATGCTCATGGCCACGTTCGCGTCCATGATCGTACTTTCGGTTGGCGGTTGGTACTTCCTCGGCAAGGACATCAAGCTCGGCCCGAAGATCGAAGGTGAGTACTTCGAGGACTTCGCGACGGTGAACCGAGAAGAGCTCGAGGCCAGCGGCCTGATGGAGGGCCTCGAGGAGCCGTTCAACGCGTTCGTCATGAAGTACAACGCGGAAGCGAGCGGCCGGAAAGAGCTCGCGGCGGACAGCAAGAAGTGGGATCGCGAGTTCTACGATCGCGTCGCCGCCTCGGTGCTCCAGCACGTGCAGTTCAAGCGCACGTTCCGTCGCTTCGACGTCATCAAGGACAACTACTCCGAGGTGACGCAGATCATCCACGAGAACGACATGCCCGAGGTGTTCGCCGGCATCCCCTACCGCGAGTCGACGTACCTGCCGGACATTCAGAGCAACGCGTGCGCGCGCGGCTGGTGGCAGTTCATGCCCGAGGTCGCGAACCGCATGAAGATGAAGGTGAAGAGCTGTCACTTCAGTGACGCCGAGGGCACGTGGGAGCCCGCCCCTACGGACGTGACGCCGCCGGCCGGGTTGTTCAAGAACGCGAAGTACATCAACGCGAACGCACAATGCCGCATCACCAAGTGCGACGTGGACGAGCGCACGAACCTCGCGAAGAGCACCCAGGCTGCGCTCGACACGTTCAAGGAGCCGTGGGCCGACCCCGTGCTGCGTGACTCGGGCGCGCTCGTGCAGATCACCATCCTGTCGCACAACGCCGGCTATGACGACGGTCGTTACGGCGTCGCTAAGAAGAGCAACCTGCTGCCTGCGTTCAAGAAGTACGCAAAGACCGTGAGCTCCGACGAGTACCCGAACTTCTACGGCAACATGATCCTGTGTACGAACCCCGACGACATGCCCAAGCCCGAGGTGGGCAAGGAAGGCATCCCGCTCGCGAACAACGCGCCGCAGGGAGACAACTACTGCGGCTCCATCCTGCATGCCGAGACGCAGCACTACGCCTACCCGATCGTCGCTCGTCACATCCTCGCCGTCTGCTACTACGGCAAGAACTACTCAGACATGAAGGGCTTCGAAGGCTGGTCCAAGTACGGCATTGACAAGCACTACTGCACGAATTTCAACATCCCCGCACCAGGAGACATCAAGTAATGTCGCCACGCCCCTGGTTTGTTGCTGCAGCGCTGATCATCGCCCTCGTGTCGAACGGGGTGCTGGCGGCGGCTGAGAAGGTCCTTCCGCCCCAGAAGAGCACGAACGCGTCCGTCGTCATCAAGGACCGGAACCTCGACGACATCTACTTCGTCGCGGACGATCGCCGTGGCAATTTCGAGCGGTTCGGCATGCCCGCCGACCTCGCAGATCGCGCGGTGGCCGCTGCCAAGAAGATGAAGAAGGAGCGCGGCGAGGCGTTTCGCAGCGTGCTGAACAACCAGGAGGACCTGCTCGCTGCTGCGTTCTGCCAGAGCGCCAGCCCGCCTACGCGCTACGCCGCGATGAGCGTCCTCGTCATTCCAGACGGTGATGTTCGCCGGGTGCTCGAGCCCATGGAGATCTCGGAGCTCGAAGGTCAGGACTGGTACGCCGCGGGGCGCGTCAATGATGTCTACCAGAAGCTCGAATTCGCCGATGAGGCCACGTACCACATGGACGCGACGTTCATGGGAATCGCGGCGATCCTGCTCGCCGAAGAAGAGAAGGTCATCACCCAGGAATTCCCGTGGGGTAAGGGCACGCTCTCGAGCGCCTGGACGCTCGGCGGCCTGCAGGACACCTACAAGGGCAAGGGAATCAACGACCGGATGGTGAACTACATGGCGACGATGCACGTATTCGCCGAGCTCGCGAACGAAGAGGGCGGCATTTGTCGCCGCTAACAGTCGCAATCATCCCCAATGACGGGCCCAACGCCCCCGTCGAGGACACCTGTGTTATGGTCGCACGATTCGAGGGGCAGCCCCGCGCATGAGCGCTCGCCGAAAGTTCAGGTTTATGAAAGAGATTGCCGAAGGTGGCTTCGGCAAGGTGTACCTCGCTGAGCAGATCAGCGCGGACGGCTTCCAGCGCATCGTCGCCGTGAAGCTGTTGCACGCGAAGTGGTCCAGCCATGACGAGGTGGTCAAGCGAACCCGCGATGAGGCCCGTCTGTTGGGGCTCATTCGGCACCAGCACATCGTCAAGGTGGAAGACCTCACTTCCATCGACGGGAAGTGCGCGATCGTGATGGAGTACCTCGAGGGCGTGGACCTCAAGTGCGTCAACGCGTTCCTGCGCGAGAAGGGCACCGAGTTTCCGCGCGCAGCCCTGTTCGAAACCATGCTCGGCGTCGCCTCCGCGCTTGACGCCGCGTACAACGGCACGCCCAACGCCGGCATGCCGCCGCTGAAGGTCATCCACCGCGACATCAAGCCCTCGAACATCTTCCTCACCGTGCCCGGCGCCGTGAAGCTGCTCGACTTCGGCACCGCGCGCGCGAACTTCGCCGAGCGCGAAGCCAAGACGCAGGCGCTGGCGTTCGGCTCGCAAGGCTACATGGCGCCTGAGCGCATGCTCGGCGAAGAAGACACGCCGGCGGCGGACGTGTTCTCGTTGGGTGTCACGCTCTACGAGCTGCTCACGTTCGAGAGCTTCGGCCGCATCCCGCCGCGCCCGAACAAGTTCAACGCGAAGGTCCAGGACCGCGTCGCGTCCGTCCAGCTCAAGGGCGATCCGGAGTGGCAGGAAGACGTCCGCAAGACGCTCACCGAGATGCTCGCGTACGAGCCCACGCAGCGCCCCACCGCCGCCTCGCTGGTCGACCGCTTCGAGATCCTCGCGCAGAACGCGAAGGACACCAGCCTCCGCAAGTTCTGTCGGAGCACGGTGGCGGAGGCCAAGCAGGCCGAGCCCGAGCTTCAGACCGGAGATCCCCTCGCGGGGCGCACGGTAGACGAAGACGTGTCCGGCGCGTTCGCGACCGTCGCGGGTATTCCGGCGATGGAAGGGGGCGGACTCAACGAGCCCGGCACCTCCGGTCCAATGTCCCAGCCGCCGCCGCCGCAGCGCGCCGCAGGGAATGTGCCCCCGGTCACCAAGCGAGACACGTCCGGCGCCCGCCCAAAGCCTCAAGCGACGTCGGGCGGCGACGCTGCAGAGGCCGGTGACGAGCCCGCCCCGAGCGGTGGAAAAGGCAAGCTGATCGCCATCGTCATCGTGCTCCTGCTCCTGCTGCTCGGCGGTGGAGGTCTGCTCGTCGTGGTCCTCGGCGGCGGCGCGGCGGCGTTCATGTACAGCGGTCAGTCGGGCCCCACGCCTGACGTGCCCGCTCCGACCGAGGTGGTGGCCCCGGGTGTCACCGAGCCGGCACCCCCCGCTCACGTGGGCATCGAAGGTGGCAAGGTCACCGGCACGGACGCGCGCACCACCGTGGTTCGCAGCGCCACCACGCTCAAAGCGAGCTTCCCTGACGGCGCTGAGGTGAAGGTCACCGGTGGCGTCGGGTTCAAGGCGGAGTGGGACGGCAAGGCCGACTTCGCGCTCGGCGACCTCGCCGAGGGCAAGTACCGCGCGAACGTCACCCCGAAGGGAAAGGACACGCTGCGCGGCAAGACGTTCGAGGTCGTCGGCGGCAAGAAGTGTGAATTCACGTTCGACGCGGCCGCTGGTGAGTGGACCGGGGCCTGCACCTGATGACCGCCGATCCCCTTGCGGCCGCGCGCGCGCATGCGCAGGCCCACGAGTGGGGTGCGGCTGCGGTTGAGTTTGCGAGGGTCGGCGCGTCGGCCGGTGTGGCCGGAGATCGCGCAGCGGCGCGCCAGGCGTGGGAGGCCGCTGGCGACTGCTGGCGGCGCGATGATCGGCCCCGGCACGCGTCCGAGGCGCTGAACCACTGCCTGCAGGAGACGCCGGAGGGGCCACAGGCCGCGCTGGTTCGGGTGAAGCTCGCGGGCGTGCTCGGCGATCTCGGCGAGACGGCGCGCGCCATCGCCATGCTCGAGGGCGCCGAAGACCTCGTCGCGTCGGGCGCGCTGCGGGCCCTGGTGCTGGACACGCGCTTCGAGGCGCTGCTCGGGCTCGGTCGGCGCGACGCAGCTGCGAAGGTGGCGCATTCGCTCGGCGCTCTTGCAGGCACCGAGCCGGCGCTGCAGATGTCGTCGGCGTTTCGGAACGGTCAGATCGCGCGCCTCGAGGGCCGGCTGGACGACGCCGCGGCGTGTTTTGGCTCCGTGTCCGCCATGGTCGAAGACCTCCCCGAGGCGCTCCCCGCGCGCGCTGCGGCGGAGGCCGAGCTGGCCGAGATCGCAGCGCTCCGCGGAGACACGGTCGAGTCGCTGTCGCTGTGGGACGCCGCCCGAACGCACTTCAGCGAGGTCGGGCGGCAGTCGTTGGACTGGCGCGCCGAGGCCGGACGCGTGCGCGCCGCGGTCGACGCCGGCGCGTTCGTGTTCGTCGGCGACCTCGACGAGGGCATCGCCACCGCAGAGCAGCGCGGAATGGTGTCGCTCGAGTCCGACCTTCGCATCGCGCGCGGCATCGCCCGGGCGTCCTCGGATCGCGCGTCGGCCCGGCAGGACCTCGAGCGCGCGGTGTCGCTCGCGGACGCTTCGGGGCTACGCTGGCGCGCGGGTCGCGGACGTTTCGAGCTCGCGCGCCGGATCGCCGAGGGCGCCTCCCGGAACGAGCTTGCGCACCGCGCGACCGAAGACCTCGTCGGCAACGAACCCTGGTACTGGCGAGCGTACGCGTTTGCTGCGGAGGGCGCGGAGCTTGCCCGCGCGCTCGCCCGCTTCGAGCTCATGGGCATGGAACGCGACGCGCAGCTTGCGCGAGCGCGAATGGCGGGAACGTGAAGCGTCCTGTTTCGCCCATCGAGCCGCTGGTGTTGAACTTCACCCACCTCAAGGTCACCGCCGAGGCCGACGGGAAGGTGCTCCTCCTCGAGTTCGACCACGGAAAGGCGAACGAGATCGGCCGCGAGCAGGTGGCCGAGCTCGAGCGCCTCGTGGCCATCCTCGAAGGAGGCGCCGGGGTCGTCGGGCTCGTCTCGTACTCGCGCCGACGCACGTCAAAGGGCACGCCCATCTTCGTCGCAGGCGCCAACGTCACGGAACGCGGCGGGTGGTCCGACGAGCAGACGCGCGCACATGTGCGCTGGCAGCGCCGCACGCTGGCCGCCCTGCGTCGGGCGCCGGTGTTTCATGTCGCGGTGGTCGACGGTCTCGCGCTCGGCTGGGGCACGGAGTTCCTGCTCACCGCCGATTGGCGCATCGCGTGTGACGGCGCCGAATTCGGCCTCCCCGAGACGGGGCTCGGCATCCTGCCCGGCGCCGGCGGCACGAGCGAGCTGTGGGCGACGATCGGCGTGCCCGAGACGCTGCGCCTCGGCATGACCGGGGTGCGCATCGGGGCGGACGAGGCGATGCGCATCCGGCTCGTGCAGGAGCGCGTAACGGACGTCGACGCCGGCCTCGCACGCGCTCGCGCGATGATCGTGGACGTCGCGCGGCGCTCGCCCACCGCGGTGGCCGCGTTCAAGGGCGCCGTGTTGGACGCTGTCGGCGAGCCCGCCGAGCTCCGCGAGGAGACCGAGGCGCGCGCGTACGAGCACTGCCTGGAAACCGGCGAAGCCGGGATCGGCCGCCACTCGTTCGACGCGATCCGCGCCGGCGAGCGACCCGCCTGGGGCCCCCTCCGGCTGCGGTAGAGCAGCCTTGTCGCCGACGGCCTCGCGCCCGGCGGTCTCTAGCCGACGGCCTCACGGAAGTGGTGCGCGCGGTTCTGCACGCCGCCCCAGAACTGCTTCCAGGGGCCCTTGCCGAGGAGATCGCCGCCGAAGTAGTTGGGCGGCTTGACCGGGGGGAACGGATCGCCGGGGACGACCGTGAGCTTCTGGCGGCGCTCTTCGATGCGCTCGCGCGCGTCTTCCAACGACCGGACCGCCTTGTCGACGAGCTCGTAGAAGTCGCCCATCGCGGCGCCAACGTCGCCCTTGCCGATCGTGGCGATGGTGGCGTCGACCCACTCGCTCGACAGCGCGTGCAGGTAGTTGCGGTACGTGAGGTACGTGCGGTTGAGCAGCTCGCGCGCGACGGCCCACTCGACGGGGTTGAGCTCGTCGTGCTTCTTGAGCAGGAGCTCGAGGCGCGCCATGCGCATGTCCGTGACGGCGATCGCGCACCGGAACAGGAGGAGGACGTTCTGGACGCCTTCAACGGAGGGGTGGCTCGCGTGCCACTTGATCTTGCGCTCGTGGCGATCGAGGTACTTCTGGATGCCGGCCTGCACGTCCCGCTCTTCGAGCCAGGTGGTGACGGTGCTCGCGTCGACCGCGATCTTCTTCACGGCGGCGTTGGGCTTCATGCCTTCATCGAGGCCCACCGAGCGCGGAATGTTCAAGCGATCGAAGAACTCGGCAGCGCGGGCGGCGTCGCCGTCTCCCATGACGTGGGCGACCGTCTCGATGAACTCGGCCTCGGTCTTTGCTGCGATGCGCACGAGGCTCGCGATGGTGGCTGCCTTCGACATTGGAACACACTCCTAGGCCATTCGCGCAGCGGTGGCCGCAACGTGAAGCGCCGGGCACGTAATCGTATGGAGGGCCTCGGCGCAAGGTCGGCCGTTCCCGACTTTGTTACTTGCCGGCGCCTTCGTCGATGAGGAACAGGAAGATCGCGCACTGGATCTTGCTCTCCTCGGCCATGGCGTCCTTCTTCATCCAGTCGGGCGCGTCGTCCCGCCCCATGACCCCGAGGCAGGGCATGATCGCCGCACGCGCGTACAGCTCGGCGACCTTGTTCGTCAGGTATTCCTTGCCGGGCCCGCTCAAGGACGCGGCGCCCTTGATCTGGGAGTCGAGCGTGAGCTTGCTGTCCATCAGGGACTTGTCCATGTCCGTATAGCCGCGCTCGAGGTCGGCGGCGTACCAGCGGATCGCCCGGTTGAGCGTGTAGTTGCCCTGGCCCGAGGCCGGCACGCCGGGGGCGCTCTTGCCGAGGACCTTCTTAAGGTTTGCAGGCAGCGTGGAGATGTCGGTGTCGCGATCGTCGTCACCCTGGACGTACATACACTGCTTGGTGTCTTCGATCTGCGTCTTGGTGTCGGCGACGATCACGTCTCCATCGACGAGATCGACCTTGTTCTCAGGCCCGATCCGCGCGGAGTAATTCTCGAGCAGCGGCTCGAGCGTGTCCCGCGAGCCCTGCGAAGCGATCTCGAGGTCGACGGGGATGTCGAGCAGGGTGTTGGTGAATTGGAACCGCTTTGCCTGGCGCCACGAGATGAGCAGCGGGCCGCGGTAACACGTGAGGTCAGGATCCTCCGTGGCGCTGGTGAGGATGCGGTACTTGTCGTACGACGACCAGTCGCCAGGCACCGCCGCGATGTACGTGAACACGCGAACGAGCGGCGCGTCGTACACGCTCGACTTCGCGAGCACCTTCTGCCACTTCTCGAGCGCGTTGTTCTTGTCCTTGATCCATTCGTAGTCGGCAGCGTGCGCCTTGATCGCGGAGAGGTGCTGCTTGAAGGCCTTGGAGAACGTGTCGTCCTTTTCGAGGAGGGAACGCAGTTCCTTGCCGGCGCCCGCCTTGCCGAGCAGCTTCTCGACCTCGGTGCCGATGGTGATCTTCTGCTTCTCACCGGTGTCGTCGATGTTGCATTGATCTTTAACGTTGGTGAGCTCTTCCTGGGTGGACGCGAGCGAGGCGCCGAGCCCGATGGCGCCACACGACATGGTGCCGGCGAACAGGTAGCCAGACAGCAGGAACATGCCGAGGATGATGTAGCGGGGCTGCAGGAAGGCGCCGCTCTTGATGAACGTCCACGCCTTCATCAGGAAGTTGCCGGAGGAGGACGCGATCGCCTTCGCGAAGCCGATGCGCTTGACCTCGCCCATCAGCGACTTCGCCGAGAGGCGGCTTGCGGCCTTGCCAATGCCCGCCTTCGGGCCGCCGTCGTCGGCCTTTCCAGCCTGCTTCGGGTGCTCGAGCACGATGATGAACTTGGGGCCTTCGGCCGCGACGAGCGAGAAGCCGTCGCCGTCGCTCAGCGCGAGCGGCGCGGTGATCTGCTTCGCCGCGCGCCCGTCTTTGCGGTGCACGAACACCTGGGACGTGCGATCGACCGGCGCCACGATGAACGTGTCGTCCTGTTGTTTGACGAGCCGCGCATGCTCCGGTGATACGCCGAGATTCTCTGGGAGCGAGATGTCGTTGCGGCCGGGATCGCTGCCGAGGCGGACCTCGGCCCCCTGGAAGGGCCCGAACTTTGTCGAGCCAAATTCAGCGGACAGTTGCAGGAACAGGATCTTTTTGGCCATGCTGGGCGTGTCGCTCCCGCTTGCACTGTACCAGCAGGTGTTCGGGTCGTCTCCTCCGGGCCGCGTCTGTTGTCTGTTAGACTCCACCCGCCCTCGGAGAAGCCGCCTTTATGAACATCGTGCTTGTGCCCTACACATGGACCCGCCACCTCGCCGTGGCCCTGTTCACCGGCTCGGCCGCGCTGGTCGCGTGGTGGCTGATGTTGTTCGGAACCGTGCAGGTCCGCCCGTTGATCGGGATCTGGTTCACGCACGGCTCCGAAGGCGGGTTCCTGCTCGCGTTTGCGGCCGGTGCGATCGCCGCCGCGAGCCTCGCCGCCGAGTCCTCGCTCCGGCGCATGGAGCTGCTGTACGCGGTGCCCGCGACGCTCGCCGCGGGCTTCTTCGCGTTCCTGTTCACGTTGATCACCTACGCGATCCTCACCGCGGTGGTGGGCCTCATCACGCCTGCCGCGCTCGAAGATCTCGCGACCGATACGAGCTTTGCGAGCTTCCGGTTCAAGTTCCTCCAGTGGGGCTTCGCGGGCGCGGCGTCCGGCATCGCGCCGTTCTTCGTGCGCGTGGCGCTGTGGCGGAAGTGGCTGATCGGCTGGGACCATTGGGGCGGCGGCATCGCGTCCGCGGCGATCGGCGGCGCGGTCTGGCATGCGCTCGCGTACTACGGGGTGCGCGTGCCCGGGACGGAGCCAGCGGTCTGGCTCGTCTACCCGGACATGTACCTCGCCTCGGCGTACGGCCTGTTCACGTGGGGCTTCCTGCATGGATTGCTGGTTTGGGGCATCCCCGACGAGCTTTACGCAGGCTGGTTCCGCGTGCTGCGCGGGCCGCGCCCCGGTCACCGCGTCCCGATCGATCACCTCGCTGGTGGGCCGGCCGAGCGCTTCGTCGGCCACTTTCCGCGTGGTCTGGACATGAACATCGCCGCTGAGGCCGGTGTCGCCGAGCTGCACGTGTCGTTCGTAACGGACGGTCGGTACCGCTACGCGGTGCGGGGCTTGTCGCAGCAGCCCACGCTCGTTCACCGTTTCCTCGAGCGCGTCGATCTGCGCTACGACGCGCGGCGTCCTGCGCCGATGGAGACGGAGCTGTCCAGCGAAGATCGGATCTACCTCGGCGACAAGCAGCAGACCGTGATCGAATTCCTCCTGCTCCCGAAGGAGGAGTCATGATGCGTGCCTCCATGATCGCCCTGCTGGCAGCGCTCTCGGGCTGCGAGGGGTACGCCGTCGGCCCCTACCCGATCGAGAACAGCACCTGGCTGATCTCCCACCCCGAGACGAGCGACAACGCCAGGGCCGACGTCAACGTCAAGATCTTCGCGAACCGGGACGACTGCCAGAACGAGTCGTGGGTCGACGAAAAGGACAAGGACCTCTGTGTTCCGGCCGTCGATCGTGGCCGCGGGCAGGTGCGCTTCTCGTTCATGCTGAGGGATACGAAGGGCGACGCGCCCGTGCCGCTGTCGCTCAATCAAGAGTCCGTCGATCTCGCCCTCATGGGGGTGCGGGCCAAGCCTGACGAATGGGACCTGATCCCCCACGATCCAAAGGGGGCGTCTCAGCTGTTCATCCTGGTGCTCGACGGCTCGGCGTCGATCTACTCGACGGGCGGCATCAAGAAGGTCAAGACGGCGCTGCTCGACAAGCAGGTGATGGACTCGTTCCTGCCGAAGGGTCAGGAGGGCAAACACAACGGCGTGCTGCTGCTGCGCTTCTCGGAGGGCCTCGAGACCATCGACGGGAAGGACCCGATGACCGAGGCGGTCGTGATCGAGCGCCAGAAAGACTACAAGCAGATGATCGAGGACAAGCTCGAGAACAAGGGTAAAGCAGGGTTCTCGCACGTCTACGAGGCGGTGACCAAGTCGGCCACGAAGCTGCTCGAAGCCGAGAAGATCCGCAGCTTCCTCGCGGCGTCTTCGGCCGAACCCACCATCGTCCTGCTCACGGACGGGTTCAACAACATCAAGGGCGCTGACGTTTGCGCGGACAACGTGCCGCGGCTGGTCGAGTCGCTCGACGTCATCCAGCGCGCCATCGCCAAGGGCGGCAAGGTCCGTATGCGCGTGTTCACCATCGGACTCGGCACCGCGCTCAACCCCGGGTTCAAGCCGCCGCCGGGGGGCAGCGACGCGATCAGCGAGGCGCTGCTGTGTACGAACGACAACACCGACTACTCGAAGCAGACCATCAACGGTGACCTCGAACTGCAGGGCATCGACAACCAGTCGCTGTACTACATGGCCCAGGCGGGCGGTGGCGAGAGCTTCGTTCGCCGCGACGAGAAGGGGCTTGCCGAGGTCTTCCTCAAGACGGCGGCGAAGAAATACGAGTGGTACACGGTGTACGCCGAGCAGAACCCGTACCTCTCGCGGCGCTCGTTCGACGCGCTGATCCGCCTGAAGGGCGGTACCCAGGGCCAGGCGACCGTCAAATTCCTGCCGAGCCCGTGGCTCGACGCGCCCACGGGGACGGTTCCTGAAGATGAACGGTGGTTCGTGGTTTCGCCGTTCCGTATGGCGCTCGGGCCGCTGTTGATGATGCTCGGGTCGCTCGCCACGCTGCGGTTCGTGGGCCCGGCCTGGTTCAACGCCAAGCGCGCGTTGTTGCGGCGCGCGAAGGAAAAGTAGGTGGCGCGCTATATCGGTCACTACGAGGTCGACAAGGAGCTCGGCTCCGGCCACTTCGGCACCGTCTGGCTCGCAGAGGGCGAGATCCCCGGCAAGGGCGTTTCGGGCCCGCGCCGCCGGAAGGTGGCGATCAAGAAGCTCAAGAACCCTGGTGACGCACACGCGCTGGAGACGTTGCGGCGCGAGTTCGAGCTGCTCGACCAGGTGCGCCACCGCTCGATCTGCAAGGTGTACGAATTCCTCGATGACGAAGCCGCTGTCGTCATGGAGTACGTCCACGGCTCCACTCTGCGCGAGGTGCTGGACGCGTGCATCGCCAAGCGCGAGCACATCTTCGTCGAGGCGGTGGTCGAGATCGGCTGCGAGGTCTCGGACTGCCTCTACCAGGCGTTTTCGACGCCGGGCAAAGGGGGCGACTCGCTGCAGCTGGTTCACCGGGACATCAAGCCCGAGAACGTGATGATCACCCCGCAGGGTGAGGTGAAGGTCCTGGACTTCGGCCTCGCGAAGATCGCGTCGGCGCGCAAGGAAGACAAGCGACCCCAGGGCACGCCGCTGTACATGGCGCCTGAGCAGGCGCTTTCAAAGCAGATCGACCACCGCACGGACCTGTTCGCGCTCGGGCTCGTCCTGTACGAGCTGTGGATGGAGAAGCCCGCCTACCGGATTCCGGAACCGGATCCGGCCCGCGGGGCTCAGGGATTGAAGGACGCCATCGCGGAGGTGATGCGCCAGATCGAGAAGGCCGACCTGACAAGGGCCATCCGCGAGCTCGAGGCCAAGGTGCCGGGTCCGGCGCCCATCGTCGCGCGCTGCTTGCAGGCCAATCCGCGCGCTCGGTACGAGAGCGGGCACGAGCTGATGCTCGACCTTCGAAGCCAGTTGTCGAAAGACAGGGGCGCGTACCTCAACGAATTCTGCGATTATTTCTTCAAGGACATCCGCAAACTGCCCGAGCTTCCCCAAGCTGACCAAGGACAAGGACGAGAAATGTCGAAGCCAGCGTCGCCTCCCCGTCCCGGTGGTCCCCCTGGCCCTGCCGGCGCCCCTCCTGGTCCCCCCGGTCCCGGAGGTCCGCCGCGTCCGGGTGGCCCGGCAGCGATGTCAGGTCCGCCCGGCCCGCCGCGTCCCGGAGGCCCGCCGCGTCCGGGTGGCCCCCCTGCGCCCGGCGGTCCACCGCGCCCCGGCGGTCCACCGCGTCCCGGCGCCGCGCCCGCGGCCGCGGGCCCTCCGGGCATGCCGCCTCGTCCAGGTGGCCCGGCGGCCCCTCCCGCGCCCCGTCCGGGCGGTCCGCCGGCACCGTCGGCCGCGCGCAAGGCAGACGACGGCGCCCTGTCGTCGTCGCCAAAGAAGGCGAAGGGCAGCAAGCCGTCCGCAAAGACCGGCAAAGAGACCGGCATGTTGTCGATGGAGGCGCTCAAGGAGGAGGACGCTGAGGACGAAGACATCGACGCGGTGGGCGCCAAGCCCGCAAAATCGGCGACGCAGTTCTTCGCGATCCCCGCCAAGAAGAAGCCAAAGAACGAACCCGCCGAGGCGGGCGGCGCCGGTGGTCGCGCGCTCCCCGGCGGGGCCGTGGGCATCGCGCCGCTGCCGGGCCCGTCCGGTGGTGGTGGTGGCGGGATGATCGGCATGGGCGGCGGCGGCATGATCGGCGGACCGATCGCGTCCGGGCCGATCGCCGGCGGCGGCGGAATGTCCAACGCTGGGACGCCGTTCGCAGTGGCGGGCGGGGCGCAGATCGGCGGCGTTCCCGAGGACGAGTCGCGGGCGTCGAGCGCGCGCGTGTTCGTCGTGTTGCTGCTGATCTTCGGGATGTTCTTCGGCGCGATGGTGCTCGCCGTGCTCGGCATCGGCGCGGTCGCGTACTACGGGGGCCAGAAGGAGGAGGTCTCCGAGGTCGACGAAGGCGGAGACAACCCGCCAAAGAAGCCAACCTTCGAAGATGATGAGCCCGCCGAGAAGGAGGTCGACCCGGTCATCACCGAGAAGCCAAAGCCAAAGCCCAAGCCAAAACCGGTCGGCGAGGTCGTGGCCGCCCCGACGGAGAAGCCCAAGCCCAAGCCCGCGGCCAACGCGGCGCTGTCGATCACCGTGCCCGCGTCGGACCCCGTGGCGGGACTCATCGTACGCTGTGCCGGCAGCGGGTTCTCGCAGAAGGCGACGTTCTCGGGTGGCAGCGCGACAGCGGCGGGCGTGCCCACGGGGGAGGACTGCGAGGTGCAGTTCACCGGGGGCATACCGGCCAAGTTCCGCCCGGTGCGGGGCGGGCAGTCTCTAAAGTGTACGTTCACGGGGACGACTGCGAGCTGCAAATAGACGTCAGCCGAGCGCCCGGCGGGCGGCGATCAACCGCTCGCGTGCCTCGCCGAGCGGCGCCGGGCCGAGCGGCGGCTCGCCCTGGCCGGTGGCGGCCCACCGGATGACGTCGGCGGCGTCGGTCTCTGCAAGCCCGGCCTCGCTCGACCGCGCGTACAGGTCGAGCGCCACGTGGAGGAGATGCCGGAGCGACGCGACGCGCGCGCGAATGTTCCGCACGTGGCCCAGATCGGTGGACCGCCGCCACTCGAGCTCTTCCACGGCGTGTGCGAGCTCTTCGTCCAGGGTGGTGATGAGCGCGAACGCGGGCTGGTACGCGCTCGGACCGGCGGACGCGGACCAGGCGAGCACGTCATGGACGTAGCCCTCGAGCTTCGCGAGCCGCTTGTCGAACAGGGTGCGGTAGCTCCACCCCGACACGACGACGTTCACGACGGTGGCTGCGAGCACCGCGATCGCCACGGCCTCCATGCGAACCCCGAGCGTATGGGTCGGCACGCCGCGCGGCACCGCCTGGACGAACAGCGCGGTGAACGCCGCCACCACCCAGCTGGGCCCGAGGCCGGCGCGCAGCGCGGTGTAGACGGCGCCGGTGACGGCGAGCGGGATCCCGACGTCGGCGGGGATCCCGAGCTGCAGGGCGCCAGCTCCGAACACGCCGCCGAGCGCGCTCCCGAGGAGCTGTGACAAGGCGCGCCGGAACCCGATCAACACGGTGGGCGATACGCACACGACCGCGACGAACGCGGCGGAGACGTGGTCTTCGTTGCCTGCCAGCGCGCACACGGCGAGCGCCACGCCGGAGGCGAGGCCTGCCTTTCCCGCGACGAACCCCGGACTACCGAGGACGGGGACGCGCGGAGCCGGCACGCATCAGCCCGTGACTTTCATGTGGTCGATCTTCGACCAGGGGATGATCAGCACGACTTCCTTCTCGGACACGACGCGGCCGCGCTCGTCGAGGAACCGCGCCACCTTGATGACGGGGTTCGACTTGTCGTCGACGATCGCTCCCTCGAGGATCACGCCGTTCGACGGCACGTGAGCCGCGTCTCCGGGCAAGGAGAACAAGGGCTGGCGCAGGTAGATCGTGACGTTGTCGTAGGACATGGACGCTCCAGGTGGTCCCACGTACTCCCCGAGTGCGGTGCCGGCGAGTCCCTTCAGCGGTTGCCGAATACGGATGAGGCCGCGCGGAACGTGTTCACGTGCACCTCGACGACCTTGGAGACGTCTTTTGTGTACCCGCCCGCGAGCACGTACGCGACGGGCAGGCCGCGCCGCTTGCAGAACTCGAACACGAACGCGTCGCGGGCCCGCAGGTCGTCATGCCCGAGGTCGAGCGGGGAGTAGGGGTCTTCGCGGTAGGGGTCCGCACCCGCCTGGTAGAACAACACGTCCGGACGGGCCTCATCGACGAGCTTCGGGAGGTGCGCCGCGAGCAGGCCGACGTATTCCTGGCCCTTGGAGCCGGCGGGGACGGGCACGCTCTTCGCGTTGAACGTGTCGGGAGCGCGCTCCTGGGTGACGTCGCGGTACGCGAGGTTCTGCTTGTACCAGTTCCCGTAGATCGACAGCTGGAACAGCCACGGGCGCGTCGCGAGCAGGCTCGCCGTGCCGTTGCCGTAGTGAAGGTCCATGTCCAGGATGAGCCCTCGCCCGAGGCGACCGTCGGCCTTGAGGCGCTCCATCGCGACGACGAGGCCGTTGAACGTGCAGAAGCCCTCGCCGTGGGGGCCGTGGCTGTGGTGGAAGCCGCTCGCGAGGTTGCCGGCGATGCCGTCGTCCAGCGCCGCGCCGAGGGCGGCGATGCAGCCGCCGTTCGTCCACCGCACGGCCTCGCCGAGCGCCGCGGACCACGGGAACTTCTGCGACGACGCGAGCGCGGCCGGCTCCCCGGTGGCGATCGCGCGCAGGTACTCGGGCGTGTGCACGCGAAGGAGGTCTTCGTCGCTCACGCGCTCGGGCTCGGCGAGGCGCACGGGCGTGCCGGAGGCCGCGATCGCGTCGCGCACGAGCTGGAACTTGCGGATCGGCATGATGTGTTCGCCGAGGTCTGCGAAGTACTTCTGTGAGTGGAAGATCTGCAGCCCATAGGCATGAACGTCATTGCGGCTCATCGCAAACCCCCAGTGTTTGCACCCTAACCCGTGGCCGCCCGGCCGGCGCTTGGGCTACAGTGCCGGCGTTCTCGGGGAGGGAACCTCAAATGCGTATTGTATCTGCGTTGTTATTGAGCCTGGCTCTCATTGCATGTCGCAAAGGCGTCACCGACGAAGACGAGGACGGCGACGTCGCCGGCGTCGACTGCGACGATGCCAACGCCGACATCAACCACGCAGCGACCGAGACCTGCAACACCGTTGACGACAACTGCAACGGCCTGATCGACGAGAGCGCGACGGACGCGAAGACGTTCTACGCCGACGGTGACGGCGATGGCTCGGGCGGCGCTGGAAGCCCTACGACGGCGTGCACCGCTCCGCCGGGCTTCGTCGCGTCGAACGACGACTGCGACGACGCGGACCCGCTCTACCACCCCGACGCTGACGAGACGGATTGCACCGATCCGAACGACTACAACTGCGACGGTTCGGGCGGGCTCGTCGACGCTGACAACGATGGCTTCGCGGCCTGCAAGGACTGCGACGACAAGGACGCGGCGATCAGCCCCGTGGCGACCGAGATCTGCGACGGCGACGACAATAACTGCGACGGCGATACCGACAAGAACGCGGTGGACGCGACCACGTTCTACGCAGACACCGACGTCGATGGCTACGGCGATGCGGCCAGCATCGAGAAGGCCTGCGACGCTCCCCCGGACGGCTTCGTCGCGAACAGCACCGACTGCAACGACCAGAGCGTGACGATTCACCCGGGTGCGACCGAGACCTGCGACACCGTCGACCAGAACTGCAACCAGGTCATCGACGAGGACGCGACGGACGAGCACGTGTGGTACGCAGACGTCGACGAGGACGGCTACGCAGGCTCGAACGTGTCGATCCAGGCCTGCTCCGCTCCCGCCGGGTACGCTGCGGTGGCCGACGATTGCGACGATCTGGACGCGGCGATCAACCCGACGACGGTCTGGTACGCGGACGCGGACGTCGACACGTACGGCTCGCCGTCGACCACCAAGGTCCAGTGTGCCCAGCCGGTCGGCTACGTCGACAATCGCGACGACTGCGACGACGCCAAAGCGAGCCTCAACCCGGACACGACCTGGTACGTGGACGCCGACTCGGACGGTCATGGCGGCACTGCGAGCGTGAAGCACGCTTGTGTGGCCCCGGCAGGCTACGTCGCCGCACCAGACGACTGCGACGACGGCTCCAACCTGCGCTACCCCGGCAAGATCGAGGCGTGCGACGGCGTCGACAACGACTGCGACGGCCTCGCGGACGAGGCAGGCGCCACCGGCGCGCAGACGTGGTACGCGGACGCCGACGGTGACGGGATCGGCGGCGCCACGGCCTACACCGGCTGTGTGAGGCCCGCGGGCGCCTGGACCGCGACGTCAACAGACTGCGACGACACCGACCCCGGCGTGAAGCCCGGCGCAGCAAAGTCGTGTAATGACGTCGACAACAACTGCGACGGCAGCGTCGACTACGACGTCGACGGCGACAAGCTGTCCGACCTCGCGTGTGGAGGGTCTGACTGCAACGACGCGAACGCACTCATGCAAGACGACCTTGGCTCGGGCGAATCGGCGCTCTGCCCCGCCGCATCGTGCAAGGACATCCTCGACGGGGCGTGGGGCACGGCGGACGGGTTTTACTGGTTGTTCCCTCATGGTGGGTCGCAGAACGACTCCTTCCAGGCGTACTGCGACATGACCCGCAACGGCGGCGGCTGGACGTTGGTCGGCGACTACGCGTCATCCAAGGAGCTGTTCAGCTGGGATCCGACGCGCAATCAGCTTCAGAACCTCGCGGGCGGTCAGACCGTCACCTCACCGCCAAAGCTCGACGGCACGGTCAACGGCCACATCGCCTGGTCGAACCTCGCGGCCGACGGCGGTGATATGCAGTTTGAATGCCGCCTCAACGGCACGGCACCGTGGTACACCGAGGTCACCCCGTTGCTCCAGGACTACACCGAAGGAGACGCCTACACCTACGGGTCGACGCGTTGGGGCGTGATCGAGCTCGGCGGGTACCAGCGCAGCGGCCACTACTCCTGCGGCGGCACGCTGGGCGGCACGATCAACTGGCGCGGCATGGGCGTCTGCTCGGGCGCCGGTTCGAACGGCTCGTGGGCGAACAGCCGGGTGTCGATGAACTTCAGCGTGAGCCCGGCCTATTACGGCGGCGGAATGTCGCTTGGCTGCGAGGGCGCGGGCATGAACCTCGGCAAGAGCGCGCCAGGCCAGGCGAAGATCTGGGTCCGCCGCGCGTCGCCGAACCTCCTGGGAGCGTGGAACTTCGACGGGAACTACTCGGACGTAAGCGGAAACGGCAAGGACGCCGTGCCAAAGCTCA
This sequence comes from Pseudomonadota bacterium, assembly GCA_947505245.1. GTDB lineage: Bacteria > Myxococcota_A > UBA796 > UBA796 > SYKL01. Next base: position 122,946 of record CANNIZ010000003.1, on the reverse strand, counting down.
CCGCGACCCTCCAGGCCAACGGCCACGTCGGTAGCGCGCTGCGCACGTTCGGTACCGGTACGGCCTTGGCGACCAACAGCTACGCCGAGATCCCGAGCATCAACCCGACGGCTAGCATCGCCGTCTCGGCCTGGATCAAGTCCAACAGCTTCGGCCAGTACAACGGCGTGTGGCAGATGGTGAGCAAGTACAGCTCCTTCATCCTCGGCACGGCGACGGTGAACTCGAATAACGTGTGCTTCATCGTCTCGAACCCAGGCTGGATGTACGACACCTGCTACGCCGTGCCGAACCCCGAGGCGTGGCATCACTTCGTCGGCACCTACGACGCTGCAAGCGGCGTGAAGCGACTGTACGTCGACGGCGTCCTGCGCGACACCGATCGCACGGCACCGGGCACGCCGATCGCGGCGGACAGCGGGCCGATCCACCTCGGCGATCGCGAGTGCTGCGCAGAATACGGGTTCGACGGGTGGACGGACCAGGTCCGCATCTACGACCGGGCGATCGACCCGGTCGAGGTCACCGCGCTCTACAACAACACCGAGCTGCCGTAGCCTACCGCACCGTCGCGACGGCGGCGCTCAGCAGGTCGAGCGCGAGCCCCACATGGCGGCTCGCGAACACGAGCGGGGGGCGGAACCGGATGCTGCGATCCCCGGAACCACCCGCCTCGAGGCCGAGCTGACGCACCGCGCCGACGATCGCGTCGCGCGTGGCGGGGTCCCTGGCGTCGATTGCGCAGTGGGTCCCCACGCCGCGCGCCTGCGACAACACGTCCGGGTAGCGCGCCTGCAGCTCGAGGAGGCCGGCGAGGAGCTTCTCGCCGGTGCGCTTCGTGTGCGCGACGAGGTCGTCTTTGGCGATCACGTCGAGGATGACCGCGAGCTGGGCGCCGCGCAGCGGGTCCCCCAGGTACGTGTTGAAGATCCGGTAGGTCTCGGGGACGGCGTGTTCTTCGCGATAGAAGAAGCCGCCGAGCTGCATCTTCTTGCTGAACGTGACGAAGTCGGGCGGGTCGGTGAGGCCCCACGCCTCGTGCGCCCAGAACGTGCCCGTCGCGCCGGCGCCGGTCTGCACTTCGTCGACGATCATGAACACGCCGCGCGCCTTGAGCAGGTCGCGTAGCGCGCGGAAGAACGCCGGCGACGCGTGCCGATCGCCGCCTTCGCCCTGGATCGGCTCGACGATCAGCGCGGCGATGTTCCCGTCGGCGTCGAGCGCGTCGGTCACGGCCTGCAGGCAGCTCGCCTCGAGCGCGCTGTTGTCGTGAACGTGTTCGTTGAGTGGGAACTTATTCGCGGGGAAGGGCACGACAGGCCAGGCAAACGCGGGCACGTCGAGCTTGTGGATCGCCTTGCTGCGCGTCGCCGACAGGGCGCCCAGGCTACGGCCGTGGAACGCGCCCTCGAACGAGAGGATCTTCAGCTCGTTCACGCCGGGCTGCGCGTTGATCATGGACAGGCGCGCGTCGTCCTCGCTCCACGAGGCGCCTCCGCGGCGGCGGCGCATGAACGCGATGAACGCGGCCTTGAACGCGTTCTCGACGGCCTCGGAGCCGGTCGTCACGGTGACGAAGCGCGGAAGCCCGACCGGGGCGACCTTGCTGATCGCCTCGACGATGTCCACCCACTCGGGGGGCGGCATGATGCCGAGCGCGGGCCTGAAGCCGGCGGCCCAGTCGAACGCGCCCCCCTTCCAGGCGCTGAGCAGCGCGGGGTGGTTGTACCCGATGGGCACCGCGGCGATGTGGCCGTACACGTCGAGCAGCGTGTTTCCGTCGGCGTCGACGATGAAGCTTCCGAGGCTCTTCCGCGCGTCCTGGTACAGGTGGATCGTGCGCGCGTCCTGGAAGTGCTGGTGGCGGGCGCGCAGGGCCTCGCTGGCTGGTCCGGGCACCCGGGTGAGGATCGAGACACCTTGCGGTTCGTTGGGGATCACGGGTTCGGTGCTCACGGGCGCTCCTTGGGCGGGTTCCAGTTGGCGACGAGCAGGGTCGTCTCGAGGTCGGCGTCGCCGAGGGGCAGCGGGCCGATCCAGGTTGAGGGATAAAGCGCGAACACGCGGCTGTACATGAGCGGCTCGAGCAGCGACACCTCAGAGGGTGCGACGGGGAGCCGTACGAGCGGGATCGGGTCGCGCGAATCCCGCGCAAGCGCGCCGAGGGCGTGGTCGCGGATCGTGGCGAGCTGACCCGGCGCGCAGTGGTGCAGGTGAATCGCCTGCACGTGGCGCACCAAGGCCTCGATTGTCGCACGGGGCGCGTCGGGGCGACCGTCTTCACCGATCTGGCGGATCAGGCAAAGGAACGGCAGCGGGACGGGGCCGACGCCGAGCGCGTCAAGGTCGCGAAAGTCGGGCTGAGCGTACGGCAGCGATGTTGGCGGGATCGCGCGGAAACCCGCGCGGGCGTACGCGAGCACGCGCGTGACGGTCGTGCGGTTGTGCGGCTCGATCGGCTCCATCTCGGCGAACAACAGGATTTTCGGGTGGGTCACGCCGAGGGCTTTGGCGTCCGCGCGCGCGAACGCGACCGGGCAGGCGCGAAGGAGCGCGCCGACGCCGGTGCGACGGTGTTGCGGCAGGACGAGGCTGTGCGACAACAACACGACGACCCGGCCCGTAGTGGGGTCTGTCGCGGTGAAGCAGTCGCGCACGGCGGCGAGGGTGCCGTCCGCGTCGCGTACGAGCAGCATGTGGTAGCGCGCGGCGATCGGCGTGGCCGGGCTGGTGCGGAAGCCGGCGCGCAGCCAGGTGCGCAGCACGTCCTCGCGCTCGATCTCTCCCGTTGCGAGGAACTGCGCGTTCAGCGGCGCGAGGCCTTCGTCGAACGCGGCCTCGGTGGTGACCTCCTCCACGGTGTACCGGGTCAACGCGGTCGCGGCCTTCCCGTGGTTCTCACCTGGGGCGAGGTCATCGACGTCGACGAGCGGCGACTTCATGCGGTCATCTCTTCGGCGACGTCGAAGAACACCTCGAGGGCCTCGTCCACGTGGTCGCGCGTGGTGATCAGGTGGGGGCGCAGCCGCACGGAGCGCACGCCGGTGTACGTGCCGAACACGCCGCGGGCGAGGCAGCGCTTGAGGAAGTCGTCGCGCCCGGCCGTGGTTGGAAGGTCGAACGCGAGCAGGAAGCCCTTGCCGCGCGCCTCGGTGATCAGCCCCGGATACTTGTCGGAGAGGCTCTGCAGGCCATGGAGGAAGTGCCCGCCGACCTCGCGCGCGTTGGCCGTGAGCCGATCGCGGGCGATGGTCTCCCACGTCGTGACCGACAGCATCGCGCGGGCGCGGTCGCCGTTGCGCGTCTGGTACATGCGCCCGAACTGGTCGATCGAGTGGCTCTGCCGCGCAAAGAACCCGCCGAGCTGCATCTTCTTGCCGAACGTGACCATGTCGGGCGGCTCGGGAAGATCAAGCTGCTCGTGCGCCCAGTAGGTGCCGCTGATCGCCACGCCCGTCTGTACCTCGTCCAGGATGAACGCGGCGCCGGCCTGCTTGGTGAGCCGCTGGACGCCCTGGTAGAACGCGGGCGAGGCGTGGCGGTCGCCACCTTCGGACTGCACAGGCTCGATGATCACGGCGGCGACACGTCCTGCGTGCGCGTCGAGCACCTGGGCGAGTGCTTTGAGCGAGGCGGCTTCGGCCGCGGCGTTCTCGTCGGTGTGGCGCTCGAGCGGCCACTTGTTCGCCGGGAACGGTACAGTGGGCCAGGGAAACGCGGGCTGATCGGCCTTGTGGATCAGCTTGCTGTGCGTCGCCGAGAGCGAGCCGAGCCCGCGGCCGTGGAACGCGCCCGAGAACGCGACGATCACGGCGTCCGTGCCGGCGTTGTCCATGATGCGGGCCTGCTCGGCGGCTGGCAGTTCGAGCGGGTTCTTCGGCCCACCTGCGGCCACGCGCCGATGCTCGCCGTGCACGATGAACGCGGCCTTGATCGCGGCGTCCACGCCTTCGCCACCGGCGTCCACGCAGAACATGCGGTGCATGCCGCGCGGAGCGTAATTCTGCTCCATCGCCTCGATGAAGTCGAACCACGCCGGCGTCGTCACAAACGGCGTCGACGTCGGGTTGATCGACGCGTGTACGAACGCGGGGGTCGAGGCCATCGCGACGAGGTCGGGGTGGTTGTAGCCAAGCGCGCCGAGGGCGAAGCTCGAGAACAGGTCGAGGAACACGTTCCCGTCGACGTCTACGAGGTGTACGCCCGCGCTCGCTGCGTCGTCGAACACGACAGAACGGTAGATCCCCTGCATGTCGAAGTGATCGCGCGCGATCGCTGCGCGCGCGAGGGGTCCGGGCAACTCGGTTTGGACGCGGCGGGCGAGCATGAAGCCTCCGGGGGCAGGAGCCTACCAGAGGCCCGGGCGGACGTCGGCCCCCGGGCTCGATATCCGGGGGAGGGAGGTCGCGGTGGCGGCTGGTTTTGTCGAACGGCTGGAAGCTGCGAGCCGCACCTGCGGGGCTTCGGCCTGCGTGGGCATCGATCCCCACCTCGAACGTCTGCCGGAGGTGCTCGGCGGGGGAGCGGCTGCCGCCCGGGCCTACGGCCTTGGCGTGGTGCGCGCGTGCGCCGGCGTCGTCCCCGCCGTGAAGCCCCAGGTCGCGTTCTTCGAGGCACACGGCAGCGCCGGCGTCGCCGCGCTGGAAGACGTGGTGCACGCCGCGCGCGCCGCGGGTCTGCTCGTCGTGCTCGACGCGAAACGCGGCGACATCGGCACCACGGCTGAGGCCTACGCCCACGCGACGATCGACGATGACGGTCCGACCGGGGCCGACGCGGTGACCGTTTCGCCGTACCTCGGTCGGGAGTCGCTCGACCCGTTCGCGGCGCGCCTTCCCGGAAAGGGGCTGTTCGTGCTGCTGCGGACGTCAAACCCCGGCGCGGGTGCGTGGCAACGGGGGACCCCGGGCATGGCCGATCACGTCGCGGAGTGGCTCGCCGCGAACCCGTCCGCGGGCGCCGTGGTCGGGGCCACGCTCGGCGACGAGGGCCGGGCCTGGCGCGAACGCCTGCCAAACACGTGGTTCCTCGTCCCCGGGTACGGCGCGCAGGGCGGCGATCGCGCGGCGGTCGACGTGCTTCGCCGCGCGGACGGGCTCGGCGCCTTGGTGGTGTCAGCCCGTGGGGTCGGGTTTCCGGCGTCGGGCCGCGACGGAGCCGACTGGGAGTCGCTGATCGCCGAGCGCGCGCGGTCGTTCGTGCGCGACCTCGCGTGATCCTCTTCCTGCTCGCCTGTACGCCAGAGCAGGTCACGGGCGCGCTCGTGGACGTACGCACCGGGGCCGGGCTCTCGGGTCTGCGCGTCACCGCGACGCAGGTGTCCGGCAAGTGCGAACCCCTGACGAGCGACGTGACCGACGGCGCGTTTGCGTTCCCGAAGCCCTGCCGGGGCGACTACGCGCTCACGCTCGACGATCCGGAGCGCATGTTGCTCGTGGAGCCGGGGCCGCTGCCGGAATCGCTCGCGCTCCGGGCGTGGCCGATCCCTTCAGAGACCGTCGCGGGCGTGTTCCTCGCGGGAGACGCGGGCACGGTCGAGGTGCCGGCGATCGGGCGGGTGCGGGAGCTGACGCTGCTCGACAAGCCCGATCGGGTGCGGTTTCCAGAGATCCTCCCCGAGACGTGGCCGCTCGCGGACGGGTGGGTCGTCGTCGTCGGGACCGATCTCGCCGGGCTCGACGCGTCCCTCGTGCCGCTCGTCGACGCGCCCGAGCGGCGGTTCGGCTCGCCCGAGCTTCCCCGCATCGTGCCCGCGTGGAAGTACCTCGCCGCCGATGCGCCTCTCGGCGAGGGCTGCCTGTCCGACGCGGCGTCCGGGCGCGTGCTCGCGGGCTGCCCGCGTTCGGCGATCACGCCGAACGGAGACTTTGCCGTGCTCGTAGGCGACCGACTCGCGATGTTCCGCCTCGCGCCCTGAGGGTCAGATCCGTCCGGCCAGGTTCGTCCTTGACGTGCCAGACCCTGTGAACGAAGCTGATCGTGGAAGGAAGCCGATGGCCCGAACGCACCAGTCCCAGAAGTCGCCTGCTCAGGAACGGGCATCCAAACCAGAACCGAAGTCGATCGCTGGCGGCGAGGACAACGCCTTCCGCGTCTCCGGCCTGACCGCCCCCGAACCTGAGCGGTCGGCTCTACTCGACGAGGGCACGGCGGATGGCCAGCGATCGGCGGACGCGGCGCCGCTCGGTGAGACGGATCCGCCGCCCACCGACAGCGACGGTACGCCGGGCCTGAGGTCGCCACCGCCGATGGGGCCCGTTTGGCCGACGCTCGAAAAAGATCAGCTCCAGCTGGCCGTCGAGCTGATCTCCTCGGCGGACCTGCTGAAGGGCGAGCCCTCGTTCGTACCGAGGGCGAGCCGGGTCGAGCAGGTACCGACGCAGAAAGAGCTTCTGACGACCTACGGCAAGCTGGCGGACGACAAGGCGGCAGATCTCGCGCGAGCTTTCACGCCGCCGGAGCGGGCGGCCTGGGTCGCGGCCCACCCCGGCGCTTCAGGACGATCGCTGCTGGATGCCCCGCCGATGTTGATCCAGCATACCAACGGGATCACCGGCGAGACGACGAGATCCGACTCCCCGGTGTCCCTTGCACCTGCGACGCCCGAGCTCGACCCTGAAGCGTTCGTCGAGGTCTTTGTCCGGGACGCACGCGCAATGCGCATGTTGCCCTCCGATATTGTCGGGTTCTATTGGGCCGACACCAGCACGGCCTACCTGTGGGACGATTCGCCGAATACGGCCGTTCACGAGGTGACCCACTCCACGGCCTCCCCGGCGTGGCAGGGTGCCGCGCCCTACCTCCTCGACGAAGGCGCCACCCGCTATTTCACGGATCTCGTGTTCGCCGGAAAGGACCCCGACGATCGGTCCGACGATCGGTCGTTCTACGATGCGTCCGGCTCCGCGTTGCCGTCCTCCGGCGAGAGCGCAGGCGACGGGGCGGAGGTCGAAGCACTGCAGCGGTTGAAGGCGCTGTTGGTTTCGGGTCGACTGACCGAACCGACGCTTCGCGCCGCCTACGTCTCGGGTGACCCCGAGGCGCTGCAGGCCGTGCTGGACGTGTGGAACGGGCCGTGAGCGCCTGGATCGACGTTCCGGTGTCGGCGACCCCCTGCGGCGCCGATGGGAAGGTGCTGTGGGTGGAGACGACGGAGACCCCGCAATCGCTCGCCGCGCAGTGGGCGCCGGGCCTCGAGGCCCGCGTCGATGCCTGCGAAGCGGGCGATAATCCAAGACTGTCCTACTTTTTGCCCCCCCAGGTCGGCCCCGACATGCCGATCGCCTGCCTCTACGGCACCGAGGTTGGGTACCTCGTACGTCGAGCCAACGAGACCTCGCGCGCCCTCGGCCCCTCGGGCCGTCTTCGCGGAGTATTTCGCCTGCCGACCGTCGCCGAATACCAGTGCATCCTCGGCGAGCGCCCGACCGCAGGCACGGCCTGTGACCGCGGCAACGTCCTCGACCGGAGCTACCCCGGTTGGTACGACGCGCCAGGCGCCGGCTACGACTGCGACGACGGCTACCCGCTGCTGGCGCCGGTCACCTTCGGCGCTCCCAACGCCTACGGCCTGCTGGGTCTGTGGGGCAACGTCAATGAGAAGATGGCCGAGGAGCGCTGGAGCTACGGGATGTCCTACCTCTCGGTGCCCGCCCTCGACGGCCTGAAGCCGGGGCGTGGCGGACTGGGGGGAATCTCCGGTCTGGAGCAGGGCATGCGGCTGGTGTTCGAGCCGGCCAGGCGGCCCACCCCGTCCCGCCCGGCCGAGCCCGTCGCGAAGGTGGAGGTCCGGGGCACGCCCTGTGGACCCGAGGGATCGACCCTGTGGGTCGAGTCCACCGAGACTCCCCGCTCGGTCGCTCGGAGCCTCGACGAGTCGTTCACGCTGACGATGGACAGCTGCGCGGAGTACCGGGAACCCCGCGTTCCGCGGGAGATACTGCGGTCTCAGGACATCGAGGACGAGCCTGCGGCCTGCCTGTCCCAATACGAGGCGCGGTACATCGCAGCCCTGTTGACCGAGCAGGGCGCCGCGATCTCCGTTGACGGCGTCGAGATGTCGGGGCGCTTCCGTCTTCCGACCGCCGGGGAATACGCCTGCTATGCCGGCGCGCTCCCAGACCGCAAGTACCCGTGCAAGTACGCCAACATTCGCGATCAGTCGTACGAGGCTGCCGGCCTGGTCTCTCCGACCGGCGGCCCGTATTGTTCCGACGGCTACCCCGTCCTCGCGCCCGTGGGCTCGGGCCTGCCCAATGCGTACGGGCTCTACGGCGTGTGGGGCAACGTCCACGAGTGGCTGGACGAGCCCGATAGCCTCGCCGGCGGGAGCTTCACGTCGGGCTTCGGCGAGTCTCTCGAATCCGTGCGCCATGAAGCCTACGGCGCGCTCCCTCGCATCACCTTCGGGATGCGACTGGTGTTCGAGCCCTACGTCAGTGAACGACCTGCTCGTCCTTGACCTGGCGCAGCTCGTCGTTCCGGAACCATCCGTCCGCGGGGCTGGCCGCGCGGGGCGCCGGTGGTGAGGACTGGACCGTCGCGGGGCTCGCCCAGGCGGCATTGCCCGCCGGTTCCTCACCGCCGCTCATCCTGCGCTGGTCGACCACGTTGTGCTCCGGGAACCACACGCGCTCCATCCACGCGAACGACGTGAGCGGGACGGTGACCTGTTCGGGGCCGTTCGCGAGCGCGAACGTGATCGCGTCGTCGTCGAGCGGTCCGACGAGCACGGTGCCGTTCATGAGCTCGATCCGCCAGTCGCCATCAGCGTCTCCGACGGGACGCGCGGACGCACACTCCGACAAGAACGGCGCGAACGTGCCGAGGTCGTTCTCCATCACGAGCCGCGTGTGCTCCGGATCCACGATGAAGTCGTCGCCGAAGATCGTGCGCACGCGGTACGCGGCGCCCTCCGGCCACAGCTCGCCGGCGCGCGTCTGCAGGCGCGACAGGCGGTCCATCGGCAGGTCGACCTCGACGGAGGTGCCGCCCACGTTGATCGCCACGAGCATCTCGGGATCGGCCCAGGTGCCGACGAACTCGCTCCCGTCGCGGAGCCAGACCGTGACCTTGCCGGCGGCGGTGCCGAGCTGGGTCGCCTCGGTCGGCACGACCTCACCGACGTCCTCGAGGGGGATCTGCAACGTGCCTACGCTCGTCTCAAGCGTCAGCACCTCGGTCATGAGGTCACCCGAGAGGAGCTGACCGTCCGACAGCGAGGCCCGGATCGGCGCGCCCGCGTCCTCGTGACCACAGCCCGACCACGAAAAGGGCACCGCAAGAATCGCCAACCACCGCATGTTGCCTCCCGAAGCTCATGACCGTCTGTGGGGTGAACGGTTCCGGGGAGCTCACCTTTCACTCGGCGAGGTCGTTCATTCAGCCGCTCGGCGGGAGGGCTCCCCTCCGACGCAGGTTGACGTGGGGGTGCGCGGCCACTACCGTTCGCGGTCGGAGGCCAGGTGCCCGCTATCGTCCCCGCCGATGTGACCCGTGGAACCATTGTCGCCATCGGCGGCGGCGAAGACAAGCTCAAGGAGAAGCACGTTCTGCAGAAGATCGTGCAGCTCGCGGGTGGTCCGAAGGCCCGCATCGGCTTGATCCCGACGGCATCCTCGGTGGCGAAGGACATCTCCGCCGTCTACACCCGCGTGTTCAAGGAACTCGGCGCCGCCGAGACGATCGTGCTCGACATCGCCTCCCGCGGCGAGGCGGCCGAGCCCCGGATGCTCGCGGATCTCGAACGCGCCACGCTCGTGTTCTTCACCGGCGGGGATCAGCTGCGCCTCGTCGCGATGTTGGGCGGTACGCCGGTGGTGCAGTCGCTCCGGCGCATGAACGCGAGCGGCGTGCCGATCGCGGGCACGTCAGCCGGTGCCGGCGCCGTGTGCCAGCACATGATCGCGCGCGGTCGCAGCGGCCAGATGGTGAACCAGCGGATGGTGAGCCTCGCGCCGGGTCTCGGCCTCACCAACCGCATCGTCGTCGATCAGCACTTCAGCCAGCGGCACCGCGTCGGTCGGCTGTTCACCGCGGTAGCACTCAACCCGTTCCTCGTCGGCGTCGGCATCGACGAAGACACCGCCGCGCTGCTCGACGGCACCAACCAGCTGTCCGTCTGGGGGGCCGGCTCCGTCACGGTGATCGACGGCGGCAAACTCAGCTACTCCGACGTCCCCGAGATCCAGGGCCGCGCGCCCGCCGCTGCGCTCGGGCTGCAGGTGCACGTGCTCACGCAGGGGTGCACGTTCGACCTCGTCGAGCGCACCGCGTCGGCGCCGCCTCCTCGGAAGGCCGCGCCCGCGCCTGTGGTGGAGCACGGCCTGCTGCCGACCCCGTCGAACGTCGCGAGCTTCATCAAGCCGCACTGAGCCGCATCCCTTTCTCGTTTTCAAGGTGGTCTCATGAAGGTCCTCGAAACGCGCATCTACCGCGGCCCGAACTTGTACGGTTACCGGCCTGTGATCCGTCACACGGTCGATCTCGAAGAGCTCGAAGAGTGGCCGAGCGACCGCATCCCCGGCTTCGTCGACGGCCTGCTGTCGCACGTGCCGTCGCTGAGCGCGCACACGTGCAGCTACGGCGTGGCCGGTGGCTTCGTGCGTCGGCTGCGCGAAGGCACGTGGTTCGGGCACATCCTCGAGCACACGTCGCTTGAATTGCAGTGCCTCGCGGGCACGCCCGTCACGTACGGCAAGTGCCGCGGCACCGGCGTTCACGGCGTGTACCACGTGATCTACAGCTACGAGGAAGAGCGCGTCGGCATCCGCGCCGGGCAGATCGCGCTCTCCCTGCTGCGCAGCCTGCTCCCAAAGGAGCTTCCGTCCGCGTTGACCGAGCCGTTCGACTTCAAGGTCGAGCAGGAAGCGCTCGTGCACCTCGCCGAGAAGCTCGCGCTCGGGCCGTCCACGCGGAGCCTTGTTGAAGAGGCCACCAAGCGGGACATCCCGTTCCTTCGCCTGAACGACGCGTCGCTGATCCAGTTCGGCCACGGCCGCTACCAGAAGCGCATCCAGGCCACGGTCACGTCCGAGACGCGGCACATCGCGGTCGAGATCGCACAGGACAAGGAGCTCACGCTCAAGCTTCTCAAGGACTCGGGTATCTGCATCCCGCACAGCATCCTTGCGGGCACCGAAGACGAGGCGGCCGAGGCCGCGAACGAGATCGGCTACCCCTGCGTGGTCAAGCCGTACAACCTCTCGCACGGCCGTGGCGTGTTCCTCGATCTGAAGGACGAGGCCGCGGTCCGCGAAGCGTTCAAGAAGATCGAGGAGATGACGAACTACGTGCTCGTCGAGAGCTACCTGCAGGGGAACGACCACCGAATCCTCGTCGTGAACGGCGAGGTCATCGCGGTGGCTGAGCGCGTGCCGGGGCACGTCATCGGCGACGGTGAGCACACGGTCCGCGAGCTCGTCGAGCTCGTGAACCAGGATCCCCGGCGCGGAGTGGGTCACGAGAAGGTGCTCACGCGGCTCGAATTCGACGAGCAGGCCGAGGTCATGCTCAAACGCGCGAACAAGACGCCCGAGAGCATCCTCGCCGCTGGCGAGCGCCTGTTCCTGCGCGCGACTGGCAACCTCTCCACCGGCGGCACCGCGATCGACCGCACCGATCGAATCCACCCCGAGAACGCCGAGACGGCGCGCCGCGCGGCCCTCGTCGTCGGGCTCGACGTCGCGGGCATCGACTTCATCACGCCCGACATCTCCCAGCCCTGGCGTGAAGTCGGCGGCGGCATCGTCGAGGTGAACGCGGCGCCGGGCTTCCGCATGCACGTCGCCCCCACGGAGGGCAAGTCGCGCCCCGTCGCGAAGGCCGTCGTCGACATGTTGTTCCCGCCCGGCGCGCCGTTCCGCATCCCGATCGCCGCGATCACCGGCACGAACGGAAAGACGACCACGACGCGCATGACGGCGCACATCCTGAAGATGGCCGGGCGCCGCGTCGGCATGACCACGACGGACGGCATCTACATCGACGGCGAGCGAATCCTGAAGGGCGACATGACGGGCCCGTGGTCCGCGCGCGTCGTGTTGCGCGACCCCACCGTAGACACCGCGGTGCTCGAGACGGCGCGCGGCGGCATCGTGCGCGAGGGCCTCGGGTTCGCGCGGTGCGACGTGGGCTGCGTGATGAACGTGGCCGGCGATCACCTCGGTCTTGGCGGCATCAACACGATCGAAGACCTCGCGTACGTAAAGCGCCTCGTCGCCGAGGTGGTGCGCGATGACGGCTTCGCGGTGCTGAACGCCGATGACCCGCTCGTCGCGGCGATGGCCGACAAGGTCGACGGGAAGATCGCCTGGTTCACGATGGACCCGAAGAACGAGATCGTTCAGAAGCACGTGTCGGACGGGGGCATCGCGGGCGTCGTGGAGCGCGGCGCCAAGGGCGACATGCTCACGCTGTACCGCGGCGAGCAGACCGTCCCGCTGCTGTGGAGCCACCTGATCCCCGCGACGATGGAAGGCCGCGCGCGGTTCAACGTCCAGAACGCGCTCGCCTCCGCCCTGATCGCGCACGTGATGGGCGCGTCGCTCGACGGCATCCGGCAGGGCCTGCGCACGTTCGACAACACGTTCTTCCAGGCGCCGGGCCGCTGCAACGTGTACAACGAGCACCCGTTTACCGTCATCGTCGACTACGCGCACAACCCCCACGCGATGCACGCGATGGGCGAGCTGGTGGTCGCGATGCGCAGGAAGCGCACGATCGCGGTGCTCGCTGCCCCCGGCGATCGGCGCGACGAGGACATCCGCGCGCTCGGCCACGAGGCCGCAAAGGCGTTCGACGTGTTGATCCTGCGCGAAGACGACAACCGCCGCGGCCGTCCGGCCGGTCAGGCCGTCGCCTTGCTGCGCGAGGGCGCGCTCGAAGCCGGCACGAAGTGTGAGCTCCTCGAGTGCCTCGTGGAGATGGAGGCGGTCGATCTCGGCCTCGCCACCGCGACGCCAGGCGATCTCGTCGTGTTGTTCGCGGACGACATCACGGCGACTTGGAAGAAGGTGATCTACTTCGGTCGCGACGAGCCCCACGCGGGCTAGGAGGTCCTCGTGGACGACACGTTCTATGTCCGGCAGCTGCGCGCGGGCCGCGACTTCGCGCTCGGCAACCAGGCCGCCGGTCAGATGGCGAACTTCGTGTACCTCGTCGGTGACAAGGTCAAACGCGAGTGCGTCGTCATCGACCCCGCCTGGGACGTGCGCGGCATCCTCGACGCCGCCAAGACCGACGGCATGAAGGTCACGGGCGCGCTCGTCACGCACTACCACCCCGACCACATCGGCGGTTCCTTGTTCGGGAAGATGCACGTTGAGGGCCTGACGACGCTGTTGGCGCTCAACCCGTGCCCGATTCATTGCCACGAAGCGGAAGCGCACGGCGTGAAGAAGGTCACGTCGCTGTCGGACTCCGACCTCACGAAGCACGTCGGCGGCGACAAGGTGTCCGCCGGCGACGTCGAGCTCGAGTTCGTGCACACGCCGGGTCACACGCCGGGCTCGTCCTGTTTTCGCTGCAAACAGGCGCTCGTCGCAGGGGACACGCTGTTCCTCACGTCGTGTGGCCGCGTTGATCTGCCGGGTGGCGACCCCGAAGAGATGCGTAAGAGCCTCACCCAACGGCTGATGTCCCTGCCCGACGATCTCGTCGTGTACCCGGGCCACGCCTACGGCGGCGAAAGCGCCCCGCTCGGCTGGGTGAAGCAGAACAACCCGATGATGCGCCGGACGTGAGCGACGGGTCGCCGCTCGTCGCGGCGATGGCCGCGTTCACCCTGCTCGGGGGGCTGCTCGGCGAGCGCGCCCTGCTGCGGTGGCGTCCGCGCGCGTACTTCCGCGTCGGTTTCCCGCTCGGCATGGAGCCGGTGCCGATCCCCGCGGTCCCGGTCGCGATCAAGGGCAAGACGTCGCAGGTGCACTGGGAGCGCGACGGTGACGAGATCATCTACTGGGCCGAGGCGACCGAGCGCAAGGCGCCGATGGGCTTGCACGGGCAGGTGACGCTGGTGCGCACGACGCGCAACGTGCACCTGGACGTGATCTGGGCGCCGCCGTGGACGCCGATGATCGCGGCGATCTGGCTCGCGGGCCTCGGGGCTGCGCGCGGGGAGGCCGCGCTGACCGCGCCGATCTCGATCGTGTTGGTGGTCGGCCTGCTGGTGTTGTACCGACAGTCCGCCGTGCAGATCGCGGCTGAGCTGCGCTATTCGCTTGGGACGGCTTAGGCGCGCGCGCGACGCGGCAGGTCGGACCACACGCGGGCGAGCGCCAGCGCGGTGATGTCGTCGTCGATCGGGAAGGTGCGGGTGCCTCGGTGAACGACGTAGAGGTGATCGAGTTCGAGGTCGGCGAGGGCGATTCTCATGGACTTCGTGGGCCCGGGCGCCTCCGTCCACTTGATCTCGAAGCCGAGGCGTCGCCCGTCGACCTCGACGAGCAGGTCGAGCTCGGCGCCTGCGTGTGTCCCCCAGAAATACCGGCGCTCGGCTTCCACTTCGAGCCGCTGGCACACCTGCGCGATGGCGAATCCCTCCCACGATCGGCCGACGATTGGATGCGACTCGACGGCGCGCCGATCCGGTAGCCCGAGCAGCGTGTGGAGCACGCCGGGGTCTGCGATGTAGAGCTTGGGTGCACGCACCTGGCGCTTCGAAATGCTCGCGTGCCAGGGGAGGAGCGGGCGGATCAACAAGGCATGGCTCAGCAGGTCGACGTGGCGTCGGACGGCGTGGTCGCTCGCGCCGAACGATCGGCCGAGCTCGCTCGCGTTGAGCGTGGTCCCGTGGCTGTGAGCGAGCATCGTCCAAAGCCGCCGCGCGTCCGGAGGGGCCAGCGGCAACCCGAGGTCGCGCAGATCGCGCTCCACCAGGTTGCGGACATACTGCTCGCGCCAACGCCCGGACGCGGCGTCCGTGCGCGCGCCAAGACTCGCGGGCAGACCGCCACGCATGTGCAGCGCTGTGAGGTCGTCCACCTCGTCCAACGCGAGGCCCTCGAGCTCGTACCAGGCGATGCGTCCCGCCAGCGACTCGCTCGCCTGTCGGAGCAGGACCGGTGATGCGCTGCCGAGGATGAGGAACCGCGCAGGGCGTCCTGGCCGATCCGCGAGGAACCGCAAGATCCCGAACAGGTTTGGCGCGTGGTGGATCTCGTCGAGCACGACCAGACCGCGGGTGTCCCGAAGCGAGCCAGGCGCCGCGAGCGCTGCCGCGTCGGCGGGGTCTTCGAGGTCGAACACGTGGGAGGAAGCGTAGGCGTCAGCGATCGTCCTCGCGAGCGTCGATTTGCCGACCTGTCGAGCGCCGATCAGCCCGACGACCGGGAATTCCTCGAGAAGGGCGTGAATTGCCGCTGCGTGTCGGGGCCTCGTATACATTCTCGCATTTTAGACGCTAAGGATCGAAACTACAAGGATCCCAAGCACCGCGGCGCTCACACGAACTGCATCGCTCCGGCAGGCAGGAAGTACGCGATCAACATGCGTCCCCCCTCCACGAACGGCACGTGGCGGCTGCCAGGCGGCACGACGACCCACGGGCCGGGCTTGCCGCAGAACACGGGCGCGCCGCTCTGCACGACGCACAGGCTCACTTCGCCGTTCGGGTGGACGTGTTCGGCGCCCGCTCCTTCCATGTCGACGACGTCGATCGACAGGTCGTGTGTGTCCGGCGTTGCCTTCGCGAGGCGACCGAACGTGAGCGCGGGCGTGGCGCGCTTGGGCGTCAGCCAGCCCTCGGCCTGCGCCTGCTGCAACAGCGCCATCACAGGCCCGAGGCTCGCGGCGGGGTGCGCGCGGTTGAGCGATGCCTCTGCAGCGGAAGGATCGGAGAGGTCGAGTGTGGCGACCGTCGCGCAGAGAGGACGCAAGGCGTCCTTCAGCGTGTCTGGCGTCACTTGTCGCTCACGTAGGAGTTCGGGACCTCGGTGACGCCGATGATGTCGATCGTGGCGGCGGAGAAGTCCTTCGTCTTGATCTCGAACTCGACGCCTTCGACCCACTTCGTCTGCATGGTGGGATCGAGCTTCGCGAGCTCCATGAACGCCGTCTCGGTCAGGATGCGGGGCGGCGCGGCGGCGTCATCGGACTTGAGCGTTCCCACGAACGTCTGCCCGTTGCCGATGTCCGTTGCGTGCGGGATCTTGCCCTCGACCGGGAACTCGACGCGCTCGACCTCAGCGCCCTTGTCGTCCTTGATGATCGCGGCGAGCTTCACGTTCTCCATCTCGTGTTTGGACGTGTTCACGAGCATGAACTTGAACACCGTCTTCGTCTCGCTCTTGTCGGCGAGGTTCCACGCGGCGTTGCCGATGGTGACGTAGCGCTCGGGGTTGTAGAGCGGGTCCCACTGCTGCTGGATCTCGGTGGGGCCGAGCTGGTAGGCGGGCAGCACCGCGTCGAGCGCGACGAAGCCCTCCTGGCCCGTCTTGGTGCGCACCTGCCACAGGCCGTTCTGCTTGGCGACGAGGTCGACGATCGAGTCCTTCTCGAGCGTAGCTGCGGCGGGCGAGGCGGCGTCTGCGGTGGCGTGGAGCGGGGCCGCGGACTGGGTGACGATCATCTCGGTCCACGTGACGCCGTGGTCACCACCGACGATCGTGTTCGACCCGTCCGGGAGCGCCAGGTAGGCCAGGGCGGAGAGCGCCGCGCCGATCAGGATCAGCACGACCATGACGCCGGACGCGCCCAGCACCATCATCGTGCGGCCGCCGTCGGACATGCCGGACACGTCGTCCGAGGCGAGGGTCTTCAGCTCGGGGACCTCGTTCGCGTACACCCAGTCCGAGGCGCCGGGCGGCTGCACGAGATCGCCGGCGCGCAGGCGCCCGTCCTTCGCGGCTGCGACGAGCTCCTGGAGGCCGTCGAACGAGAGCTGGTTGTCTTTCTGGTTGACGAGCCACTTTGCGGCCATAGGCGAACCTCAGAAGAGCCTGCTCGTCTACCGCGTTGGAGGCCCCTCGTGCAAGGCGAGAGTCGTAACGGTCGGAAGATTCCCGGCTACCGGCCCTTCCGCGCCCGGCGCGCTTCCAGCTGCTTCTGGCGCTTGACGATCTTGTCGTCCGTGCTGAGCTCCGGCTTGGACGGCTTGGTGGGTTTGACGCCCATCATGCGCTGCATGTCCTTCTGCATCTGCTCGAGCTTGCCGGGGTTGCTCATCACGTCTCCCAGGCCCTTCATCATCGTGCGGGCCTGGAGGAACCGCGCGTGGAGCTCCTTCACGTCTTCCGGCTTGCGACCGCACCCCTTCGCGATGCGCGCGAGGCGACCGTCGTTCATCACGTCCGGATCGGTGCGCTCCTGGTGCGTCATGGAGCTGATGATCGCGAGCGTGAGGTCGAGGTTCTTGTCGTCCAACGCCTCGTCGGGCACGTGCTCCATGAGCTCGCTGAAGAACGGCATCTTCGCCATCAGGTCGCGGAAGCTGCCCATCTTGCGCAGCATCTTCAGCTGCTCGACGAAGTCGTCGTACGTGAAGCGGCCGGCGAGCATCTTCTCGGCGGTCTTCTCGGCCTGGTCCTGATCGACGTGCTTCTCGAAGTCCTGCATCAGGCCGACGACGTCGCCGAAGCCGAGGATGCGCTGGGCGAGGCCTTCCGGACGGAAGTCTTCGAGCTTGTCGAGCGTCTCGCCCTGGCCGAGGAACTTGACCGGCTTGCCGGTGATCTGCTTGATCGACAGGGCGGCGCCGCCGCGCGCGTCGCCGTCCAGCTTGGTGAGCACGAAGCCCGTGAACGACAGGCGGCGGTCGAACTCGGCGGCGGTCTTCACCGCGTCCTGGCCGATCATCGCGTCGCACACGAACAGGATGTTCTTCGGCTCGACGGCGGCCTTGATGTCGTCGAGCTCCTTCATCAGGACCTCGTCCATCGCGAGGCGGCCGGCGGTGTCGATGATCAGCACGTCGCGACCGACGTTGCGGGCCTGCGAAAGCGCCATCTTCGACAGCTGCACCGGGTTCATGCCCTTGATCGTGAACACCGGCACGCCGAGCTTGCGCCCGAGCACGGTGAGCTGATCGACGGCGGCGGGGCGGTAGATGTCCGCCGCCACCAGCATGGGCTTCTTGCCCATCGCGATCAGGCGCTTGGCGAGCTTGCCGGCGGTGGTCGTCTTGCCCGACCCCTGGAGGCCCACCATCATGATCACCGCGGGTTTGCCCTCCAGATCAAGGGACGTGTCCACCGGGCCCATGAGCTCGACGAGCTCGTCGTAGCAGGCCTTGATGAACCAATCCATCGGGGAGATCGGGATCTCCTGCTCGCCGAGCTTCATCGGCACGATCGTGCCGAGCGACTTGACCTTCACGCGGTCCAAGAATCCCTTGGCGACGCCGATCTCGACGTCCGCTTGAATCAGCGACGTCCGGACCTCGCGCAGCGCCTCGGAGAGGTTCTCCTCGTTGAGCTCGCTCTTTCCCTGCAGCTTGAGGCGGGCGGCCTTGAAGCCTTTGGACAACACGTCGAACATGCGAAACCTCGGGCGGCCTCCTAACAGCTTCGCTCGGCTTCGCCTCGCGGCGCGTCGTTGTGGCCGCAAGCCCGCGTTCGGGCGGCGTTCGCACTCGCGTCGTCCGCGGCCTTCGTACGACGCGGGCGCTCGAGTCCGTCGACGAGCACGAGGCCGTCCACGGTCACGGTCGTCCGCGAGAACGTGGACGACGATCGCTGCGACTGGATCGGGGTCGGCGCCGGGCCGGACCTGGTGCACGTAGGGCATGAAGTCATGCTGGCGCGAAGTGCGCCGGCGCGCGGTCATGCCTACACGGATTGCGCAATTCGAGGGATTTTGGGTCAGGTCTGAGGCCGTTCCACGATGGAACCTTGATTGTTGTCACGCCCGGCGCAGTTGAGGAGGGCATGACCGTCGCGCGACGCAACTCGTGGGGGCATGACCGCTGTGGCGGCCACCGCGCACATCGGCGAGAACGGCGGCACGGATCGTGCGTTCGATGTGGTCGGCCCGCGCTCAGGCCCGCGTTCGAGCCCCTCTACTTCTTCAGACCCCACGCGTCCGAGATGCGGTCCACGATCGCGCGCTCTTCGTCCGAGATGAAGTCTGCAGCGGCGAGATCGATCAGCACGGTGCGGATCATCTCGCGCGCGCCGGGGCGCTGAACCTTTTCGGTCGCGAACGCGATCACGTCGTCCAACGTCTTCAGCGACGTCTTGGCGCGCCGGAACGCCTCGTCGAACTCGCGTCGGCCGACCTCGGCAGCGATCGCGCGGAATTCCTCCATCTCAGCTTCGGACTTGGAGTTGTCTGCGTCGACGATGGAGAGCACGAGCCCGACGAGGGCGACGCGCTCATCCGGTTCGAGGTCGGGAAGGTTCACGGGTGCCTCAGGTTCAGGCGGGCAACGTACACCACGGGCGAGCCGGCCTCAACCCCGAACGCGCCCAGGAAAGCGAGGCAGGCGGAAACGTCCTGAGATAAGGTACGCTCGCTTTGTTTGGGGGACTCATGTCTCGGTTTTCCTGGCTCCTCGGCCTCGTGGCCCTCTCCGCGTGCAAGCGCGACGACACCGTCGTCACGTTCAACGCGCCCCCAGTCGTCGTGATCAACGCCCCGGACGATGGCTCGATCTTCGAGGCGGGCGAGCCGATCGAGTTCCGCGCGATCGTGGATGACGATGGTCCCATCGATCAGCTCGAGTTGGAGTGGTCGTCGTCGGCCGACAAACATCTCGACTCCACCGCCGTGCCCGACGCGGAAGGCGTCGTGCTGTTCAGCACCTCCAACCTGTCCCAGGGCGAGCACCTGATCACGCTCCGCGCGTTCGATCCAGAAGGCGACCAGGGCGCGGGCAGCGTCAACGTCGTGGTGGAAGAGGTGCCGGAGGCGCCGTGGATCACGGTCATCCACCCGGCCTCGAAGGAACAGGGCGCCCAGAACTCGCTGTACACGTTCGAGGTCGAGGTCGGGGACCGTCAGGACCCACCCACCTCGCTGATCGTCGAGATGAAGTCCACGATCGACACGAACGGCGACGGCGTCGCAGACCTCGGCTGCTACATGGTCCCCGGGGGGGACGGCCACGCCACCTGCACGCCCACGTCGCCGCTGCCCATCGGCAGCCATCTGCTCACGTTCCAGGTCACGGACACGGACGGCAACTACGTATCGGCCAACGCGTCGTTCGACGTGCTCGCGCTCATCGACCTCGACCTCGACGGCGACGGCTGGACCGAGCGCGCCGGCGACTGCCAGCCGATGAATCCCAACGTGTATCCGATGGCGCCCGAGCTTTGCGACGACATCCGGAACGACTGCACGAGCGGTTTCATCGACGGCCCGCAGACGCTGTGCTGGGACGACGACGGCGACGGGTACTGTGAGACGGGCGACTGCGCGAACGCCGCTGGCACCATCCCCGACTGCAACGACGCGAACCCCCAGGCTTACCCGTCGGGTGTGCCCGAGCAGCCGAACGGCGTCGACGACAACTGCAACGGCACCGTCGACGAAGGCACCGTCAAGTACGACGACGACGGCGACGGCTACTGCGAGAGCCCGCCGTGTGTGAACGCGACGGGGAAGACGCAGGACTGCGTCGACAGCAACGCCGACGTGAACCCGGCGGAAGTCGAGACGTGTGACGCCAGCAACATCGACAACGACTGCGACGGCAACTGGAACGAGAAGGACATCGCGGGCTGTACCAAGTTCTACAAGGACGAAGACAGCGACGGTTACGGGGCCAAAGGCAACACCACCGAGTGCTGGTGTACGCCGGGGCATGCGCCGTTCACGGGCAAGAACAACACGGACTGCCTGGACAGCGACGTGAATACGAACCCTGGGCAGACGTTGTACTTCACGTTCAAGCGTGGGGACAACCTGAACTTTGACTACAACTGCAACTCGCAGGACGAGAAGCAGTACCAGAACAAGACCACCGGGTGCGCCGAGGACTGGGGCGGCCTGTCATGCTACACGAACGCGGCCGGTTGGTCGACGTCGGTGCCCGCGTGTGGAGTGTCGGCGAATTACCTGGAAGACTGCGGATTTGACCTCAATCCGATCTGTGTGGCGGGATGCTATCTTTCGGACTGCGAGTTGTCGGAAACAGGTTGGGGTAAGTGCATCACCTGCGATCCGAACGTCGGTTCACGCCCCCAAGGCTGTCGGTGAGAGATGCGTTGGCTTCCGTTCCTTTTGGCGGCCTGCTCGCAGGTCGATCGGGCCGGTGAAATCTGCGACGACGACGACGACGGCTTCGTCGAGGATCGTTGCGCCGCGGAGACTGAGTACCCGGCCGGGGACTGCGACGACGCGAACGCCGCCGTCTACCCGGGCTCCGTCGAGGTCTGCAACGGCCTCGACGACGACTGCGACGGGATCCTCGAAGACGACGAGGCCACCGATCGTGTGACCTGGTACCGCGACGCCGACGCCGACGGCGCAGGTGACCCGGCGACGACGCTGTTGTCGTGTGCGGCGGCGCCGACGGGGTACGTCGCGGTTGGTGATGACTGCAATGACCACGACGTCGGCGTACAGCAACTCACGTTCTTCGCCGACGTGGACGACGACGAACACGGTGATCCTGACGCGTCGACACTCGCCTGCGCCGCCCCGGACGGGTTCGTCACGGTGGCCGACGACTGCGACGACACCGATCGAAAGGTAAGCCCCGAGGCGATCGAGATCTGCGAGAACGGTGTCGACGACGACTGCGAGGGGACGAGTGCGGGCTGCGGACTGAACGGTGAGATGACCGTCGGTGACGCAGACGCCGTCGTCCGGGGGAGCGCGGCTGCTGAGCATTTCGGGTACCAGAGCCTGCGTGCGGCCGACCTCGACGATGACGGCAACGTGGACCTCCTTGGCGACCAGTCGTTGGCGTATGGACCGCTGTTCCAAGACCGCGACGCCGTGCCGCTGCAGCACGCCGACTTTGGCGTCGACAGGCCGCTCACCACGACGATCTGGGGCGACGAGGTCGTCGTAGGGTTCTTTTACGGGACGCACGCGCTGAAGTCCTACGTGGTCAGCGGCCGCACGCTGCAACCCGGCGCGATCTCGATCGGGGGCGACGATCTTGGTCAGACGCTCGTTCCGTACCGCAGCGGATTGGCGGCTACCGACTTTCGGAACGATCGCTCGGTGTACGTGTTTCTCGACCCCGCTGCGGCGACTTCGACCGACGCTCCAAACACGCGCCTCACCAGCACCTCATCCACGTACGGTCTGACGGTGGCGTCGGGGGGCGACCTCGACGGAGATGGGCTCGATGACCTCGTCGTCGGGGCCTACATGGATCGGGTGATCGACGTGTACTTCGATCTCCCGTCAGGCTCGGCTCCACACGAGGATGCCCGTGACGTAACGATCGCGGCTCCCGACTCGTACGGGGGTCTTTTCTCGCTGGCTGACGCCGACGCTGATGGGCGTGCGGAGCTCTATGTGGGTCAGCCGTCGGTGGATGCGAGTTCGGGACGGATCACTCGGCTCCGTCCGAGCCGGTCCGTCGTAGCCATGGACGAGACTGCGGACGCAGTCGCGCAGTTCCTGGGACCCGCGGGATCGTACTCCGCAGGCGTGATGGTGGTCTTGCCCGCGACGGCGACCGAGCCGTGGGCATCGCTCGTCGCTGCAAGCAGCATGCGCGAGGCGGGTAGAGGTGGTGCCGTCTTGTTCCGCGACATCGCCGCTGACGGCGTCTACGAAGCGACATCCGCAGACGCGATCCTCACCACCTCGGCCGTCGAGAACCTCGGCTCCACCGTCGCAAATCTCGGAGACATCGACGGCGACGGCTACACCGACATCGCGATCGGCGCCGGCCGCGCGTCCCCCAACGGCACCGACTCGGGCGCCGCGTACGTGTTCCTCGGGAGCGGCCTGTAGATGCCTGACGCCGTCGAAGTCTCCCTCAAGCACCTCGCCGAGAACGCGGACGCCATCGTCGAAGCGCGCGTATCCACGCCCGCCCGCGAGATGCGCCAGGAGCTCACGGACGACGGTTGCGGCGGCTTCGCCGTGCAGGTGTACCACCTGGACGTGTTGACGATTCGCGTGTCGCCGACCGGCGTGCCGCTCCCCGCGCAGGTCGACGCCTACGACCCCACCGGCTGGATCGACGGTATGGCGCGCCACGCGACCTGTGTTCACGCCACGCCCGACGTGAAGACCACCTCGTTCTACGACACGCCGATCACGTGGGGGCCGGGCAAGGAGCTCGTCGTGTTCCTCGACTGGGACGGCACTCGCTGGCTCTTCACCAGCCACGACGCGTTCGACGACGTGAACCGCGCGGACAAGGCCACGCGCTGGGCGGGCGTGAAGCAGTAGTCGGCGGGCTACAGGCCTCGTTGAAGCAGGGCGACCGCACCGGCCGCGTCCACGACGGGCAGCGTGAAGCGGACGAAGCCTCGCGGATCGCGGGTGACGATCGCGTCGCATCGGGCGTGCCTCGCTGCGACGGCGGTCACGGCGTCTTCGTAGTCGACCCATCCGAGCGCGAGCGCTTCGACGAGCACGCTCTCGTCGACGGGGGCGACACCGAACACCGTGTGCAGGTCGGCGAGCCGCGCGTTCGCGTGGGCGGGGCCGCCGGCCTTGCGGAGCAGGTACCAGATCGTCGTGAACGCGTGCGCGGAAAGGTACCCGACGGCTTCCTTGCGCTCGATCGACTGAAACACCGCGCGGGAAGCGGCGAGGTGCGGTTCGCGACGGAGGAGGACGTCCAGGACGATGTTGATGTCGAGCAACAGGCGGATCATCGATACTTTTCGTCGACGTGGCGCCGGTAGTCTTCGATGGAGGAACCTTCGGCGGCTCCGACGAGGCCGTCGGTGATTGGGGTGTCGGATCGCCGCCGGGCATCGATGCGGACGAGCGCGTCGAGCAGGCCTTCGACGAGCGCCGAGACCGACGTTCCGTTGTCGTGTGCGTAGCGCTTGGCTGCAGCGACGACGTCCGGAGAGACGCTTAGCGTCAGCTTGGTCGCGCTCATACGTACCTCCTGACAAGAAATATACGTCCGCGCCGGGCGCGTAGCAACGTCGGCGCGCGCGGTCGGATAGTGGGCAACGCTGGAGGTCCGATGCTCGTCTGGCTCGTCGCGTGCTGGGGCACGCCCGATGTGGCGCCGTCTGCGCCCACGCCCGCGTTGACGCTGCTGCTCTCCGGTCGCGGCGAGGGTGAGATCGAACCCTGCGGTTGACCCAAGCATCCGCTGGGCGGTCTGTCCAGGAGAAACAGCGTCGTTAGCGACCTCGCGTCCAAGGGCCCCGTGCTCCTGCTGGACGCTGGGGGTTCGCTCGCCCCGCGGGAACACATCTCCTCGGCCGATCTCCCGCAGCGCCGCATCAAGGCGGACCTCGTCGCGGAGGCCTGGGCGCTTGGTGGCCTCGACGCGCTCGCGATCTCGGCGGACGACTGGGGCCTCGGCCGCGAGACGATCGACGCGCTCGCGCATCAGTACCATCTGCCGGTGTTGGCCGCGAACCTCGAGTGTGACGAGCCGTACCCCGGCGCCCTGTTGATCGAGCGCGGCGGGCTGCGCATCGGTGTGGTCGGCGTCACAGCGGGCGACCCCAAGGGCTGCACGGTCGGAAAGCCCGGTCCCGCCGCGATCCTCGCGCTCGAGGCGCTGGGTCCCGTCGACATAACGGTGGCGCTGGTCCCGTTGTCGGGCGAGGCGCTGAAGGCGTTCGCGTCGGACGGCCCGCCCGTGGACCTGCTTATCGGCATGGAGGACGACTCCGTCCCGCGCATCGCCGGCCGGGGGTTTACGATCCCGCTCGCGTCGCGCGGGCAGAAGGTGACGCGGCTCGACCTGTACCCGGCGGGTTCGCGCGACTGGGAGCCGATGGACCGGGCCGTGACGCTGCGTACAGAGCTGGAGAAGCTTCAGACCCGCGCGGCCGAGGCCGAGCGCGAGCGGGGAACGGGGCGCGACGAGCGGCATGAGGCGCGCATCGAGCGCCAGATCGCGTTCTACGCGACGCAGACCGCCGCGGCGAAGTCCGAGCTCGACGCGTACGAGAAGGCCGATCGCGCGTCGAAGAGCACGTTCGCGTTCTCCCAGATCGAGCTCGCCCCGGAAATCGCCGACCACCCAGCCACGCGCGAGCGGGTGGACGCCGCTTTGGCGCGGATGGGCACCACCGAAGGCGTCGATCTCGCAGCGACGTGGCCGCGGGTCGCGCCGGACGGGTCGAAGTACGCCGGGAGCGACGCGTGTACCGAGTGCCACGCCGTCGAGGCCGCGCAGTGGGCGACCACGCCGCACGCGCGCGCGTGGGCGAGCCTCGTCGCGTCGGGTCGCGCGGTCGACCGCGCTTGTACGTCTTGCCACGTCACCGGGTTCGACGAACGCGGCGGTCCGACGGGCCCGTCCGACGTCGCCGGTCTCCAGGACGTGCAGTGCGAGGCCTGCCACGGGCCCTCGGCGAGCCACGTCGACAAGCCGGCGTCGCAACGCCCGGTGCGTTCGCCGGGCGCGGTCGCGTGCACGACCTGCCACGACAACGACCGCGACATGGGCCGCTTCGACTACGGCAAGTACAGCCTGAACGTGGTGCACCTGCCCGCGGAGCCCGTGCCTGCGCCAGGCGCGACGGAAGAGCAGCCGTGAGCCGGAGCTAGGCCTGCACGCCGTGAACGACGGCGAGGATCTCCGCTTCCGACAACATGCGGTTCGTCGACTTCGCGGCGTCGAACACGGCCTTCACGATCGTGTCGGACTCGTCGATTCCGTGTTGCTTGAGCCACCAGCGCACGTTGCTCTCGCCGCTCTGGTGGCCGATCTCGATCTCCTGGGTGCGGCCGAACCAGCCGGCGACGACGCCGGAATACACGCGATCAGCGAGCCATTGCTCGCCGCGCTTGTGGGCCTTGATCAGCGCGGCGGCGTGCACGCCGGTGCCGGTGCGGAACGCGTCGGTGCCGAACACCGGGTAGTTGTACGGGATGGGCACGTGGCAGGCGTCGGAGACCTCGTTGACCAGGTCGACGAGCCGCACCAGGTCGTGTTTGTCGACCCCGAGCAGCTTGAGGTTGACGAGCAGCTGGTCGAGGGACGTGTTGCCGACGCGCTCGCCGATGCCGAGCACGCACCCGTGGACGCGCTCACAGCCGGCCTCGATCGCGTACAGCGCGTTCGGAAGCGCGTGACCGCGGTCGTTGTGGCCGTGCCAGTCGAGCTTCACGTTGTCGCGTTGGCCGTAGCCGACGAGCAGATCGACCGTCCAGTGCACGAGGTTGAACACGCCGTTGGGCGTCGCGTGGCCGACGGTGTCGCACAACACGAGGCGCTCGCAGCCCTCCTCGATCGCCGCCGAGAACAGGCGACGCAGCGTGCGGGGGTGGCTGCGGACGGTGTCTTCGGTCACGAACGTGGCGGGGATTCCCGCCTGCTTGGCCATGCGCACGGCGTCGCGCGTCATCTGTTCGAGCTTGTCTTCGTCCCAGCCCTCCGTGTACATGCGGATCGGCGACGAGCCGAGGAACATCATCGCTTCGACGGGAACGCCCGTCTTTTCGCTGATCTCGATGATCGGGCGGATGTCGTTCGCGTGGGTTCGTGCGGCGCACGCGGGCCGGATGTTGAGCTTCTCGTCGCGGATCAGCTCGACCAGGCGCATGCAGTCGGCCACAGCGCGCGGGCCGGCGCCGGGCAGCCCGACGTTGACGGAGTCGACCCCGACCGACGCGAGCAGGCGGACGATCTCGAACTTGCGCTCGATCGGCGGGTCGACCACCGACGGGCATTGGATGCCGTCGCGCAGCGTCTCGTCGTGAACCTCGACGCGTCGCATCGGGGGCGAGAGGGCGTGCCCCTCGACGTTCCAGTCGTGAATGACATCGCGCTCGTTCATCGCGCGCCTCGATCGGTGCGGGTGGGGGCGATCCGTAACGGATCATCCGCCCAGGGGCACGTCCTCGTTGCCCCATGACCTGGATTCGGTTAAATGACCGGCCCTTGTGTACCCCGAGGGAGAAGTCGATGAGCGTTCGCGTCATCCAGGATCTTCCGCTCGCAAAGCTCGAGAACGCGGTACCCACCGCCTATCGTGCGATGACGGATGCGCTGCCGAACAAGACGGCGAATGTCACGCTGTTGCTGTTCCGGTCGAGCAAAGGAGACGTCGTGCTCTCGCGCGTCGTCAAGCGGGGGCTCGAAAAGCTCCCGAAGAAGGGGCAGGAGACGCGCATCGCCATCGGCGGCTGCTTCACGGCCGAAGCCGAGGCGCTGCTCAAGAAGTACGCGTTCGAGGTGTTGTACCTGTCCGACCTTCACTGGACGGACGACGCCTACATCGCCCTGCGCGGCGCGCCGCGCGACGTCGACATGGAATTGTGATTCCCGGCCGCCTCGGAGGCGGCCTCCCCACCCCCTTCGCCTTCGGCGCGGCCCCCGGGTGGGGCCTTCACGGCGTTCGATCAGAGGTTGTGCGCGTTTCCGAATTGGACGCGTCGAGCACCTGCCGCGCGCCCAACAGGTCGTAGGAGCCCGATCGTTGTCGGGCGCTTGGCGCCCTCGCACTCGCGCACGTCCGCTTGGGCCTCCCCGAGGCGACGGGTCGATCATGTCCGGCGGACCTGCGTTCGCACGAGGGGGGCGAGGATTGCGCGCGCAGCGTCTTCGCGGGACGCTTTAAGCGCCGCTCATCCACGCGCCGGCGAGCAGGTCGGTCGAAAGTCGCGCGGATCGATACTTCCAGCCCACATGCTCAAGCATCGCCTACCAAACTCGATGGCTGCGCGAGTTTCGGGGGTCATGGTCATGCATGACTGCTCACTTGCGGAATTGTCGCGTGGCAAGCGGGTCGCTAACTTGCCTGGCAGTTGCTAACGACGATGCCGCCTGCATCACAGTCGACGCCCAGGTCGTTTTCCCAGTAGCAGGCGGTCCAGTAACCGTCGCCCTCGTCGTAGAGCGGAATCGTCCCGTAGCTCGTGCCGAACTGCGACAATTCGCACTCGACGAAGGACGCCGTGCCCTCCACCAAAGCGTCGACACAAACCTGATAATCGAGGTACGAGGCGTCGCCGTCGCACCAGATCTCGGGCACATCGACGGTAGGCCCGCCGCCGCCGCCGCCGCCGCCGCCGCCGCCGCCGCCGCCGCCGCCGCCGCCGCCGCCGCCGCCGCCGCCGGTGTCGATCCCGCCCGAACCACCCGAACACGCTGACAAACAGGACATCATCGCCAACATCTTAACCAACACGCGCATGTGAGCCTCCGGGGCGAGTGTCGCAGTATGGGCATAAAACTGCAAGCAGTTTAAGTGTATCGCCCGACCGGGCACGCACGCGCAGAATGCGCTGCGATGCGACCCCGAAGAGATCAAGACCTTCTGCGCACCGTTGGCGCTCGCCTTCGTACGGCGCGCGATGCTCGAGGATGGTCACAGCAACGGCTTGCGGAGCGACTCGGTGTGCAGGCGCCGTTGATATCGCGTGTCGAGAATGGGCGATCAGGACTGTCCCTTGAGCACCTGCGCGATGCTGCGGCCGCGCTCGGTGTGTCGATCGGTTCGTTGGTCGAGGACGTTCCAGATATCGGTGCGCCGGAGGATGGCGAGATCGTCACGCTGTGGCGGCGCCTGGATCCTGCCCGCCGTGATTTGCTTCTGACGGTGGCGCACGCGATTGAGCGGCTCGGGCGCCAGTCCCGCGACTGAGTCAGGTCACAGGGCCGCGAAGTCGACCACGATGCTGTACAGCCGGCGCAGCCCCTGCGGGAGCTCGGCCACGCTCACGCGCTCAATGCCGCCGTGCATCCCGACGAGGTCGGCCTCGGACACGTCGATCAGATGGATGTCGTAGGCGTGGCCCCCGAGCGGGCGCAGGTAGGTGGAGTCCGTCGAACCGACCGAGATGAGCGGCGCGCCGACGACGTGATCGTGGCCGCCGACGAGGTTGCGCGCGATCGCGTCGAACAGCGGATCGTCCAACGGCGTTCGTTCATGGCGGCGCCGCTCGCCGGGGCTGGATTGTCCAACTCACCGGCGGTTGATCGGACGCGAGTTTAGAGCGGTGATCGCTCTGGTTGATGGATCGCTGCCGGCGGTCCGCTGGCGCGGCCGAGGCCGACTGAAGTGAGTCTTGGCCGGCAAGAACCCCGACCAGGGGAGATCATCCGGCCAGGTCTTGCCGGATTTCAGCAGCTGGGCGGCAAGACCTCCTGGGATGAAGGGGTCATGTTTCTACCCCTTGCCGAGCCGAGCCGTCCGAAAGCGCTGATTGCGGCAAGACCGCCGACCACGATCGATCAAGTTCGGACTTCTTGCCCGCCAGCTCTCACGCTCCGGCGACCACCGGCGCCGGCCCGGGTGCCGAGCTTATTGCGGGACGATGTCGGGGTAGGTCGCGAGGAGGTCGTCAGTCAGGCCAAGGTCGCTCCGCAGGTGCGCGTTGTGCCCGGTGATGTCCTCGCTCAGGTGAGGGGCAGCGGGCGCAGCATCACGCCGTCCCGCGTGACCTTCCACGACGCGTTCCGGTCCGCCTTGATCGTCCGCGTCGTCACCAGCGCGTCCATGATAAGGCGCTCCGACGCATCGCGGTCGACCGTGGCGAGATCGGCGGCGCCTTTCGGGCGACGGCCTAGAGGGCCTTGAAAGCGGCCTCGTCGCCGCTGAACACGTCGCGATCGACGGTGGTGTCGATGCCATCGATCGCGTGCTGGTCGTCGTACTGCAGGAATTTCCACGGCAACTGGAGGACGGGCTCCGGGTCCTCCGGAGTCGCGCGGACCCACAGCGGGTAGTCGAGTTCGCTCCCGAGGAAATAGTCGGCGAGGACGTCGGACGTCGCGTACACCATCGGCCGCTTTCCGGTCGCGGCTTCGACGGTCACGAGCCAGTTCCGGAGTTCGGCGCGAACCTTCTCCGGGTCGGGATCGGTCGCGCAGTTCATCAGGTGCTCGACGTCGAGCACGGGCGGCAGGGCGTCCGCATCGCGGGGCACGACCGACAGGAAGTGCGCGGCCTGGCTGCTGCTGTCCGAGCAGAAGCTGTAGTAGTGGTACGCGCCCACGCGCAGGCCTGCGGCGCGCGCTCCGGACCAGTTTCGCGCGAACGCGTCGTCGGTGAACGTCTTCCCCTGCGTGGCCTTCATGAACGCGAAGCGGACGCGCTCTTGCTGCGCGACGACGGGCCAGTCGATGACGTGCTGGTGGTGCGAGACGTCGATTCCCCAGATCGCATAGGCGTCAGGATCGATGGTCACGGCCGGCAGCGGTGCAGGCTGGTCGACCGGTGGTTCGACGACGGGTTCGACGACGGGTTCGATGTCGTGCGCCACGACAGGTGCGGACGCACAGGCCGCCGCCAGTAGGATCGTCAGCATGATCACCCCGGCAGGCTGACCCCGGCGCGCCCGTTCGGTTTCCGAAACCACGACCGCGCCGCACGAACGAGGGGCCGCTCACAGGTGGGGCCAGACCCTCGTGTAGAGCAGCCAGGTCGCGGCAACCCCCGCGAACAGCGAGCCAAGCACGGTGCCCGCGACCTCGTCCGAGCCACCGTCGATGACCAGGTCCGGGTCCACAGCGTTGTCCCGTTGGCGCTGCCGGTCCCGCGCCCACGTGTACGCCGCGGCGAACAGCCCCGCGAGGCCGAGCGGCAGGGTGAACCACGACAGGGTCACCGCGTCCCGTTCGGTCTTCAACACCGGCATGCTTGCGCACTGCACGGCCAGCGCGAACGCCGTCGCGAGCAGGAAGACAGGCGCCAGAGACTTCATTTGGCCGCGAAGTCGACGACGATGCTGTACAGCCGGCGCAGCCCCTGCTGCAGCTCGGCCACGCTCACGCGCTCGTTGTCGCCGTGCATGCCGACGAGGTCGCCCTCGGACACCTCGATCGGATGGATGCCGTAGGCGTGGACGCCGAGCGGGCGCAGGTACGTCGAGTCGGTCGAACCGACCGAGATGAACGGCGCTGCGACGACGTGATCGTGGCCGTCGACGAGGTTGCGCGCGATCGCCTCGAACAGCGGGTCTTCCCACGGCGTGACGACGGCGTCGCCGCCGCCCACGACCTCGAAGCGCACCTGGTCGTCGTCGACGAGGTCGCGCAGGGTCGCGAGCATCTGGTCGGTGGTGGTGCCGGGAAGCATTCGGCAGTCGAGCTGAGCGGTGGCCTCGGCGGGGACGACGTTCATGTTCGACGCGCCGCTGAAGCCGGTGACATTGATCGTGTTCGTGATCGTCGCGCGGGTGACCGGGTTGGCGAGGAGCTTGGGTTTGACGAACAGACCGACGGTGGCGCGGTGGCTCATCACGAACCCGACGAAGCCACCCTGCTCCTGGCCCGCGCGCTTGAGCATCTCGCGCATGGCGGGCTGGATGTCGACGTCGACGTCGCGGGCCTTGAGCTTCTCGACCGCGGCGAGCAGCCGATCCGGAGCCTGATCGGGGCGCGGCGTGCTGCCGTGGCCGGGCGTCCCGCTGGCGATCATCTTCACCCACAGGTTCCCTTTCTCGGTGATCGACACGGGAAACACGAGCTGATCGTCGAGCAGCGCGCCGCGCACCCCGATGCCGCCTTCGTTGATCACGTGGCTGCAGCCGATCTTGTCCCACATCGCGGCGAGCTGCCGCGCGCCCTGGTTGTCGACCTCCTCGTCGGCGACGGCGAGCAGCACCACGTCGCGATCGAGGGCGACCCCCTGGCGCTTGAGCAGCACCATCGTCTGCAGCTCCATCGCGCCGAGGCTCTTCATGTCGAGCGCGCCGCGACCGTAGAGGTACCCGTCCTCGATCAGGCCGGAGAACGCCGGCTTGTTCCAACGCTCCGGTTCGACCGGCACGACGTCGATGTGTGACAGCAGGCACAGCGCCGGCTTGTCGCCCCCCTCCAGGCGCGCGATCAGCGAGTCGCGGCCCGGCGCGAGCGGGACGCGCTCCCACGGGATCCCCTCGCGGTCGAGCACGGCGCCGAGGTAGTCGACGCCGCGGGCCTCGTTGCCGGGCGGGTTCGTCGTGTCGGCCATCAGGTACCCGGCGAGCAGGTCGACGAGCTCCTTTCCCGACGCGTCCCAGTCCACCTTCGCCTGGGCCGCGACCACCTTTGGCAACGCGACTTGCGGCGGAGGATGAGCACATCCGGCCAGGAACAAAGCGAGCGACAGGAGGGGGCGCATCTCCGAGGTATAACGTCGGCGGAGGTCCCGTGAGACGCTTGCTGCTCGCTCCGCTGCTCGTCGGCTGCGGCCACGTCGACCCCGCTCCGGCCGACATGGACGGGCTCGCCCGCTGGTTCTGGACCGAGTACGACGACGCCTCCGCGGAAGATGTGCTCACCGCGACCGCAAATGTGTGGGATGCGGTCCTCGGAGACACGCTTTCGAACGTACCGATCGACGGAGCGCTCACCGACCTGTCTGTTGAGGACGTCGCCCACGTCGAGCTCGCCGAGGGAACCGACCCTTCCCTCGCGGCCGGCGTGTTCTTCGCGCGCTCGCTCGCGTGCCCGATTGACAAGGTCGAGACGATCGTGACGGCGCTCAACCAGGACGAGCTCTACGAGGGCGTGTACGACGAATACGAGCGCGCCTACACGACCGACGACGCGGCCTACTTCGCGCGCGAGACGGACCGGATCGCCTGGCGGGCCGACATGGCCGGGAAGCTGCTCGGCACGGACTTCACCGAGAGCCTGTTCGGCGGCGCCCGCCATGTCGGCGCCCTCGGGGACGAGCCTTTTGGCGATGTCCTCGTCGCGCGGACGTGGATGCCCGCGCCGGCGGTGCTGGACTCGAACAGCCGGTCGTTCGACCAGGACTACCAGATGGAGCTGTACACGGGCCGCGGCGCCGAGGAGTCCGTGCATTTCTACGCGATCTGGCGGCAGACGAGCATGGGCTCGGGGTTGGATCAGGACAACGAAGCGGTGATGCGCATCATCCTGAACAACCTGGCGGACTGGGACGACGGCACCGAGACGATCTGCGCAGATCTGTAGTCGTCGCCGATGCCGCGAGCGGGGAGCTTGTTGACGAGCGGGGGCGTTTCGCTCAACGAACGACCTCTGCAACGAGGGCGACGAGCGCGGCAAAGGCCGGGACGCTGTCGACCAGGCACCGCCGCACAGACGCGGTCCACCCGAGGCTCCTGCCAAACAGCTCGTCACGGGCGTTCAGGGACTTCTCGCGATGGTGCGCGGCGATGGGTTGTCCATTCTGCTCGGCGCAACGGATCAGCTGGTCGCGAACCGTCTCGAGGTTTTCGCGAAGGATCAGGACGTGCACGTCGGTTGGCGTTCCGCCGGGGAAGATCGCCGTCACCAGCTCTGCATCTGTCGCGTCCCGCTTGCATCCAACGGCGCGCCAGGCCTGATCGGCATCCAAGACCGCGATCAGGAGCGCCCCTCCCCGCGTGAGGTCTTCATGGTCCTGGCGCAGGGAACGCACGACGTTGCCTGAGCCGTTCATGGGGCGCGACGACACGTGGGCGATGGTCGCCCAGCTGCGATCCAAAGCGTCGCCGACGCAGGCCTTCAGGAGCCGATCAGGGCCGAAATCCCTCCGCCGACCGAGCTTGTCTTCCCACAGGACGATGACAGAACGATTCACGACGTCGGCTCCGACGCAATGACCGAATCCTCATGTCCCGCGCTTCGGATGGATCCGAATCCTGCATACCGCCGCATCCAGCTTGCCAGTGCGTTTCGGTCCAGTCTCCGGGTGACGGTGCGCTGGAGGTCATCGAGGGCGCAGACGACGACGCTGTCGGAGGGCTGTCGCAAGCAGTCAAGCAAACGATCGGAGTGTGTGGCGATCAGGACCGACCGCTGCGCTGAGTGCGTCTCGAGGAGGTCGACAACGCGCGCGACGAGCTGCGGATGCAAGTGGAGCTCGGGTTCGTCCAACACGAGCGTCCCGCCGCTGCTCGGTAGGCGCACCAGGCCAACGAACGCGAGCCAGGCCAGCTGCCCATCCGAGAGACCGCGCGCGGGGATGTTGGCCTCGCGACCGCGAAGCTTCAAGCTCATGGACGCGTAGCCATCTCCCGCCGCTCGCGACATCACGTCCTCGACGTGATCGCCGAGACCGATGCGGACGAGGTCCATCGTATTCGCCCAGTGCTCCGCGCCGTACTCGTTCCGCAGCGCGTGCCAAGCCGTCGTCAGGTTCCCGCCCTGGATGTGCAGCTGATCGACGGGTTGAACAAGTTGTGGCATGCGGAGAGGGACCGGACGTGGCACTGAGGCCCCTGCCCAGGAGGCCAGGACGTCCCAGCCGACATGAACCTCGAGGCGTTCGAACGCGGCTACAAACCGCCGAGCTCGTGCGTCCGGATGGCCACGCAGGCGGTGGATCATCGACCATGACGACCCGGTCGTCGCCTCCCGCTTCCCGTCCATCACGTACTCGCCGGGCTCACGAACGATCCAGCTCGCCCCGCCGACGAGGATCGCTTCGCGCAGGCCGTCGTTGCCGATGCGCAACTTGTAGTGGATCGGTTCGCCGTCCCCCTCGATCTGCACCTCGACGCCGATCATCTCTTGCGGATTGCGGGCCAGCGCCGCGGCTCCGCCGTAGATCGGGTAGTACGCGGTGAACAGATCCCGATGCGGCGCGTGAGCGAGCAGCGACAGGACCTCGATCACGGTGCTCTTGCCGGACCCGTTCTCGCCGACGAGCACGGTCACCGGCGCAAGATCGAACACGGCGTCCTCGATGGACTTCACGTTGGTGATGCGGATGCGGGTGATGCGGTCCATGGGGAGCCTCGGTGTTCATCAGGCCGCCAGTCTACACGGCCGCAATCGAAATCCGTCGCCCACGCGCCCTTCGGAGCCGCGCCATATTGTCAAGTTCATAGCTGACAAACGACGGCGTCGAGCCGATCTGCGGCGACCTGTAAAAGTCGCCGCAGCGCTGCAATCCCAGTCTAGTGGAGCTCGGTCTCGCGGAAGAAGTACGCGATCTCGTTCTTCGCGTTCTCCAAGCTGTCCGAGCCGTGCACCGCGTTCTCACCGACGTTGTCGGCGTACAGCTTGCGGAGCGTGTTCGGGGCCGCGTTCGCCGGGTTCGTGGCGCCCATGATGTCGCGGTTCTTGAGCACCGCGTTCTCGCCTTCGAGCACGATCACGACGCAGGGGCCGCTCGACATGAACTCGGTGAGCTCGCCGAAGAAGCCGCGCGCGCTGTGCACGGCGTAGAAGCCCTGGGCCTCGCGGAGCGACAGGTGCGTCTTGCGGACGGCCGCGATGCGCAGGCCCTCCTCTTCGAAGCGGGCGATGATCTTTCCGATGACGCCCTTCTTGGTCGCGTCGGGTTTGATGATCGAGAGGGTGCGCTCAATGGCCACGGGGACTCCTTTAATGGTGCGCACGTTTAACTCAGGGCCCCTTCCCGTGCAGCAGGAACACGGCGCCCAGGTCGTACGTCGGGCCGTTGTTCCAGCCAAACGCCCCGATCGCGACGTCGTCGAGTCCGTCGCCGTCAGCGTCCCCGATCCCGGCTACGGTCGTCCCAAGCTCGTCGTAGCTCGTCGCTGCCATGACGCGGACGTCCGCGTCTGTCGCGAGGTCGACCGTGGGCGCCCGCCCCGCGTCGAGCACCACGAACGCCCAGCCGTCGTAGGAGTACTGCGTGTCTCCCGCGTTCGGCGCGCCGATGACCACGTCGAGCAGGCCGTCGTTGTCGATGTCGCCCGCGGGTGCGACGTCTTTTCCGGCCTCGCTGAAGTCCGGACCGTAGTACCAGACATCGGCGAGCCGCAGGTTGAGCGAGCCCGAGCGGCCGCCGAACACGAGGTAGGCGCTGTCTTCGTCGTAGGCGCCGACCAACACGTCCGAGAGGCCGTCGCCGTTCACGTCGCCCGCGAACGCCACCGCCTCGCCGGTCCTCGCGTTCTGCGCGGCCCCGATCAGCTTGAGGTGCGCCGACGCGAGGCTCGACGTGCCCGACGGCGGGTCGGTGACGACGTACGCCGCGCCGCGCGAGCTGCCTTCGGCGTTGTATGCGCCGACGATCAGGTCGGACAGGCCGTCGCCGTCGAAGTCGCCCCCACCACCGACGTCGCATCCCGCGAAGTCGCTGTCGGTGGCGCCGGTGAGCTTCGCGTACGAAGTCGACAACGAGCGGCTCCCCGGGGCAGGCGCGAGGAGCACGTACGCGGCGCCGCTGTTGCTGCCGGCGTCGTCCGCCTGGGCCGCCCCGACGATGATGTCGGGTGCGCCGTCCCCGTCGACGTCGCCGGCCCCTGCGACGGCGTAGCCCGCAGCGTCGGAGGTGTTCTCGCCGTAAAGGCGCGCGTAGGCCGACGACAGCGCGGTGCCGCCGCGGCTCGCGCCGCTCACGACGTAAGCGGCGCCCGCGTCGCTCTTGGTGCCGGCGTCGTAGCCCGTGGCGCCGACGAGCAGCTCGGGGACGCCGTCTCCGGTGAGATCGCCGGTGACACCGACCGAGCGACCCGCATAGTCGTAGGACTTCTCGCCGCGCAGGAACGCGAGCGACGGGTCGGCGTTTCGGGGCGGTGAGGCCGCGGTGGCGCTCGACAGGACGTACACCCCGCCGATCTGCCCGGCCGGCCGGACCGCGTCCGGCGCGCCGACGATCAGGTCTGCGAGCCCGTCGCCGTCGAGGTCGCCGACCCCGACGATCGACTCGCCAAGCTGCTCGTAGCTCGCCGAGCCCCGCCAGCCGGGGAGCTCGGCGCCGGCGCCGAGGTCGATCACGGGCGGAAGGACGCAGCTCCCAGGCCCGCCGTCGCAATCGTCGTCGATGAAGTTCCCGCACACCTCGACAGCGTCGGGGTGGATGCTCGCGGCCGCGTCGTCGCAGTCGCCGGCGTCGACGGACCAGCCAGGGAGCGGGTCGCAGCCGGTCCGGGTGACGAGCGCGGTCCCCCAGCCGTCACCGTCCACGTCGGCGAAGAACGTCGCGTCGCCCGCGTAGCCGGGGTCGGCCTTGTCGATGAAGCCGTCGCAGTCGTCGTCGACGGTGTTGCAGACCTCGGCCGCGCCCGGTCGCACGTGGTCGTCGTGGTCGTCGCAGTCGTCGCCGAGCAGCACGCGGTCGTTCGGCGGCGCGCAGGTCGTGATGCCGCCGATCGGCGTGCCGTGGCCGTCCTTGTCGGCGTCGATGTACCAGGTGGGGACGCCGGACAGGTCTGGATCGGCGGCGTCGATCTTGCCGTCGCAGTCGTTGTCCTGGCCGTCGCACACCTCGGCGTGCCCGGGCCCGACGACGGGATCGGTGTCGTCGCAGTCCGACGCGTCTACGACGAACCCGTCGGGCGACAAGCAGGAGCGCCCCGAGGCGCGGGGATCGCCGTAGCCGTCCCGGTCGGCGTCGAGGTACCATCGCACCGCGTCCGCCGCCGCTTCGCCGTCGGTCACGCCGTCGCAGTCGTTGTCGCGGTCGTCGCAGGTCTCGCCGGCTCCGGGGTGGACGGCCTTGTCGGCGTCGTCGCAATCGCGCGCGACCCGAACCCGGCTCCCGGGTCGCACGCACGACTCGAGCGCGGACCCGGCGCCAAAACCGTCCACATCCGCATCGACGTACCAGGGCGTGCGCGGGCTGATGGCGGCGTCTCTGTCATCGCAGTCGGCGTTGTTGGGCACGTGGCCCGCAGGCACCTCGCAGCCGATCGCCGGGCTCGAGCTGTCGCCGAAGCCGTCGCCGTCGCGATCGCGCCACGCCGGCGCCCCGTCCACCGCGTCTTCGTCGATCGCCCCGTCGCAGTCGTCGTCGCGGCCGTCACAGCGCTCGTCCGCCGTCGGCCCGATCGCGTCGTCGCCGTCGTCGCAGTCGCCGGCGCTCTCGACGAAGTCGTCGGGCGCGACGCACGCGGTGAGCGCGTCGCGCGGGTCGCCTGCGCCGTCGTGGTCGAGGTCTGCGAACCACACCACCGCGTCGGTCGCGGAGTCGTCTACGAGGCCGTCACAGTCGTCGTCCACGCCGTTGCAGGTCTCGACGCCCGCGGGATGCACTGCCGCAGCGTGGTCGTCGCAGTCGAACGCGTTGGCCGACAAGCCCTCCGTGGCGGCGCAGCCCAGGGTCGCCTCGCCCGGGTCGCCATAGCTGTCGCCGTCGACGTCGGTGTACAGGACGCGCTCGGCGCCGCCTTCATCGACGAGGCCGTCGCAGTCGTCGTCGCGCCCGTTGCACGACTCGTCGGACTCGGGGTTCACGCCGGCGATGGCGTCGTCGCAGTCGTCCGACAGGCGCACGAACCCGTCGGGGCGTGTACAGGCGGGGTCGCCGGCCGTGACGCCACCGTGCCCGTCCGCGTCTGCGTCCGCGTACCAGACGGACGCCGCGCCGATGTCGGCGTCGACGTCATCGCAGTCGGCGGAGGCGCGCACGCCGTCGGCGTCCCGGTCGGGCGCGCAGGCCAGCAACAACACGAGCGGGAGCGCGATGCGCATCCGGGCACAATACACCGGGTTATGATGAGGGGATGCGCCCTGTCGAGATGTCGCTGTTGTTTCTCGCGGCCTGCAGCTCGTCGTCGGACGCGGCACCTGTCGCGCCCACCCCAGCGGCGGCTGCGCCCGTGGCTGCCGGTGGAACGGTGGTCGCACCCCCCGTGGAGGTCGCGTCGGTCCCGATCCCCGCGCCCGCAAAGGCGGGCCCTGACGGGCTCACGAACGGTGACATCCTCGCGGACTTCACGCTCCCGCGCGTGAAAGGTGAGGGGACGTGGCGGCTTTACGACTACGTCTCGCCGACCGGGACGGGCACCCACCAGGCCGCGTTGATCGCGTTCACGGCGTCCTGGTGTGGCCCCTGTCGCGCGAGCCTCCCGACGCTCGCGGAGCTCGAGAACGAGCACCCGGACCTCGCGATCGTCGTGTTGTCGATCGACGACAAAGAGACCGAGCGCCTGATCGAGCAGAAGGCGATGGACGACGCGGGCCTGAAGGCGCCGCTGCTCGTCGCCGATCAGACAACGCAACAGGCGATCCTCGGCGACTCGCGAAACATCCCCCGGTTCCTGTTCGTGAACAAGGTGGGCGAATTGTTGGTGCAGGATCGCGGCTTCGGCGAGAAGGTGCGCCCGATGATGCCGAAGCAGGCGAACTACGCGCTGTCGCACCCCGACTACATCGCGCGTTGATCGGCTACGCCGGCGCTTCCGTTTCGGCGATTCGCCGGTACGCGATCGTGATGCGCGAACCTGGCGCGGGGACGGCGTCCGCCGCGAACACCACCGCGTTCAGGCCCGGGGCGTAGGACCACGCCTCCACGACCGCGTCGTCGACGGTGACCGTGAGCGTCTCGGGGTCCGGGTAGTCGGCGAGCACGAACGTGTCGCGTACACCTGCGAGGTCGAGCCCCGAGTGCGCGAGCGCCTCGCCGTAGTCGGCGGAGCAGATCGACTCGCGAAAGCCGTCTGTGTTCACGCTCGCGGCGATGTACCGGGGACCGGGGTCGGCGGCGGACGTGAGCGAGGCGCACCCGGCGGGGAGGTCGCCTACGATCGCGTGAAAGTGCGTGTTTCGGCGCCCGACGGCGTCTTCGTACAGCCCGAGCCAGTCCTCGACGCGACCTGGTGACTGGTCGTCTTCGTCGGACAGCACCACGATGTCGAGCTCGGCGCCGTCGCGCAGGAAGCCGGGGTTGCGACCGTCCAGCGCGAGCGCTGCCGCCTCGAGTCCGTGTTCCACACGATTGCCGTGGGTTCCGACGCGGAACGCGTTCGCGGCGGTGGTGGCGAGGTCGGGCGTGGCGGCCGTGTACGTGCCGCCGCGCAGCAGCCCGGCGTCGTCGCCGTCGACGCTCATCGAGATCACGCCGAGCTGGAAGTCCGCGGTGCTCGCGCCGAGCAGTCCCATGAACGAGGCGAAATTCACCGCGAGCTGGCTCTGCTCTTCCGACATGCTCGCCGAGTCGTCGACGACGAACAACACGTCGGCGACGAGCTCGACGTCTTCCTGAACGAACGTCTCGGACACGGTGACCTCGGAGTACTCGTACTCGGAGCACCCCGACAGCAGCAGCCCGATCAGCAAGCTTCGGCCCATGGCGGTAGGATACGCCGATGTGGTTCCTGTTGCTCACCGCGTGTGGTCCTGGTTCGCGTCACGCGCCGAACATCGCGGAGATCCGCGTCACGCCCGACGTGGCGACCGTGCACACCGGCCCCGCAGGCGCGGACCCGCTGCAGTTCACCGCCACCGGCGTCGGGGATGATGGCACCGACATCGCGCTCCCGGTGGTGGAGTGGACGCTGTCGAACCAGTCCACCGGCGCGCTCGACGAAGACGGCCTGTTCACCGCGTCCACCACGAACGGCGGCGTCACCTGGGTGAAGGCGCGGCTCGGCGATGCCGTCGGCGAGGCCACGCTCACGTCCATCTTCGAGCAGGTGAAGATCGGTGACGACGTCGATCCCTCCGTGTTCGACGTCGCGTCGACGCCCGTCACGGATCTTTGGAGCTACCCGGAAGACGGCGTGAACATCCCGCGGAACACGCCCTCGCTCGCGTTCCAGTGGAACGACGTCGCGGCGGACGGCGGCTACCGGCTGCACATCGTGTCGGCGGTGACGGACTACACGATCTACACGCGCCAGCTGTCGTGGACGGCCGAGATCGTTGTGTGGCCGCTGATCGTGTCGACGAACGCGGGAGGCAGCGTCGCCGTCGAGCTCTCCGCGTCCGTTGGAGGGGCCGTCCACTCGCAGGCCATCACGGTCAACGTCAACCGCATGGATGCGAACGGCGCGATCCTTTACTGGTCCACGTCCGCGTCGGGCATCAAGGAGCTGCCGTACGGGCAGTCCGCGGTGGACTTCCTCACGCCCACGCAGACGGGCCACTGCGTCGCCTGCCACTCGGTGTCGAAGGACGGCGTGATCGCGTTCACGTACGACGGCGGCAACGAGCGCATGGGCGCGAAGCGCATCGCCGACCTTTCAGATGTGATCGCGTTCGACGCCAACCAGTACGCGAATTTTACGACGTTCTCGCCGGACGGGCGGTTCCTGCTCGGCGCCTCGCACGGCGCGCTGATGCTGTGGGACGCGCACACGGGCGCGTTCCTGTGGGAGGTTCCGGTCGACGGCTACGCGACGCAGCCGGACTGGTCGCCGGACGGGGCGACGATCGCGTTCACACGTATGGAAGACGGCGCGTGGGCCGATTGGGGGTTCGCCGGAGCCAACGCGAAGATCGCGGTCATGGACCACTTCGGCGACGGGACCTTCGGCAACCAGCGCGCGATCTACGACCCGCCCAGCCCGTTCATCGCGTACTACCCGGCGTGGTCGCCGGACGGCGAATGGATCGCGTTCGACGTGTCTACCGGCGACTCGTACGACGATCCCGACGCGGCGGTGTGGGTGGTGGATGGCGCCGGAGCGCGGCCCCCGATCGAGCTCGTGAAGGCGAACCGCACGGGCGGGGTGACGAACTCCTGGCCGCGCTGGGCGCCACTGCCGGATGACGACGTCCTCTGGCTCACGTTCGCGAGTCGGCGCGCGTATGGGCACCTCGGCGGTGGCAACCCGCAGATCTGGGTGAGCGGCTTTGACCCCGAACGCGCGCGGGCCGGGGACGACCCGACCTGGCCCGCGTTCTGGCTTCCGGGGCAGGATCTCGCGCAGAGCAACCACATCCCGGTTTGGACCGAGTGAACGCGAAAGCGGCGTCGGTGTGTACCGCCCCCGGGTACACCTTGGCGCCCCGCTCCCCACGATTCGCGCAGGCCGCGGGTACGATGAGGCATGTCCGACCTCCCATCGGTGTTTGCGTACCTGGATTTTCGCGCCTACCTGCGTGACTGGTTCGACGCGAAGAAAGAGAAGAATCCGCGCTTCAGTCACCGCCTTTTCGCTCGCAAGGCCGATCAGAAGTCGCCTTCCGCGCTGCTCGCGGTGATCGAGGGCAAGCGGAACCTCACGCCGCAGTCGAGCGACGGCTTCGTGAACGCGCTCGGGCTCGATGGCGAGGAGGCCGCGTTCTTCCTGGCGCTCGTCCGCATGCAATGCGCAGAAGACGCCGATACGCGTGATCTCGCGCTCGCCCAGGTGCGCTCCACGCGACGGTTCCGCGAGGCCCAGCGGCTCGAAGGCGGCCTGCTCGAGTATCTCGCGCGCTGGTACTACCCGGCCGTGCGCGAGCTCGCGTCGTGCGCGCATTTCCAGGCCGATCCAGCCTGGATCTCGTCGGTGCTGCGTCCTCCCATCACCGAGGCCCAGGCGGCCGAGGCGCTACGCGTGCTCTTCGAGCTCGGCATGCTCGCGCGCGGTGCCGACGGCAGGGTCACGCCAGCGGAGACCAGCGTGGTGACGCCCCACGAGGTGGCTGGGCTCGCCGCCCGGCAATACCACCTCGCGATGATCGAGCGCGCGCGCGAGTCGCTGTCGTTTCCCTCGAAGGATCGCCACCTGTTGGGCGTCACCGTCGCGGTCCCGGCCGAGATGTTGCCGACGCTGAAGCGCGAACTGGACAGGTTCCAAGAGCGCGTGCTCGAATTGTGCGACGGGGCGGCCGATGCGCGTGGCATGGTGTTGCAGCTCAACCTGCAGCTGTTTCCGTTGTCGATGAATTCGGAGGAGAAATGAGTCCCCGCCTGGCGCTGTTCGCGGTCCTCGGTGGTTGCTTCGTGGACCACACGGGCACCGCCGTCGGAAACCCGACGATGGACGCGCAGCTCGCCCGTGTCGCCGGCGGAAATGTCGACTCGGCCATCCTGCCGGTGGCGCGCGTCGAATTCACGGCCTGTAGCGACGGGACGGTGACGACTGCCACGCCCGGCACGCTGGATCTGCTCGCGCGCGACGCGATCGCCATGCCCGACGGCGCGGTGTGCAACATCGATGTGATCCCGAGCGATCGGCTGGAAGTGACGGGTACGACCGCCGGCGGCCACAGCTTCCGGGTGCGTATGGAGACGGCGGGCATCCGCCTGTCGCCTGTGTCGGCGTCCCCTGGCGCCTACGTCCTCGAATTCGGTACGCCGGACTTCGTCGACGTCTCGGGCGCCGTCGACGACGTGCTGATCGAGCGCGGCGTTCCCGGCTACGACGCGGTGCTGCTCGCCGTCGAGACCGGGTCGGGCCTGTACGTGGATGGCGATCAAAACGGCCGCGTTTCGGACACGGAACGCGCCCAGGGGCCTGTCGCGACGGCGAGCCCGTTGGGCGCGAGCGCTCCAGACTCGGACGACCCTACCGACACCGACACGGACCCGGCGCCCGACACGGACACCGACACGGGCACACACACCGACACGTCCACGGACACGGACACCAGCGCGCCCTGACGGGTCGGCTCGGCGGCGCGTACACAGGGGCGGTACGTTTTGTCGGCTGCGGATCGTTACGCCAGCCGCGATTCAGGGCATCCTCTGGCCTACGGCGACCCATTCGCCCTGGAGGACCTCGCATGACCCCCTTTCTCCTTTTCGGCTCTCTGCTCGCGACGCTGTCGACCCCTGCAGTCGCGGCAGACGGGCCGATCTTTTCCCGGTGGGAGGCCCGACTCGGCGGGACCACCGCCGGTCCCGTGCTGTTCAAGGACGCGCCGGACCAACGCCTCGAGCCCACGACGGCGTTCCAGTATGGTGGGCAGGGAACGTTCTTGTTCGGTCGCGTGGACTCGGACTTCTACCGCTTCGGCCTCGGCCTCGGGTACACGGGTATGGCGCGGTCAGCGAGCCGCAACATG
This sequence comes from Pseudomonadota bacterium, assembly GCA_947505245.1. GTDB lineage: Bacteria > Myxococcota_A > UBA796 > UBA796 > SYKL01. The sequence goes on along the minus strand of CANNIZ010000003.1, from coordinate 79,355 downwards.
CGCCTGGTCACCCCGCGCGTGGTGTTCGAGACGGGCGGCGTGATCAACTTCCAGGCGGGCCTCGGCTACGCCGTCACCACCGGCACCGACGGCTTCAAGCAGCACTATGACGGCGTGTACACGCGCCTCGCCGTGCGTCGCGACTTCCGCGACCTGGACTCGTCCTCGCCGATGGGCGTAGCGCTCGGCCTGTGCACCGACTTCATCGCGTCCACCGAGTCCATGTCGTACAGCTCGGCGTTCGTCGGCGCTGAAATCGACGTGATCTTCCACGGCGGCAAAGAGTGAATTAGGGGCCCTCCGGAGGCTGAATGTTTCGCCCCACCCTCCTGGCCTCCATCGTGTTGCTCTGCGCCTGCGCCGGTGCGGTCGAGCCGCCACCCGCGCCGGCCGCACCCCCCGTTCAGGTCGCGGCGGCGTCGCCGAAGTCGATCGAGCCGACCTGGCGCGGAGACCGCTGTACGACCGACGCCGACTGTGCGTGGGACGACCCGTGTATGCCGGCGCGCTGCGGCAAGGGCACGCCCATCGCGGCGACTTGCGACGAGTCCGCACCGGCGCCAGGCGTGTGCTCGTGCGTCGAGCGCATGTGTACGAACCATTGGAAGGATGACGCGGCGGGCGCTTCGCCCGCAGGGTGCGTCGCGGATGCCGACTGTGCCATCGACCTCGGCACCGGCACCTGCCACCTGCACGGGCAGACGATGGTGGGGCCGATCACCTCGGAAGGGGCCTTCTGCCGATGTGACACGGCCACGACGAAGTGCGTGCGGCAGTGGGTCGAGCCGATCCCGTGTACGTCGTTCAAGGACTGCGACTTCGAGCGAGCGCCGCGCCTGCACCCGATCAAGCCCACGACACCGCGCGATCACCCCGTGAAGATGTGCGACGAGGGCTCGGTCGACGCGGTGTGTAGCGACGCTGGCGTGTGTACGACGGTGGTCGCAGGCTGCTGATCGTCGTCACGCCTGGTCGAACACCAGCGTGCAATTCTGCCCGCCAAACCCGAAGCTGTTCGAGAGCGTGAGGCCCGGGGGTCGCGACGTGGGCTCGATCTGTACGGTGATTCCAAGGTCGTCGGGCTCTTCACAACCTACCGTGCCGGGGGTGAACCCACGCGCCATCGCGAGCACCGTCGCTGCGGCTTCTACGGCGCCGGCGGCGGCGATCACGTGCCCGACGGCGCCCTTCAGGCTCGAGGTGGGGACGCCGGGGCCAAGCAACCGGGCGATCGCCTTGGCTTCCGCGATGTCCCCGACGGGTGTAGCCGTCGCGTGCGCGTTGACCCAGCGCACGTCCGCGGGTGTCTTGCCGGCGTCGCGGAGGGCTCGCCGCATGCTGTGTTCGGCCCCGCGCCCGTCCGGGTGCGGCGCGGTGATTCCGTGGGCGTCGAGCGAGGTGCCCGCGCCGAGCAGCAGCGCGAGGGGGCGGGACGTGCAGCGGTCAAGGCGCTCGAGTCGCAGCACCGCGGCCCCTTCGCCGAGCAGGAAGCCGTCACGGCGGCGGTCAAACGGCCGCCCGACGGTGTTCGTGAGCGCGCCGAGCACCGCGAACGACATCATGCCGAGCGGGTGCACCATGGCGTCGTGGGCGCCTGCGAGCACCACGTCGGCCTCGCCGCGCTGAATGGCGCGCATGCCGAGGGCGATCGCTTCGGCTCCGGCGGCGCAGGCCGAGAACGTGGTGCCGCGGGGACCGGTCGCGCCGAAGCGCTCGGCGACGTAGCGGGCAGCGCGCTCGGGTCGGTGGCGAGGCGGACCGACGCCGCCGGGTCGCAGGTCGCGCACCGCGGCCTCGAAGTCAAAGCTTCGCGCGGCCTGATCGAGGTCGCGCGTGGTGAAGCCGTCGGGGAACTTCACGTACGGGAAGAAGTCCTCCTCGAGCTCCTGGGGCGTGACCGACGACAGGCCCGTGCCGAGGAACACGCCGCGCCGTGCGGGTTCGACGTGGGGGGCGTTGATGAGCGCCTGTTCGACGGCGAGCGCCAGGAGCTCCACCTTGCGGTCGTCGGAAAAGCCCGGCAGGGAAGGCACGGGCCCTCGCACCTCCACGGCCGTCCCCGAAGCGAGCCCCGGAACCGGGTAGTTGCGAATCGGCGCGGCTCCGCTGCGGTGGGCGAGCAGCGAGGCGACCACCTCGTCGCACCCTCGCCCGAGGCCACAGACGATGCCCACGGCCGTCACGGCGACGGGATCGCCTAGAGGCATTCCTTGCCGCCGTCCGTGAAGCACGTGTACGCCTGCGCCTTCACGTCCTTTACGACCGTGATGTAGCGCTTGCGCTTGTCGTCCACGGCCGTGACGGTGCACTTGCCAGCGCCCTCAGCGGCGACCTCGGCCTCGGTGGTGCCCTCGCCGCTCCCCTTGTCACACTTGACGGTGACCTTCTTGGTGCCCGGCGCCACGCTGGTGAATTTTGCGACTGGACCCTCAATCTTTGGCGGCGCCGGCTTCGGCGGCTCGGGCGGGTCGACCGCAGGCACCTCGACGGGCACGCTCGGAACGGCCGCGTTCTGGGACGCGACGATCGCGGCCCCGCCTACGCCGAGGCCGAGCACGCCGAACAGCACCACTCCGCCGACCACGACGACGAGGAACACGGCAACACCGATGATGAGGCCCCAGCTCCGTCCGCCCTCTTCGCTCTCCTCCTCCGTCGCGTCGTCTTTCGGGAGGGGGGGAGGCGACTTCTTCTTCTTCGGCGGCTTTACGGCGGGTGGGGATTCGCCGTCGCCGTCCGACGCTTTGATGAGGGCAGGGGGCGCCTTTTTGGGAGGCAAGGGCTCGGCCTGCGGGGCCTCGGCGGCCTTCGTTGGCGCGGCCTTTGGCGCCTCGACGGCCTTTGGCGCCTCGACGGCCTTTGGCGCCTCGACGGCCTTTGGCGCCTCGACGGCCTTTGGCGCCTCGACGGCCTTTGGCGCCTCGACCTTCGGTGGTGGAGCCTCTGCCTTCTTCTTCTTCTTTGGAACGTCCGCCGCCTTCTTGATCGCGGCGACCGCGACCGTCGGCGGGTCCTCGACGTCTTCGTCTTCGTCGCTCGACACCGGGATCGACTTGATCGAGCTCCGGATGGGCGGCGGTACGTCGCTTCCAGGCGACTTCGCAGGGGGCGGCGGCGGCTCCTTCTTGGGGGGCGCGGCGGTGCGCTCCTCGGCGCCCGGGTCCGTGGACGGCTCCGTCTTCTCTGCTGCCGCGCTCTCGACCGCCGCCTTCGGAGGTGGCTTCAGCTTTGCCTTTGGTGGAGGAGCTTCGGCCGCGGGCTGCGCGACGGGCGGCGGCGGCGCGGCGGGCGGCGGCGCGACGAAGGCCACCGGAGACGCCCGTCCGAGCGCCACGACCGGCGGCGCCTGTGGCAGCGGGGGCGGCTCGGCCTTGGGTGTGACGGGCGGCGGAGCGACGACGACCGGCGGAGCGACGACGACCGGCGGAGCGACGACGACCGGCGGAGCGACGACGACCGGCGGAGCGACGACGACCGGCGGTGGAGCGGGCGGCGGTGGCGCTGGCGGCGCTTTTGCAACGACGGGAGCGAGCGTCGGCGCGGGCTTCTTCTCGATGTCGTTCAGCGTCTGCTCTTTTACCTTCTTCCACTGCTCGTCGGCCAACCGGCCCGACTCATCGAGGCTGTCGTCATCGTCATCGGGATCGGGCTTGAGGAACTCGGGCGGCGCAGGCGCCGTGGAGACGTCGGAGGTTTCGTCGTCTTTGCCGAACCCGCGCGCGTCTTCCGTGAGCGTCTGACCTGCGAGCGAGTCGCTCGACTCGGCGACCGCCTGCGTGGAGAGGGTGTGAAATACCGGCGGCACGACGGCCTCGGCCCACTCGACCAGGCTCTCTTCGTTGCATCGGCGCGCGATGACGCGCATGCGGTTCACGCAGTCAGCGGCCATCAGGCGGCTGTCCGTGTCGAACGACATCATGTCGCGCAACAGGAGGTGAACCTCGCCTTCGACTTCGGGGCCTGGGAACGCACGGCGCTCGCGCAGCGCGTTCCAGCGCTGCTCGAAGTAGACGTCCATCTGCTCGGAGCGCAGCTTCGCCTTTCCGAATTTCTCGAGCGACAGCAGCTCATAGAGCGTCGCGCCGAGCGAGTAGACGTCACCCTGCGGCGTGTCTGGCTCGAAGAAGAGCCGCTCGGGCGGCATGTATTCGATGGAGCCGAACGACAGCTCCTGCGTCTTGGATTCGCGCTCGGCGAAGTCCGCGCGCGCGACGCCAAAGTCGAGCACCTTCACCGAGCCGGAGGTGTCGAGCATGATGTTCGACGGCTTGATGTCGCGGTGGATCACGTGGAGCGGCTTCTCGCCGGCGTACGGCGGGCGGTTGTACGCGGCATCGAGCGCGGACGCGACCGACGCGCAGATCTCGATGCACACGCGAACGGGGATGGCCTCGGCGCGGTCGAGCGCGTCGGCGATGACCGCCTTGATGTCGACCGCCTCGAGGTACTCCATGATCACGGCGACGCGGCCGTTGATGCGAGTCAGGTCGAGCACCTCGACCAGGTTCTTGTGCCGGAGCCACCCCAGCAGGCGAGCCTCGTCGCGCATTCGCGAGGCGATCTCGATGTTTTCGGACCATTTCGGATGGAGGAGTTTGATCGCGCAGATGCGGGCAAACCCGTCCCCATGGATCACCTTGGCGAGGTAGACACTGCCGAACCCGCCGGATGCGATCTCACGGATGAAATGGAATTTTCGTCCGAGTCCGGACGCGGACAAATCGGTCTCCAGGCGTAGGCCGTGGAGAGTATCACACGGCCCGGAAGCCAAGATGACGCAACGCGAGCCCCACCGCACGTACGCGCGCTGGATCCAGGCGACGCCCCTGCGAGAAGCTCCGTTCACCGGTGAGCGCGATCACCGCCGGTTCCGCGAAACACGCGTACACCCGGCCGCTGCCATACCCCGCGAACAGGAGCCAGAGGCGCCCCCAGAAGCCCGCCTGAACGCGCGCCGGCACGTAAAGCGCCTCGCCCGGGACGCGTACAAATCCCGGAGGGAGTCGGCCCGGCTCGAGGGTTGGGGGCAGGGCGAGGTCGACGAGCGCGGTGTTCGCGCGAAGCTGGCTGGGGGCGAGCACGGGCCCGGTCGTCGAGGCGCCGACGAGCACATCGCAGGTCGCCAGCAGCTCCTCGCGCTCCATGGCCTTCACACCGACGGCGTCAGCGCGGCGGGCTAGCGCCGGCCCTCCCGCCTCGACGCGCACGTCCACACCTTCGCTGGCGAGCAGCGTCGCGACGGCGTCCCCGACGGTGCCGGTGAAACCGAACACCGCGACCGGTCCGCGCGGTGTGCCGCGCTTCACCAGCATCGCGCGCGTGACCTCGGTGCAGGCCCACGCTGTCGACGCCTGCCCGCTCGTGACGGGGAGGGAGGTGTGCCGCTGGAGCTCCGAGCCGCGGCCCGCGACCACGCCGAGCGCGTTGGCGAGCCCGATGACCTGGGCGCCATGCGCTTCCGCCGATCGCGTCGCGCGCAACATCAACGCGAGCGCGCGCGACTGGTCGCCGATGATCTGCGCCGGCAGGTCAGGAACCCCGATGATCAGCCCTTCGACGTCGCCGACCGCGGTGGGCATGCGCACCAGCGCCCCTGGTCCAACCAGATCGACGCCCGCGTCCTTGGCGAGCATGCCCGGCACGTGGAGCCGCCGCGCCGCGAGGATCCGCCGATGCAGAGGCACCAGCGGATGAATCAGGAACGCGAACCGCGGCGTTGGCTGTTTCATATACCTCGCGAGCTACTTTTCGAGCGCCGCCCGGGCCTCGGCTTCCTTCAGCTTCACGGTCACGAGCACCCACACGAGCACGTAGAACGTGCCGATGCGGAACGCGCGCGGCAGCTCCGTCGTCTTCAGGCCCTCGAAGATCTCCTCCTCGGGCACCTCCGGCATCAGCTTGCGGAGGACCTCGGCGCCGATCGCGGTCAACTTGCCGTCGACCTCGCCGGGCTTGCCGTCCACCATCTTGGCCTTGGATTCGACGCCGCCGCGGGGGATCTGTACGTCGAAGGCCCGCTCGAGGCGGAACACGACGTCGAGCAGGTCGAGCGATTCGGCGCCCAGATCGTCGAGCACCTTCGCGTAGTAGCCGCACTCGTCGACCTCGACTTCGAGGGCGTCGCAAAAGCACTTCTGGACCTTGGCGAACATGACGGGGTCGAATTCGACGCCCATCGGGAGCCTGTATTGCTCGTCCACTGGAACCTCCATCGGGCCGGGAGATTAGCCGATCACGCGGCGGTCCGCTGCCCGAACGTGTGGGGTGCCCCGGCACGGCGAACGACGTCGTCTGCTACGGCGCGGCGACGTGCCACTCGTCGAACGTGCCGAAGTACCGGTCCGAGCCGATCGTTACGTCCTGGACCTCGTTCCGCCACGCGCTGCGCCGATCCACAGACCACAGGTACAGGTACGGCAGGTCCTCGGCGAGGTGGGCGTGGAGCACGCGGTATTGATCGCGCGCCTCGACGTCGGTCTTGGCGGCGTCAAAGCGGTCGAGGAGCTTGTCCGTGTCGGCGTCCTTGTAGTTGAAGATGTTGAGCGCGCCGAGGCCGTCTTCGGTGCGCGAGTGGAACATGCTCTGCACGCTGGACATGCGCCCGACGCGCCAGGAACCGACGAACAGGTCGAAGTCGGTCATCTGCCCGGTGACCACCTTGCGCGCCCACTCGTCCTGGCTGATCTTGTAGACCTCGGTCGAGAAGCCCGCCTGCTCGAGCTCGTTCTGCAGCTGCCGCAGCACGTCGTTGGCTTCGACGTCGAGCGGGGCGTGGATGCCGATCTTGAACGCGATCACCTCGTCGTTCCACAACCAGCGGCCTTCGCGGCGGACCGCGCCGGCCTCGACGAGCAGCGCCTCCGCGCGCGCGGGATCGGCGTGCTCGATCGCGGGGACCTGGCGGTTGTAGTACGGCGACGTGGCCGTGAACGGGCCGGAGACGAGCTCGGGCTCGGGGTTCGTGGGACCCGATCCGACGGTGACCTCCCGCAGCGTCGTGCGGTCGATCGTGAGGTTCAGCGCCTGACGGACGCGTCGATCCGCGAGCGGGCCCTTGTTCGTGTTCACGGCGATGTACAGGAAGCCCTCGCTTCCGGTCGACTTCACGGTGGCGACCTTGCTCTCGATCACGTCGGTCTGCAGCGCCCGAGGCAGGTTCACAAGACCGTGGACGTCGCCGTTGATCAGCCGGCGCACGGCGAGGAACGGGTCGGTGCCCTCGCTCATCGACAAGGATGCGATCTGGGCGTGGTGGTGGCCGTTCGGGTAGGCCGTGAACGCCACCGATTTGCGGCCTCGGGAAGCGCTCATCGGCCCGGTTCCGATCGGGCGCGACGAGAAGTCCAGGTCGGGCGATACGGGGCCCCAGTCGGGGTTGAACGCGTGTTTTGGAAGCACATGGAACTGAAGCTGCGCGAGGGGCTCGGCGAACACGCGCCGGAAGGTGACGCCGAACGACTTGTGGTCAGGCGCCGTCGCACAGTGGTCGATCGCGAGCCGGAACGGCTGCGCGACCGGTGAGGGCGTCTGCTCGTCCAGCATCGCGTTGAGCGTGAAACACACGTCGTCCGCGTCGAACGGCACCCCGTCGTGCCAGGTGATCCCGTCCCGCACGTACAGCTGGACCGTCACGTCCGACGGGTATTCCGCGCGGAACGCCCCGGACTCGTCCATCGCGAGCACATCGCTCTGCAGCTCCTGCGTGATCTCGTTCCGGTACACGAGGCGATCGAACACGAGATCCGCCGTGCGGAAGTCCACCGACGTGCGCGCGAACATCGGGTTCATCGTCGTTGGCAGGGCGTCGTCGTAGTAGCGCACCTCCGTAGCGAGACACAAACCGGCGGCGATCGGCAACAGTGGGGCGACTCGGTGGTTCATCGGGTTCCCGTGGCGATGCGCCCATGCTACACGTGGCCGATACGAAAGGGTGCCGCATGGGACGTATCTTCGAGACGCGAAAGGCGACGATGTTCGCCCGTTGGAACAAGATGGCGAAGGCGTTTACGCGCGTCGCCAAGGAGCTCACCATCGCCGCGAAGAGCGGTGGTGGCGATCCGGACACGAACCCGTCGCTGCGTCGCGCGATCCTGAACGCGCGCGCCTTGAACATGCCGAAGGACAAGATCGAGTCGGCGATCAAGCGCGCCAGCGGCCCCAACACGGAGAATTACGAGGAGCTCGTTTACGAAGGCTACGGTCCCCACGGTGTCGCGATCCTGATCGCGTCCGCGACGGACAATCCGACGCGCACGGTCGCCAACATCCGCGGCTATTTCAAGGGTTACGGCGGCAACATGGGCAGCGCGGGCAGCGTGGCGCACTTGTTCCGGCACATGGGTGCCATCCGCCTGAGCCCCGAGGGTATCGATCAGGACGGGCTGGAACTCGAGCTGATCGACCACGGCCTGCAGGAGATGGGCGAGTCGACGAACGACAAGGGCGAGCCCGTCCTCGTCCTCCGGTGCGACTTCAAGGACTTCGGCGCGCTGCTGGCGGCGGTCGAGGCGAAGGGCCTGGTCCCGCTCTCCTCCGAAGCCGACTACATCCCGCAGACCACGGTCGAGCTCTCCGAGGCTCACGCGAACGAGCTGTTCGAGCTGGTCGACGCGATCGAGCAGGACGAAGACGTTCAGAAGGTCTTCCATAATCTCGTTTGACCGCGCCCGCGGCGGTGCAGTCCCCGGGTGCCCATGCTCCAGACGTCGCTTCTGCTTCTCGCCTCGAACCTGTTCATGACCGCCGCCTGGTACGGGCACCTGAAGGACCGCGAGACGGCCTTGTGGAAGGCGGTGCTGGTGAGTTGGGGCATCGCGTTCTTCGAGTATTGCCTCCAGGTGCCGGCGAACCGCTTGGGGTACAACGCCGGCATGCCGGCAGCCCAGCTGAAGACGCTGCAGGAAGTGATCACGCTGCTCGTGTTCACCGGCTTCGCGTGGGCCTGGCTCGGCGAGGTGCCCAAGTGGAACACGCTCGTCGGCTTCGGCTTCATCATCGTCGGCGCGGCGTTCGTGTTCGCCCCGTGGCAGTCGGTCGCGCGCCCCGGCTGAGGGAATGCCTGCGGTTCGGTCATGGGTTAAACGGCCGACTTCTTGGGAGGAAGCATGGTTGGCCTGGTTGCCGCAGCGGCGTTCGCGCTCGAGCTGCCCGAGCCGACGGCGGCGTCCCCGCACTACGATCTCGAGGTCCTGTACGGCGAGCGGAAGTTCGACGAGGGCCTCGCGCTCGCGAAGACGCAGGTCGCGGCCACTCCGGACGACGTCGACCTTTACTGGCACATCTGCCGGTTCATGTACGAGAAGGGCGAGACCATCCCGAAGTCGGACAAGGCGTTCGACAAGCTCGCCTGGTACACGGAGATGCTCGACTGGGCGACGAAGGGGCTCGCAAAGAAGCCTGGAGACCCGCACCTGTTGTTCGCGCAGGGCCTCGCGAACGGTCGTTACGGTACGACGCGCGGCGTGTTGTCGACGTTATTCCTCGCGGATGACATCGAACGGGACTGGCTCACCACCGTGAACTCCGGGTACACCTACCGCAGCATGGGGGACATGGAAGTCCTGCCTTGTGACGTCTATACCGGCCTCGCCGTGTTCTACCGCCTCGTGCCCGACAGCTGGCTCGTCGAGAAGATCGCAGGAACGCGCGGCAGCATCGCGAAGTCGCTCGAGTTCATCGAGAAGTCCGACCAGTGCTTCGGCGGACGGATCGCGGTGGTGAAGGAGCTTGGCCTCACCCAGATCTGTTACGGTCAGCGCATGGACGACGACACGTACGTGGCGAAGGGCCTCGGAACGCTCGGGCGCGGCGCGGGCATCCCGGTCGAAGACGAGACGGACGCGATCGACAAGCGGCACATCGGCCAGCTGCTCGCGGACACCAGCCTCGCGTGTGGCTATTCGCGCGACGGGCAGCAGGACCTCGACGAGAAGAAGCTCGCGAAGGGCGGCGGCGCCGCGCCGATCGTGCAGTAGCCGGTGGACGCGCTCCTCCTCCTCGCGCTGGTGTACGTGCTCGCGGCCGTGCCGTTCGGGGTGGTGGTCACCACGTTGTACGGCGGTGACGTCGATCTGCGCACCTCGGGCAGCGGGAACATCGGCGCCACCAACGTCGCGCGCGTTTTCGGCTGGCGCATCGCAGTCCCCGTGCTGGTGCTCGACATGGCGAAGGGCCTCGGGCCGGTGCTGCTGGCGCGCGTCCTGTGGCCTGAGCTGTGGCCGTGGTTCGGCGGGATCGTCGGCGCCGTCGCGTTCATCGGCCACTGCTGGCCGGTGTACCTCGAATTCCGCGGCGGAAAAGGTGTCGCGACCGGCGCGGGAGCGTTCTTCGGTCTCGCGCCGCTGCCCACCGCGATCGCAGGGCTCGTTTGGGGCGCCGTGCTCGCCGCCACCGGCCGTGCGAGCCTCGCCGCGCTCGTCGCCACGTTGGCCCTCGTCGGCCTCGTCGCGCGGCTCGCGCCAGACGTCGCGCCGGTCGCCGCCCTGCTCGCATTGGGCGTCGCCATCCGCCACATCCCGAACATCGGTCGCCTCGTGCGCGGCGAAGAGGGGCGCGTGGTGAACCCCGCGGTGCGCTGGGGGCGAGCGGCGCCTCCAACGGCGGAGGAGGCGCTCGCGGAGGGCCCGTCCGGCGACCGCGCGGCGGGTGCGGCCTGGAAGGACGAGCGTCCCTGATCGGTTTGCGGATTTCGCCCACCCCGTGCAGGTCTGCACACGCGAGCGCCGCCGTACGGGCGACGTATTGGGCGACCTCCTGGCGTTCGTAACGGACGGTCGCCGTTGGCACAGCGCGTGCTGGTCGGGGTGCAGGGAGGCTCCATGCGGTGTTCGATCTTGCTCGCGAGCGTGCTCCTCGTCGGCTGTTCCGGGAAGTTGAAGCTCGACGAGGCGACGGTGGACGCGCACCTCGACGACATCGACGCGACCTGGCCGTTGTGCTCGACGCAGGAAGCTGCACCGTCATCGATGCGCGTCGTCGGGCGGGAGCTCTCGGACCTGAGCTGGGCGGCCCACGCGACTGAGCGGGTGTTGGGCTCCACGTCGCCGCGGTACCGCTCCGCCGGGTCGTGTGGCGGCAGCCTCGACGCGCTCTCCGAACACGCCAACGGCATCACAGACTACGAGCTCACGTTCGCCGCGTACTGCATCCACAGCGACGACGGCGACGTCGTGGTCGACGGCGTCGTCCGCGCACGGGAGGAGGGGACCCCGAGCGACTCGGGCCCGATCGTCTCAGCGCTCGAGTCGTCCACCGACGGCCCGCTCACCATCGCGCAGGGCGGCAGCACCATGGAGCTGACGCTTGACGACGCACGCGTCCAGTACGGCATCCCCGCCGCCTGGGCGCCGTCACCTCCGGACGAGCAGCACCCGGACGTGCTCACCGTGGGAGGCCTCCGCGCCGTGTTCCCCGGCGACGATGACCGTGAGGACTACGTGCGAAACCTGCGCATCGAGCGCGTCGGGAGCACCGCGGCATCGATCACGATCGTCAACGGTCAAGCCGGCACGTCGGGCGAAGGCCACGTGGAGGTCCACACGGCGGCCGACGATCCCGTGGTGTTCGACTTCGGGCAGCTGCAGGTGACGAGCGGTACCGTGGTGCTGGACGGGGCTGGCGGGTCGGTCGTCACGTTGAAGCCTGATCCCTCGGCGCCTGGAACGATCCTGCTCACGCTCGACGGCGTCCCGTACGACCGCGATGTCGACTGCACGGCGGCGCGTATCCCGCTCGTCGAGGTGGGGTGGGCGCTGCTCATGGAGCTGCCGATCCACTGACGGCGAGCGTGCATAGGCGCGGGCTTGCGTTCGCGGGCCGCGCGGGCCATCCTGCCGCCTTCCCGGGTGCTTTGATGGCCGCGCGTCGCGAAGTGTTCAGCCACCGCGAGGTCTTCCTGTCGCTGGCCATGTTGTCGGTCACCTCGGTGTCCGTCTACACCGCGCTGTGGTTCGTCGACTTCGGGCCCGGTGGGCCGTCGCCCTGGGCCCTGTTCACGAACCCGCAGACAGTCTCCACCCTCGCCAACCTCGGCGAGGTCACGGTCGGCACGCTGGGTGTCGCGCTCACCGTCATCACGATCATCGTCGAGCTCGCGTCGAACCGGTACACGCCGCGCATCACTGAGCTGTTCATCCGCGACCCCGTCAACGTGCTGATGATGAGCTTCTTCGTCGTCACCGCGCTGCTGGTTCTGTGGGTCGACATGTCGATGTACAGCGACCACTGGCCGAAGTGGATGGCGATCGCGGCGATCAGCGGCATGTCGACATCGCTGTTGTTGTTGCTGCCGTACTTCGCGTACGTGTTCGACTTCCTGCTACCGACGCGCGTGGTGAACCGCATCCAGCAGACGAGCGCGAACGCGATCGAGCGGGTCACGCGACGCGGCGCCTCCGCGATTGACGGCGCGCGGGACGAGGTGATCCAGGCCATCGAGCAGCTCGGTGAGATCGCGCTGAACTCGGTCGACAGCAAGGACAAAGGCATCACGATCGCATCGTTGAACGCGCTGTCGGACCTCGGTGAGGCGAACCAGATCTACAAGGCGGCGCTGCCAGCTTCGTGGTTCGACCCGACCGTGCTGGTGGAGACCGATCAGGACTTCATCGCGATGCATCCCGACGTGGTGCGGGCGCTCGAGGCCCGCCGAACCTGGGTCGAGATGAAGATCCTGCGGCAGTTTCAGCACGTGTTTGAAGAGTCGCTGATCAAGATGCGCGACATCTGCCACTTCATCGCGATCCAGACGCGCAAGCTCGCGATCAACGCGGCCCACGCGGGCGATTCGGAGGCCGTCGCGCTTTACGTGCGGTTCCTCAACACCTACATGCGCGCGGCGCTCAATACGCGCGACCAGAAGAGCGCCTACAACCTGATGAACGAGTATCGGTTGCTCGGCGAAGCGCTGGTGTCGATGAAGCGCACGGACGAGGTGCTGCTCATCGCCGAGCGCCTGAAGTTCTACGGCCAGCTCGCGTTCAAAATGAAGTTGCCGTTCATCCTCGAGACCGTGGCGTACGACATGTGCACGCTGCTCGAGCGGGCCGCCGGCGAGCCCTGTGAGGACCGCCTCCTCGGCGTGTTCCTCGACGTCGACCGCGCCGCCGAAGACGATCAGGCCCAGGAGGCCTCGCTGCGCGGGGTGCGCAAGGCGCAGGTCAAGCTCGCGACGTGGTATCTCGCGCAGGGCCGCGCGCTCCTCGCCAAACGTATCCACGACGACATGCGCAACGAGCCGATCGTCCGGCTCGAAGCGATTCATCGCGAGCTCAAGAGCGTGGTGGACTCCGAGTTCTGGGAGGTCTCGGACCGCGGCGTCAACTTCGAGTACCTGCCGCCCGAACGCCGCGCGAAGCTCGATGAGTTCTTCGCGTCGTTCTACCGGGAAGACCCGGCGTGATCGTGGCCGTGACCGGCGCGTCGGGGTTCCTCGGCGGCCACATCGCCGAGGTGCTGCGGGCCCGAGGCCACGAGGTGCGCGCCGTCGTGCGCAACCCGGACAAGTCACCGTGGCTCGCGGATCTCGGCTGCACGTTCGCGCGCGCCGATCTCGCCGAGCCAGGCGCGCTCGCGGCCACGTTCGAAGGCGTCGATGCGGTCGTGGCGAACGCCGCCCTCGCGGTGCGCGACGATCGGCCGTATGCCGAGTTCCTCGCGGCGAACGTTGGAGGCACGGAGAACACGCTCGCGGCCGCCGCGAAGGTGGGCGTGAACCGGGTCGTGTACGTGTCGAGCGTCTCGGTCCACCAGCTGCTCAACCCGTACGGTCACTACGGCGCCGACACGCCGTTCGTCGTCGACGCTCCGCTCCCTTTGAGCCTCAACCACGCCACCACGTTGTGGAAGTACAGCCTTTCGAAGTCCACCGCGGAGAAGCGCGCTTGGACCCTCGCGGCGGATCTTGGCCTCGCGCTCACCACCGTTCGGCCGGGGCCGATCTACGGGCCACGCGACCCGAAGCTCACCGCGCGCTACGCCAGCCAGATGGCCCGCTCCTACGTTTTGGCGCCCACCGCTCGCGCTCCCCACGTCTACGTGGTGGACGTTGCGCTGGCGATCGCGGGCGCGCTCGAGAACGCGGCGTCGAGCGGCAAGCCCTACCTGCTCGGCGGCCTGCCGGTGAGCCCGTATCGGCTGCTCACGACGTGGAAGCGGCTCGTCGGCCGCGGGCCCACGATCGTCCCGTTGCCGGTGCCGTCGCACCTCTCGTTTGACGACGAGCCCGCGTCGCGCGACCTCGGCGTCGTCCCGCGCTCGATCGAAGACGGCCTCCGCGCCCTGCTCGCGAGCGCCGCATGATCGGCGACGCTGCTGCAGAGGCGCTGCTCGCGCCGGTTCGCGCCGTCGTCGAGGCCGGCCTTCGCGCCCTCGGCGCGGACGTCGACGTCACGGTCGGCGCGGTCGACGGCTTCTGGCGGCGCGACGGGGACGTCGTCGTGTTGTCGCATCACCTGCTCGGCCCCGACGTCTGCCATCCCGACGAGCGCGCGGAACTCCCGCTGGATCGCTGGCGGCGCGCCGCGGCTTCCGTGCTCGAAGCGGCGGTGTTCACCTCGGGAGACGCCCCGCTGTGGGCCCGGCTCGGCCTTGCGATCGATCGCGCCGATCGCGCAGCGCCCGACCTCGGACTCGCCGCAGCCGACCTCGCGTCGGCCTACGCGACGGGCGACCTCGGGCGCAACCCGCGCGGCGGCATCGCGATCGTGCGCGCCTGGCGGGCGCTCGGCGACGACCCTGAGGCGCGCGTCGCGGCGTTTGTGGTCGACCCCGCGGAGTGGTTCGCGCTCGCGCGGCGTGTGCTCGATCCAGTGGCTGCGGCGGCGCTTCCGGTCCCGGTCGCGCGCGTTCGCGAGTCGGACATCCCGCTCGCCCTGGGGCCGTGGAGCTTCCGGCCGCTCGCGGTGCCCGAACACCCGCGCGGCGGGCTCGTCATCGTCGAAGGAGCGGGCGTCGTCGACCCCACCTTCGCGCGCGGGAAGCGCGCCTACCGCGGGCTCGCGGCCACCACCACGGGGGCCCGGTTCCTTCCGGGTGTTGGCGGCCCGATCGGTCGGTGGGAATTCAAGACGGCCCAGGGCTTCGGTCAGGTGTTCGGTTCGCGCGGCATGTCCTACGTGATCGAGGCATCCGGAAAGCTCGCGATCGATCTCGCAGACGGGTTCGTCGGCCCGCTGTCGGCGCTTGATCAGGCCGAAAAGATGGGCACGAGCGGTCGCGTGACGGGTGTGTGGATGGTCGACGGTCCGGACGCGCTGCGGTTCGATCGCATCGATCCCTCCGGGATCGCGACGCACGGTCGCCGCCTACAGGACCCGGTGCTTCCGGCCGAGGCGTTCGGGATGGGGCCGATGTTGCGCGCGCTGATGGACGACACCTGGGTGTGGTCGATCGACGGCGATCGCCTCACGCTGCGGGGCCGTGTGATGGGCGGCCCGGTCGAGATGCGCCTCACGCGGCTTTGACGAGATCGTCGATGGCGATGCCCGAGTGCGCCGCCACCTCGTCGAGCGCCTTTTGCATCACCCACACCATGGCCGCCATCGAGGGCAGGTTCACGAGGCCGAAGCTCCACGCCGTGTAGCGCCCGACGTCCTCGTTGTAGGCCGGCGTGCCGGGGGCGCCCGACACCATCGCGAAGGCGAGCAGGCCGGACGCGATGCCGAGGAACAGCCACACGCCGCCCATGCGAACCGTCGCCTTCGCCATCACCTCGTGGGCCGCTGCCTGCGCGCCGCGGCTCGCGAGCGCGGCCTCGAGCTTCACCCCGTCGAGGATCTCGGTGAACGCGGTGCGCACCAGCGCGTAGCGGGTACGCGACGACGCGGCGGTGAGCGCGCCGATGATCGCGGGGATCGCGGCCTCTTTTACGGCGAACCAGCGGGCGTCCAGCTGGAGGACCCCGATGCCACCCGAGACGAGCACGCCGATCAGCGCGAGCGCCGACAGACCGCTGACGCGCCGCTGCTGAACGATGGTGATCAGCGCGGCGATCAGCGGCCCGATCAGCGCGAGCCCGAGCCCGACGAGGGGCGTGAAGCGGTCGGACAGGCCCCACAGGAACACGAGGGGCCACACGACGTTGAGTCCGAGATCGACAGCGAGGCGCATCACCCCCGCGTAACGTCGATCACGCTCCGCAACAGCGCCCCTTCGGTCCCGGCGTCGATGAACGCGCGCACGACGTCGTCGACCGCGACGGCCTGGCCCGCCTCGGCGCGGTCGAGGAACGTGAGCACCACGCGCGCCTGTGCGGGAGCGTGCAACTCGAGCCACGCGAACGCTTTGGCGACCGTGCGCTGGCGGACTCCCGCGCTGCGCGTGCTGCCGAGCAGGATGAGCGCGAGCACGGCGGCGGCGGTGCGACGCGCGTCCGACCCGTAGCTTCCGTCCGCACCCTGGCTCCGCGCCAGCGCGCTCGCCGGATCGGCGGGCTTCGCGTCGGCCATTGCCCTTTCTTCCCGTGCCGCCCCTGACGGCGCCGCGGCCATCATCGGCGGCGCGGGAGCCCGGGCCATTTCCATCTCCATCTCCATCTCCATCTCCATCGCGTCCAAGCGCGCGCGCCCCTTCGCCTTCTTCGGCATGGGTGCAGCCATCGCCAGGGAGCGAATCGCACCGACGGCGCCGACCACGACGCTGCGCATCATGCCGCCGCCGCCGCTCGCACCGGGGGGAGGGGACGGTGGTGGGGCGCCGCGGAACGATTCCGACCAGCCCGCGGGAAGCTCGGCCGGCTGCACCACCTCGACCGGCTTCCCGTCGGTGCGGGTGGCTCGGTCGACCACGACGAGCGCGGTGAACCGCGACAACACCCCGTGGGCGAGGCTCGTCGCGAGGATCTCGGGCCGCAGCGCCTCCTCCTCGTGCGGCCGAAGCGTGAGCCGGTCTTCGAGCCAGGTGATGCGCTCGCGGGCCCACAAGGGGCCGAGCGGCAGCGATGATCGCGCGGGCACGATCGACAGCGCGACGGACCCCGTCGCGGTGTTCGCGGTGACGGCGATCACGCTCGGTGCGCCCTCGACGAGGAACGACGCGGGGCGCCCGGTGAACAGCGTCTGGGCGTCGGGCCGCGCGGCGACCCCACCGCTGACGACCACCTCCGTAGCGACGGGAGAGCCGAACCGCGCCTCGATGCGGGCGACGACGCCTTCGATGTCGTCGCTCGGGGCGCAAAGCTCGGCGACGCCGCCGCCGACGCGCGCGAGGCGCTTCATCAACGAGCCGTTCACGGCGGTGTCGATGCCGAGCGTAAACAGCCGCGCCACGCGGCGGCGGTTCGCGACAGCCGCGACGAGTCGCTCTTCGTCTTGCGATTGCCCGTCGGTGACGAACAGGACGGTGCGGACGCGTCCCTCGGGGGTCTCGCCATCGAACGCAGCCTGGAGCGCGGGCAACATCTCCGTGCCTCCGCGGGGGTGCAGCGCGTCGATCCACTTGTCCGCCGCGGTCAGCGCGGCGTCGTCGTACACGACGAGCTCGGGGCGGAACCGCTCGAGGTGGTCGTCGAACGCGATCAGCGCGAACCGGTCGCCCGGGCTCAAGCCGTGCAGCGCGGTCGTCAGCGCGCGCTTCGCCGCGACCATCTTCTCACCGGACATCGACCCGGAGATGTCGACGACGAACACGGCGTCGCGCGGCACCACGTGGCGGGCGACGATCGGCGGCTCGACCCGCACCAGCGTGAACTTGCCGTCCGTCCACGCGTGGAGCGCGACCGCCGCCGTCCGCGTCTTGAACGCGAGCACGAAGTCCCGGTCGCAGGTGGAGGTGGCGGACGGTGCGAGCCGCATCCCGCCGTCGTCGAGGTCAAGGCGGATGGCGTGCAGCGAGCTCCGCACCCCGGCGATCGGCCCCGCGACGTGGACCTCGAGGTCCAGCGGCGTGCCGCCCGCGAGGCGCATCGGGGGCTGCAGGCGCGACGCGTCGGGCACGGCGTCGGTGTTGGGGAGCACGCCCACACCGTCATGACCGGTCGCGGTCCCGGGCAGGTACCGCGGAGGGATCACGGTCGGGAAGCGCCAGCGCGTCTCGCCGTCGATCGTCTCGAGCCGCTCGACCACGACGATCCGCACGCGCACGGACTCGCCGGGCGGCAGGTTCGTGACCCGCAACGTGTGGATGTCTGCGCGCTCGGCGGTGAGCAGGCCCGCCTTGTGGCCCTGCTCGCGCGCCTCCGCGAACACGCGCTCGGCGTCTTTGCGCTCGCGGTGCTCGGCGCGGATCACCCGATCGCCAACACACAGCTCGAGATCGACGACCGCGCCGTCCTCGGGCAGCGGGAACAGGTGGACGGCCTCGAGTACGGCGCCGAGGGGGTTCGCGAACGACTGTTCGACGACCGTGCGCGCGCAGTCGCCAGCGATCTCCGTGCGCACGCGCACCGACGTGAGCGGGAACGCGACCTCGCGGCCCTCGTGCAGCGCGACGAGCGCGCCAAAGCCACGGGGATCACGCGTCTCGGGCAGGGTAGGGGCGAGCGTCATCATGAGCGACCTCCGGGGAACGCAAGGGTGAGGGATGCGAGGACCTGATCGACGTCGACGAGCTCGGGATCGAGCGTGACGAGGACGCCGCGCGCGAGCTCGACCGTGACGAGCGCACGAGGCTTCGCCTGTGGCGGCACGTCGGCCTCGTCGACGGCGGCCGCCTCGAGCTCGGCGGTGGTGCGCCCCGGCAGCGCGCGCTGGATCTGCGCGAGCGACGCCCCAGCGGCTTGCGCCGACTTCACCGCGACGATTTGCAGGAGGTGGCGGTACCCGTACACGGCGGACCGACCTGCATACGCGAGCGGCCGATCCACCAGACCGAGCGACTGGTAGTAACGGACGAGGCGGGCGTCGGGCGTGTCCGAGGTGCGCGCGTCCCCGGTCTGCACGCCGCGCAGGGCCTCGGCGGCGGCGGCGCACAGGCCGTCGAGGTCGAACCGGGCCTCGCGATGGTGGAGCAGGGACTTCATGCCTTTACTGTAAACATGACAGTAAATACTGTCAACATAGATTTATCGGGATCGTGCAGGACGAGCCTACCAACGCTCTCCTGCACCATCCCGATAAGTGCTACAGTGGCCCCCCGAGGGCTCCGTGATCGCAGCGTTCCTGAACCAGCCGTGCAAGGCCTACCGGAATTTCCAGCTCGTGATGACGCCGATCACGCTGAACTTCGCGATCCCGTCGCTGTCCTACGCTGTCGCGCCGCAGCTCGCGACGGGCTCGCTGATGCAGGTCAGCCGCCTCGTCGGTGGCGTGCCGTTCGCCCCCGAAGTCGAGAACGCAAGCCTGTTGTGGCGCGCCCTCGCGTCGAGCAACGTGATGACGCTCGCGTTCATGTGTTTCCTGCTTCAGTACAACCTGCGCCGATATTTCCCGGTGCTCGTGCCGCTCGCGTTCCTCAAGCTCACGTCGGCGATGTTGTTCCTGATCATCGCGGTCACTACGGGCCAGCGCGCCTACGGTTCCATCACGCTGCTCGACGGGGGCACCGGCGCGCTGTTCATCGCGGTCACGGTGCTCGCCCACCGCGCCATTCAGGGCCTCGCCGACGACGTCCTCGTCCCACGACCCCGGTAGTCCGTCCCGCGCTCACTGCCCCAGGTTGTCGCAGACGGCCTTGCCCACGGCGCCGCTCGCGAGCGCGTTGTCGAGCAGGACGGGGTTCTTGCCCGTGTCCTCGAGCACGTCCATGCTGACGCGGCAGGGCGCCGGGTTCTCCATGTACAGGCGCACGGTCATCGTGTCGTCGTGGTCTTCCTTCTTGCGACGGTACTTCACGTCGATGTCCACGTAGCGATCGTGCGTCTTCGTGGTCATGCTGCCAGACTGCCAGCCCGTCATCTCTGACGAGACGAACGTCGCGTTCGGGTGCCCGAGGCTGCAAAGCTCTTCGGCGATCGAGTTCACGACGGCCTGGGAGATCGGGGGTCCTTGCAGGAACGAGCAGGCCGCGAGGGCGGCAAACATCACGAACACGGTCACCTCGAGTGGGCGGCTACGGTGTTGATCCATAGCACTCTACGCCCGCTTCGGCTGTCGTCGAGCGCGCGCCCGAACGACCGGACCGTGTAGGTGGGCTCGACGTAGATCCCGAATTTCAGGGCCTCTGCGGCGACCGCCTCCGCCCGTGGCTCCACCACCCCGTACCGGGTGAACCCGTCGTTCACGATCACCAGGCCGTCGAGCGCAACCTCGGGGATGTCCGCGCCGCAGCGGCGCATCATCGCGAGTGTGTCGCGGGCGATCTTGAGCACGCGGCCTTCCCAAAGGGCGATCGGTTCGACGCAGCGCACGGCGACGACGCGGGCGGTTGAACCGCCCAGGCGGAGCCCGGCGAGCAGTCCTGCGGCGGTTCCTGCGCTCCCCACGGCCACGACCACCTCGTCGATGCCCAGGTGGGCCGTCTTCTCCGCGATCTCGAGTCCGCCGCCGACCCAGCCGACCGTTCCGAGCGGCCCGGAGCCCCCCGGGCCGATGAAGTAGGGCCTGCCGGTACGCGACAAGCGCGCCCACGTCCACGCGATCGCCGCGGGGGCTGTCCACGGCGCGGTCGTTTCGGTGACGCTCGCGCAGATCGCGTCCATCGCGGCGCGGTTGTCGGCCACGTGGGCGGAGTCGGGCTGCGGAAAGATCACCGCGTGCGTCGGCAGCTCGATCGCCTGCCCGTGGTGCGCGACCGCGATCACGTGGTTGCTCCCGCATGCGCCCACCGTCAGCAGGTCGGTCGCGCGGTTTCGCTGGGCGTCCGCGAGGATCCACTCGAGCTTTCGCACCTTGTTCCCGCCGTAGGCCGCCGAGGCCGCCGATTCGTCGTCCACCCACAGACCGGGCGCGAGCTCCCGAACGGGCGTCGGCCAGATACCGAGGTTCACCGCCGGCAGATGAAACGACGGAAAACGCGCGTGGATCAGGGCTGCGGACATGGCGCCATGGGGTGGCGTATCATTTCGTGGACCCGTGTAAGGAACCGGACCCGCGACCCGTTGTCGCACTGAACATCTCTTGGGAGGGACCCGTGCGCCACATCGGAATCCTGTTCGCCGTCGCGGTTTCGTTCGTTCCAGCCTCCGCCTTCGCGTGTGGGATGTACATCCCGCCCGAACACGAAGAGCTGTTGACCGAGCTGTTCGACGAGATCGATCAGGCCGCTGTCGTGGTCGAGCAGCCGTCGGTCGCGCAAATCGCCGAGGCCACGGCCATCAATGAGGCGAATGACGTTCCGGTAGCCGTGGAGCCGGTCGAATCGACGCGTCCGCACCACAAGCTGTTCAATCGGAACAACACGAACTGACCGGGCGTTGTAGGCTCGCATGATGCGTAGCCGCGCCATCGCCGTCGTTGTCTTGGGAGCGGTCGCTGCCGCGCTCGCCCATCCGGTCGCGGCGCCTGCCGATGCGCCTGTGGTCGACGCGCGCGTCGCCGCCGCATTTTCAGCTGGCGACTGTGCGCGCTGCCACGATGTTCCGGTGGTGGGTGTGACCAAGGCTGCGCGCCTCGATTCGTGCAAGGACTGCCACATCTGGATCCGCGACGTGTCGAGCGACCCGCTCAAGAGGGCGAAGGCGGTCGAGGTGTTCCCGCTGTGGCCGCGGTACGAGAAGAACGTCCGCACCTACCTGAAGTCGCCGCCGCTGGACGCGGCGATGGCGCGCCTGGACCCCGAGTGGGTGCGCACGTACCTGCAGGACCCGCACGATCTGCGCCCGAACCTGCCCGAGACGATGCCGCGTTTCGCGCTCGATGCCGAGCAGGTCGACGCGATCGTCGACGCGTTCGCGGCTGCGCGGGTCACGCCGCCTCCGTCCCCCAAGCCCGACGCTGCAAACCTCGCGCGCGGGGAGCAGCTGTTCGGCGAGAAGGGCTGCGAGGGGTGCCACACCTACGGCGCGCGCCACACGATGGGCGTCGACCCGCTGGCGCCCGACCTCGCAAACACGCGGGAACGCATGTCGCCGGACGCGATCGTCACCTGGATCCTGAACCCCAAGTCGTTGTCGTCGGGCGCCACCATGCCCACCCTCGGGCTCGCCGAGCCTGACGCCATCGCGTTGCGCGACTACATCGTGCTCGCTGATCCGCGCTGGAAGCCTGCGACAGCGCTTGGCAAAGCGCCCGTGGCCACCAAAGCGCCCGTCACCTGGGCCCAGGTAGAGGAGCGCGTCACGGGGCGCATCTGCCAGCATTGCCACATGAAGCCCGAGATCAATCAGGGCCGCGCAGGCCCGGGCAACGCTGGCGGATTCGGTTGGCCGCCCACCGGCATCGAACTTCAGACCTACGAAGGGGTCGTCGCCGTGAAGGATCGGCTCCCGGACGCGCTCCTTCGGCGGCGCCTCGAGGTCCACCGTGACGTGGTGCGTCCCGGCCAGCAATCGGCTGTTTTGACGAGGCCCGCGCTGCCCGGCATGCCGCTCGGTCTGCCCGCCCTTTCGGACGAAGATATTTCGCTCGTCCTAGGCTGGATCGAACAGGGCTGCCCGAAGTAGACTGTCAACACTCCCCTTGACGCTGCAACTCCCTGCAACTCCCTGAGCTTCGCTCGCGCGGCTCGCTGCGCGCTTCGCCTGCCCTCTTTCCACCCCACCCCACGCCCGTCCGGAGGCCCCCATGTTCGACGACTCCTCGCCCACCGAGGTCGAACCGACCTTTGCTGTCAGCCTTTCCGAAAAGGTCACCACCTTCATTCGCACCCTGCCCGAGCCGCCGGGCGGTCGTCCGTGGCTGCTGTACGGCCTCGTCGGCGCGTCGATGTTCGGCAACGTCGTGCTCGTCGGCGCCTTGCTGCTGTCGGGCGACTCCGATCCGGTCGCAACCGTCGCCGTCACGCCCCCCGTCGATGAGGCCGTCGCCGCGCCGGCCGAGGTCCTCGAGCCTGTCGCGCCCGTCGCTGTCCCGTCCGACGTCTCCGTCATCCACGGCGCGGTCGAGGGCTCGCTCGCGCGCACCTTCCAGGCCATCGCGCCTGCCGAGCAGGCCGACGTGTTGTCCGCCGTCACCGCGCGCCTGTTCGTGTTCGACCTCGACCTTCGCTCCGATCTGCAGCGCGGCGACGATCTCCGCGTCTCCTACACGTGGGATGGCGCCCTCGCGCACGTCACGGCCGCTACCTACGGCAGCAAGAAGCTCGGCCGCACGCTGGCCGGCTACGAATTCACTGCCACCGGCGACACGTTCCCGTCCTACTGGGGCGCGGACGGCGCCGAGCTCGCGCCTCGCCTGGTGGACAGCCCGATCGACGGCTACGAGCAGATCACCAGCCTGCTGAAGGACCGCCCCAAGCACAAGGGCATGGACTTCAAGACCCCGGTCGGGACGGAGATCCACAGCCCGCGCGCCGGCGTGGTCACCCGCGTCAACTGGAACTGGACGAACAACGGCAACTGCGTCGAGGTCAAGTTCAACGACGGCGTGCTCGCCAAGTTCCTGCACATGGACCGCGCCGACGTCACGGAAGGGCAGAACGTCGCGGACGGAATGGTGCTCGGTGTGACGGGCAACACCGGCCACAGCACGGCGCCGCACCTCCATTACCAGCTCGAGCGCGGCACCACGGTGGTCGACCCGATCGACTACCACGGCACCACCCGCCGGACGCTCCCCGATTCGGATCGCGCGGCGTTTGAAGCGGAGAAGACCCGCCTCGACCAGATCCTGGCCTCGTCGGGGGCCTGACATCGAAGTCGCGGTTCGTCGCGTCCGGTCGCACGGCCGGTCGCGGCGGATCGCACGGCGACGCGCATCTTGCCTCTGGCATGTGATCTGCTAGGCAGGTCCACATCGGAGGCAGCATGCGAGTCCCTCTTCCTTTGGTCCTCGTCTTCGCGCTCGCCGGGTGTAGCGCCGATTACAGCCTCGGCGGCGACGACGGCCCGTACGATCAGAGCGACACCGCTGACAATGGCGCCTCCGAGGACCCCGACGACGGCGCTCCGCCCGAGCAGGAGAACGCGTTCCTCGCGATGCGCCCGGCGCAGACGGACGTGTTCGTGTTCGTCGCCAACCCGAGCCGCAACACGGTCACCCGTGTGAACGTGAACACCCTCGAGGTGCGCACCACGGAGGTCGGCCTCGATCCGCACGGCATCGTCACCACGCCCGACAACACCACCTGCGTCGTGTTCAACCGCGGCGACGACAGCGTCTCGATCATCGACGCGGACACGCTCGAGCAGCGCGTGGTGCCGGTGCGGGACGACTTCAACAAGCTTGTGATGTCGCCCAACGGTCGGTGGGTCGCGCTGTTTCATGACGTCGCCGCCGAACGGCCCGATGATCCGCCACCGTCGGGCGTGCAGTCGTACAACGAGGTCAGCTTCGTCGATCTCGTCACCGGCGAGCACTTCGGTATGGCCGTCGACTACCAGCCGCGCGAGATCCAGTTCACGCCGAACGGCCTGCTCGCGGCGGTCGTCACCAAGACCTCGCTCGGCATCGTCGATCTCAACGCTCGGCCGCTGCTTCCCCACCTCGTCCCGCTGACCGATGTGCTCGTCGACCCACCGTCCGCCGAAGAGGTCGTGGTCGTACCAGACGGCAGCTACGCGTTCGTGAGGCAGTTCGGTGCGCAGGACATCGTCGTCGTCGACCTCGCCACCGAGGTCACCACCCACGTGCCGGTCGGCGAGAACCCGACGGACATCGACCTTACGCCCGACAACACGCACGCGGTCGTCGTCTCCCGCGGCAGCCACGAGCTTCACCTGTTTGACGTGGCAGCCCCGTTCGATCCGCCCCAGATCCTCGGGCTGCCGCCCGACGTGTCGCTCGGCAGCGTGCTGATCGACCCGACCGGCCGCCAGGCGATCGTGTACACCACGGCGTCGCTGACCGATCGCTACGCCACCTGGGATCTCACCACCGACGCGATCACGCTGCGGCAGCTGGTGAAGCCGATCCGCGAGATCTCGATCACGCCCGACGGAAACTCCCTCCTCGTGTTCCACACGAAGTCAGACGCCGAGTCTGCCGATCCGGCGTCCCCGTTCCACAATTCCTGGGCGATGACGTTGATCTCGCTCGATGACCAGCGCCAGAACCCGCTCCGCCTGCCGGCCGAGCCGATCGGGTTCGCAAACTCCGCCGACGGCGCGTACGGCTACTTCATCATGGCCGGCGTTCATCAGCTCACGCGGCTCGACTACCTCACGCTGCTTCCCGAAGAGTTCCCGGTGAAGAGCGATCCCGTCTACGTCGGCGTGTTGCCGGACCTCGACCTCACCGACGGTGATCAGCCAAAAGCCTGGGTGAGCCAGGAGCACCCCCTCGGTCGCATGAGCTTCTACGACGCCGACGACAACTCCCTTGAGACGATCACCGGCTTCGAACTCAACTCGGCCATCGAGGAGTAGCCGTGAAAACCCCATTCCTTTCGCTTCTACCGCTATTGACCCTCGCTGCGTGCGGCTGGGATCTTCCAAACTCCGGCAATGCGTACCTCCACCTGCCGCTGTGGGATGCGCGCGGCATTCAGGCAACCGTCGATGGCCTGTACGTCCCGATGCCCCACAACGGCGGAATCACCTTGCTCGCGCCCGGCGAGGATGCCCGTCGCGTGGACATCGGCGAGGGTCGCGTGGTGAACATCACGGTCCCGCCCGCGTCGTCTGCCGCCACGGTCGCGGCCGTCATCGAGCGCTACCGCTGCGAAGTCGACGACAAGAAGGAGGCCCGCAAGGTCGACCGGCTCGCCGATTGCGCGGACGAGGACCTCAAGGTTGACGTAGAGATCGACCTGATCGCGGGTGGGGTCGTCACCTCGTCCGTCCCGCTCGACACCCCGTTCCGCTCCATGGTGTGGAACGCCGCTGGCACGCACGCCATCGCGTGGACAGACGCCGCGACCGCCGCCGGGATCGACGGGGTTGTGAACCTCACCTCGGTCACCGTGATCGACACGATCGCCGGCACGGCCACGGCGGTTCCGGTCGGCTTTTCGGCAACGGACGTGCTGTTTGACGACGCTGGCGCGCGCGCGATCGTGCTCTCGCAGTCCGCGGTGGCGGTCATCGACCTCGCCACGTCGCCGCCCGCGCGCGACGTCACCTTCGCGCTGACGCTCGACCCCGATCAGGTCGTCACCCCTGTCGGCGTTCAGCTCACCCCAGACGGTGACTACGCGCTGATCTCCGTGCAGGGCAGCTCGGATCTGTACGTGCTCGACCTCGTCAACAACAGCGTGAACATCGTCACGCTCGACCTCGCGCCGTCTGCGATGCACGTCGACCCGTCGGACGACCTCACCGTGCTGGTGTCCGCCACCACGGCCGCCGTCGACATCATGGATCACCGGTTCTTCGACGTCACCCGCGTCCAACTCGACGAAGCCATGGACGCGATCATCGACGGCGACGGGTTCGACCTGCTGTACGGGCGCAACCACCGCGACGTCTACCGGCTCGATCCGCTCACCGGCGACATCGTCGAGTTCCGCCTGCAGAACCCGCTGCTGTCGCTGCACCTCGCGCCAACCGAGGAATTCGCGATCGCGTTCACCGCGCAGGGCGCCGTGGACGGGCGCCCGGGCATGGAGATCCTCGACCTGCGCGACACACGCGGCCACAGCTACCCGTACCTGCTCGAAGGGGTCGGCATCGACGCGAAGTTCACCGTCGACGACGCGGGCCTTCTTCACGCGCTCATCTTGCAGTCCGACGTCACGTACCTCTACGCGCTGGACCTCTACGGGGGCACGGCGCGGGAGATCGAGCTCGACGAGCCGCCGATCGGCATCGGCGCGCGGGCGGAGGGCGGGTTCTACGTCACCCACGACGATCCCCTCGGGCTCGTCTCGCTCGTCGACCCCACCACCGACGCGATCGAGACGATCGCGGGGTTCGGCACCCTGGGCATCTTCGACCCCATCGACTTCGTCGTGCAGCCTGGCCAGGAGGAGACGCCATGATCACGCTACTGCTCAGCCTCACCGCGAGCTTCGCGCTCGACGGTCAGGTGGCGATCGAGACCGGAGTGTTCGACGTCGGCGGGCGCGAATTGGCGTCCATCGCGGGTCCAGGCGGGCTCACGTCCGGTGGCCTTCGCTTCGCGGTCGCCGCGAACGACCACCTCAGCGTGGTCGCAGGCTGGCACTACGGTTCACGTGGAGCCATCGTCGATGTGCCGGATTCTATGGTGTTCACCGCGGCCTTCCGTGCCCACGAAGTCTCGGTTGGCGCCCAGGTCGACGTCGACCCCACCGACGTTGTCTCGCCCTACCTTCTCGTCGAGGCCCTCGCGCTGCCCGGCACGGTGCTGTTCGACGGCGATAGCCGTCGGGCCGACAACGCCACCCAGGACAAGCGGTCGGGCTTCACCGGCGGCGGTGCGGCGCTGATCGGCTGCGACGTCCACGCCAAGCAGGGCGGCGCGTCGTTCGCGCCCGCGGCCTTCCTCGAGGTCGGGTACGCGTACGCGGCTCCGCTCGCGCTCGGCGACTACGGAAAGATCCCCGTCCACGGCGTCATCGCGCGCCTCGGCG
Organism: Pseudomonadota bacterium; assembly: GCA_947505245.1. GTDB lineage: Bacteria > Myxococcota_A > UBA796 > UBA796 > SYKL01. The sequence continues at coordinate 51,893 of CANNIZ010000003.1, read as the reverse complement.
CCGGAGTCCGCTTTTAGGAAACGCCGCAGGTCGCGCGCAACACGCGCTCGGCCACGTCCACCGCGCGAACGAGCGCGCCGATCTCGACGAATTCGTCGGCCTTGTGCGCCACCTCGATGTCGCCAGGCCCGAACACGAGCGGGTTGATCCCCAGCGTCGCGAGGTTGCTCCCGTCCGTCGCGAACGGCGCCATGCCCCGGTAGTCGTCGTCTTGGGCTGCGTCCGCCGCGAACAGGGCGGCCAGGTCGGTGCCCGCCGGCGTGAGCAATGACGGCGTCGCCTGAACGATCCGCGATCGGATCGGCGCCGCCCAACGCAGCGATCCGATCCGCTCGACGATCCGATCGTGAACAAAATCCGCGGTCATGCCGGGTGGAGGCCGATAGCCGACGGTGATCACGCACCGATCAGGGACGATGTTCACCGCCCCGTCCGCCGCGATGCGCGCCACGTTGATCGGCACGCGCGGACTGGGATCATCGGCACCTCGATCCCGATCCAATTCGTCGACCAGCGATCGGATCTCGCGAACCACCTCGGCGGCCCCCTCGATCGCGTTCAAACCCAGTCGCGGACGCGCCGAATGCGCGGCGCGACCTTCCACGACGATCTCCGCGACGACGTGGCCGGGGTGCATGCGCAACACGCGAAACCCCGTGGGCTCGCCGATCCAGCAGCGGCGGGGCAGGGGACGCCCAACCAGCTTTGGGGCCAACTCCGCACTTCCAAGGCATCCAAGCTCTTCATCGTGCGTCCACACCAGCACCAGCGGCGCCTTCAGTTCACGGATCTTCAGGCGCGCACACGCCTGCAATACCACCGCGAAGAAGCCCTTCATGTCAGCGCTTCCGCGCCCGAAAACGCGATCACCTCGCCGCGTCAGTACGAACGGATCGCTCGTCCACGGCTGACCTTCCGTCGGAACCACGTCCATGTGGCCCGACAGGACGATGCCGCTGCCGTCGGTGCGCTCGGGACCGGCGGTCATCACGAGGCCGCACTTACCAGGCTGGGCTGGATCCGGAAACCGCTCGACGCGGAAGCCGAGCGCTTCGAACCGCTCCGAAAGCCAGGCCGCGAGATCGGTAAGATCACGATCCGACACCGTCGGAAACGCGACGAGCTGCGCGAGGTCGTCGATCAGGAGCCGGGGATCGGTCATGCCTTCTTCGTGTCGCCCGCGCCGCCCTGACCCTTGCCCTTGTCTTCCTCTTCTTCTTCCTCCTCTTCGCGGATCGGATCCATGTCGCGCGCCCCGTCCGTCATCTTGGGGGCCTCACTCTCGCACCGGTCGATCTCGTCGGCGACATCGACGCCCTCGGGGGTCGCACATTCGCCACAGGTCTCGCCGGGCGAGGTCTCCAACGCCTGCTCGGGTGCGCTCCCAATGCCGGTATCGATGTCGGCCAGGTTGATGTGGTTCGAAACCTGTTCAAAGCACCGTTTCTCCTCAGCCATCGCCTTCTCGATCAGCTGCGATCCTCGGTGCAGGTTCCCCTGGCAAAGCGCCGTAGCGGCCTGCTCGTACACCTGCGCGGGGATCCGCCATTTCAGCGGATTGGACTCAAAATTTGCCTTATCGCCCCCGTCTTTGAGCAGGTTCCGGTCCTGCCCCATCGCCTTCTTCGTGGCCTGAGCCGCCTCGCGCTCTTGAACGCTGCGCATGGTCCCAAGCCGCTTGCACAGGAATGCGAGCATCTCGTCGCGCTTGGCGTTCTTGCCGTCGAGTTTGTTCTTCATCTCGGCGTTCCCGAGCGACTTTGCGCCCCCAAGCAGCTTCTGGCTCTGGGGGTCCTTTGCGAGCATCGCCCGCGCACCCCCCTCTTGGAGGCCGGCCATCGCTTTGGTGTCTTTCCGCGCCTTCTCGCTCATGTTCAAGAGCGTAGCACAAGCGCAGCGAAGCGCGCTCCAGACGGCTCGAAAGCACGATTCCGATCGGGGCACTTGACCTTTGCGTGGGGTCATGGTGAGGATCCCGCCCCGAACCGAGGGAGGGTCGTGCACCCCTGGGACCGTTTGCATCGCGCTGCCATTGGAGAGCACCTGAACGAGCCCCGCGGGCTCGAGAAGGCGCTTTTCGCACGGGAAAAACCAGCGCCCGAGCCACGTGTGGTCGCCTCGAAGATCGTGGCGAGCATCTCGCTGCGCGATCGAAAAGCGAAGAACTCTTCCCACCTCGCGAATCCCAAGCCGAACGCCCCACTTTTGAAGCGGGTCATCCGCCACCCGTACGCGCTCGAAGGCACGGCCTCGCGCACGCGGATTCGTCTCCGTGAAGAGATTCCTTGGAAGGATCTCGTACACGATGAGCGCCCTGTGATGGGCGCTGTGCTTGCTGAATTCCGGGTGGATGTCACCAATGGAAACCCGGTCGCCGAGATCATGGCCATGCGCGATCTGAATCGTCCCCGTCCGTCTTCGGACGGTTGGCTGGGCGATCTGTCGGCGAACACACCGAGCGAGGAGTCCTGATGGAACGCGAACTTCCAAAGGGCTTTGAACGAGGACCGATGCAGGGGCATCGCGTCATCGGCGAGGTCACCGAGGGTCTGCATCGTTTCTTGATGGACGGTTGGAAGTCCGACGCGCCGCCGCCGCGCATCGAAGAGGACATCTCGTTCGTCCCAAAGGACCGCGAAGAGGTCATCTACATCTACATGTATCGGCTGGCGGCCAACACTGCGCTGCAGAACAGCAAACGTTGGCGCGAGGCGCGCGTCACAGCGAGCCTGCAAGAAAACGCCGGCGTCGAGCAGGTGTTTTACGAGCGTCCGCCGCTCTATCTCGACCTCTATTACATGATCTCGGTTCACTCCAAGTTTCGGAGCGACGCCGAACGTCTCATGGGTTGGTTGCTTCTTCGGTTGCATGAGGCCACCCATTTGCTGTACCGTCCGCGCCGTTATCTCCTCCCGGACGGGAAGGAGGTCGACTCCCTGGGTAGACCCTGGACAGTCGACAATGCTGGCGAGGAGGTAGTCATGGAGAAAGTTGCGCTCGCAATGGTGGACGACCTCACCGTCGGTGATGCGATCAACTTTTTCACGATCCACGAGGCGCCGTATCGGCCGTACCTTACGTACCAGGCTCGATGCGCGATGGAGGGGTCGCTCATTGCGTCCCCTGGTGCCACCACGATTGCCAACCGTCCGCTGGAATCTACGCGCGAGGAGCGTCCTGCTCACGAGCGTCCCGGCGGTCGAATTGGCAGGGCTCCCCTGCGGTCAAAGCAGAAGGAGTCTCCTTTCGGTCCCCACGGGCAGGATTTCCGCCCGATCGACGACGACAACAACGAGAGCGAGGAAGAGTAAATGGAATACCATACCCCAGGCGTCTATATTCGAGAGGTCGACTCCGGCGCTAAGCCGATCGCTTCCGTGTCCACCTCGATCCCGGGCTTCCTGGGCTTGTTCAAGCACGAGCCGAAGGTCGACGCGGTCGCGATCACCGGCACGGACGGCACCAAGACGGTGCGCGGCAAGGTTGTGCCGCAGCTCGTCGACACCAAGGGCAACGTCACGGCTGCCAAGCCGGAAGACGCGGCTCTCGCGTTGACGCAGGCGTTCAACTTCAAGCGCACCAGCGTCAAGAACCTCAAGGCGCTCCTCGAGATGAACGGCCACAAGCCCGCCTTCTCGCCTGGTGACAAGGGCAAGATCAAGATCTCCTCCGGCAAGACGGAGGTTCAGGTCTCTGAAGCCGTCGTCAACGCCGAAGGCAAGGTCATCTCGGCCGACGAAGCCGCGATCGAAGACCTGCTCAACACGGTCAACGCCTCGCTCCCGCTCGACAAGCCCAAGCCCAAGTCGGCGAAGGAAGTCCTGTCGGCCTACGGCTACGAGTTCTCGGAAGCCCAGGGCACGGCACTCCTCACCGAGTACTCGGTTCCCCCGTTCGCCGTCACCAACAAGTCGGAATTCTTCCGCTGGCTCCAGAGCTACTTCGCACAGTACCTCGTCGACACCCGGTCGATCGAGGAGCTGGTCGGCCGTAACATCACGGATCCGGACGAAGCGGCCGACGCGGTGTTCGAGGCCCTCTCGAGCGACGACAACCTGAAGAACGAATTCCGCAAGTGGCTCTCGCAGCCCTCGGTGTTCAACTTCGTTGCAGGCGTCAACGGCTTCTACGACAACGGCGGCGGAAAGGCGTACGTCTACATCGCCGGCGTCAAAGACCTCGACGTCTCGATCCGTGAGAACCAGGCCGACAAGGTTGGTCTCTACGCGTTCGACGACTGCGACGACATGGCTCTGCATGTCGCGCCGGGTCTGTCGTTCAACCAGCAGCGCGAAATGCTCGAGCACTGCGAGACCCGCAAGGATCGCTTCGCGATCCTCGATGGTCCGATCGTCTCGACGGGCGACATGGACATCCAGGCCTCGAACAAGGGCTACGGCGCCAACTACGTGCCTTGGGTCAAGGTCACCAAGCCCTCGTGGTACACGGGCGAGCAGGAGATCAAGGTCACCGGCCCCAACCGCCGCAAGCTGATCAAGACCGAGAAGAACGAATTGTTCGTTCCTCCCTCGGGCCACATCGTCGGCGTGTACGCCCGCACGGACACCGAACGCGGTGTTCACAAGGCGCCCGCCAACGAGATCGTCATGGGCATCACTGGCCTTTCGCAGAACATCAATGCGATCGAGCAGGGCCAGTACAACGATCGCGGCATCAACGTCATCCGCATCTTCAAGGATCGCGGTATCCGTGTGTGGGGCGCTCGTACGCTCGCGACGAAGTCGGATCCCTCGTGGAAGTACATCAACGTCCGCCGTCTGTTCATCATGGTCGAGCAGTCGATCCTTGGTGGCGTGCAGTGGGCCGTGTTCGAGCCGAACGATCAGACGCTCTGGAAGAAGCTCACCCGCGACGTCCGCGCCTACCTCATGCGCGTTTGGCGCTCGGGCGCTCTCTTCGGCGCCACGCCGGAAGAGGCGTTCTACGTCAAGTGTGACTCGGAGACCAACCCCCGCTACCTCATCGACGCGGGCCAGGTCAACGTGCAGGTCGGCCTCTGCCCCGTGAAGCCGGCGGAATTCGTCGTCTTCGCCATCGGTCAGTGGGACGGCGGCGCCTCGATCGCCGAGTGACGTGTCTCCGTCGAGGATCTCGATAATATCGGGGTCCTCGGCAACCCGAGCCGCACGTCCCCATTTTGGTGCGTGCGGCTCGTTCTCTCTCTGCTTCATTTTCGTTTTTATGCGCCTTTAGCCAGAGGTTTTTCAGATGTCCGATCTCAAGACCGAGTACGAATTCATCCTTCCGCGCGGCTACATCGACGCCGAGGGCAACGTGCACCGCGAAGGTGTGATGCGCCTTGCGAACGCGAAGGACGAGATCGTCCCGTTGAACGACCTCCGGGTCCAGCGCAACCGCGCCTACCTGATCATCGTGCTGCTCTCCCGCGTCGTCACCCGTCTGGGAACGCTGTCGGAAGTGAACACGGGCGTCGTCGAGAATCTGTTCGCCGGCGATCTTCGCTTCCTCGAAGAGATGTACAATCGCATCAACGAGGACGAGGCGGTCGTGAAGATCACCTGTCCCGAGTGCGGCGCGAAGTTCGACAAGGAGTTCGGACGCCTGGGGGAATAGTAAGCTACCCCCTTGAGAACATCCTCAAGGAGGTAGCATTCGTGGCCTACCATTTCCATTGGCCGCGAGAGGAGATCCTGGAGATGACGCACAAGGAACGTCATACCTGGGTAAAGGAAATCTCCGCGATCAACGAGAAGATCAACGCTCCGAGGTAAAATTTGCGCCCCGGCATCATGATCCAGCACGCGCGCGAGAAGGTCCACGACACAGGGGTCGTGCGTGCCGATATCGTGGGCTTCATCAGCGTCGTTCCCAAGGTTCGGTGGCCGCCTGACGCGGTCAAGAGCGACTACTTCGAGCTCATGCTCGAAAGTTACGCCGAGCTGATCACGAATCCGGGGCGCGCGTACTTCGACGCCGTGTCCCGGCGCGCGGTACAGGCGTTCTTCGAGAACGGCGGCATCAAGTGCTTCCTGTTCGGGGTCTGCATCGAGTCCGAGCAGGACTTGATGGTTTCCGATCCCTACGAGGTCGCGTTCACGCCGCTCATCGATCGGCTGCGCGAAGATCAAGACATCTCGATCCTGGCGATGCCGGCGCTTGCCTACCTGCCGTTCGACATCGACAAGAAGGGCGATCCGATCGTGCCGTGGCAGCCCATTGTGGACATGCTGTTGCGCCACTGCCGCGAGGTCAACCACCGCTTCCTGATCTTGGACACGCCCGAGGACCTCCACGATCGCCTGCTCATCCGATGGGTGGAGAAGATGCGGACGCAGATGGCGCCGTATTCCTGTTACGGAGCCATTTACTACCCGTGGCTCAAGTCTGGCGACGAGACGTTTCCCCCGTCGGGTACCATCGCGGGCACCTATGCCCGCGTCGATCGGGAGCACCAGCCGTTTGGAGTTCGCTGGCCTCCTGCAAACGAGATCCTTCGTGGGGTCACGCACCCAACGGTCGAGCTCGAGTGGAACGAAGCGGGGGATTTCTCCGACGTCGGGATCAACCCGATCATGTCGCTGCCTGCTCGAGGTGTCGTTGCTTGGGGGGCTCGCACGCTTTCGCGCGATCCCCGCTGGCTTCACATCAACTCGCGCCGCATCACCTCCTTCATTGGTGAGCAGCTTCGCCGCGATAGCGAGTGGGTGGTGTTCGAGAATCAGCGCGCTGAACTCTGGTCGATCGTCACCCGCATGGTAAAAAATCGACTCGATCAGTTCTGGGGGGCTGGACTTCTTTCTGGATCCCAGGCAGGCTCTGAGTACTTGGTGCAGTGCGACCGGGAAATAAATCCCCCGGAAGTTGTTGACGCCGGCCAGGTAAATGTAAAAGTTGTACTTCGTCCGATCGCGACGACGGAAAGCATTGTTGTAGAGCTTCGTCTCGGGTCGGCCGGTTCTGATGTAGGGAGTATATGATGCCTAAGCTTCCGGGTTCATATTCGATTTATCCTCGTGGTGCTAAGCCGACTTCGGCGAAATCGCCCAGAGGGGGGGCGTCGTTCTCCATCGGAGCGTCGCTCGTGGTACCGGGACGGGGTTCCGGCTCGAATCACCAGGCCGAAAAGGCCAAGGTTACGCCGGGTCGCGGCCCGAACTCGCACCATAAGATCGATGGTGTGCGGGTTCAGCCAGGTCGCGGTGCAGCCTCTCACCACAACATGGACGCTGTTCGCGTTCAGCCGGGTGCCGGAAAGGCGTCGCTCCGCAAGATCGAGGCCGGTCCCCACACGGGTAAGGGTGAGGGACCCGCTGCGCAGGGTGATCCCGATCCGTACGGCAGCTACTACTTTGCGCTCGAGATCAACGGCGCGCAGGTGGGGCACTTCCAGGAGTGTTCCGGCCTGAAGAACTCCTCTGCCGTCTTCGAGATCGAGGAAGGCGGGCTTAATGGTAAGACGCACAAGCGTCCGGGCCAAAGCAAGTGGGAAAACCTTGTCCTGAAGTGTGCAACGTCCGCGAGCCAGTTTCTGATCTCTTGGCGCGACCTGTACCTGCAGGACCTGTATGCGAAGCCGACCATGGGTGCGAAGGACCCCGGCGAAAACGATATGAGCCGCGATTGGTGGGGCTCAACGTCCGGCGCGATTTCACTGATGAGCAACGACGGCAAAGTGATCCGTCGCTACTCGTTCAAGGATGCGTGGCCGGTGTCGTGGGAAGGGCCGTCCCTCAACGCCACCGCATCTGGACTTGCCATCGAGACGCTGGAAATTGCACACAGCGGCCTTGTCGTCGAAACCGTAGCCTAGCGCGCGGCGGGCGCTTTTTGCCCGCCGTGTTCCTCGTGTTTTTCACCGCGATTTTTGTTTTGAGGAAACCATGAGCAACGTCCGTGGAATTCCCGGCCAAGCCTTGATGTCTCGCCTGTTCACCCGTGCGGCGACTCGTCCGACGATCGGTACATCGCCAGCCTTCTTCGCCCGGTTCGGGTTGGAAGATCCATGGGCGTTCAATGGCTTCGGTGGCAGCCCCGTCGATTCGAACGACCCGTTCGTCTTCCTCAGCGCCGCCGACTACTACGGCCACATGGATCGCCTGAGGGCGCGCCAGCGGCTGATGGAGCGGTTCCGCGCGATGGAAGCGTCCGCTTCCGCTGCATCGGCGCTCGGCCGTGGTCGGCGCTCGCGGAGCGTTGATGGTACTTTTCGCGCGTCGTCTCTTGCGAACATGGCGTTGGCCGATTCGGTGCTGGTCGCTCCTCTGGCGGATGCGCCGGAGCCCGAGGCCGAGGAAACAGCTTCTGGTTGGGTTTCTCGCCGAGGGGAGAAAGCCGAAAAGAAGGCTTCTCGGAAGTCTGTCGTCGTGCGCTCTGCTGAAGATCGGCCCCTCGTTCGTGCCCTGCGTCAGGCCCCGGCCGACGCGGCAGCTCCGGTATGGCGTGCGGTCGCGGACGCTGGTGTGCGTGTAGGTGCGGCGGAGCGGCAGGTCATCGGGCGTGCCCTCGCGGGCATCGAGGCGCTCGCGGCGGATGAGCAGGTTGAAGTCGCGCGGCAGGTTGTGCGGCGCTTGAAGGGCCCGCAGCGTCGCCTCGCCGAGGTTGCCGTCGAAGAGGTGGCTTCCGCCGAGACCGAGACGCCAGCTCGCGTGGCGGCGTCGCGGATGACGGCGCGTGCAAGCCGTAAGGGCCTTCGTACCGTGCTTAGCAGCTCCCCGGCGCTGATCGGTCTTCGTTTCGAAGATGCAGCACCTGAAGTCGCGGCCCCGGCAGACATGGCTCGCCGCAGCTCGCCGGTGGTCTCGCCCAGGTCCGTACGCGCTCGCGGTGCGCATGCGTCGCCTGTGGTGGCGGCGGCGGCCGGCGTGGCCCGCACTCAGGTCGCAGTCGGCCGCGCGGGTCCGAGTGCTTCGTTCGAGCGCGTCTCCAACGTCGTCGCACGGTCCCGCGGGATCGAGCCGCGGCGTTCTGTCGTTTCTGTCGGCGTCGTCGGAGAGCCTCGCCGTTCTGCAACTGAGCGTGTCGGCGCGCGTGCCCTTGCGGCCTTGGTGGCTTCGCCTTCTGAAGGACTCGAACGCGGGACGGCGGCCCTTGAGGCTCCTTCAGGTCGCAGCGTCCGCCGCGGCGCGTCACGTCGCGCCGCGTCGATCCTTGCGGGCAGCGAGTTCGTAACGCCCGCCGTACTCGAAGTCGCCGCGGCTGGTGTGGACGCGTCGGAACCGATCGCCCGGAAGGCCGGCGCATCCGGTTCACGTCCGCCTCACCGATCGGTCATCACTTCCGCCGGCGCGCTCACGGCGCGGTCCGTTTCCGGTCCTCTTGGGACAACGCCCGCTCCGTACGGGTCCCGCGTGGTCGACGTGTCGGCGTCGGGCGGTGGTGTCGTTGAAGGCGCCGGTGTCGCCGTACCGGTTGGTGGCGAAGTACGCGTCGCTCCGCGCACTGAGGGCTTGGTGCGTATCGCCGCTCGCAGTCGCTCCGCGATGGGCCCTTCAATATCGGCGCCGGTCGCGGGATACGTTCGGGAAGATGCCTCGGCACCGCTGGTGAACGAGCGGGTGCGCACGCAGCGCTCGGCCGCCAGGACAATTCGTCCTGCGACGGGCGCACCGGACGCAATTTTTGCACGGCCCGCAGATGTCGGCGTGGCCTCGGAACCAGCTTCTGCGACGTCCGTGAGCGCTCGAGTTGGCGTTGCTCGCATGCCCGCTTTGTCTGGCGCCTCGCGCGCGGCTGTTGCGCGTCGAGATGTCGAAGTCTTGGCCCCAACGGGCCGTCCCACGCAGCGCGCGATCGCGCGGACCGTGGCGCCCGACACGTCCACCGTTGCGGCCGAACCCATGGCGCACGCTCGTTCGACGGCGGTGGTCAGGGCGATGCAGCGGCAGGAGGCCGCGCCAGTCCGATCGGCTATTTCGTCGTCGGCTCCAACGTCGTCTTCGGCTCCCCTCGATTCGTCGTCTTCGGTCGAGCACGTCGCGGCTGAGCGCAGCGGTGCTCGGCGTGCGGTAGGTGCCCGTCGCTCGGCGGTGGTGGCCTCGCCCGGCGAACTGGTGACGGCCCGCCCATCCGACGTTCCGGCTGCTGCGGAGGTTGAGTCGGCGCCTGTTGCGCTTCGGAAGGCCGCCGTTGTTCGGCAACCCGCTGCTGCGCGCGCTGTGCGTCGAGCGGAGGTTGCCGCGCGTGCGTCTGGAGTGATCGCGCCGTCGCCCGTTTCTTACGTTTCAGCGCCGGCGCACGTGGCGGTTGAGTCCAGCGCGGATGCTCCGGTTGCGCGGCCGTCGCGTAGTGTTTCGGAGCGTATGGCCCGCGCAGGGAGCGCATCCGGGGACGCCGTTTCGTCCTCTTCGAGCACGAGCATCGTGTCGGCCTCTTCGAGCGCCGTGACGGTCCCGTCGAGCGTCCTGGCCGAACGGGTGGCTGCGCGTAGTGCTGTCACGCCTGTTTCGGAGGACGCCGCGGTGGCTCGGGTCGCGGCGCGCGCCGAAGCGCCGTCTGCCCCTGTCAAGCGCGTTCGTAATGATTCGCCGGAGGCGGTGCTCGCCCGGCCGGCGGCTGCCGAGGTCGTGGAAGGTGCGCCGGTAGCCGCGTCGGCGACTGTCCGTCCCGCGGCTGTTCGTACCGCCGCTGTTCGTACTTCGGCTACGCGCGCTGCACCGGCCGTTCGCTCGGGATCGACCCGTCACGCGGCTCGCCGGATGGAAGCGTTTGCTCCTCCGGTGGTCAGTGCAGCGACGGTTCAGCGGTCCGCCTCCGAGGTTGTCGCGCGTCGTTCCGCACGTCGCGCCGTTGGTCCTGCGATGCCGCACGTCTCGGCCAACGACTTCCGAATTGACGTAGACGTGCCGTTGGCTGCCGTCGAGTCGCGGGTCGCGAGTGCGTCGGGTAAAGCGACGGGTCCCGTTACCCGCGCCAGCCTGGCTTCGGTCCTGGGGCGGGTCGCTGCGGTCGTTCGGGCGATGGAGCGTTCCGAGGAGTCGGTTTCGGTGTCGCCGGCGATTCGCCGCGCGCTCGCAGAGGCGCCCGCCGAAGTTTCGGGCGCGACGCGCGTTCGCAGCAGCCGCGTGGCTTCCGTGTCGGGTCGGTTCGAGCGCGCTCCATCCCGTGGAGCCACCGTACCTTTCGAAGGCGTGTTCGCGCGGCCCGCTGACGCGGCGATTGCTCCCGAAGCGACGGGTTCGCTTGCGCCCCGTGTGGCGGCTGTGGTTCGCCCTGTGGCACGGGCTGAACGCCGCGCAGCGGTTACGAATTCTCCGTCGACGCGGCCGGCACGGCGCGCGATGGCGGGTGTCAGCGGGCTGACGGGTGAGGCGCTCGACCACATCGTGCAACGCTCGTTCGCGCCCGCCGCCGAAGCTGGGGCGACCGCGGTTCGGTATCGTACGTTGCGCACGGCGGATGGCCGTTTTGCCCCGCTCGCGCCGGAATCTGTCAAGCCGTTGTCGCATCGCTTCGGTACAGGTCGGGTTGAGATCCCGTCGGCCAGTAACGCTCGCTCGTTTGAGGTCGCGTCGGGGCTCGTGCTTCCGCGCAACCAGGTCACGGTAGACGCTGAGGAATCTCCGGCGCCAGTTGTGGGTGGTCGCCGCCCTGCGGCGGGCGTTCGCACCACGGTCGCGCAGCGGTCGGAACCTGGCGCGCAGCGGTCGGAGGACCGTACGTCGTCTTCGGGTCGTGCCGTAGCAGCGCGCTCTGCGGCTACGGAGCCTGCACTGCGGTCCTCGCGTCCCGCTCGCTCGTTTAGCGGCACGCTAGGCCGACTGAACGGTGCGGCCCCCGTCACGTCCCGCGGCACGGCAGACCGGAAGCAGGTCGCCTCGGACCGCTCGGTTGACGGGCCTCGAGCACGCCGGACGGTGTACGACGACGCCGGCGTTCTCGTGCGCGCCGCGCCTGCTGCCGAGGTTGACGGTCAGGATTTGGTTGGCGCTCCGCTTCAGACACCGGGCTACGCGAAGCGGGCAATCACAGGCACGGTCGCGGAGACGACGGGCCGGCGTCCGGTGGCCACGCACCTGCCGCCGCGGCTGTCCACTGGCAGCCTGCTCACCGCCCTCGCGCGCGCGGATCGGCCCGAAGATGTCGTTCAGGTCATCCTGCAGCGTGGTGGAACGCTGGCCGATATCGAGCGGGAAGTTCCCGAAGCCGCAGCGATCGTCGAGCGCATCGCGCGCCTCGGTGGTGCCCAAGCGGCGCGCGCCTCGACCGAGGGCGTGACAAGTGGAGCCGTAGAGCAGGCACCCCCAACACAATTCCTAAGTCACCGTTCGCCTTCGGCGTCCGGATCCCGTGTGCGGCGTGCGCATTCGCGTACGGCGCCGAGCGATGGGGCAGGTTCATCCCAGGCGATGAAGCTGGCCCAGAAGCTCATGAACTTGATTCACCTCGCGGAGACGGACCGAAAGTCCGAGGATGCGCGGCGTCAGGTTCGTATGGCTGAGGCTTCGGCCGAGGCTCGTTCTGAAGGCAGCGCCTCCGTGGCTGCTGGGCAAACAAAGAATCTATCTGGTGCAAACGTTAACATTGCGGCGCTCCAGCGCGAGGTCCTTGAAGCTGTGCTTCAGGCGCTCGAGCTGAATCATCACCGGCGCCAGGAGGACACCGATGTCTGGTGGTAATCACAACCGGGCATTTCTGGCGAAACTCAACGTGCAGAATGCCTCGGACTTCGAAAAATCCAAAACTGAGGATCTGTCGGCGGGCGACCGTATCTTCTACTTCCAGTACAACCCGAAGGAGTTCAAGCTCGACGACGGCGCGTCGTACGAGGAATCCAAGGAATCCAATCAAAAGCCTTTGCTGACGTACAAGCAGGGGACGGCTTCGACGCTCGCGTTCGATGTGCTGTTTGATACGACGGATACCGGCGGCAACGTCGAGGATATTTGGGTCAAGAAGCTCCGCGACATGTTCTCTACGGTGTCGTTCGCGGAGGGCTCCAACGAGGTGAAGGACATGAAACGTCCTCCGTACCTCATCTTCGGCTGGAATACGTACAAGTTTATCTGCGTGTTGGAGAAGCTCGGCGTCTCTTACATGATGTTTAAGGCGGACGGGACTCCGCTGCGCGCGAAATGCACGATTTCCCTTAAGGAAATCCGGGCTACCAACGATCCGTTCGCGGGCGGGGGCTCCGACAAGGCCATTACCCTTGCGTCGATGGTGAAGTCTGCGGGGACCGTAACGACGCGCCCGGGCGACTCGGTCGCGAAGGTCGCCCAGCGCGAAGGCGTTGAACCGGCGGCGCTGATTAAGGCGAATCCTCACCTTTTCGAAGCGAAGTCCTCGGATCGGGACAAGTTCGATAGCTTTGACTTCACGTTCAACGTGGGGACTGAGCTTGTCATCATGCGCGACGACGTGATGGGCGGGATCTTGATTGCGGCAGCGTTCGCAGAGGTGGCGCTTGCTTGGGCGAGTACGCCGTCGATCTCTCCGTTCGATCCGAACATGGACGAGCTTCCGCAGACGGTTCCGAGCGCGTTTGAAGAGAAGAACCCGCTGATCTTCAAGGGCTCCGGCAAGTACTCGTCGGACAATGAATACGGCAAGGTCGATGTCGCGGTGAAGTTCGACGAGATCGACCGTATCAAGGCGAACACGGGTGAGGTCAACAAGTTTGACGCCCACAAGGGTTCGGACAAGTACAAGAGCGACAACGAGTACGGCAAGGTTGACGTGGCGGTGAAGTTCGACGAGATCGATCGGATCAAGGCAAACACCGGCGAGGTTAACAAGTTCGGCAAGCACGACATGTCGGACAAGTTCAAGAGCGACAACGAATACATCAAGATCGCGCACAAAGACGCGAAGTTCGACAAGATCGGCGGCGCCAAGTCGAGCGGAACGGCCGACCACACCAAGGCGTCGAGTGCCGACGCGGGCAAGGGTGCCGCTGGCGATCGGAACAAGTTCGAAAAGGTCGAGATCGCGACCGGCGAACAGAAGTCCGACAACAAGGGCCAGGAGATCACGCACAAGGACGCCAAGCACGACAAGGTCGGTGGTGCGGAGAGCAGCGGCAAGGGCGCGGATCACTCCGGTGCTTCCAACGCGGATGCGGGCAAGGGCGCCAAGGGCGAGCGCGGCGAAGCGAAGGAAATCACGCACAAGGAAGCTCACCACGACAAGGTTGGTGGGGCCGAGAGCAGCGGCAAGGGTGAGTCCAAGAGCAGCTCGCACAACGACGCCGGTCACGGCTCGAAGGGCGAGTCGAAGCACAGCTCCGACAACAGCGCTGGCAAGGGCGGCGGCGGCGCCAAGGATCATGGCGGCGGTGGCAGTGACGCCGGCGGTGGCAAGGACGGTGGCGGCGCCAAGGACGGCGGCGGTAGCTCTGGAAAGAGCGACAGCGGCGGTAGCTCGGGCGGCGCCGAGAAGGGCGCAGGCTCCGACAAGGGTGCTGGCGCCGACAAGGGCGCTGGGTCCGACAAGGGCGGAGGCTCCGACAAGGGCGGCGGCTCCGACAAGGGCGGCGGCTCCGACAAGGGGTCGGGCGGCTCCAACAAGGCCGAGACTGTGTCTGGCAAGGACGTTGCCGAAGGTGCGGAGCGGGCAGCGAAGTCTGCAGGCGCCAGCGGCGCGAAGGGTGGCGGGGGCGGCGGCCCCAAGGGAGATGGAGGCTCGGGCGGTTCGGGCTCCGGTAGCTCCGGTGGTTCCGGTGGTTCCTCCTCAGGATCCGGTGCACCTTCCGGGGGCTCGAAGTCCGGCGGTGGCGGCGGGAGCAGCGCGTCGTCCGTACCTGACGTGGACAGCGGGTCCTCGGGGAAGGCCGACAAGGCCGACAAGGCCGACAAGGGCGGCAAGGGCGAATCTTCGTCCATGCACAAGGAACGTCCGGACGCCGGGGGGGCCGGCGGTGGCGATGCGACAGTCGACCTGCTCAAGGCGATCGACGAGATGGGCTCGTGAGCCTGAACTGCACGTCGCGCCCTCTACGCGACATCCACGGCCGGGTGCGCCCCTATGGGCGCTCTCCGGTGGAGGTTGACCATGTCTGCTGAACAACAACGCTCCGGGCCGATTAATGATGCCATCGGTTACGAGGTCAAAATCGCCGGCCAGGCATTCAAGGCTGGTACTGGGAACACGAAGGGCATGGTGTCGATCGTGGTCGAGGACCACGTTGACATGATCGGCGTCGCTCAGGCGACGATCGGGTTCGTGAACCAGAACTGGAAGGCCTACACCGCCGGGTCCGACTTCGAGGTCGGCCTTAGCGGGAGCAAGGTGCCACTGTTCAAGGGGCACATCACCGAGGTGCGTTACTCGTTCGCCAAATCGCGGCGGGAGTTGACCGTCGTGGCGCTTGATCCCCAGGTCAAGCTGATGGCGAGCCGTACGACCAAGGTGTACGAGAAGATGAAGGACAGCGACATCGCCTCCGCGGTCATCAGTCGTGCCGGGTGCACGGCGGGGACGGTCGACGCGACCAGCGCGAAGAGCGACTACACGTTCCAGCGTAACGAACCCGACCTGTTCTTCTTGAAGCGCCTTGCGGCCCGCAACAACTACCTGCTGACCGCGTCGGAAGGCAAGGTCAACTTCCAGTCGGTGCAGTTCTCAGGGGATCCCGTCAGCATCGCCTTGGGCGAGCTTGTGCGGCTGGAATGGGGCGCGTCCACGATGAGCCTGCCGCCGGACGTAACGGTCTACGGCTGGGACTACGTCACCAAGAAGATGGTCAAGGGAAAGGCTGGATCGGGTGACGTCAAACTCATTGGCGGTGGGAAGAACGCGGCGAGCGAGACCGGTAAGGTCTGGCAGAAGACGTCGTACATCTCGGACGTGCTCGTTTCTAGCGACGCTGGTGCGCTCGAAATGGCGAAGGCCGAGTACAATCGACTTGCGCGGGGCTTCTTGAAAGGCGTCGCGGTCGTGTCGGGCAACGCCAAGATTCGAGCTGGCGTTCGCGTGAAGTTCAATGACCACGGCGTAGGCTGGAACGCAGAGGGCTACGTGGTGTCGTCCCGGCACACGGTCGACGAACAGGGGTTCCTCACGGAGTTCCACTTCGTCGGCAATACCAAGCCGGTCTAATCGGCGACTGCGGTGCTGAAGGCCCCGGGTGGATCTCCACCCGGGGTTTTTTCTTTTGGGCAGGACGGAGTCTCGGAAGATTGGAGGATCCGAACGCCGAGATTCCGGGATCCTTGGGCGGTTCTCGACGATCATTCGGATCACCCTTCCCCCAAGCACCGCTCTGTGTTCTTATGCGCACCTGTCGGCCCCGCGGGCCGATTGCGAGGGGCGCGTGCGCAAGGAATTCCTCGGTCGAGGCTGGCGTTTTCCCTTCGGGTTCGAGCCCGCAAAGGGGGGCACCGCGTTGAGTGAGTATGAGGAGAACATTCGGCAATGCATCACGGTGATCCTGTCTACAAAGCCGGGTGAACGTCAGATGTTGCCGAATTTTGGCTGTCATATGCACGACTTCATGTTTTCGCCGAACACTCCCGCGGTGTCCACCGTGATCGCGCATCACGTTGAGTCGGCGCTCACGACCTGGGAACCTCGCGTCGAGGTCACGAAGGTTGACGCCTGGCCTGAGCCCGGCGGGCAAATCCGCGTTGCCGTGTCCTATAAGATTCGCTCGACCATGACCGAGCAGCAGCTTTCGCTGCTGCTCACGTCGGGCGGCTAGACCAGACCTGCGCTCCGCCTTTGGCGGAGATCCCTCACTCATCGGGTTCGGAAAGATGCCGATCAAGCCTCCTAATCTTGACGATCGCAAGTATGCCGACATCGTGCGCGAAGCACGGGCGCTGATTCCCCAGTACTGCCCCGAGTGGACGAATCTCGGCGACGCAGATCCTGGCATCACGCTCGTCCAGCTGTTCGCGTGGATGACGGAGATGATGATCCACCGGCTCAACCGTGTGCCGGACAAGACCTACATCCACTTTCTGAACTTCATCGGTGAGGAGCGGCGCGAAGCTCGCCCTTCCATGTTGCCTTTGACGTTCCAGCTTCGAACGGAGGGTGCGACGGTGGCGGAGGTTCCGCCATTTACTCGTTGCTCGACGAAGCAGAAGGAGGGCGCGGACTCCCTGCACTTCCTCACGACGGATCCGCTCACGATCCACGCTTCGAACGTGACGCGCATCGTGGCGGTGCATGCGGGTATCCGTCCGACCGTACGCGAGATCTCGTACGAGCCGCACCCCGACATCGAGAAGGTACTGCTGTTCGGCCGCGGTGCGGGCGTGCAGCTGTTCAAGATGGACGCGGTGGAGCACGGTCCCCGCGCCTACACACCCTTTCAGTACATGTACCTGTCGCATGATGACTTTCGCATCATGGACTTCAAGCCCAAGGAAGGGCAGCGTATCGGGAGGATCCGCCTGCGGTCTGCATCGCAGGAGAGCCTGCCGGTCGCGAGCCTGTTCAAGTGGGAATACAACTGCACCAAGGACATTGACCAGCCCTGGCAGCCCATCGAGGTCGAGGAGGAAGAGGAGGCCGTCCTTGGACTCCCGGAGATCACGCTGAAGTCGCATTTGCCCCAGCAGGCGGAGACGACGCACTTCGGTTCGAAAAAGGATCCCATTCCGCTGCCTGAATCCGTCAAGGACGAGAAGTACTGGATTCGCGGCGTCGTTGAATACGAACGTTGGCTCGCCGAGCGGATGCAGGAGGATCTGGACGTCACCTGGCGCGATGACCGAGGGGGCGAAGAGCGTTCGATCAACAACTGGGAAGTGCGCGCTGTCGGCCGCAACCTTGAGTTCTTCATCCAAGACATGCCGCCCATTCGGGGTGGCTGGACCGTGCGCCTGACGATGGTGGACCGCTCCATGCCGGCGGGCCGGAACAGCTACCTGCCGCGGTATCGGTGGCTCTATCGCCGCGGTGAGCAGTGGGAGGTGATCCCCAACGATCGGGTGCGCTACCAGGGCACGTCAGTCGTCCTCACGGGGCCCCTGAACGAGATGGCGTCGGACGGGTTCAACCTCCGCGCCGAACGCGTGGAGACGGTGTTCATCCGCGGGTTCCTGCAGGAGCTCGAGTTGGAGATGACGTGGCTCCGTCCTGTCGAGGTCCACCTCGCAGCCGGCCCGGAGACGGGCGCCGCCCTTGAGATCGCGACCTTCGAGCTGCCGGCGACTCCGTTCCAACCGACGCCGACCCAGCCCGCGATGCTCGGCTACAAGTTCTTCATCGGTTCGGACCTGTTCGAGAACCGTGCACAGAAGCCGGTTATCCTGGAGATGGAGCTCGGGTTCGAATGGAACTCGAGCCTTGTCGAAGAGCAGAAGGACCTGTATCGGCTCCAGCTTTGCTACCGCGCGGGGGACTCTTGGCGCGTCGTGTACACGGCCGAGGGCACGTACAACGACTTTACCTTTGCTGACCTTGATCCAGACAACGCGGACGAGCCGCAGCGTCGCAAGATCAGCATCAAGATCGACGTCAAGGAGCAGCTGAAGGGCCTCCACCGTGCGATCATCGCGGGCACGGAGACCACGTGGCTGCGCTTCGAAATCCAGAAGGCCGCGCTGACGCACGCCGCTGAGAAGGGGGAGCTGCCTTCGCCGATCTCCCTCAAGATCTTTGACGTTCGGCTCGGATTTGACGGGCTGATCGGTAAGGACACGTACGACCAGCCGATGCCCGGCGTGAAGATCTCGACGGTTAGCTTCCGTGAGGCGAACCGGCGTCTGACGCGCGTGTTGACGCGTGCGGCGGGCCGCATGTCGGAAGACTACCCGTTCGACCAGTTCATCGACATCGCGGACGACACGGGCAGCAAAGACGGCAAAGCCGGCCAGGGCCACAACGCCCTGTACTTCCAGTTCGACAAGCCGTTCCCCGCCGGCAACCGGCACGCGATCATGTTCCGGACGCGCGGCGAGACCTACCTGCCGGAGGGGTTCACCTGTGACTGGGAGCTGCTCGAGAGCGCCGGTCCCGGTCGGCTGCGGTGGTCCCGCATCAGCGGCGGCGAAGAGGGCAGCGGCTACCGTTTGAACCGCTCCGGCGTGCTGTCCTGGCCCTACCCCGACCCGGTCGAAAAGGCCCCGGAAGGCACCTGGCTTCGCGCGCTGTTCCGCGGCACCGAGGGCGATGACGCGCCCGCTTTGCCCCCGGTGAGCCACGTGATGCTCAACTCGGTGGACGGCGTGAACCTACACACCTTCCGCATGGAGAAGTTCTCTGGGCTTGGTGTGCCCCACCAGATCATCCAGCTCCGTCATTTTCCGATGTTCCTCCACGGTGAGGAGACGGAACACAAGGCGTTCGCGAACCCCGATCGGTTCCCCGACATTCGGGTGTACGTCACCGAAGATGACGGGCAACGCCGTGAGTGGCGACGCGCCGCGGGCAACTCGCTCCTCGCGGCCAGCAAGGACGATCGCGTGTTCGTGGTTGACGGCACGGAAGGGACGCTCACGTTCGGCAACGGCATCCGCGCGAAGATGGTGCCCGTCGGCAACTTCAACATCGTCGTCGAGCAGTACAACGTCGTCCCAGGTGACGCCGGAAACGTGCGCGCCGGCGCCGTGACTGCGTGTGAGGGCTACAACGACATCGCCAGCGTCGCCAATATCTTGCCTGCGACGGGTGGGCGCAACCCCGAGAGCATCGACGAGATCATTCGGCGCGCACCGAGCGTGCTCACGAGTCGTGATCGCGCGGTGACGAGGCTGGACTTCGAGATCATCGCCAAAGAGTCTTCTGGCGAGGTCGCGCGGGCGGCGTGCGACGGGAAGATGAGCGGAGACGGCGAGATCGGAATCGTGGTGCTGCCACAGCGTCGCGAGGGCGAGCGCGTTCCGGATCCGTTCCTTTCGGCTGGGCTGAAGGATCACGTTCAGCGCTACCTCGGTCGGCGTTGCCTCGTGAACGTGAACCCAAGGGTGCGCCTCGCGACGTTCCAGGAAGTGGACGTGAGCGTCACGTTGCGGCTGCGCCCGAACGCGAACATCCTGCAGGTTCGCGAAAAGGCAAAGTCGTTCGTCGAACAATTCCTCGACCCGTACCTGGGTGGGCTGGACTTTGGCGGTTGGCCGTTTGCGGGAACGTTGTACGCCCAGGATTTCGGGCGGATGGTGAGCTACATCCCTGAAATTCGTCACGTGGTCGAGGTTCAGCTGTTCGCGATCGGCGAAGGCCAGGAGCGAAGCGTCCCGGGTTGGGAGCAGGGGACCGGTGAGTCCACGATCGTGTTGGAGAAACACGACCTGTTCGTGATTCGGAAGGTCCGGGTCCGCACCGAGGAAGACGAGTCATGAGACGCAAGCGCCTCCCCGCGCGGGTCGGTGGCGCCCCACAGACGACGGCGCTTGCCCGACGCGAAACGGGCACGGACCTGCGTCATCTGGAGCAGGTCGTCCAGATCGCGTTCCCCGTGCGGGCGGCCCGATCGTTCCTGCAGCGTCACCTCGGCAACAAGGTCACCTACAAGCTGGTCGAGTGTGTTCGCGGCGAACAGGTCGGTATCGTGCGCCTGGTCGAGGTGCGCCACTCCAACTCTGGCGACCGTACCTATGTGAGTTGCGAGCGGGTGCTGGCGAACGGCGAGCCGGCGTCGCACTTCGTTCCGGACCACCTCGTGCGGCTGGTGGCGCGCGTTCAAGGCGCGGCGGCTGAGAGTCGCTCGCTGAACCTCGAGGACGAGATCGTCCTCCATGTGCCTGTCCGCGGATACTTGCGATTCATGCCGACGATCTATCAGGGCGAGGGTCCGATCGGGGCGCGTGACCTTACCCTCGTCCGCGAGACGGCGATTCAGAAGTACGGCGGCGCACCTGCCAACGAGCAGGGGATCGACTGGAACCTTGATGAAGATCCGCTGCGGCGCTTCATGTTCATCTTTCAGCACGTCATGACCACGGTGACGGAGCGGATCGATCGAATCATCGACCTGTGTGACCCTCTGCTGTGCGAGGCGAAGTTCCTCCCGTGGTTGGCGTCGTGGGTCGGCTTTGAGCTCGACGAGTCCCTTCCGGTCCACCAGCAGCGCGAGCTCGTGCGGCGGGCGATCCGCCTGTACCGAACCCGCGGTACGCGGGCGGGCGTCGAGGAGATGGTGCGCGTGCTCACGTCCGCGCCGGTGCGCATTCGCGAGCGGCAGCGTCCAGGTCCGGCCTGCCTCGGCAAGGCGACGATCGTGGGCGGGCGCGACGTGGTGGAGCGCTACCACGCTGGCGAGCCGCCTGGCGTCTACCTTGTCGAGCCTTCGCAACGGTCGGCGACCAGCTTCTTTACAATGACGCTTGAACCGCGCGATCGTTTCAAGCAGCGGTTCGGCGAGCGGGCAGCAGGAGTGCTGCGTCGGATCGTCAACGTAGTGAGCCAGGAACGGCCTATTCACGTCGCGTTTACCATTCAGTTCGACGATAGGGGAATCTAAACCATGGGTTTCGAGCATACACTCAAGCGGCTGAATCCGTTCGAGGGCCTGTGTCTGACAGCTGGCGATCTGCTCGACGAGCAGGTCTACCACCGACGCAGCTTGCAGCGTCACGCGTTGTTCATGCATGGCTACGGCATCGTCATGGGCATGCAGGTCGAGCTTGAGCAGGACAAGAAGCGGTACATCGCGATCATCAAGTCGGGCTACGGCATCACGTCGCAAGGCCAGGGCGTGCACCTGATGTTCGACGTGAAGGTGCCACTCGAGGTGCCGAAGAACGATGGCGAGTACATGTTGTGGGTGTTCCACACCGAGCAGCCCGAGGCGGACAGCCAGCGGCCGGTGTTCGACACCAACGAGATGCGCGAGAGCCGCATCAAGGAAGGCTGCTCGCCGCGCCTGCACCCGATCGAAGAGGAGCACCCGGACGGCGTCGCCTTGTGTCGCATCAACGTGCGCCTCGGGCGCATGGTGCAGGTGCAGCTGCCGGTGCCGCGTGCGGGGCGCGCGTCGCGCGCCGCTGAGTCCTACCTCAAGCCACGCGTGCTTGAATTCGTTCGCCTGTCCAAGAAGATCATGTCGAACCTGTTCCGCACGACCCTCCTCAAGGAGATGTCGATCGGCGCGTTCGGGTACTACTCGGCGTTGATCGCCGCGGAGTTTATCCTGATCGAGGAAGGGACGACGGACCGGGTGTTGTACCGGACGGCCGGCGCCATCATCAACTACGCCCACGACTTTTACGATCCGCTGCCGCGCACGACGGACCGCATTCAACAGTTCACGGACTTCGTGCGCCGCGTGAACGCCGAGATCCCGGGCCCCGATCAGGGTGACGAGACGTGGCTGCGCTGGTTCCAGCAGTTCGAACGCTTGCTCCAGCCGCTTCAGCGGATTGGAGACGAGCTCGAGAAGACCGTGGACGCGATGCGGTAGGCCGAGGGCCGAAGCCCACACGGAAGAAGCGCCGGTCCCTCTCGGGGTCGGCGCTTCTTGCGTTTTCGGAAGGATGTCGCGCGCAGGTGGCCCGAACGTGGTTCGGGCGCGGCGTTGCCTGTTTAGAAGGTGGTGGCGCCGCCGCAGAGCTCCGTGCCGTACTCAGCGAGCTTCTCGGTCGAGAGGTTGGGCAGGGTCCAGGTGTCCTGCTTGATCTTGTCGACGGTGAAGTGGCCGCGAATCACGAGGCGAGAGGGCGAATCTGCGCTTCGCATGATGAGGTGGAACTCACCGTTTGCGGTGCCGCCAACGGCGAGGTCGGCGCGATCTTCGTCGAAGCGGACCCAGTTGTAGTCCAGCTCGGTCCAGCCGTCGATCCCGGAATCATCCCCCTGGGGGATGCGCCACTCGTTGGTGTGGCTGTGGATGTTCACGCGCCGTTCGGTGGCGGGTGCCGCGGTTTCGCCGAAGGCTAGCGCATACTCGTTGTTGATCTGCGACTCGACCTCGCGGGTCGTCGCGATGAGGTCCTGGAAAGCGGCGTTTGTGGTGGGATCGGCGTCGGCGTCCATCTGCACGTGGAAAAGGTCTTCCGCCCCGAGCGAGCTGGCCTGGTCAGAATCGTACGCGTCGTAGGCGAACGGGTACGCGTACCGAGGCGCGACGATGTAGAAGTCCTCTTCGCCGTACTTTGCGATGGACGTTCCCGCCTGCCAGCGCTCCGGCAGGGCCCAGATGTGGTCATCCTTGTTTGGGTCCAGCTGGTGCGGGTTGAACTGGTACGCGCCCTGGTTCAGGTAGAACAGCGTACCTGCGGCCGGCGGATCCCACGTTGGGAGATCGTTGCTCCAGTTCTGAATCCAGTCGCCGTCAACGTTTGTCCGCTCGCCCTCGCCGTTGGCGCCGACGGAGCACTGGGTGGGCTGAAAGGTGGGGTCCACGACGATCGCGAAGCGGAAGTCCGCCTGGCCCGGCAGGTGGTTGTGGAACGTGATTTGGAGGTCTCCCTCCGACGTCATGACGGCCTCGCCGCGCCAGGGCTCGAGCGGAAGGGTGAGGACTTCGTACCCGTCGAGCTGCATCCACTGCTCGTGTTCGAAGTCATCGATTCCGGCGCACAGAGCGGGATCGGCGTCGGGAAGGATGTCGAAGTCGTCGGGGTCGCGGCAGTCGATCTGCGCGTGCGAACCGCCGGCGTCGGCGAAGCCGCCAAGGTTCACCGTCTCCTTGAACAGCGTGCGGGAGGAACTGACCGACAAGAGCGCGGTGAACTCACCGTCGGCGCTTGCGGAGTGGGGGTTGCACGCCGCGAGGGCGGGGGCGAAAACGAGCGAGATAGCGAGACGACGACGCATGGACGCTCCGGAAAACGAGCGGCCACTTATAGGCCGATCGGGCACGTGCCGCCACCCGAATCTGCGTGGCGCGGACAACACGACGTGGACCGTTGTTGGCCCTTCGTTGACGTCAGAGCGGGACTTCGGTGACCGAGCCCGCGCCTTGTTCCACGATTGGAGCATCGTCCGTACCTTTGGGCGGAGGCGCAGTAAGTGTGCCGACGATCCAGCGCCCCATCACGTTCGTCTCGTAGCGTACGAGGTAGCCTTCGGCCGAAAACCAGAGGCGCATCTCCCCTTCATCGGGCGTCCACGCGAAACCGGCGACGGGGACCTCGGTGCCGGTGATCTCGATCTTGCCCTGGCCGATCGGCTTGACCTCCCCCTCGAGGATGTCTCCGGTTTCGGAGGCCAACACGCGCGCGACCTGTTTGGACTCGAAGCCGACCCGCGACTCGGGATCGAGGAGGTCCAGGGTGGACAGGTCGATGCTGTTTCGTGGGAGGTCCTTGTGCCACTCGCGCCCGTTGGTGGCGACAGAGAGCATCCATTCAGTCCCTTCGAGGCGCCCTTGGACCTCGGTGGTGTCGGCCTGGAACTGGGTGACGGCGGCAAACGCGGCGGGACCGACGCTGGCCTGCCCTGTGATGCGCTGGCGGACGCTGTAGTCGAGGCCGAGTACGGTGGCGTCGAGCTCGGTCCACACCTCCAAGAAACGGCGGGCGCGGCCGTCATCTTCGAAGGCCCACTTGAGCGTGAGATCGCGCTTGCCGATGGACGTGCCGTCGAGGGTGATCGCCCACGTCAGGTGCTGTTCGATGTTGGCGGCGTGAGCGGCGGGAGCAGCGAGGGCGAGCAGGATGGCGGGGATCATTGGGGAGACTCCGTAGCTACCGTAGCGAACCCCGATCCCCTACGCAATGGTCCCGAGCGCTTGCTCCGCGACGTTGACGAACCACGACACGCCGGCCCCCAGGGCGCGATCGTTGAAGTCGTAGCGCGCCTGGTGGCAGACGTGGGGGTGGTCGGCGTCCCCGGTGCCCATCCACACGTAGGCGCTCGGGACCTGTTCGGTGAAGTAGGCGAAGTCCTCGCTGCCCATGGACGGCGTGAGCGTGTCGTCGACAGTCCAGCCGGGGAGGGCGATTGCTGCGCGGGCGGCGATCGCCGCGGTCTCGGCGTCGTTGACGGTGACGGGGTACCCGCGCTCGACGGTGAGGTGACCGGTCGCGCCGTACGCGGCGCAGATGCCGTCCAGCACGCGCCGGATCCGCCCGGGGACGTCGTCGCGGGCGGCGCGCGAGAGGGTACGCAACGTGCCGCCCAGCTTCACCACGTCAGGGATCACGTTCGTGGCGTCGGCGGCCTTCATCGTGCAGAAGCTGATCACGACCGGTTCGTGGGCGTCGATCGCGCGGCTCTTCATCCCGTGTACCGCGACGAGGAATTGGGCCGCGACGTGCACGGGGTCGATGGTGAGATGTGGATCGGCGGCGTGGCCACCGCGTCCTTCGATGGTGACGTGCAGGACGTCGTTGGCGGCCATGACACCGCCGGACCGGATGCCCCAAGTGCCGAACGGAATCTCCGGCCAGTTGTGCAGCGCGAAGGCGCGATCGACGCGGGTGCCCCGCCACGCGCCGTCCTCGATCATGCGCAGCGCGCCGTGCCCGCCCTCTTCCGCGGGCTGGAACACGAACCGAACGTTGCCGGCGAGGTCCTTGCGCCTCGCCAGGACGGCGGCGGCGCCGAGCAGGATCGCGGTGTGCCCGTCGTGACCGCAGGCGTGCATCTTGCCGTCGATGGTGGATGACCATGGTACGCCGGAGATCTCCTTGATCGGCAACGCGTCCAGGTCGGCGCGGAGGAGGACCGTCGGGCGATCGTCGTCGCGCGTCCACGCGACCACGCCGGTGCCGGCGCTCTCGACGTAGGGCAGGCCGACGTCGTCCAGGAAGGCGCGGACGATCTTCGAGGTGCGCCGCTCCTCGAACCGCAGTTCGGGGTGCTGGTGGAGGTCTCGGCGCACCGCCACCAGACGTTTCAACAGGGGGTCGTCCACCATTGTGGGGCTCCGTTGCGAGGGGGGAAGATCTTCCCTGGCAGGCGCATCTCCGAGGCATGCGATTCGGGGGACTGGCGATCCGGCGCGACCAAGCCTACAATGAGACCGGTGTCAAAGAGTGCGTCGATGTCGCACGTTGCCTGGCTCGCTTTGAGCTCTCCTCGTTTAACTCGCGTTTTTCTGTTTTGGAGGTCCCTATGTCCGACCACCGATCCCCTGGCGAAGCGACCGTTTCGCGCCTCGCCCGCCGCTCCGACATGGGCCTGCAGAAGAAGGATGCTCCGGACGGCGGCGAAGTCTATACCGGCGAGCTCGCCGCCAAGGCGCTGCGCTCGGTAGGCGCCCGCGCCATGACGTTCGACAACAGCATCATCGTCGATGAAGGGTTCGACTTCGACAAGGCGGAAGACGCCGCTCTCTACGCGCATGAGCGCGTCCATGAGGAGGGATCGGGCGGCACGACGGAGAACACCGGGCGCGACACGGAAGAGATCGCGGCCCGCGCGGTGGAGCGTATGGTCCTGCACCGGTCGAAGGCGGGTGAGGGCCTTGGCGACATCATGCGCGACGCACAGGCAGGTGGCGGGGCCGCCACCCTCGCGAGGTCTGTTGAAGCGGGCCATTCGGCTCCGGCAGCGGGGGGAACGTCCGGCGCGGCGGCGACGGACGTGGACCCGGCGAAGGCCGCGCTCGAGGCGCTCCTCGGCTCGGGCAAGAGCCACGAACAGATCGTGAAGGACCTGTCGAAGTGGGTGCTCGACCAGCTTCGCCAGGGGGAAGACCTCGCGCGGTTCCGCTCGCCCCCGACGAAGTTCTTCGTCCGGTAGCGCCCGCTCAGGTCCGGTAACGACCTCTCAGGCGCGGATGACGCCGTCGCGAAGCCAGCTCACGTTGCCGCGAACGCCCGCCGCGTAGGTCTCGATGACGCGGGACGTGATGGGGCCGGGCGACGGGGGCAGTTCGCGGCGATCAATCTCCCGTACGGGTGTTACCTCGGCGGCGGTTCCGCACAGCCAGACCTCGTCGG
Organism: Pseudomonadota bacterium; assembly: GCA_947505245.1. Taxonomy (GTDB): domain Bacteria; phylum Myxococcota_A; class UBA796; order UBA796; genus SYKL01. The sequence goes on along the minus strand of CANNIZ010000003.1, from coordinate 25,194 downwards.
CGGTGTACAGGGCGTCGCGCGCGAACGTCTGCTCGCGCACCTCGATGCCCTCGTGACGAAGGATGTCGAGCACGGTCGTGCGCGTCACACCTGGGAGGATGTTCATCGCTGACGGCGTGTAGACGACGCCGTCGCGCGCGTAGAACAGGTTCTCGCCGGTGCCTTCGGCGACGAAGCCGTGGTGGTCCAGCATGACGGCCTCATCGAAGCCGTCGTCGATCGCTTCGTAGCGGGCGAGCACGTTGTTCACGTAGTTCCCGCTGATCTTCATGCGCTGGAGTGCTGCGTTGGGGTGGTGGCGCACGAACGTGGAGGTCTTGAGGCGGATGCCGCGCTTCATGCCCTCTTCGCCCATGTACAGGCCCCACTTGAACGCGCCGACCACGGTGTGCACGGGGTTCGACCGCGCGCCGAGGCCGAGCTCGCCAGCGCCAGTAAAGACGATGGGGCGGATGTACGCCTCCGTCCAATGGTTGGCGTCAAGTACTTCGAAGCAGGCCTTTTGGAGCGCCGCCTGGTCAAATGGGCACGTGAGCCGCATCATTCGGACGGTGTCCCCGAGGCGGCGCATGTGGGTGTCGAGGCGCCAGATGCCGCTCTTTCCGTCGGGCTGCGTGTACGAGCGGATGCCCTCGAACGCGCCGATGCCGTAGTGCAGCGCGTGCGACATGACGTGGATCTTCGCGTCGGCGAAGGGGACGATCTTTCCGTCAAACCAGATGAAATCGGACTCGATCCCGGCCATGTTCTACTGCCCTCCGACGAACCCCGACCGAAGGTCGGGCGACAAGACTTTGCCGTCGCGATCAAGCGTCACGACGGTCAGGCCCAGGGTTTTTACGCTCTCACCGATCTTTGCTGCATCGCCGACGACCAGCCAGGTGAGCTGATCCATCCGCACGTGCTGCTGAAATGCGCGGGTGGCGCTCTCGGCGGACACGCTGCGGAGGCCCGGCACGTAACGCTCGGTCTGGTCTTGGGGCAGGTCGTAGCGCCAGATGGAGCCGCGCTCACCAAGGATGGCGCCGGTGAGCTCGAACTGCCCTGGGAAGCCGAGGATCTCGCCGTTGGCGTTGTCGGCCACCTCGTCCGCGCTGAACGGCTTGCTGCCGAGCGCACCCTCGATCTCGCCCTTGATCTCGGTGAGTGAGGCCGCCGTCACGTCGGTTGCTACGGACGCGCCACACCACCAGAAGGACGGACCGAAGCCGTCGATAAAGCCGCAGCGGGCTCCGTACGTGTACCCCTTCGCTTCGCGCAGGTTCAGGTTGAGGCGCGAGGTGAACGCGCCGCCGAACGCGAGGTTGGCGACGATCATGTCGTACCGATCGGCGTCCTTGCGGGTGGGGCCCGCCGTGACGACGCGTACGACCGACTGCGCGGCGCCCGGCTTGTCCACAAGGTACAGCGTGTTCGGGCGCAGCTTCGGCGTGGGAACGGCCGGCGGCACGGCGCCTGTGGCCGTCCAGGACGCGAGGCGGGAGTCGAGCTTCGCGACGACCTCGTCCGCGTCGACGTCGCCGCCGACGAGGATCATGGCCGTGCCGGGGATCAGGTTCGCGGTCCGCCACGCCGCCATGTCGTCGGTGGTGATTGCGCCGAGCGAGGCCTCGCTGGTCATCCGGCCGCGGTAGGTGCCGTCCCACAGCAGCGACGACATCACGCGTGACGCGATCGAGGTCGGGTTTTCGCGCTCGCTCTTGATGGCCGCGACGCGCTTCGCGCGCATCACGTCCCAGTCCGCTTGCGGGAAGGTTGGCGTCAGCAGCACCTTGGCGAGCAGATCCAGGGTGGCATCGAGGTTCGCGGTGATGCCGCTCGCGTCGATCTCGGCGCCATCCCAGTCGGCGCCCGACGAGATCACCGCTCCGAGGCGCTTGCTCGCGCGGGAGAGCTCTTCGGCGGTCATCCCGGTGACGCCCTCGTTCACCATGTCGAGCGTCACGGTGGTGAGGCCTTCTTTGCCGGTGGGATCGGTGTACGCGCCGGACCGGAACAGCACGCGCACCTCGAACAGCGGGACCTCGTGGTTCGCGGCGACGACGACAGGAACCCCGTTGGCGAGGGTGCGCGAGGCGGGCGCGGGGAGCTTGAACTCGGGCGTCCCGAGCGGCTCAGGAAGGGCCGCGGGGCGCACGTCCAGCACAGACGGCGCGCATGCGATGAGCAGGAGGAGCGGAAAGGCGCGGTTCACTGGGCACCTCCGGGGACGGCGGGCGAAGGGGTATCAGCGGTCGGCGGGACAGCGGTCGGCGGCGCATCGGCGAGCGGCGCGATGTGAAGCTCGACGCGAGGCTTTGACAGCACGTCTTTTGCGGCGGCGACGACCCCGGCGACGTTGGCTGCGTCGTAGCGCGCGAGGTCGGCGGCGAAGCCGTCTGGCGTTCCGGTGAACGTCTGGTAGCCGTTCATCGCGTCAGCCTTGCCCGCGATGGTGGAGATGCGATCGAAGAACCCGACGCGGTACTCGGTGCGCGCGAGCGTCAGGTCGTCTTCTGTCGGGGGGTGCGCGCCGAGGACGTCCGCCAGCACGGCGTCGATCGCGGCGACGACTTCGTCGGTGGTGTGCCCCTCAGCTGCGGTGGCGGTGACGATGTACATGCCGCCGCGGGCGAGCGACTGCTGGTAGGCGGAGACGTCCTTCGCGACGCGCTGCTCCTTTACGAGGGCGTAGTACAGGCGGCTGTCCTTGCCGTTCGCGAGGGTGTGGGAGAGGAGGTCCAGCTCGGCGTCTCCGGGCGCGTACATGGCGGGTGACGGCCAGGCCACCCACACCTTGCGCTCGGGAACGGCCTGGTATTGGACGATCTTCTTTGGGGCCGCGAGCGGTTCGGCGAGGGAGGGGCGTTCGACGGTGCGGTCGAGCGCCGGGATTCCGGAGAAATACGACTTGACGAGGCGCTTTGCGACGCTGGTCTTGAAGTCGCCGGCGATCACGAGCGAGGCGTTGTCGGGCACGTACCAGTTGCGGAAGAAGGCCTTCACGTCATCCAGCGTGGCGGCTTCGAGATCCGCGTGGGAGCCGATCGGGACGTGGTGGTAGGGGTGGGTGTCAGGGAACAGGGCCGCCATCAGGTCCATGTTCGCGTAGCCGTAGGGCGGGTTCTCGTAGCGCTGGCGGCGCTCGTTGCGCACGACGTCGCGCTGGTTGTCGAGCTTCGCCTGATCAAGGCCGTCGAGCAGCCAGCCCATGCGATCGCTCTCGACGAACAGCGCGAGCGGCAGGTATTGAGACGGCACTGTCTCGAAGAAATTCGTGCGATCAAACGAGGTGGTCCCGTTGACCTCGCCGCCCACGGGCTCGAGCAGGTCGAAGTACTCGCCCGGCGCGGACGGCGAGCCCTGAAACATGAGGTGCTCGAACAGGTGCGCGAAGCCGGTGCGACCGGCGATCTCGTCGGACGAGCCGACATGGTACCAGAGGTTGACGTGCACGATCGGCGCGCTGTGATCGGGAACGAGGACCACCGTGAGGCCGTTCTTCAGTACGAAGGAGTCGTACGGGACGGAGAGGTCTTCGGCAAAGGCGGGGAGGGCGGCGAGCAGCAGCTGAATCACGTTCGCTCCGGGTTGGCTCGGTAACCGCTTGCGCCGAAGTGGTCCGCCCGACTAGAGTGCGGAGCGGTGCGGCGGGGTTTGCCCCGGCCGATCGTGCGTTGCTGGACTGTGGAGGCCGACGTGTACAAGCTGATGACCCTTCCCGTGCTCGTTCTCGCGATGGTCGGGTGTGGCTCGAACTTCCGCACGATTCCGACGGACCCGGTCTGCACGCCGTACCCCTGGTTCCTCGACGCCGACGAGGACGGCTGGGGCGACCCCAACACGAATGGCATCGTCCAGTGTGATCCGGATGGAGCCACGGGCTTCACCGCCAGGAACAACCGCGACTGCGATGACTCCAACCCGGACATCACCGGACGCGTGGGCTCGCTTTGCCCGGCGGACGTCGTGATCGGCGACGGCAACATCACGCAATTCTCGATCGGCACCACCGAGTACCTGCTGGCGAACGTTTCGACCACGGACCCGGCGGACGGAACCTCCGTGGTGTGGCCCGAATACGCACGGGACGTCTGCTCGCCCGAGGGTTGGGGAGGCACCTACGTGATCGTCGATGAAGACGGGACCATCCACGAAGACCTGATCGACGAGTCGCGCGATCCGGCGGGGTTGTTCGTGGCCAACGCGGATGAAGAACTCGTGGCGATAAAAGCGCACATGCCGGGCGCTCAAAAATTCTGGGCCACCTGGATCAACGCGACGGGCCCGGCGAGCGTCGTCGACGATCCGGCCACCGAGAGTATTGACGAGACCGTGGTTGGCCACTGGTCCTGGGACGTCTCGGACGCCGGCTCCGCACTCCCGTTTTCGTTGGTGGCGCCGTTCTGCGACAACGTCACTGCGACGCCGACCGACAGCGCATTGCTGACGCTGGCGTTGATCCAGCGCCAGCTCGCCGGGGACGCCGAACCGAAACTCTGCCTCGGGACGCCGGACCAGGTATGGGGGCGGTACTTCAAGGACGTGGTGACCGCCCTGGACCACGATGGCGATGGGCTGCAGGATGCCCAGGAAGACCGGGACGGGGACGGCAACTTGGACCCTGGGGAGACGGACCCGAATGATGCCGACACTGACGGCGATGGCATCGGAGACGGTCAGGAGGTCGACGTGCTTGACACGGATCCGAAGACCGCGGATGACTTCCCGGTCCTTGGCGCCGTGGAACATCCGCTTCCCGCGTTCCAGACGGAGCTCGCGTACTTCGTTTGTGAGCGCGACAAGCCGGACCTTGCCCGGTTCGAGATGCACGATCTGCCGGGCCTCGACGGGCCGTAGGCGGCGGGTCCGGTGCGGGGTGGCGCGCGCCGCCTGATCGGATAAATGACGGACCCCGGAGGCGCCGTGTCCCACGACGTCCGAACGCTCGTGTTGCTGGTGATCGTCGCGCTCGTCGCAGCCGTTTCGGCGGCCGTGGCCATTGGATCCGGTCGGCGGGGTGGACGGGCCGAGGTGGTTCCGCTGGCGCGGGGGGCGACGCTGCTGTCCGCTTCGGTGTGGGTGCTGCTCGTGTTTGGCGCTTCGGTGCGCGTGAACGGGGCAGGGCTCGCGTGTCCGGACTGGCCGCGCTGCTTTGGCCTGCTGGTGCCCGCGATCGACTGGCCTGTGTTCCTGGAGTTCGGGCACCGCGTGTACGCGGGTGGGGAGTCGATCGCGTTCGTGGCGCTTGGGTTCCTGGTGCTGCGGCGCGCGGACCTGCGGGCGCGGTTGGCGCCCTGGTTCGCGGCGGCGGCGGCCGCGCTGGGGCTTCAGATCGTGCTCGGAGGGCTCACGGTCCTTCACCTGCTGGCCGAGTGGACCGTGGCGTCGCACCTCGTTTGCGGGAACCTGTTCTCTGCGCTGATCGCGGTGATCGCGCTGGAGCTTTGGGAGGCGGCGTCCCCGTCCGAGCGCGTGGAGGTCCCGGGTGCACGGGCGCTGGCGCCTGCGCTGGCCGGGCTCGTGCTGGCTCAGGTCGCGTTGGGTGGCCTCGTGGCGTCGAGCGGCGCGGGGCTGGCCTGCTCGACGTGGCCGGGCTGCAACGCGGACGGCTGGTTCCCGACGCTGTCGGGCCTCGTGGGCCTGCAGGTGCTGCACCGCCTCGTCGCGTACGGTGTGGTGACGCTCGCGCTGGTCGCCGCGGCGATTGGGCGCGGCCGCGGTCGGTTCGGGCGGGCGGCGTTCGCGGTCGCGGCGCTGGCGCTCGCCCAGATGGCGCTCGGCGTCGCGAACGTGCTGTTGGACCTGCCCGTCGAGGTCACGTTACTCCACACAGGTGGCGCCGCCGCGCTCGTGCTCGCGACCACCGCAATGAACCACGCGACCTTTCGCGCGCCGATCGCCACCGAGGCGGTCAAATCGGACCTGGTGACTGCATGACGACTGCCGAGATGGTTGACCTCTCCGAGGAGCGTTCGCTCGCGAACACGCTGCGCACGTACCTGGACATCACCCGGCCGAAGGTGATCGGGCTGGTGGTGTTCACGGGGCTCCCCGCCCTGCTGCTCGGACAGGACTCGTGGCCCGATCCAGTGCGCGCGGCGTGGGTGCTGCTCGGCACGGGTCTGGCGGGGGGCGCCTCGAGCGCGCTCAACGCGTACTTCGAGCGCGAGACGGACGCGCGGATGGCGCGCACGCGGCGTCGGCCGCTGCCGGCCGCGGTGATGTTGCCGCGTGTCGTGTTGGCGTACGGGCTGCTGCTGCTGGTGGTCAGCACGGTGATCCTGGGCGCCGTCGGGGGCGCGCTTGCCGTAGGGGTGAGCCTGGCCACGGTGGCGTTCTACGTGGGCGTGTACACGTTGTGGCTCAAGCCGCGCACGCCGCAAAACATCGTGATCGGCGGCGCCGCCGGGGGCACTGCCCCCTTGATCGCGTCCGCGGCGATGACGGGCAGCCTGTCGCTCGGCGCGTTGGTGATGTTCCTGCTGATCTTCCTTTGGACCCCGCCGCACTTCTGGGCGATCGCACTGGTCCGCAAGGCCGAGTATGCGTGCGCGGGTTTCCCGATGATGCCGCTCGTGGTGGGCGATCAGCCCACGCGTTGGCGCTCGCTCGCGTACGCGCTGGCGCTGTTTCCAGTGTCGCTCGTGCCGTGGTGGGTGGGCGATCTCGGTGTTGGCTACGCGGTGGTCGCGATGATGCTGAACCTCTGGTTCACCGGCAGCGTGGTGCACTCCATGGTCGCACAGGAGTCCACCGTCGACTGGCGCGTGTTTCGCGTTTCGATCGCGTACCTGATGCTCCTGTTCGGGGCGATGCTGGTCGATCTTGTCTGGCGGCTCGCGTGACCGCCGAGGTCAAGGCGCCGCCCGAGTGGCCCCTGTTCGTGCGGAACTTCGTGTTCCCGTTCCTGCACAGCGGGCCGCTGCGCCCCGTGTTGATCGCGATGTTGGGCCACGTTGGGCTGTTGCTGGCGCTGACGATCCTGCGCGCGCTGGACGGGTTTCTGCTCGAAGACGTCGCGATGATGTTCCTTTGTGTCGCCGTGAGCGCGTTCCCGATCATCGAGGAACTGCGCATCGATCGGCGGCTGGGCGCGGTGGCGGCGACGGTGGCGGTGGCGTGGGTGATGGGCGTCGTGATCGCGGTCGTGATGCGTTGGGCTGGCGTGATGTAGTGTGCGTTGCATGCTGCCTGGGTGGCGGCGCGGAGGTACTCGGTGGGAACGCTCGATGAACACGCGAAGGCCGGCATGGCCGCGATGGCGGATCGAAAGTGGGAAGCCGCGATCGAACAGTTCAAGGCCGCGCTGGCGCTCGATGACACCCGGCCCGACCTGAACCACGCGATCGGTACGGCGTACCTGCAGCGCGGTGAGGTGATGTCGGCCATTCCGCACCTTGAACGGACGATCGCACTCGCAGAGCCGTACAACGAGCCGCAGCACCAGTCGATGAAGCTGCAGTTCCACATGGGCCTCGCGGCGGGCTACGCGATGGCGGACCAGACGGACAAGTCGATTCGCACGCTCCAGCGCGTGGTGGACCTGTGGCCGGCGCGTGTCGAGCCGCGGGTGCAGCTCGCGCAGCTGCTGCTGCAGTCGTGTCGCCTCGATGACGGCCTCGCGGTGTATGCGGGCCTCCTCGAGCATGCGGCCTTCGACAAGGAGGGCAAAGCCGCCGCTGAGGCCGTGATCGGCGCGGTGCGCGCGTGGCGCGAGACCGAACATCCGGCGTCGATCTTCCTGCAGGCGCACGCCGAGGAGTACCGGAAGTACTTCGACGACATCGTCGCTGAGGTGGGTTCGCAGGGCTGGATCGCCGAAGCGGCGCGGATGGCGCGCGGCCCCGACGGAGAGCCGAAGGCGATCGTGCCGCAAGGCGCGCGTCCCTATGCGATGCAGCGCGTCGACCTCGTGAACCCGGCTGAGGGCACGATCTCTGGCGTGTACTCGGAGCAGGAGCCGATGGTCGTGACGCTCAACGGCTTCGAGCCGCTGTCGCAGCTGCCGGTCATGTTGCCGTGGAAGGACCAGTCGTTCCCGGTGTGGGTGTGCACGCGGGCGCCGTGGCACTGGCTCGGCGTCATCATCCAGTTCGAGAAGGCGGGCGACCCCGAAGAGCGCATCGCACGCGTGGATGACGCGATCGGCTCCTGGTACCTGGCGGGGTACAACGGGGACTTTGGTGAGAAGGAGTCCGGCCGGTTCCACTTCATCACGGACCCCGAGGCGATCGGCGAGACCGGAGTCGGGTACACGGTCGATCTCGGCCGCTCGCGGTTTGAAGCGATCAACTCGTTGTTGTCCCGCCTCGCCGTGGTGAACGACAAGCACCCCATCCGTCGCCTCGTGTTCGGCGACGGACGGTTGCCGGACTAGCGGCTACTGCGGCGCTGTGAGCGGAGCCATCGCGGGCGCGGCCATCATTGGCGCGTCCACCTTCACGGTGTCGCGGATGCCCACGGCGCCGTCGATCGTGATCGGTCCGGACAGCGTGATCTGTTGCGTCGAATTGCCGATCTCGGCCATGTTCATCGCGATGCGGTAGGTGCCGAACGCGTTGAGCAGCGCGGCGGCTGCGATGACAAAGAGCAGGACGCTCTGGAGCAATTTTGTGTCCATGTGGGTTCCCTCGTGCGGTTGAGCGGCGCGAGAGTAGATTGGTTCGGATCAACGGTCAATGCGGGAGGGCGCGTGGCTCATCAGGGCATTCCTCGTCGGACGTTCGTGAAGGGCCTGGGCGCCGGTACGGTGGCGGGTCTGGTGGGCTGCAAACCCGAGGAAGAACCGATCGCTCCTGGTACGATCGAGACGATCGTGTTGTGCATGATGGAGAACCGTTCGTTCGATCATATGGTCGGGAACCTATCTCTCGGTGAAGGCCGCGCGGACGTTGACGGGCTCGCGGTGGGGATGACGAACCCGCATCCGGACGGGTTTGGCGTGCCGATCGGTCCGATCGGGGCGCCCTGCACACTCATCGACCCACCGCACGGGTGGGATTCCTCCCACGTGGCGTTGAATGATGGCGCAAACGACGGGTTCGTGGTCGCTTTCGTACAGGCCCGAGGCGCCGTGGGCTTTGAGGAGGTGATGGCCTACCAGACGCGCGAGGGGCTGCCGATCCATTACGCGTTCGCCGACCACTACGGTCTCGCCACGCGCTGGTTCAGCTCGGTGTGCGGGCCCACGTGGCCGAACCGGCTGTACTTCCACGGCGCGCAGTCGCAGGGCATGAAGACCAACGACTTCCCCGACGGGAACCCGTACAGCATGCTGACGATCTGGGATCAGGCCCAAGCGGCGGGCATTCGCTGGGGCTACTACTACACGGACCTGCCGGCGATCGGCCTGTTCGGCCGGTTCCGCGAGAACGTGTTCCTGATGGAGGACTTCTTCACACATGCGGCGGCCGGCACGTTGCCGCCGATCGTGATGATCGAGCCAGGCGCTGGAAGCAACGACGACCATCCGCCCCACCACCCGATCCTCGGGCAGCTGTTCGCCGCGACCGTGCACAACGCGCTCGCCGCTTCGCCCCAATGGAACAAGTGCCTGTTCGTGCTCGTGTACGACGAGGCGGGCGGGTTCTTCGACCATGTGCCGCCGGGGCTCGCACCGGACGACCGAGCGTCGGAGGGGTTCGATCAGCTCGGGTTTCGCGTGCCTGCGTTCGTTATCGGCCCGTGGGTAAAGCAGGCCCACGCTTCGACAGTGGACTACGACCACACGTCTACGCTCGCGCACTTGCACAACTGGCTTGGACTGGATGCGCTCACGGCGCGGGACGCGGCAGCGAACGATCTGACCGATTTCCTCGACCTGGACCGCATGGCGCGCAACGAGCCGCGGCCGCCCGCCGAGCTTCCGATCCTCGAAATTGACGAGGAGGCGGTGCTCGCCGAATGTGAGGCGCGGCGCGCTCGTGGCGGTTCCGGGCAGCCCGAATTGCATCAGTTCATCCAGCGCGAGTACCCGCACCTCGACCGGACGGCCGACCTGCCACGCATCGAGCGGTGGCTGTTGCACAAGGCGCGCGATCTCGGCGTGTGTGTCCTGCGGTAGCATGGTCGCCATGCGCGCATTGTTGATTTCGCTTCGCGACCCTACCGACCCCATGGCCGAGCACGAGCGGAAGTGCTTCGCCGACCGTTCGTCCCTGCCGCTCGATGCCGTGGATATGCATCCGATGCAGCGGGGTCGCCCGTCGCCCGAGCATCTCAAGCCGTACGACGCGGTGTTCTTCGGCGGGAGCGGTGCATACTCCGTGCTCGACGACGTGGACTGGATCCGCGCCGGCGTGGACCTGTGTCTGGACGTGATCCGGCTGCAGATCCCGGGCTACGCGAGCTGCTTCGGCTTCCAGGGCCTGTCGATGGCGATGGGCGGCGAGGTGGTGTCGGACGCGGCGCGCACGGAGCTCGGCGCGACGCCGCTGCAGCTGACGGACGCCGGGGCCGCAGATTCGCTGTTCAAGATCCTTCCGCGCCGGTTCGACGCGCAGGAGGGCCACCACGACCACGTGACCAGGCTGCCCCCCGGGGTGACGCTGCTCGCGACGGGTGAGGTTTCGCCGTACCAGGCATTTCGCGTGGACGGCGCGCCGTTCTGGGCGAGCCAGTTCCACCCCGAACTGACGCGCGAGTCCACGGTCGCGCGGTTCATCCACTACCGCGACCTCTACAGCACGAACCCGGAAGAGGCCGAGAAGACGCTGCAAACGCTAGGTTCGCGCGAAGATAGCCCGGAGCTGGCGGGATTGTTGGCCCGGTTGGTCAGGCACCAGTTCTGACGCGTCGTCGCAGCACCACGACGGCGAGAAGTCCGATGAACGATGGTGACGTCGAGGTGCCCTGGCAGCCGCACGCGTCGCCGGGGACGTCGGTGACACCGGTGTCGACGGGCTCGATGTAGGGCCGGTCGTCGCGGTCAGTGTCTTGTCCGTCGCAGGGGTTCCCGTCGGGGTTCGCGTCGGGGTCGTTGTCGTCGCAGTCACCACCGACAGCGACCTCGTCCTCCGAGGGTGGCTCGCACGTGGTGGTCTTCGTCGAGTCGTCGCCGAACCCGTCGCCGTCTGCGTCGGTGTAGGCGTCGCGCGTGGCTGCGTCGTCGAAGGCGTCGTCGCAGTCCGAGTCGAGATCGTCGCAGTACTCGACGGCGCCCGGGTGGATCTCTGCGTCGTCGTCATCGCAGTCACCACCGTCGAGGACGTAGTCCGTTCCAGGGGACGCACATGAGTCCTTGGCGGTAGCGTCGTCGCCAACATCGTCGCCGTCGGCGTCCTGGTACCAGGTCGCGTCGTCGGTGGGTCCGATGTCGACGGTCCCGTTGCAGTCGTCGTCCTTGCCGTTGCAGACCTCGGTGGCCGCGGGGTTCACGGCGAAGGCGTCGTCATCGCAGTCGTCGGCGTTGTCGACCGTGTCGGGCGGCGCGGAACAAGCGTTCGTCGGCGAGCTGGTTTCGTCGCCGAAGCCGTCATGATCGAGGTCGGAGTACCAGTCGGTGGTGCTGACGTTGTCGTCCTTGGTGCCGTCGCAGTCGTCGTCGACGTCGTTGCACTGCTCCGGGGCGCCGGGGCGGATCGAGGCGTTCTTGTCGTTGCAGTCGGTCGCGTCGGCGACGTAGCCGGCGGGCGGCGCGCATGCATTGATCGTGTCGGAGGGCGTGGGGCTGCCGAAGCCGTCTTTGTCGCCGTCGAGGTGGTACGCGGTGGTATTGGTGGCCGATTCGTCGATGGACCCGTCGCAGTCGTCGTCGCGGGTGTTGCACACCTCGGGAGCCCCGGGGTAGGTGGTGTCGCGAGTGTCGTCGCAGTCGAGCTTGTCGGTGACGTAGCCGGAGACGGGGTTGCAGCTCACGATGACCGACGACTTGTCGCCGAAGGTGTCGACGTCCGTGTCGGCGTAGTAGGTGGTTGGGTCGATCGGGTTGTTGTCGACGATGAGATCGCAGTTGTCGTCCACACCGTCGCAGGTCTCGGGCGCGCCGGGGTAGGCGGTGTTGTCGTTGTCGAGGCAGTCGGTGCCGTTGGCGATGAACCCCGGCGGGGCGACGCACGCCTTGGTCACCGAGGTGCTCGAGCCGAACGTGTCGCCGTCCGCGTCGGGGTGCCAGGAGAGCGCGGGGTCCTCGTCGATCGTGCCGTCGCAGTCGTCGTCGATGCCATTGCAGATGTCGGACACGTTCGGGTGGACGGCGGGCTTGGCGTCGTCGCAGTCGTGGACCCACGGAAAGCCGTCGTTGTCGCCGTCGACCCACGCGAACGCGGGCGCGTCGGGGCCGCCGTACGGGCCGATGTCCGAGCGGGAGAGGTCGCGGTCGAAGGTGGCCGGGTCGCCGGCGTCGCGGAGCCCAGCCGCGTAGCGGGAGCGGAGGTCGGGCGTGCCGCAGCCGAGGGCGTCGCCCGCGGGGCCGCGAACATACGAGAACAGCTGCGGATCGAGGGCGGCGTTGGTGGCTGGGAGGACGGTGTTGACGCCTCCGATGTTGAAGTCCACGGCGCTGTTGGCGAACAGGTCGTTGTACGCGAACGTCGGGGTGCCGGTGGCGCTCGCGCGGCGCACGCCATCGCCGGCCGCGGTTTGGGCGATGAGGTTGTTCGATAGCGCCCACACGCCGTTCGCGAACCACAGGGCGCCCTGGGAGGCGGCGGTGCTGTTTCCGAGGAACGCGTTGTTGCGGATCGTCGCGGTGGTGGCGGGGTTGTAGCGAATCGCCGAACCCACACCGGTCGCGAGGTTCTCGAGGAACACGTTGTTCGCGATCGTCACGGGGCCGGCCGTGCCGGCGACGTGCAATCCACCGCCCTGAGCGGCGGTGTTGTCGCACAGCCACGAGCGGTAGAACCCGAGCGAGTCGACGTTGTTGAGGCCGACGGCGCCGGAGGTGGTGGTCGCGGTGTTGCGGGCGAACGTCGCGCCGTCGATCGTGACGGCACCGGCTTCGAGAGAGGCGATGGCGCCGCCGTCGCCGCCGGTGGCGCGGTTCTGGGTGAAGGTGGCGCCCGTGACTGTGAGGGGTGCGTTGTTGTTGAGCAGGATCGCGCCGCCGCGGATCGCGGTGTTCGACGTGAACGTGGCGGCGCCGATCGTCGCCGAACCGGTGACCACGGAGATCGCACCGCCGCCGTCTGTCCCCGCGACGCCCGTGGCCGTGTTGCTCGTGAACGTGCCCGACTTGATGGTGACGGTGCCGCCTTCCACGCGGATCGCGCCGCCGCTTGGGCCCGTGTTGTTTGCGAACGAGACGTTCACGAGATCAGCCGTGCCCCCGGCGGTGACGAGCATCGCGCCGGCGTAGCCGCCGTTTGCGTTGGTGATGCGCACCGAATCCAGGGTGAGGGCGCCGCCTCGCACGGAGATGGTAGCCGCTTTGTCGGCGCCGGCCGCCGAGGAGTCCACGTCGTTGAATACGGCATTGCGAAGGCTCATGACGCTGCCGGCTTCCAGGACGATGCCGCCGGGCTCGGAGACCTGGGCGTGGGGTGCGCAGGTGATGTTGTCCCCGATGACCGTGCTGGTCCCATGGACCCAGAAACACTGCATGTTGTCGCCGTCGGCGTCGAGCGTGACCCCAGCGATGTCCACGACGGTCCCGACGCCTGAGACGTCGATCACGTCGCTGGCGGGGTCGTTGAGCGTGACGACGGCGGCTGGGCGGGGACGGATGAACAGCGACTTCGTGATGTTCACGTCGGCGGACACGTACGTGCCGCTCTCGATCTCGATCGTGCCGCCGACAGGCACGCCCGCGACAGCGGTGGCGAACGTGGTGTAGTCGCAGCCGACGGCGGGGGCCGGGCACAGACGCACGGTTTGACCGAACGCGGCTTCCGAGGAGGCGAGCGCGAGTAGCGCGAGGAGAGAACGCACGGGACCCCCGGCTGCAGTGTAGCTGAGGTGAAAGGTGAAAGAGCTGAAACAGGGGTCGGGTCGTGGTCCGCGCGGCGGCTAGCCTAGGGTAGCAGTTCTAAGGTCTGGTTGTCGAGTCGAATGTATCGACGCGAACGGCGCGATCGTGATAGACTTCAAATCATGACAACGCGCTGTCGGACAACGCCAAGACAATGGGATCCGAAATGGTCGCAACGATGAACAGCAAGAAAAAGCGCAGCGCGGTCGCCCTGTCGGTTGATGCGGTGGGGTTCAAGAAGGCGGAGATCCCCCGTGGGTACGCTGGCCCTTGGAAGGTGCGGTGGACCGAATGGGTCACGATCGACGGCCAACGAACGCAACAGTGTCGCTCGTTGCAGGTAAGTGACAACGGAGCACGAGACGAACTGGTCGCGAAGATCCGGAGGGCTCTGGAATCAGGCAGCGTGTTCGAGCCCGAGGCGCGCGCGATCGTGCGGGTCGGGTCGTTCGACGCGGGCGCGCGAGGCTGGCTCGCGCTGCAAAAAACCCGCTGTAAGCCCAAGTCGATCAAGGCGTACAAAGAGTGCATGAAGCGCTGGTTCGGCGCCTTGCGATCCGTCTTGGACCTGAAGGAGTCCGAGCCGGTCCCCTGCGACAAGATGACCCGAGAGACGTTCTCGAAGGCCGTAGCCGCCATTCAGGCGACGCACGACGAGTCGACCGTCTACCACACGGCTCGCGCCGGTCTCGTGGCCTGGGTCTGGACCGCGGACGACCCGAAGGCATACCCGGGCACGGTCACTCCCCCACGAGATCGAGGCGCGATCCTGCCGAAGCGCCCTCAGCCCCACGCGCCCAACCCGCCGACGCTCCCAGAGTGTGACGCCGCGCTGCGTCGCGTCCAAGGGGAACACTACCGCGACACGGCGGCGATCATGCGCACGCTCGGACTCAGGATCGAACAGTCAACGCAGATTCACGGCGTGGACTTCGAGCTGGTCGATGACGACGGATGGGTCATGGCGATCCGGAAGGGGAAAGGGTCGGAGTTGGTCGGGCGCAAGGTTCCCGTGCCTGACTGGCTCGTCGAGCACCTGGGCCCTCGGATCGCCGCCTCGAAGGGCGGGCCGTTGTTCCCGTCGCGCGCCAAGTCGAAGTCGAAGTACATGCAGCCCACGGCCGCACCGATGCACGCAGCGTGGGCAGCAGCAACAAAGGCGGGGAAGGTCGCGAAGGAGAAGTGGCACCCTGAAGGGCGGAGCATCGCCCGTCCTGATCATGCGTTCCGAGGGGCTCTCCAAACACACCTGACCCGCTGCGCAGTGCGTGCCGAAGTCATCAAAGCGCTGGTCGGCCACCACGGCGGCGACACGCAGACCGGTCACTACGTACCGCACTCGGCGTTCGGCGAGGCCATGCGCGAGGCGTCGAACCTCATCCTGCCGATCACGTGGGAGGAACCGACCCCGACTCCGGAGAAGCCCGCGCTGCGCCTCGTGGGGTAGTCCCCGAAGTTCGACCGAGGCCCCCGTGCGGCCGACCGTGCGGGGCCTTTCTCGTTCGTCGTGCGGATAGGCGGACGCGCCCGGCGCAAAAGTCTGGAGCGGAAGTCGAGCGCCGGTGGGGCGGAACCGGAGGTTGTGGACCGTTAGTGGCTGGTCTGGGGGACATCAACGTGGGGATCTTCAAGGGCATCGAGGCGGCTCGGACTTCTGTGGGCGGGCACTACCTACACCCCGGCACCTACGACGTTGACCTTCAGTGCATTTCCATTGGAACGACGCAGAAGAACGTGAACTTCGTCGCGATCGACTTCCTGATCGTGCGGACCAGCAACCCGGAGAACCACCCTGTCGGCTCCACGGCGATCTACTTCTGCGGCGCCGACAGGGAACACTTCCTCGGCAATGTGAAGGTGGTCGCTGCGGCGATCCTCGCGAACGGCAACCGCGTCGGCGCGTCGTTCGACATGTCCGTCATTACCGAAGAAGTCATGGACGGGCTGTGCGCGAACGGCGGCGCCGCGGTCGTCGGGCAGAGGCTTCGCGTGCAGGTCTCGCACGTGCTCGCGAAGGACGGCTGCACCTACGCGAGGCACCTGTGGTCGCCGGGCGCCGCGATTGCGCTGCTGCGAACGAACAGGCGGCGCCCCGACTTCCCGATCTTTGGACGCCCAGCCCGACGATGGGCAGCGCCGTAAGACACAGCGAACGGGGTAGGATCGGACGCTGAGGAGGTCCCGCTGCAAACGCCCGCGATCATCTTCACCGCCTTCTCCGCAACCCTGTCGGCGGCGCTCGTCCCGGCCTGCAACGGCGACGACGTGGTCTCGTGCGACGACGCCGCGTCGTGCTACGACGCCCCTCCGCTCGCTACAATCATGGAGCCGTCGGACGGGGCGACCTTCACCGCCGGTGAAGCCATCTACCTTCGGTCGGCCGTCGACGACGACGGCGCCCTCGGTGACCTCGACATCGCCTGGATCGACAACGACGTGGACATCGCCACCGGCATCGAGCCCGACGAGGACGGACTCGTCCTGTTCACGTTCACTGGCGCCGCCCTCGGGCAGCACGTGATCGTGCTCCGGGTCACGGACACGGCGGGCAACCAGGGCATGGACAGCGTCGTGATCACGGTGTCGTCGGACTGATGTGGAGCCCCAGCGCGCGGTGGCGCGCTGGGGGAGTCGCTTCACCTCCCAAACCTGTACGCGGTCGCGACGACCCCATCGTCCGTGACGACGGCCACGACCCCCTCGGACGTCACGTGCCACGCCCCGTCGACCTGCTGCTCCCAACGCCCTTCCTCGACCGCGTACGACAGATGGCTATGATCGATATCGCGCTCTTCCAGGCGCTCGGCGGCATGGCGTGACAAGACCACATCACCGACGCGGGTGTCGTAGGCGACGATAGAACCGGGTTCGCCGGGGCCCGGGCCACCGCGGCGGCTCACCGGGCACCCCCGATGCGCTGCAACCTCCCCAGCGCCTGCTGCGTGCGTTCTCGTGCGGGTCGCGTCCGCTGCCGAGCGGCGTCATCTCGCGCGAAGGTGTCGCGCTGGTGCTGCATGAACTCGCGCGTCTCCTCGTCGGGCGCCGCGTGCATGGCTTCGGCGGCGTAGAGCGAGGCGTCTTCAAGCACGTCCTTGCGCACAAAATCGTGCCATCGTCGTACGTCAAGGTCCGTGACTTGTCGGGCAGGGTCGCAGATCGGCGGCGCGGGATCCAAATCGGCATCGCGCGAGATGGGCCCGTCGTACAAGTCGAGCGTGTAGGTGTCGATCGCGACGAAACGCGCCACGCTGCTCGGCACGCGCCGATAAACATTCGGGTGGCGTTCAACGTGAAACTCGAACTCGCCCTCGCGAACAAGTTCTGGGTACGTCATACGTTCGAGGATCTGCTCGGCAACATCTGGGAATAGAATCGGGACAAGGCGATGGATCGCCTCCATGGCTACACAGGGATCGTTGGTGTACATGTCGGTGCTCTCGTGTGGTCACCACGACCGCGTGCGTGCGGCGGATGACATCGATGGGTCCCTCCAGAAGAGGGCTATGCGTCCCCTCCGGCAGGGACGATGACGCCATTCGGGCGACAAGCTCACTCCCATCGGAGGAGCCAAGACTCATCCGTGAGGAGGAGCCAACCGGCTGTCTAGTAGACCCACCCGGAAAGCCTTCATCGGGAAGGACGAGCGCCGCTACCGGCACCAACAACTGCGCTGCGCAGGTGTTGAAACATCTGCACAAGGCAGATGAGGAGACAACAAGGACATCCACGCTGCGTGGATGACCTATACCAAGGTGCCCCAGGATCGCCGCGACGTCAAGGGCTGCCCCGCGCAGTGGCGCTTTGGCGGGATCCCAGGCGTTGATCGGGCTGAAGCGCATGGACGAAGCGGCGACGTGGCTGCGCGATGTGGGCGTGCCTTCCGCCGACTCGGCAGGAGAAGCTGGCCTTCGCGTGCTCGTGCGGGAGGGGCTGGCGGACGTGCTCGCGACGAAAGAGAAGCCGGAGCGCGCCGTGTTCTCCGCGAGGTGGTGCGGATCGCGTCCGAGGCCGGGATGCAGCACGCGGTCGAGGAGAACCGCGCGCTGCTCAAGCAGCTCGGCTAAGACGAAGTTCAGCCGTCGAGTCCGGGCGCTCGATGCGATACTGGAGACATGCACACTCCGTTGCTCCTCTCGCTGCTCGTCGCTTGCGGTCCAGATCCGCGCGTGATCACGGATCCCGACGCCGAGCTGCGCGCCGTCATCGACGGGAACAACGCCTTCGCCTGGGATCTGCACCGCGCCGCCGCTGCGAGCGATAACGGCAACCTGTTCTACTCGCCATTGAGCATCTCGGCCGCGTTCGCGATGGCGTACGCGGGGGCTCGCGGCGAAACTGCCGACGAGATGGCCTCGGTGCTCCACATCGACTCCGACGACGGAGCGTTCCACGAGGAATTCGGCGCGCTCCTCAGCGACTTGAGCGGCTCCCACGGCCGACCGTACGAGCTGCGCATCGCGAACCGCCTGTTTGGGCAGGACGGCTTCCCCTTCGTGACGGACTTCCTCTCCGTCTGCTCCGACGCCTACGACGCGCCGCTGGAGCAGCTCGACTTCGCGGCGAACGCCGAGGGTGCTCGGGACGACATCAACGGCTGGGTCGAACACGAGACCGATGGTCGGATCAAGGATCTCCTGCCGCCGGGCAGCACGGATGGGGCGCGCCTCGTGGTCGCAAACGCCATCGCGTTCGAGGGCTCGTGGCGGTACCGTTTCGCGCGGTCGGACACGAAGGAGGAGCCGTTCAGGCTCGCGTCGGGCGATCAGGTTTCGGTGCCGACGATGCAGCAGATCGGCAGCGATCTGCGAATGGCGCGCGATGAAGGCGTCTCGATGTTGCAGTTGCCGTACGACGGCGACGAGCTGTCGATGGTGGTTCTGCTGCCGGACGACGCGAACGGTCTTCCGGCCCTGGAGGCGCAGATCGAACCCGCGTGGGTCGACGAACTGGTCGCGGGTGCGGCACCTCAAGGCGAGCTTGAGGTGTGGATCCCGAAGCTCCACCTCGAACCAACGTTGCCGTTGAAGGCGCTGATGCAGGGGCTCGGCATGACGACAGCGTTCGGCAACGTCCCCGAAGTGCCCGCGGACTTCTCCGGCATCGTGGACCCGGCCGTCGAGTCGCTACACATCTCGGACGCCTTCCACAAGGCGTTCGTGGATATCGACGAGTCCGGCACGGAGGCTGCGGCAGCGACGGCTGTGGTGATCGTCACGACGACCTCGGTGAGCAGCGGTCCACCCGCCTTCCATGCGGATCACCCGTTCCTGTTCCTCATCCGCGACGACCTGACCGGTAGCATCCTGTTCATCGGGCGCGTGGTCGATCCGCGTTGACGGCGACACGGCGTCGACGGAGGACGAGCGCGACGCCCACGAACACCACCGTGCCGACCGGCATCGGGCCCGTGCTGGCACAACCGCATCCGGGGTGGCCCTCGCACATCTCGGCGATGTCGTCATCATCGAGCCACGTCGACACGTCGGCCGTCCAGTCGAGTTCGGCCGTGCCTTCGATCCCGTCGTACCTCGCGGCGATCTCGGCATGGCGCGTCCCATCGCGCGACGGCCGCGTGTAACAGGCGTCGATCAGGTATGTGTAGTCGAGGCCCGGGAAGTCGTGATCCGGGTCGAGGACGGCCAGGGCACCGTCCGTGACGGCCCACTCGACGGGTGCTCCGTACAGGAGATTCCCGTCGGCATCGCGAATGACGGCGCGAGCGCCGAAGGGGACCGCGGCTGGTGAATCGACATCGAGCGCGTACCCGACCACGATCTCCATGCTGTCTGGTGCGTCTTCGCCGACACCAAGAACATGCGCCGCAGCGAAGCGGAAGTCGTTCGCGGCCAGGACGACGTCCGCATCGGTCCCCTCGGTGAGCGTGACCACGGCGAGGCCGCCGTCCATTTCCAGCGACATCTCGCCCGAGCGAACTTCCGACTCGAACGTGGTGACGTCTCGGGGCCACGCGACGTGGGTTCCGTCGACCAGTGCGAGGAACGGCTCGAACTGGAACGGCGACCCCGCTACGACGCGGTACGGTTCACCGGGCGGGTTCCTCCAGTCCGGATTCGGCGGATCAAGTCGAGCGTCACCGCTGGCAACGTAGTCCTCGACGGTGTCTTCGATCTGTGACACGTCGCCATGAACCTCGGGACCATCGACTACATCAACGGCGATGACATCGGCCACGGGCTGGTACACGGCGGGATCGATGTCACACGTCAACGGCGTGAACGACCAGTTCACCCTGCCCGGCGTCGGCAACCTCAAACACCCCTCGGCGTCGATCGTCGCGCCACCGTCCGCGTGCTGGTCGAGGCAGTCGATCGCGGTCGCCGGACAGTCGGGGTTGTCCTTGCACACGTCGATCGTCGGGCACACGCGCGTGCCCGCGAGGATGGGACCGCCGAAGTCCGCGATCCCGTAGCCGTGTACGGTGACGGAGCCGTTCTCCCCCGAAAGGATCTCGGGTGTGCCTTCACAGGCACCGTATAGCGACAACGACAGGAGAAGGAAGACCCGACGCATACGATATTGTACGCTTCGCTTGGCTGAACTTGGAGAGCGATCTTGACCGACGAGGTTGATGCCGAAGCGGTCCTTCGCCACGCCCTGGTCCCCTCCGACGAGCCTTCCCAGCGCCTGTTCCGGGTCCGGCAGGCGCGGTGGCGCGAGAGCCCGGGCCTGCCGATTGGCCTGCGCAAGGGCGCGCCGCTGGGGTCGAGGATCGTGATTAGCGGCCGAGAGCGATCTTCACCCGGTCGACTAGTGCCTGACGCCGCCGATGAACGAAGTCCGTGAACCGGTCTGGCCGAAGGAGCGATCGATCATCGATGCAGTAGTCGGCCTTCAACACATCGTCGGAGAGCTTCTCGAAGAACGCCTCGGGCTCGTCGTCGCTCTTGTGGATGTTTCGAAGGCGGCCGAGGTAGGCGAGGTTGCCGATGTCGTCGACGAGCCCGCCGTGTTTCGGCCGATACGTTGCCTGTGGAAAGATGTGGTCGATCTGGGGTTCGGCCTGCCAGGACAGCGTGTCGCGCGCCGCCGTCGGCTGCGCAAGATTCAGGGCCAGCGGAATGTTGCGCGCCAATAGCTCGGGCGTTGTCGCGATCGCGAAGTGGGTCTGCCGGGCGGAAATCACGGCCAGGAGCGCATCGACGGGCACGGCGACTCCCGGCCGCTTCTGGAGCACCTCGCGGAGGTATCGAATGCGCGCATCGGACTTTACGAAGCTGTTGAACAGGAGGAAGTACAGCACCGTACGGAGCGCCGCCCGCTGGTCCACAGGCACAGAGCAGCGGTGTTGGCGCGACAGGTAGTAGACGATCGGGAAGAGCGTATTCAACGGCTGAATGAGCTTGGAAGCTCCGAGCCCCACGTCCGCGTCGCGACAGAAGTCGATCGTTGCGCGAAGAGCCCCCGAGAAGTCATCGAACTTAGCGAGCATGTCCGCGTAGTGCCGCTCGACGTTCTCCACGTCGAAGGCCGGTGGCTTGTCGGAGACGGTGAGCAGACCCTTGATCACGAAGTCCTTGTCGATTCCGAGCGCACTTCCAGGGTCAACGTCGCCGACCAGACTGTCGAACGCGCGCCGGGCTCCGATGTCGCGGCTCTTGATGAGACTGAACATCAGATCCGACCGTGAAAGCCTTGTTCCGCCAGAGTTCACGCGGACAAAGATTTCGAGAATTTCAGGTATGGTTCGGGCTCCGGCTGCGTTCATGACGTGATCATCGATGCTCTCGACCGCGACCAAGCTCGGATCTGTGACCACGCGTCGCAGCCTGCGAAGGTTATTTTTGGCGACCCGCGCGTCGTTCCCCTCCAGGGGGATCGCAGCAACCACCGCATCGATCTCGTCATCCTCGCGGACGGTCGGCCACGCGATGATGTCGGCGACACGAACGAACCGGCGCGCCATGTTCGGGGCGTTGTCGTTCCAGAATGCGAAGCGGTAGTTCGCTCCCGTGCCCGCCTCACCTTCGTCATCGTCGTCCGGCGCCGTGCCTCCTGGCCCGCTGGTGACGTTGAAGTAGAGCCTGCGACCATCGTGTGTCCCAAACATCGCCAAGTACAGCGACTGAAGGCGCTGTTGACCGTCCAGGACCATCCGGAGCTTCGCGCCGACCGGTTTCACCTTGCTCGTGAACGTCTGGCCCGATCGGAAGTCGACCACGAAGTCCCGGTAGGAGACCTCAAGAAACTGCGTGTTCCAGGCCAGGACCGAGCCGAACGGGTAGCCGCGCAACATCGAGTCGAGGAGGAGCCGGATCTGGTCCTCGGTCCACACGAAGTCGCGCTGCAAGTCGGGAAGGACCATCGTCCCCGACCGAATCTCGTTCATCAGCGCTGCCACGGACTGCGGATGTGCCACGGTGGCTCCAGTTGGGAGAGACTACATCGCGTGGCTCGAACGAGCGCGCCATCGCCGTTACGCGATCAAAGAGCCGAGCCAAACGACGCCCACGGCCGTGTCGCCAAGGGCCGCGTGGGCCCGGCGCGCGGCCTCCTCAGCCGATCCCGCCGCAAGATGTGTCGCGGAGCCGTCGCGCAAAGAGACGCGCCAACAGCTCGTGCCGAGGGTCGGCACCGGGGTCGGCGCCGTCCCGCCCGCCGGGCCCGCTGGGCGCGATTTCGACCCCGGGATCGGGGCCGCCGTCTGGCGAGCAGGTGCCGTGACCGCGACCTTCTCCCCGCTCTTCGCTCCGCTGCCGCCGAGTTGGAGCCGAACCTGTCGCACGCGCTCTCGGGAAACACCTGCCCGGCGCGCGATCTCGGCGTCCGGCACCACGCCGATCTGGTGAGCGAAGCCGTCGAGCTTGCTCGCTCGTGGGGCCGCCGGGCCCTTCGGTGGCGTCTTCTTCTGCTGGGCGACGAGCCGCTTCGTCTTGGCCGCCGTCTTGGCGGTCGACGCGCTGCCCGGCGCGATCCCGTGCCGCGTCCTGTACTTGGCGACCGCTGCCCGTGTGATGCCGACGCGCTTGGCGACATCGGCATCGGCCAGCACACCCACGATGTCGAGTCGGGCGTCGAGCTTGCTCGCGGGACCACGGCGGCCCTTGCGAGTGGTGTCGGTCGGCTTGGGCTTCGGCGTCGACTGCACGGCGGCCTTCGCCTTCGTGGGCGTGCCCTTCGTTTTTGACCGCGTCACCACGCCGATTCCGCGAGCGCGACGAAATTGGTAGACCGCTGAAACGCTGACGCCAGCGAGCTTCGCGATGTCGGCGTCGGGCTTGACACCGAGGTCTGCAAGGTACGCGTCGATGGTCGAGGACTGGGCCATGCGGACTCCGGACGCCGGGAGTACCCGTTCACGGGCACTCTGCCAACGTTGAACCCGGCGGTTCCGTACCGGTTTCGTCCGTCACGGGACCTGTTTCGTCCGCGAACGGACCAGTTCTTGTCCGCCTCAGGCGGGACCATCACGTCATGCGCACCTGGACCGTCTCGATCGCCCGCCCCCTCCTGCCCGAGGACGTTGATCGCGCCCGTGCAGTCGCCCGGTACCGCTGGGGCGCCTCGGCTGACGTCGTCGCCTACGACGGCGCCGTGCTGACGTTCCTCGCGCCGGACGCGGAATGGATCGGGCCCGAATTCCGAGATGCCGTCGAGCGCGGCGCCGGTGTCGAGTTGGCACCGGGACGGCGCTCGACGCGGGGCAAACGGACGAGGCGACGGTGACTGCGCCGCGTCGTGGCGGCAATCGGCTTCAGGCGGCGGCGTGCGCGAACAGTCGCCTGACCGCCATCCATCGGCGCTGGCGCCGTCTCCATCGCAGGGGCAGGGTCACGACCTTCAGGCCGAACACGGCGAGCCGGACGGGCAGCAGCATCAGGCGGACCAACAAGCGGATCATCTTGTTCCTCCTCGCGATCGATACGCTCGGACGGGGGATGTATTTCGTGCCCGGCGGGTGCTGCTTCCTTCGCCACGCCCCCCACACGGACACAACCTGTCCGCCCCGTCGCGGACACTCTCGACGAGGAGACGATGCCGATGCCACCCGAGCCCACGCCGCCGACCCGCACCGACGCCGACGCCACCTTCGAGCACCTGTTCGGCGTGCCCGTCTACGTGGACGATGACTGGGACATCGTGTTCACGGGCGTCGTCTTTGACGGCGTCTCGCACTACATCGTCTGCGACTTCATCGCCGTTGGAAGCTCCGACGTCGTTCCGGCTGAGCACGCTTTGCGACCCTTCCTCGATCGGTTCGCGCCGCCGATCGTTCCGAACATGATCGCGTTCGATGACGCCCTCGACGGCACGCTCCCGTACCGCCGGTACCTCGGCGCGCCCGAGCCAGAGTGGGGCGTGTGGGTGCGCGGGATCGGGGCGCCCCAGATCGCGTTCGAGGCGTGGTGACGCGAGGGATCTCCGGCCGCCGCCCTTGCTCGGACTCGTGAAGGGGGTACTGTTCGACATGCCGAAGAAGACGAAGACCGAGGCCGAGACCGACGACGCGAAGCCCTCGGTCAAGGGCAAGCGCCTGACCGACTTCCCCGAGATCGCGGCGCAGTGGCACCCGACGAAGAACGGCGATCTGCGGCCCGAGGACGTGTCGGCGGGTAGTGGCAAGAAGGTGTGGTGGAAGTGCCCCGTCGCCGATGACCACGAGTGGGCGGCGACTATCGCGAATCGTGCAGGTCGAGGGAGTGGCTGCCCTGCGTGGCAGTGACAAGAAGGCTTGGTGGAAGTGTCCACAAGGACCAGATCATGAATGGGATGCCACGATCAACAATCGAACCCAGGGCCGAGGATGTCCCGCGTGCTCTGGCAGGCAGGCGTCTGTAACCAACCTGCTTTCGGCTCTCTTCCCCACGGTCGCGGAACAGTGGCACCCGACGAAGAACGGAGACCTAACGCCGCAGACGGTTGTGGCTGGCAGCAACCGGAAGGCGTGGTGGAGGTGTTCAAAGGGACCAGATCATGAATGGGAGGCCGTGATCGCGAGTCGAACCGGTAGCGGACGTGGATGTCCCGCATGCGCGGGCAGGCAGCCGTCGACGACCAACTCGCTTGCGGCTCAATTTCCAGAGATCGCAGCGCAGTGGCACCCAATGAACAACGGCGATTTGCGACCGGAGAATGTCGCAGCGGGCACTCACACGGTGGCGTGGTGGAAGTGTCCGGAGGGGTCTGATCACGAGTGGGTGCGCAACGACAACTATTCCTGCCCATAGCGACAACTAGAAATGCCCACCGGGCCGGGTAGTTGTCGTCGTCAATTGTCGGCGTTGATTCATCGACCTCCAGCTCGTTGTTCGCTTCCATGTGCGTGCGCGACCCAATCGGGTCGA
>CANNIZ010000002.1 GCA_947505245.1 Pseudomonadota bacterium | reverse complement strand
GAGATGTTCTGCGTGGCGTCCCAGTCGTACAGCTGGCGCTGGAAGATCTCCGCGAGGAACATCGTCTGGAACGCCTGGTTGTCGACCGGCACGTGCAGCTCGCGCGCCTGGAACGAGAGCTTGGGGGCCGTCACGGTCGTTCCCGCCGCCAGCGCGTCGAGCGCCATCTCCCCGACGAGGATGCCCTGCGCATCGGACTTCTCGAAGCTCTCGTCGCTCCACGTGTGGCCGTCGGGATCGGTCACGTCGATGTGAAGCGCGGTCATCATCCCGCCCACCGCGCCGTTCAGGTAGATCGCGATGCCGCCGACGCCCGCCGTCTGCCGCGAAGTCCAGTGGCTTCCATCCTCGACGGTGCGCCGCAGCGCGTGAGCGAAGTCCGACGACAGCAGCGTGTTGTCGGACCCCCGCGTCTCGGGGTGGCACGCCCAGTTCACCAACGTCGCGACGGTGTCGCCGCTCGCGTCGACGAACTGCGCCGCGCCGATGTCGTCGATGATTACGTACGGATCGCGCGTGTCGCCGCCCACGTTCGCGGTGCCCTTGGCCGCGTCGTAGTCAGACGCCGCGACGCCGCCGAGCACCATCGTGACCGGGACCGCGGCCCCGGCGGCCTCACCGATCGTCGTCGTGATCGTGTCGGTCAAGAACTGCCGATGCTCCTCTGTGTACCCGGAGCGCAGGTAGGCGCGGCCCCACAGGCCCATCGTGTCGATCGCCTGGTGCGTGTGGGTGCTGTGGATGATCACGTGGTCGACGTCGATCCCGCGCTGCTTGACGAGCTCGCGTACACCGAGCACGTCGTCGTAGAACCAGCCGACCATGTCCACGCTCACGATCGCGAGCGAGGTGTCTCCCTGCTTGAGCACGATCGCGCGCGCCCACAGCCCGTCCCCTTCGCCCACGAGCCCCTGGTCGGCGCCGCGCACGCCCGTGGCTGCGCGCCCATTGCCGAAGCCCGCGAGGTACGCGGCCTGGAACGCATGATCTCCCTCCATCGCGTCGGGGCCCGGGTACCCGACGTCGGTGGGGCAAAGCCGATCGCAACCGCAGTCCAGGTACGTGTCGATCGTCGGGTTGTAGGTGGCGTCCGCATCGGCGTCTGTCCACGATTCGAAGCACTGGGGCAGGATCGAGCGCACGGCCGCGCCCGCGGCAAGGCCGCCGTCATTGCCGGCGCAGCCGTCCCCGCCTGGGCAGGCATATTCGGGCTCGGCGACGGTAGGGCCGGTGTCGGAGTCGGCACCGTGGCAGGCGATCAACGCGATCAGGGGCAGGTTGCGCATGCCGTGACGATACACCCGCGGCGCGCGGTTATGGGTCCCACCTGGAGGCGAGATGCGCGCGAACGTGGTGGTCTTCGGTCTTGTGTTCGGTTGCGGCCCGTCCGACGCGGCCTGTGAGCTTCCCGCGGTGCTGTCGGATCTCGCCGGCGAGGGTGCCCAGAATTGCGGGACCGTCGAGGTTGATGGAGATTCCGCGCCGGTCGACGCCTGTGCGGTCGCGGCGTTTCAGGCTGGGAGGGCGTTCTTCACCGAGTACGAGCTGCAGGGCATCGACTCCTCCGTGTCCGGTGGCCTCGCCGGCAATGGCGTCCAGGTGTGGTCGTTGTCCCGCGACAGCGACCCCTCGGGCGGCAGCCAGATCGGCGCGTCGGTCGTGCGCACCGAGTGCCTGTCGCCTACCGTGTCGGTTGGCGGCGAAGGCCACGACGTGATCGTGTGCGACGTCGGCGTGTCCTGTCAGGTGTGTGGCGGCGATCGCGCCGACCGCTGCGAGTGATCAGGCCTCTGGCGCGAACGCGTGCTGTAGGAGCGCTTCGAGCGGCACGACCTGGAGCGTGGCCTGGTGCGTGGCTTCGAGGTCGACCGGGCACGCCTGGCCGTTTTCGAACGCTTCGCGCCAGCTCGCGGCGCACACGCACCAGCGGTCCCCTTCGACCAGGCCGGGAAAGCCGTTCTCCGGAGAGGGCGTGATCAGGTCGTTGCCCTGCGCGCGCAGGGTCTGAAGAAAGTCGTCCGTGACGATCGCTGCGACGGTGTGCAGCCCGCGATCGCGCTCGTCGGTGTTGCATTTTCCGTCGCGAAACCAGCCCGTGAGCGGCTTGTGCGAGCAGGACTTGAGCGGTGTTCCGAGGACGTTCAGGGAAGGAAACATGCGCGCGTGTATCGCGTCTTCAGCCTTCAGTCCGCCATCGGTCGGCCATTGAGCCACGCGTTCACGCCTTGTGGATCAAATCGCCTCCAGACCGTGAGGACGCGTTGCAGGGCCTCCCGAACGACGGGATCGCGGTCTTGTTTGAACTGGTCGATGACGCCGCTCACGATGGTCGGCACTGCGCTCTCGACGAACTGCACGTCTTCGCCTGCGCGCGCACGAAGCGGCCCCGCCGCCGGCCCCGCGATGGGGATCGGCAACAGCGCCATCGCGGACATGACGGCTGCCCTGCGGAATACGGCGCGAGGGTGGGCGCGCGCGTCGATGGCAAACCCCACGAGATCGGCGCCGAGCGCGAGGCAACATGGGCCGATCACGATCCACCCGAGGGCGTCGGCCACCGCGAGGTCGTCCGTCTCGTTGAGCCAGCGTCGAGCCAGATCGATCACTTCGTCGGGTTTGTCGGGCATGTTGGCCGACAAAAGCCCGACGGCCACGAGGCTGTCTTCCCTCCCGGCCTCGAACAGGGCCCACAGGGCGTCCTCGGCGTCCGGGAGGTTCCAGCCGCCGGCCGTCCAGGCTTCGGCTGCGATCGCTGCGATGGCTTCGTCTGGTGTGCCTTCGCTGTTGGCGCCGGCCGCTGCGGCGAGGCGTTCACCGATCTCGTGAGGCGTCATGACGATAGCCTACCGCAATTCGTCGTCGGCGTTGACCACAGGGCGCGCTCCCGCCGATACTCACGGGCCGTGGAGGGCGCGTGGCGATCCGGTTCCTGCTGAATGGAAAAGCCGTCGAGGTCGACGGTGTCGCGCCCACGACCACGTTGCTCCAGTGGCTTCGCGAGCACGCGCACCTCACGGGCACCAAAGAGGGCTGCGCGGAGGGCGACTGCGGAGCCTGCACGGTCGCGCTCGCCGACGTGGGGCCCGACGGCGAACCCACCTGGCGCGCGGTGGACTCGTGCCTCGTGTTCCTGCCCGCGTTGAACGGGCGGAGCGTGCTCACGGTCGAGGGGCTCGGGGGCGATCACCCGGTGCAGGACGCGATGGTCAAGCACCTCGGCTCGCAGTGCGGGTACTGCACGCCGGGGTTCGTGATGTCGCTGTTCGAGGCCTGTCATCGGAAGGATCTCACGGCCACGGACGACGCGGGCCTCAACGATCAACTGTGCGGAAACCTCTGCCGGTGCACCGGCTACCGGCCGATCCGCGACGCCGCCATCGAGGTCGTCGGCACCCAACCGGTCGACGGGCACGTGGCGACCGCGCCGACCGGAACGGCGACCGACTACGTGGCAAAGGGTGGACGTTACGCGCAGCCCGCCGATCTCGCTGGGCTGTTCGACGCGCTGGACGCGATGCCCGGCGCGCGGATCGTGTCGGGCGCCACAGACCTCGCCCTCGAGGTGAACAAGCTCCACAAAGCGCTACCGGCGCTGGTGAGCGTGGAGTCGATCCCGTCGCTGCGCGGCGTCACGCGGACGGCCGGCGGCTGGCGCATCGGGGCGACGACGCTGCTCGCCGACGTCGAGGCGTGGTCGAAAGACCCGTTCCCGTCGCTGCACCGGATGTTGCGCTACTTCGCTTCACGGCAGATCAAGAACCGCGCGACCCTCGGTGGCAACGTGTGCAACGCGTCGCCGATCGGGGACACACCTCCGGTGCTGCTCGCGCTCGACGCGACGGCGATCCTCGCGTCACGCGCCGGGGAGCGTCGCGTTCCGTTGCGCGAGTTCTTCCTCTCGTACCGGAAGACCGCGCTCGGCGAGGGCGAGGTGCTCGCCGCGATCGAGCTGCCCGACCTGCCGGAGGACGCGTTCGCGGCGTCGTACAAGGTGAGCAAGCGGCGCGAATTGGACATCTCGGCGGTCGCGGCGTCGTTCGTCGTGCGCGTCCAGAGCGGCGTCGTGAGCGAAGCGCGGCTCGCGTACGGCGGCATGGCGGCCACCCCATCGCGCGCCGCGGGCGCTGAGCGGGCGCTCGTCGGGCGACCGTTCGACGAGGCGGCGGTCAACGACGCGGTCGCGGCGCTGGCGACGGACTTCACCCCGATGAGCGACCACCGCGGCACCGCGTGGTACCGCGCGACGCTCGCCGGGAACCTGCTCCGCGGCTTCTACCTCGAGACCCGAAACGACCGGCAGCCGACGTTGCCGGCGCGGCACGCGGGCACGGTGATCGCATGACCCCGCTGATCAAGCTGAACGCGTCGTCGCCACACGAGAGCGCGCGGAAACACGTGTCGGGCGCCGCGCGCTACGTGGACGATCTCCCAGCGCCGCAGGGCATGTTGCACGGGTTTGCCGTGGCCTCGCCCCACGCGCACGCGAAGATCGTCTCGCGTGATGGCACCCGTGCGCGCGCGCTGCCAGGCGTCCACGCGGTGTTGTTCGCGGCAGACGTGCCGGGCAGCAACCACATCGGTCCGGTCGTACATGACGAGGACCTGCTCGCCGACGCGACGGCGCAGTGTGTCGGGCACGCCGTCGCCGTGGTCGTGGCGGAGAGTCGCGACATCGCGCGCGAGGCGGCCGCGCTCGTCGACGTGGTCTACGAGGTGTTGCCTGCGATCTTGACCATCGAGGAGTCGATCGCCGCCAAGGCGTTCCTCGGCTCGCCGCACCACATGGCGCGCGGCGACGTCGACGCGGCCCTCGCGTCCGCCGCGATCGTCATCAAGGCCACCGCGCGAAACCCCGCGCAGGATCACTTCTACCTCGAGACGCACGCCGCCCTCGCCATCCCCGAAGAGGGCGGCAACTGGCTGATCTACAGCTCGACCCAACACCCCACCGAGGTGCAGGGCGAGGTCGCGTCCGTGCTCGGTCTGCCGCGCAACGCCGTGGTCGTCGAGGTTCCACGGCTCGGCGGCGGGTTCGGCGGAAAGGAGTCGCAGGCGTCGCAGATCGCGTGCTGGGCAGCGCTCGGGGCCCACGTGACCGGGCGTCCGGTGAAGGTGTGGCTCGATCGCGAGCAGGACATGACGCATACCGGAAAGCGGCACCCGTTCCGGACGGACTACGAGGCCGGCTTCGACGCGGACGGGCGGCTCACCGCGCTGCGCGCGCGCGTGTATGCGGACGCGGGCTTCTCGCTCGATCTGTCGCAGGCGATCAACGATCGCGCGCTGTTCCACCTCGACAACGCCTACTACGTGCCGAACGTCGACTTCCAAAACTTCACCTGCAAGACGAACCTGCTGTCGAACACGGCGTTCCGGGGCTTTGGCGGGCCGCAGGGAATGGTCGTGATCGAAGACGCGATGCAGCGCGCCGCCGAGCGCCTCGGCAAGGATCCGAACGTGTTCCGCGTGGCGTCGTTCTACGGAGACGCGCCGCGCAACGTCACGCCCTACGGTATGCGCGTCGACCAGCCGCGGGCCGCGCGCCTGTGGGAGGAGCTCTCAGCGTCGTCTGACTATGCGACACGTTCTGCCGCAATCGCGGCCCACAACGCGACGTCTTCTGTCGTCAAGCGTGGGCTCGGGTTCATGCCCGTCAAATTCGGCATCAGCTTCACTGCCACGCTTCTCAACCAGGCCGGCGCGCTCGTGCTCGTGTACGCCGACGGCAGCGTGCAGATGAACCACGGCGGCATCGAGATGGGGCAGGGGCTGCACACGAAGATGCTCGCGATCGCCGGTGATGAGCTCGGCGTGCCTGCGTCCGCCGTGCGCGCGATGGACACCGCGACCGACAAGGTGCCGAACACCTCGGCGACGGCGGCCTCCTCGGGCTCTGATTTGAACGGCTGGGCGGTGCGCAACGCCTGCGCCGAGATCCGCCAGCGCATGGCGGTGGTCGCCGCCGAGGTGCTCGGCGTCCCTGCCGCGGCCCTCGTGTTCGCCGACGGGCAGGTCGGCGCGCCGGGCGGGCCGTCGATGCCGTTTGCGAAGCTCGCGAACACGTGCTGGGTGCGGCGGATCTCGCTGTCGTCGACGGGCTTTTACGCCACGCCCGACCTCGCGTACGACCGCGAGAAGGGCTTCGGGCGGCCGTTCTTCTACTTCGCGTGGGGGGCCTCGGTCGTCGAGGTCGAGGTGAACGCCCTCACCGGCGAGCACCGCGTCGTGCGCGCGGACCTGCTGCAGGACGTCGGAAAGAGCCTCGTGCCGAGCATCGACCTCGGGCAGGTCGAGGGCGCGTTCGTGCAGGGCGTTGGCTGGCTCACGATGGAGGAGTGCCTGTACGACAAGCGGGGTCGCTTCGTCACGCACGGGCCGAGCACGTACAAGATCCCCACGATCGGTGATGTCCCGGCCGATCTCCGCGTGCACCTGCTGGAGAACGTCGAACAGGACGGAACCATCCACGGCAGCAAGGCCGTCGGTGAGCCGCCGCTCATGCTCGGCATCGGCGTCGTGTCGGCGCTGCGGCAGGCGATCGGCGCGTTTGCCTCGCCCGGTCACGAGATCGAGCTCGCGCTCCCGGCGACGCCCGAGGCGGTGCTTCGCGCGATCATGGACGTGCGCGCCCGCTCCGCGGCTGGAGCACCGAGCCTCCATGGGTGAGTCCGAGGACTTCGCGTTCCGCTTCATGAGCCGGTTCCGCTGCATCGGTCCGGCGTGTGAGCAGCACTGTTGCGGGGGCTGGCGCATCGACGTCGACGAGAAGCACGCTGCGATGCTGCGCGTGGCGGCTGGGAACGATGGGTCGGATCGGGCGCGCATTCGCGCCGCGTTGGTGAACCGCAGGCGCGACGCGCCGGGAAAGAAGCGCTCGCCGCCTGGCCCTCCGCCGCAGATGTTGAAGGTTGACGGAGATGGGAACTGCGTGCTGCTCGAGCCCGACGGGCGATGCCATATCCATGCGACGCTCGGCCCCGCCCTGCTCCCCGACGTGTGCACCGCCTATCCGCGCCGCGTCGTGCAGATCGACAAGCGCAAGGAGCTGACGGGCTCGATCTCGTGCCCGGAGGTCGCGCGGCAGGTGCTGCTCCACGAAGACGCCTTCGAGCAGGTCCCGCTCGAGCGCGAGATGGTCCCCCGCAGGATGGTGACGTATCGCGTCGACTCGCACGACATCCGCCCGTCGCTGCGGCTCATGCCGGAGATCCGCGCCTTCGCGCGACGTCGCCTGTCGGACACCTCGCGGCCGTTCGCACATCGGCTGTTCGCGCTCTCGCTGTTCGCTCACCGAACGCAGGCGCTCGTCGCGACGGCGCTGCCGAAAGGGGACTTCGACCGGGTGCGCGAGGAGTTTGTCCGGCTCGAGGAGCCCTCGGTCCTCGACGAGCTCGGGCGGCGGTTCGACGCCATACAGACCCCCGCAATGCCGGTGCTGCTGGTCGCGCGCGAGCTCGTCCGGCACGACGTCCTCGGCGGTCGACACCCCGCATTTCGGCGCCTCGTCGCGGCCGTGTTCGACACCTACGCGAACCTGGACCTGTCGGAGCGGCAGGGGACGACTGCGGATCAGGCGATGTCGGCCGCGATCCAGGCCGAATATTCGTCGCGCCGCGCGCGCGCGACGGCGCTGGCGGGCGCACGCATCGAGCGGCGTCTGCAGAACTTCATCTTCCATGCGTGGGTCCACCACCTTCCGACGAATTCGCCGGATCTGATGGTGTTCACGCTGCGCTTGTGGCTGCACCTCGCGTGTGTCCGCTTCCTGTTCTTCGGTCACCCGCGGCTGCACGCGTACCTCCAGGCCCATGCCGTGGACGGGGCCCAGGACGTCGAAGCCTTCGAGCTGATCTGCGATGAGGTGATCGTCGAGGTGGTGCGCACCACCGCGCGGTACATCGACCACACCAGCCTGATCTCGACGCTCGAGAAGATGCTCGCCGAACGGCAGATGCAGAACCTCGCGGGCGCGGTCCACTTGATCAAGTTCTAGGCGGAAAAAATGAGCGACGAACCGGGGCAGACGACCGTTGATCTCGGGCCGCTCGAGGCCGACTTCGCCGTGATGTACGCGGACCTCGCGCGCATCGCCGAGATGCCCGTCAGCCTCGGTACAGCCGCCGCCGCGGCCCTCAACGAGATCATCAACGAGGGCGTGACCGAGGCCGCGAGCGAGACGGCGCTCGGGCGGTCGTTTCAGAAGGCGATCTACGGCGTGATGAAGGAGAGCGCGGCGACCGACATGAACGGAAAGATGATGTTCAACATCGATAAGCAATCGCTCGCAGTCCATGGGGTGCCCGTGATGCTCGAGGCCGTCACTGCGGTGCAGGGTCAGGTTCAGTCGCTGTTGGATGGTCTGAACGGCCCGGGCGCGCCACCTCCGACGGTGCGCAAACCCGGCGCGAAGCCGGACGCCGCGCGGCCCGCGAAATTCAAGCTGGATCTGATGTCGCTGTTTGGTGGCGTGATTCAGGGCCTCGCCGATCAGGCGAAGAAGCCCCCAAAGAAAGGTTGACGCGTCAAGGTCACAACAAATATGTGACCTGAAGTTCTCATAGATTTACCTGTTAGATAGGCCAATCGGTTTCCAGACCCTATGCGATGCCTCGCGAGATGCGCATAATAGGACTGACAGGAGACCGTCGTGATGGTCGCGGGCAGAATCGTCGGGGTGCTTGCGCTCGCAGGGTGTGGGACGGAGGTCCCGCCCGCTGCGCCAGCGCCGGCGTCTCCGGCGTCTCCGGCGTCTCCGGCGCCCCAGCGGCCGGCGGTCGTCGCCGTCGAGCCCGTGGCCGAGGTGCGCGACACGGCGCCGGACGCGGACACGCTCGAGCCGTCCGCGGAGCAGCGCGAGGCGTACGAAGCGATCGGCCCCAAGTCCATCGTCGAGCAGGCGCTGTACCGCACGACGTCGTCCCTCGGTGGGGTCACGCTCATCGATCTCGCCCCGTCGATCGGCGTCTGGCACCTCGTCACGGTTGACCATGACGGCGTTCCCGACACGTTCCACCTCGAGAACCCGCTCGGCGTCGCGCAGACCCTCGCGCTCGATCCGTCCGGCGCCGGGGTCGCGATCACGCGCGACGGAGTCAGCACCGTGTGCGATCTGTGGGGCGGCTCGCCGTCCGCGCTCGAAGCCGCGCGCGCGTCCAAGCGCGTGTACGCGCCCGTCTGCGATGGCGCGTTCTACGTTCGCAACCCGGCGCTGGGCGCGAAGACGCCGCTCGAGTGGAGCACGGACTTCCTGCGCGACAACGTGTGGGGTGGCGAGCAGATCACGAACACCGTGAAGGCGACGCTGTTCGCGGACTCCGAGCGGCGCGACGCGACGCTGGATGGATCCACCGGGCAGGCGCCCGCCGCGGTGGGACCGCTGCCCGCGCTGATCTCGCCAACCTACGTGGGCGGGATCGTCGATACCCCCGATCTCGGGTTGCCGCTCGAAGGCGCCCCGATCGGGACCGCCGCGGACGGTATGCCGCTCGGGCGCGCCGAGGTCGGCGTGTGGTACCCGATCACGAACGTGCCCGGCATGTACGGCAGCGCCGTCGCCGCCAAGTTCCTCGACCCCTCGGTGTTCGCGCGCAGCGGCGATCGCGCGCGCACGTTGGACTACGGCGAACAGACCGCGCTCGTGTACACCGTCGCGATCGACCTCGACGCCTACGATCTCGGCTACGAGGTGGGCACGGATCACCCGCGCGTGAGCTGGTCGGCGCGCCTCGCCGACGAGCAAAAGGACCTCACGCGGCCCGGCCCTGACGGCTTCGAAACCCTCGATCCCCTCGTGCGCACCGGCGAGCTCGACCCGTACTACCAGGCGCGGTTCGCCGCCGCGTTCGTCGGCGGCTTCAAGCGCATGCACGGCGCGTTCCGCGAAGGCCCGCTCGAGGGCAAGCACTACGGCTTCGTCGAATACGGCCTCGAGCTGTCCAAGCTGCAGCCCGGCTACGCCACGTTCATCGTGTGGGACGACGGTCGCGTCGAGTTCAAGACCTGGACGGAAGACGACGCGGCCTCGCTGCCGCGAATCCGCCACGCGCGGCAGAACGGCGTCCCCGTCATCGAACCGGACCCGGTCACCGGCCTCGGTCGCGCGGGCGACCTCGTGAAGGACCGCGCGGCGGGCAACTGGGCGTCGTCGGTCGAGGGCGACTTCCGCAGCGTACGCAGCGGCGCGTGTATCCAGGAGACGCCGCGCGGGCGCTACTTGCTGTACTCCTGGTTCTCGAGCGCGACGCCTTCGGGCATGGCGCACGTGATGTCGGGCTACGGCTGCACGTACGCGATGCTGATGGACATGAACGCGCTCGAGCACACCTACCTCGCGATCGACGTCCCCGACGGCAAAGGCGACTTCGACGTGCGGCACCTGATCACCGGCATGGAGGTGCTCGATCGCCAGCGGGGCTCGCGCGCGTACCAGCGGTTCGTCGGGTTCGCCGACAACCGCGACTTCTTCTACGTGTTGCGGAAAGACGCCCCGTGAGGGCACGTTCGCGCGGGCTGCTCGCGGTGGGCGTGGTGTTCCTGATCGCTGCGGGAGACCGCGCGGCTGAGACCCACGCCGTGATCGACGCGCTCGCGTCGGAGCATCACCTGACGGACGCGCAGAAGGTCGAGGTCACCGTGCTCGTGCTCGCGTCGGACCGGCTCGGGCAGGGGAACAGCGTCACGCAGCACCCGATGACACGCGAGGAGTGTCGCGCGCGCCAGGCCGCCGCCGGTGTCACGTGGGACAACCCGCAGTTCGCGAAGATCTGCGGCGGGCCATACATGGCGCCGCTGTACGACCCGGCAACCCAGAAGCCCGAAGACGCGAAGCTGTGTATCGATCAGCTCGAATTTCCCGACGTCCCGTGTGAATACCCGGTGGTGTGGACGCGCGCGAAGGAGGCCGCCGAGCTCTGCGAGGCCGAAGGGAAGCGGCTGTGCGACGCCCACGAGTGGGAGGGCGCGTGCGCAGGTTCGCTCCAGCCGCCCGATTACGACTTCGAACTCGCCGCCGGAAAGAGCGACGTCACCGCGGTGAACGCGATGCGCGCGGCGCACAACGCGCGCTACAAAGACCCGAACACGCACACGTGGAGCTTCGGGCCGACGTACCGCACGGGCGTGTGCGCGCAGGCGGGCGAGAAGTCGCCTGGATGTGACGGGTCGGACTGGCGCGTTTGCGGCTCGAACACCTACCCGACAGGCGCGTTCCCGGACTGCCACAGCGCGCTCGGCGTGTACGACCTGAACGGCAACGCGGCCGAGCACATGAACCTGCCGCTCGCGCCGGACCAGATGGCCAGCGCCGGCACCAAGCTCGGCGTCACCGAGATGAAGGGCAGCTGGTTCATCTTCGACACCTACCACGCGCACGAAGATTGGTGCCGCTGGCGCGCCCCGTTCTGGCATGGGACGCGGGTGATGGACGATGACAGTCACCGGAACTACCACCTGGGCTTCCGCTGTTGCAAGGATGTGCGGTAGACTGTCGTTGGCCTTCCCCAGGCCAAGCGCCCTTCCCAAGGGCAACGCCCTCCCCGGGCACTCCGCAACCTCCCTCCCCAACGGTGCCCCATGCCGATCGTGCCTGCCATCCTGGCATTGCCGCTCTTGTTGCCGCCTCGCCCTTCCGACGCCGAGACGGGCTCTGCGTTCGCCGCTCGCATCGCGACGCTCGATGACGCGGGTCGCTACGCCGCCGCCCGCGACCAGATCCTCGCCGGGAACGTGCCCGACTTCCTGCGCGACCTCGTGCCCGTCACGATCGAAGGCACCGCCTCTGCGTCGGGCCCCCACGAGGTCACGGTGTTCGTGACGCCCGAGTACCTCGCGGTCGGCTGCGACGACGACCACGTCCAGATGCCGCTCGACTTCCTCACCGCCGCGGAGATCGCGCGTACGACGGGGTTCGCGCTGCCGACGTCCCGTGTCGTGGACGCCATCTACCAGGAGGCCGTCCTGCGGCTCGAGCCGATCCCGTTGCCGGCGGGTTCCCAGATGCGCTCGATGGCGTACGTGCTCGAACACGATTCGCGCGTGGCGGCCGAACGCGAAGAGCAGCTCGACACGGGTGGTGCGGGCGCGTGGCTGCCCGGCGAGCTCGTCGCGGGCACGAACAAAGACGTCGTGCTCACCAACGAGCTTCGCTACCGGCCCGGCCAGGAGGCGATCTACGGCTGGCACACGTCGGACGGCAAGCCCATCCAGTCGCTCAGCCTGTACCACGGCTCCACGTACGCGGACTACAGCCACGGCATCCGGCTCGTCGCGAGCACGGTCCTCGTGGATGGCGAGCCGATGAGCTACTTCGCGGCCCTCGCCGACCCCACCATCGCGCCGTTGTTGTCGAGCGAAGGTCCGATCGCGAGCGCCGAGCGGCTGCTCTACCCGCGCGCGCCTCGCTGATCGAAGGCGCCCTTACGGCGCGTGTTCGGCCTTGCCGTACTCGGGTGTGCCGCCCTCGGCGACCTCGGGTCGGTCGAACAGCGCCTTGTCGGCGTCGATCCACGCCTTGGTGCCCTCGGCGCAGGTGACGGCGAACAGCTGGATATCGGCGTCGTCGCGCCCGGGAACGAGGTCGAAGAATGCGCCCTGCTCGTCTTCCAGCAGGTTCGGACACTCGCCGGGGCCGGTCTTGGCGCCCACCTTCAGGCTGCAGTTGCCTTCACCCCAGTACGTGGTGACGACGACGGTGTCGTTGGCGGCGAGGTTCTGCGGCGCGTCGTCCACCTGCACGGTCACCGCGCGCTTGGCGCGGTACGTCTCCACGGGGCGGATGGTGCCGAATTCGGCCGGGTCCTGTGACCACGGGTGGTACAGGCCCGTCGGGACGGTGCACTGCAGGGTCGCGGCGCCGTCACACGCTTCGGCGCGGGCTGGCACCGTGACGGGGCTCTTCACGTCCACCGGCGGCCCCGGGTACTCACCCTGCCACGTGCCCGTGAACACGAGGCCTTCGGGGCAGCGGTTCGTGGCTGCGGGCGTCGTCGCTGCGGGCGTCGTCGCTGCAGGCGGCGTCGTGACCATCGGCGGGGCCGCGACGTCGGGCGCATCGCCGCTACCACACGCGAGGGAGCTACCCAGGATGAACACGCACACGTAGCCAAGCCGCACGACGACCTCCGAGGCGCGCACGCTACCACGTCAGCCGAAACTCACACCGAGACCGCGGTACGTCGGCGCGCGCTCGACGACCGCGCCGTTTCGGACGAGCAGGACCTCGTTGAACCGCTCGAGCCACTCGCCCGATTTTGCTGGACGGCACACGACGGGGGAACCGATGCGCGGTGCGTCTCCGGCGGTGACGCGAAACGGCGTCTGCACCTCGCCGAAGCCTTCCAGCGGGAGCGGCGCGAGGTTCGTCGGCCAGTGGACCACGGGCGAGCGATCCGTGCCGGTCGAGCCGCTCGCGACGATGCCGCCGCCGAACGCGGTGACGAATCCCGCGTCCGACGAGCGCACGACCGACAGCGCGAAGAACGCGGCGGGCTCGAGCGGAAGGCCGAGGTAGCCGTCGAACAGGTGCGGACACAGGCAGCCGGAACCGATCGTGACCTCGGTGCATACGGGGTCTGCGGCGGTGGTGGCGACCGAGCCGGAGCCGCCGCCGTTCACGAGCGCAATCGCGAACCCGTCGGCGCGCAGCGCGTCGACGACCTCCTTTCGACGCGCGGCGGCGAGGGGGACGCTCCGCGCCTTCAGCCAGCGTTTCACGGGGCGTTCGAACCACGCGCCGCCGTCCGAGAGCCCGGCGACCTGGGCCTCGTACGCCATCACGGCGACCACGTGGAGCCCGGCCTCGCGCGCCTTGCGAGCGACGACGAGCGCGCGGGCTGCGTCGCGGACGGGGCTGCGGCGCACGCCGAGGTGTTGCCCGAGCGTGCGCAGCGACACGTCGACGTCGATGCACACCCGCGCGCCCGTGCCGGCGAGCGCGGCGAGCTGCGCCTCGTCGTCGATCACCTGCACGATCTCGGCGTGACCAACGAGCGTTGCGTCGGCCGTGCGCGCGACCGGATACGCGACGAGGACGTCGTGAAATCCCTGCTCGACGAGCCAGCCTGCCTCGCGCGCGGAGTACGCCATCAGCCCGCGCACGCGTGGATCGAGGCCGGCGAGGTGGCGAAACAATGCGGGGACGCGCAGCGACTTGGTCGCGAGGCGCGCGGTCTTGCCGGACGCGCCGAGGTGCTGCAGGAGCGTGCGCGTGTTGCGATCCACGGCATCCAGGTCGATCACCGCGGCGGGCAGCGGCTCATCGGCGAGCAGCCCCGCCCAGTCGATCATCGCTTTGTCGCGACCACGACCACGTACCGGTCGTAGGGCGCCGCGATCGCGCCGTGTTGAACGTCCACGTCGAAGCCGGCGGCGGTGAGCACGCGGGTGGCGCGCGGCAACAGGAAGTTCAGGTAGTACATGATGAACGGCGGCCGCAGCACGGCGTTTCGCGCGCGCATCACCGCGTTGAACCCGCGGTACAGCCACCAGGTACGGCTCGTGATCGGGACCCGCTCGGCGGTTGCGAACACGAACCGACCACCGGGGAGCAGCATCGCGTGCACCTGCGCGACGAACTTCGCCTGGTCGCGCGTGCGAAAGTGCCCGAGCGCGCCGAAACACGTCGCGAGCTCGAACTGCGGTGCGAACGGGTGCGTCAGCACGTCCGCCTTCACGAACGTGGCCCCGCCGACGCGGGCCGCGGCGCGCTCAGCCTCGGCGAGCATGCCGGCCGAGAAGTCCAGCCCGACGAGCGCTCCGGTCACGTGCGGGCGCAGGCCCACGAGGCCCGCCCCCGTCCCGCAGCAGACGTCGATCGCGGAGTTCACGGGTCCGCCGCGCATGGAGACGTCCACCACGCCTTGAACGATTGCATCGGGCGTTCGGAACGGCGTGAGGTCGAAGCGCGGCGCGAGAAGGTCGTAGCCGTGCTCCGTCGAGGACAGCGCCTGTAGCGTGAGATCCTTCAACGTCGGACCGGACGGGTGGAACATCAGCGGCGCCTCCGCCGCGCGAGCGCGAGCCCGAGGACACCGAACGCGAGGCCGCCGTGGGACGAAGCGTCGCAGCCGCAGCTCTGGGTGGTCTCCTCCACGCCCGACAGCAGAAGGGTGAACGAGGCCGGCTCGAGCGGGTCGGTCGCGACGAACCCGTCGGGGCCGAGGTTGATGACGACGAGGGTCCAATCGCCGTCGAGGTCGACGCTGCCGTGGGGATCGAGCTCGATCGCGTCCGAGTCGGTCACCGCGAGCAGCGCCCAGCGCACGGACGGGTCGCCATCGAACGCGATCTCACCGGGGCCCGACGCGTCGTACAGCGACATGCCGAGCGGGTACGGCGGGTACGACGGTGCGGCGGGGGCGTCGATCGGCGTCTCTTCGCGCCAGGCCACGCCGTAGACGCCAGCAAACGCCGCGTAAGCGGGGCCGGCGGCGGTGCCCATGCGGGCGCGATCGGCGGCGAACTCGAGCAGCGACGCCTCGCGATCACCCGACAAGGTCTGCCACGCGTCGAGCACGTTGGCGCCGGGCTTTCCGGCCTCGTCCCACAGCGCGGGACCGATCGAGCCAAGACCGTCGCCGTAGCGGTCGTCCATGAAGAACACCCAGGCCACGGCGCCATACTCGTACCAGGACCCGTCTGAGAACCCGGTGTCCGCGAGGAAGTAGCCGTCCTGCAAGATCACCGACAGCCACGGCGTCGCCTGGTAGTCGCCGAAGTCGGGCGCGGACGTGGGCCAGCCTGGCGCGGTCCAGTGCTCACAGGCGACGGCGGTGCCCTCCCACAGCGCGAGGAAGGGCTCCGTGTAGTCGCGCGCGTACTGCGTGGTGTGCTGGAACTCGTGGTACGTGAACAGCGGGAAGTCGTCGCTCGCGGTGCGCGGGTCGATCACCACGAACGACGGCGCGCCGTCCACGTCATCGGTGGGATCGGGGTCTTCGCACGCGGGGTCTCCGCCGTCGCAGTCGACGAACGCCGACCCGGCGCCGCCCGCTTCGCGCGTGATGTAGATGTCCAGCGCGTCGCTTCCACCGACGCCATCGTCGGGCAGGGGCGCGGTGAACCCCAGGCCGTCGATCTGTGTGACCCACGCCTGTTCGGCCCAGATCACGACGTCGTCGCAGCGCGATGCGTCCGTGTCGCGCTCGTAGTGGCAGCGCACGTGACCCTCGGTCGAGTCGACGAAGCCGGCTTCTGGATAGCGCGCATACGCCGCGGTGATCACGATCGTCCACAACACCGTCACCTTCCGGGCGCGAGTGTAGCGCGCCAAAGCGCAGACTTCTTTCCCTCGCTCACCGTCGCAAACCCGCCATCCGGCAGGAACACGAGGGACTCCCCTTGCTTCTCCTCGGGCGCGGGGACGACGCACGGGGGGGCTGACAGGGCGTCGATCACGGTCTGTCCGGGGGCGATGCGCCACCAGTACGCGGACTCGTAGGTGCGCAGCATCACGGCGGTGCCGTCCGCGGCGAGGTCGCCGGAGGTGACCTTCGGGCTGCCAGGCAGCGCCGCGCCCCCGAACTGAAGCGTCCCGACCGCCTCCCAGACGCGGGGGCCGGGCAGCAGCGGCGTGCGATCGACGAACACGTGCGACACGCCCTCGTCCGACTTGCTCGCGACGTACAGCGCGCCGTCGCGCGAGTCGACCAACAGCGCCTCCGCGTTGAGCCGCGCGCCGTCCGGGTAGGTGTAGTCGACGCCCACCGCCGCAACGGTCGCGTTCGCGGGGTCGGGCTCGTTCAGGTGGTATACGGTGACGTGATCGCGTACGAACTTGTTGTCGCCGGTGTCGCCGAGGAACAACACGCGCGTCCCGCTCGCGGGCGTGTACACGGCCATGTCTTCCCAGTCCACGGCCGTTGCAGGCGCGGCGAGATCGATCGTTCCGACGTGATGGCCCTTTTCATCGAGCGCGAAGAACCGCGCCGTGTCGCCCGAGTCGTTGTGCGCCCAGTATCCACCCGGTCGCGCGGTCAGATCCGAGACCTCGGCGAGGTCGTTGTCGTCGAGCTCGCCGACCTCCTTCGGCGCGGACCATGTCGGGCAATTCGCGGCCACCACCGCGGGGGGTGGCACGACGGCTTCGGCGCACGAGAGGAACAAGATGGTGATCACGCGGTCATCTTAGCAGCCTCACCTTCACGTCGCGCGACCCGGCAACGCCCGCGAAGTTCAGTCCCACGCCCTCCCGCTTCGCGTCGTCGCTTCGGGGCAGGAGTTTGACGTTGAGATCGTACACCTTGTCGTCGATCACACCCTGAAAATCGAGCTCGCGGCGGGGCGAGTGGTAGCGCAGATCGATCAGGTCGACCCGCCCGCGCTGCAGCTTCAAGGTGCCGGTGAGGTCCTCGAGCAAGACGTGTCCGTTATCATTGACCTCGACGAAGGACGACGCCTTGAGGAGCCGCCGCACGACCTGCTTCGTGTCCGGCGCGAGCATTACGCTGGCGCCGGACAGGGCGACCGTGCCTTCTGCCCAGGCCTTGCCCCGCTCGAGCGCGCCGCCCGCGTGGACGTCGAGGTCGGCCGAGAGCCTGCCCTGGAGGGGACTGTCATTCCCGGTGGCGCTGGCGACGACCGCGCCGACGTCGACGTGTTCGAACTTCAGCTTCAACAGGACGGTCGGGTGGTCGTCCAACGAGTCGATCGCGCCGTCCAGGCGCGCCTTTCCGCCACCGAACGTGAACGTGCCGTCGGTCCATTCGAGGTGATGGCCGGTGGCCGTCGCCTTCGGGATCTCCAACGCGACGAGGCATGCGCCGCCGTCCTTGAGCGAGGTGGCCGACAGTGAGCCCACACCAAAGATCGCGCGGGTTGCAGGCTCGTACACGAGCCCCGTGACGTGCCCGTCCACGCGCCGGAGATCGACCTCCGCGAGCGGCCCGTCCGCGTCGACGCGCACGCTCGCGTCCCACACGTCGAACTCGTCCACGGAGAACCGGTCGA
Source organism: Pseudomonadota bacterium (assembly GCA_947505245.1). Taxonomy (GTDB): domain Bacteria; phylum Myxococcota_A; class UBA796; order UBA796; genus SYKL01. The sequence continues at coordinate 202,188 of CANNIZ010000002.1, read as the reverse complement.
GCGCGGTCTTGTGCGGCGTCCACGCCGTCGGCTCGTGCTGGTGCTTCGCGTGGACGTCGAGCCCGACGATCGACACGTCTGCAAACCGCAGGTCGCGGTTCAGCCAGGCGCGCAGCAGCTCCGGGGAGCTCACGGTGAGCCGCGCGATGTGGACCGACGGTCGATCCGGTTCGTGCGGGGCGACGTCGATCCCGCTCACGATGACGCGCCAGGTGGACGGTGACCAGCCCACCGTCGGCGCGAGAGCGGCGTTCTCGATCGTCACGTCAAACGGCGCGTCGCCGACGAGTCGCTCCAGGACGAGGTTCATCCCGGACGGCGTGGAGAACGCCCAGAACACCGCGAGCGCGAGCGTTCCGAGCGCGAGCCCGAGCGCCTCGAGCGCGACGATCGGCCGGTTCACAACCCGAGGCCCGCGATCGCCTGGTCGAGGTCAGGCTTCTTCGCGTCGGCCATCTCACACAGGTCGCGGAACGCCCCGGCGAGCGTCGCGTAGCCGAGGCCGTCTTCGACGTGGAGCTCCATCGAGAACAGGATCTCGCCGCTCTCGGGGTTCAGCTGGAATTTGCCGACGAGCAGGTCGTAGTTCAACGCGGCGAGCTGCACGAGCAGCAGCACCACGCTCTCGGTGCTCGTCGCGTCCTTGAGGTCGAGGTAGTCGTCGGTCGCGAGGAACACGACGTTCGCGTTCGGGAAGTAGCGAATCGTCACGCCGAAGTTCGCGTTCTTTCCGTGCCAGTCGAGCTCCACGTGCCCGGCGCCGGTCGTCACCAACGTGTTGTCGTAGCCGGCGCGGCCGAGGAACTCATGCACCACAGACAGATCGACCTCGCGCGCGTAGTCGCGCGGATCGGGTGCGCGAAGCTCGAGCTCGGCCACCCGCGACTCGAGCGACGCGTTCCGCGCCCGCAACACGTCGTTCTCGACGCGGAGCAGGTGCGATCCGGCACAGCCGCACAACAACAGCAGGGGCCAACGTGGCATGGGCCCATCGTAGCGCGTATCTTTGCCGGCATGGACGATGTGGTCGCAGTCGAGTCGCTGGAGCGGCGCTACGGCGCGGTGGTCGCGCTGAGTTCGGTGTCCTTTCGCATCCAGCGGGGCGAGATCGTCGGGCTGCTCGGGCCGAACGGCGCGGGCAAGTCGACGGTGATGCGCATCCTGACGGGCTGGCTTGCGCCGACGTCAGGCACGGCGAAGGTGTGCGGCTTCGACACGCTCGTCGATCCCGTGAACGCGCAGCGCAAGCTCGGCTACCTGCCCGAGAACGCGCCGTTGTACCCGGAGATGACGGTGCGCGGCCTGCTGCGGTTCATCGCGGAGATGCGCGGCCTCGGGGCGGCCGAGCGCGAGCGCGGCATCGAGCGGGTGGCCGACGAGTGTGGCCTCGCGGACCGGCTGGGCCAGCGGATCGGGTCGTTGTCGAAGGGGTACCGCCAGCGCGTCGGCCTCGGCGCGGCCATCCTTCACGAGCCCGATCTGCTCGTGTTGGACGAGCCCACCACCGGGCTCGACCCGAACCAGATCGCCGACGTGCGCGCGTTGATCCGCCGCCTCGGCACGAAGCGCACGGTCATCCTCTCCACGCACATCCTCCCGGAGGTGGAGGCCACGTGTGATCGCGTGCTCATCCTTCACCGCGGCCGACTCGTCGCAGACGGGCCTACCGCCGTGATCACCGGCGGAGGCAGCGGCTTTCGCGCCACGCTCGGGCTCGGGCACGGAAAGGTGACGGTGCGCTTGGAGGACGTGCGCGCGCAGCTCGGAGCGATCACGGGCGTGCGCGCAGTGTCGGCGGCCGCGGGGGACGCGGCGCACCGGTTCCTGATCGACGCCGACCACGACGTCCGCGCCGAGCTGTTTCGCTGGGCCGTGGAGCACGGGCACGTGCTCGTCGAGCTCACCCCCGAGCGGCGCGACCTCGAAGAGGTGTTCCGCTCGCTCACCCAGACGAACGCCTGAAGGAGGTGCCTCGTGCAGCGGCGTCCGGTCGTCCTTGTCCATGGAATCTACGATGACGCGGGGGCGTTCGATGTCATGCGGGCGGACCTCGAGTCGCGTGGCGCCGTGACGTCCGCCGTGAGCCTGTCTCCCAACAACGGGGACGCCTCGATCGTCGTGTTGGCGGCTCAACTTTCAGCCCATGTCGAGGCGCTCTGCGCGCGTCATGACGTGCCGAAGGTCGACGTCGTCGCGTTCAGTCTCGGCGGGCTCGTCGCGCGCCATTTCTTGCAGCGCCTGGGGGGAGCCCGGCGCGCTGAGCGGTTCGTATGCGTGTCGAGCCCACACCGCGGAACGCTGGCGGGCCACTTTCTCCAGAACGCGGTCGCGCGCGAGTTGCGCCCGGGCAGTGACTTCCTTGCCGACCTCAATCGCGACTGGTCGGTGACGGCGGAACAACTGGAGGTGACGAGCATCTGGACCCCGTTCGACGCGATCATCGTGCCGGCCCACAGCAGTCGACTCGACGGCGCTCACGACGTCCAGCTGCCCGTCCTGCTCCACCCGTGGATGCTCACCGACGCGCGGAGCCTTCGAGCCGTGGCGGGCGCGCTCGGCCTGTGAAGGGGATTCGGGGTTGTCGACGAACGGGGCCTGGACGAGCCATTGCTGGACGAGACCCCACATCGGGTACGCCACCATCGAGACGGCGACGAGTTCCGGTACGACTACTGCGCCGGGAAGAAGTCCACGAGCGGGGTCGCCGAGGCCGATTCGCCGAGGCGGGCCACGCCGAAGGTATCTTCCAGCGTCGCGAGCAGATCGTAGTGATCGACGCTGACCGCGCTCGAGTAGCCGCCGTGCTTCGCGAGCGGCGACATCAACACGAACGGGATCGGCTCGTCGTTGTGGATGACCCCTGAGAGATCGTTCTCGTCCCAGGCGATGATCAGCAGCCCGTTGTCGGTGTAGGCGGGGGACGCGAGGATCGCCGGGATGTGGGAGGCGAGCCAACTGTCGCCGTTGCCGAGGTTCGAGTCGCCCGAGATGATCGGGTCGTGCATGTCGTTCTTCAGGTCCGGCACGATGAACGAGAAGTCGCGCGGGCCGGCGGCGAGGTCGGCGGCGAAGTTGGATTCGAACGGGACGACGTGATCCGCGCACCGGGTCGCGTCGTTCGTGAACGCCGGGAAGTACAGGAACGGGACGTGTTTTGGCGCATAGTCGCCCGAGCCGACCAGGTTGCAGGCCGTGCCCATGCCCTCGGCGTAGGCGCGCCACGTGACGCCGGCGGGCTCGAGCTCGTCGACGAGCTGCTGGTGGGGTTGCGGGCAGCCGCACGAGTGCGTGAGGATGCTGCAGCTGATCGTGTCGCAGGCGTCGCCTTCGGGCTCGCAATCGCAGTCGAGCGGCCCGTTGTCTTCGATCTGGCCGGACATCAGCGCGATGTAGTTCGACAGGCTCGGGTGCTCGACGCCGTGGTAGTTGGCGCCGTACGCGCCGCTCGCGATCAGCCCGTGCAGGTACGGAGCGGCCGTGCTGTCGAGCAGGCGCTGTCCCGTGGTGTTCTCCATCATCACGATGAACACGTGCGAGAACCTCGGGATCGCGGTGTCGGTGTCGCGACACACCGGCAGGCCGTTTGCGGCCCCACAGGTGGAGCCGTCCGGGCAGGTGCCACACGCGCTCGGGTCGACCGTGTCGGTCGTGTCGTTGGTGTCGACCGTATCGGTGCCGTTGCTGTCGTTCGTGTCGGTTCCACGGGTCGAACAGGCGGCGAGAAGGCACAGGGCAGGAAGCGCGTGGTTCGTTTTCATCGCCCCAGCATAGTGCGGGTCCGAGGCGTCCGCAGTTCAGTGCTCGCCCGGATGGGAAGAGCGAGCGTCACATCACGGTCCGGGCGTGCCCCTTGCCGGCGCGGGACCTTCGGTCAAGCTGGTGCCACCGTCCTCCGGCTCCACCCAACGCTCAGCGGCCTCCGACAAGGGGAGCTCCAGAAGCGCCTGCAACGACGTGCCCAGCTGCTCGGTGAGCGGGTCGCCAGCGCCGCGCCGGAGCGTGGTGCTCTTCCGCCACGGGTCGACGACGTCACGGACCGTGATCAGCTCCGGGGCGCGCGCGAGCGTCCAGCCGTCGTCCTTCGTGTGTACGAGGACGTTCGCCTTCTCGAGCACGTCGAGCACGACGCCGATCCGGGCGCCCGGGATGCGGCACCGCTCCGCGAGCGCCGCGCCGTCGATCGGGGTCCGACCGCGCTTGAAGTACCAGGCGGCCGCCGAGGCGACCTCGATCGCGGTCTCGACGGTGGGGACGCGCACCTTCTCGGCGCGCGTGCGGCGCTGCTCGAGCTCTGCGCGAACGAGCGAGCGGTAATTCTGCGCGACGTGGGCGACCTCCGCGCCGAGCAGCACGAACAGCCAGAGCAGCCACAGCCAGAACAGAAACACCGGCACGATCCCGAGCGAGCCGTACAGCGTCCGGAGCGGATCCGTCGAGCCGAACAGCTTGAGGTACATCGCGAACGCGAAGCCACCCACCTGAATCAGCGAGCCCGACACGAGGCCACCGGCGATCGCGGGCCCCCAGCGCACGTGGGTGGACGGGACGGCCTTGATGAACCCGGTGAGCAGCACGACCGGAACGAGGATGCCGAGGACCTGGTCCCAATGGCCGATGCCAGCGGCCCGCGCCATCTGAATGCTCCCGTACAGCGCGAGCGAGAACGCGATCGGACCGGCGGTGAGCAGCAGGTAGAACGTGACGACGCGCTGCGCGAGCGACCGCGTCACCTTCGTCCCGAAGATCTCCGAGAACGTGGCCTCCACGGTCATGTAGATGCGGAAGCTGATCCACAGCCAGCCGACGGTGCCGACGGCGCCGATCACCCCGAAGTTCGCGTTTGACAGGCCGGGCAGCAGGATCTGACGCACCATCGGGATGTCGCCGAGGAACGTCTCGAACACGAGCCGTTCGAGCGCGCCGCCGTCGAGGTCGAGCAGCCCGAACGACTGCAGCACCGCGAACACGAGTACGAGCAAGGGCACGAGGGCTACGAGCGTCCCGTACGCGAGGGACGACGCCTTGCTGAACGCCTGGTGGCGGTCGAGCTCGCGGTACAGGACGAGCGCCCAGCGCGCGACTCCGCGCACCGGCGCCGGGATCGGCAGCGCGCCATCGTCGGGGGCGGAGATCTGCTTGTACACGCCCTTCAGGAACGTGAACGCCCGCCCTGCCGGCGCGGCTACGCGCTTCGGCTCCACGTGCCGCTCCTGCCGCCGGACTTGTGCATCAGCTTCACCGCGCCGATCTCCATGCTGCGGTCGACGGCTTTGAGCATGTCGTACACCGTGAGCAGGGCGGCGCTCACCGCGACCATCGCCTCCATCTCGACGCCCGTGCGGCCCACCGTACGCACCGTCGCGGTGCAGCTGACGTGGCCTGTTTCCGGCTCTGCGACGAGCACCACGTCGACCGACGTGAGCGGCAGCGGGTGGCAAAGCGGGATCCACTCCCCGGTCCTTTTCGCAGCCTGAATCCCCGCCAACTGCGCGACGCCGAGGACGTCGCCCTTCTTCGCCGTCCGCTGCACCACCGCGGCCATCGCGGCGGCACCCATCGCGATCACGCCGTGCGCCACGGCCAGGCGTTCGGTGATCTCCTTCTTGGAGACGTCGACCATGCGCGCGTTTCCGTGCTCATCGACGTGGGTGAGGTCGTTCAGGCACCCTCCTTTCGGCGGCATCATACCGCGAGAAAATTCGCCAGCATCCGTTCGCCCTCGGGCGTGAGCACGCTCTCGGGGTGGAATTGCACGCCGAACGCGGGGTAGTCGCGGTGCCGCATGCCCATGCGCTCGCCCTCCTCCGTCCACGCGGTGGTGACCAGCACGTCCGGCAGGTCCTCCACGATCAGCGAGTGGTAGCGCCCGGCTTCGAAGGGATCGGACATTCCCTTGTAGATCGTCGCTCCGTCGTGCCGTACCGGCGACGCCTTGCCGTGCATCAGCCGCTGCGCGCGCACCACCTTCGCCCCGCACACGGCACCGAGCGCTTGATGACCAAGGCACACGCCAAGGATCGGAGCCTTCCCGAGGAACGCGCGGATCACCTCCATGCTGATTCCCGCGTCCTCCGGCCGCCCCGGCCCCGGCGAGACCACGAGGTGCGACGGCTTGCGCGCGAGGGCCTCGTCGACGGTGATCTGGTCGTTGCGGACCACGTCCACGGCGGCCCCGAGGCCGCGCAGCGCCTGCACGAGGTTCCAGGTGAACGAGTCGTAGTTGTCGATCATCAGGACGTTCATGGCGCCCTCTTATCCGCGCAAACAGGGGTCAGGAATTGACGATTGCTGATTTACCCACCCCGAGGGGTCAGGAATTGACGATTGCTGATTTACGCGGCCACCGAATCGGCTTGACCCGTCGGAAAGCTTGAATCTTGGCGCCGGCAACCCGAGATCCGGCAACCAACCGCGGTTGAGGCTGTTCAACGCCCTTCCATTGCCGCTCCGGGGCCGAAATCCGGCAACCAAATCCCGTTGACCTCGCACAAGCATCGAATCCTGCCGCCCCGGTCCATGCGAAGCTCTCGACGGAGGTCGCGTGCGTCAACTCGCGTGGGTGTTGCTGGTTCGGATCTGCGGGTGCGGTCCGGGGGCCCCGCCCGGGCCGTGCGGCGGCGATCCTGCCCTCACGGTGGGCCACGAGGACGGAGCGTTCGTGCCCTACGAAGACGGTGACGCCGTGCCAATCGAGGTCGATGGCGACGGCGCCTACCGCTTCGCGTTCGACACGCGCACGAGCGGACTCGACCCGTCCGAGGCGATTACCGCGGTCGTCCGCGTTCGGTTTGGGTCCGATCCAAGCCAGGACTTCCTCGGGTCGATCCGGTTGACCTGCACCGACGCGCCCGCGTCGTACACGTTCCTGACGCCGCTCGACGACGCCTACCAGGACGCCGGCGTGCTCGCGGCGCTCGACGGAACGGCCTTCACGCTCGACGCGGTGTTCACAGACGTACAAGGGACGATCGCGGAGGCCAACCACACGTTCGTCCTTGATGCGCCCTGAGAGGCCGTACCTCGCCGAGGCCCGCGTCGTGGCGGACGAGTCTGCGGCCGCGATCGTCGGGATGGAGGTCGCACTCGGACGCCGAGCCCCTAATTCCGCCGCGGTCGCCGCCGCCTGGCGCGCGCTCGTCGATCGCGTGGAGCGCGACGCGTTCGACCTGTCGGAAGCGACGCTGCTTGCGTTGCATGCCCCGCTCGTCGCGACGCCCGTGTCCGCGTTCGGACCAGGCGTGGGCGGCTGTACCGGATGGGCTGGCTACCTCGACGAGCTCGGCTGGGTCGCCGACGAGGACGCGCTCGACGGAGCGGCGTTCGTGCTCGGGCAGCTCGCGAACGGCGGTTACGTGGATGACGGCGCCGTGAGTCTCGGGTTCCTCGCGTCCAACGGAGTTCTGTTGTCGGCGGGCCTCCCTGCGGTGTGGCCGGTCGACGCGGACTGGAGCGAAGCGCTCGAGGCCAGCGGGCCGCCGTGCTGGGACCCGGAGGGCCTGCGGGGAAAGGTCGCCCAGGCTGTGTGGCGGGTGACCGGCCACTTCGTGACCTGACCGGCGCCAATTCCACCCGAAAAGTGGCCCGCGTGCGCTCGAACCTTGGACGGCATCGCGCCTGCGGAGGCTATGAAGCCCCGACGAGACCTCGAAGGTACGCGATCGGGTCCTCCCCGCGCGCGATCACGTCGGCGAGCGCGGTGCCGACGATCACGCCGTCCACGTGTTTTCCGAGCCGCGCCACGTCATCGCGCGTCCGCACGCCGAAGCCCGCACACACCGGGATCCCCCGGCCCTTCGCCGCTGCCGCGACGCGATCGAGGTTGCCGCCGACGTCGCCGAGCGCGGAGCCCGTGATGCCGTTGACCGTGACCGCGTACACGAAACCCGACGCCGCGGCAACGAGCCGATCGAGCCGATCGTCGGGGGTGTTCGGAGCCACGAGGCGCACCATGCCGAGGCCGAACGCCTCGACCACGCGGTCGCAGTCACCTGACTCTTCGGGCGGCAGATCCGGGATGATGAACCCGTCCAGCGACGCGCCACACGCAGACGCGAGCCGTCGCCAGCCGAACTGGTGGAACGGGTTCGTGTACCCCATCAGGAGCGTGGGGGTCGCGTGGGGTCCGCGTTCCACGAGCAGATCGGCGATCCACTGCAGCGTCACCCCTCCGGCCAGGGCCTCGCGCGCGGTGCGCTGGAGCGTGACGCCGTCGGCCATCGGATCGCTGAACGGCACGCCGATCTCGACGACGTCGGCGACGTCTGCGACCCGGTCGAGCAGGTCGCGAAACCCCTCGCGCGTCGGCCAGCCCGCGGTGAGGTAGGCGACGAGGGCGGTCGAGCCTTGTTTTGGACTGCTGAGTGCCGCAGCGATGCGTTCAGCGCCGGTCATACGAGCCCCAACCCGGCGAGGATGCCGAGATCCTTGTCGCCGCGCCCCGAAAGTCCGATCAACATCCGCTGCCCCGGGCTCTCGGTCGCAAGCCGCTTTGCGCCAGCCAGCGCGTGGGCGCTCTCGATCGCCGGCAGGATGCCCTCGCTGCGGCAACACGCCTGCAGCGCGTCCAACGCTTCAGCGTCGGAAACCGCCACGTAGGTCGCCCGGCCCGTGTCGCGAAGCATGCCGTGCTCAGGCCCCACCCCGGGGTAGTCGAGGCCCGCCGATACCGAGTGGGTCTCCTGGATCTGCCCGTCGGCGTCCTGCAGCAGCGGCGACAACGTGCCGTGCAACACGCCGGGCCGCCCGTACGCGAGGGTGGCGGCGTGGTCGCCGAGGCCGGTTCCGCGCCCGCCCGCCTCGAAGCCGCACAGACGCGCGAACGTCGGAACGAAAGCGTGGAACAGCCCGATCGCGTTCGAGCCGCCCCCGACACACGCGACGACGACGTCGGGGACGCCGCCCGGCCCGCGCGCCCACTGCTGCAGCGCTTCGCGGCCGATCACCGACTGAAATTCGCGCACGAGCCACGGGTAGGGGTGCGGTCCAACCGCGCTGCCGAGCACGTAGAACGTGCCCTCCGGGTCGCTCACCCAGTCGCGCAGGGCCTCGTCGATGGCGGCGCGCAGCGTCTGATCACCCGACTTCACCGGCACGACGTTCGCGCCGAACAGCTTCATGCGCAGCACGTTCGGAGCCTGTCGCTCGACGTCGACCGCGCCCATGTAGACCGTACACGACAACCCGACGCGCGCGCAGGCCGCCGCGGTCGCGACGCCATGTTGCCCGGCCCCCGTCTCGGCGACGATCCGCTTCTTGCCGAGCCGTTGCGCGAGTCGCACCTGCCCGAGCGCGTTGTTGATCTTGTGCGCGCCCGTGTGGGCGAGGTCCTCGCGCTTGAGCCACACCTCGGCGTGCCAGGCCGCGGACAGCGCTCCCGCGTAGGTGAGCGGGGTCGGGCGGCCCACCCAGGTCGCCAATTCGTGGTCGAGGTCGTGGCGGAACCGCTCGTCGAGCAGCGCCTCACGCGCGGCCTCCTCGAGGCGGGTGAGGGGACCCACGAGCGTCTCGGGGACGAAACGTCCGCCGTAGGCGCCGAAATAGCCGCGATCGTCGGGCCCTGTCATTCCGCGCTCCTGCGTTGTTCGGCGCGTACGGCCTGTACGAACGCCTTCATCTTTCCCTTGTCCTTTCGCCCTGGTGACGACTCCACGCCCGTCGACACGTCTACGCCGGCGGGATGAACGTGGCGCACGACGAGCCCGACCACCTCGGGATCTAGCCCGCCGGCGAGCACGAGCCCGCCGCGGCTCGCCACCTTACGCGCGCGATCGAAGTCGGCCTGTTCGCCCTTTCCGCCGCCGCGAGGCCCGTCGACGAGGAAGCCGTTGTGCCACAACGGACCGCGGCCCACCCCGGAGGCGTCGATGCGCGCGGCGAGATCGGCGCCGTCGCTGAACGCTCGCAGCAGCGGGCGACCGAGCGGCGCCACAAGGGGAACGTCCACCTCGTCACACTGCACGACGTCGAACGGCAGCGCTTGCAGCGTCGTCAACGTGTCGGCGTCGGGCGCGCGCACCACCGCGACGCGCACCACCTCGCGAGGCACCCGCGCCAGCAGCTTGAGCGCCGTCTCCCGGTCGACCCGTCGCGGAGAGGCCGCGAGGACGAGGCCGATCGCGTCGACGCCGGCGTCGATCGCGGCGTCGAGATCGTCCGCCGTCGTGAGCCCGCAGATCTTCACGCCGACGTGCATGTGGCCTCCCGCCCGGCGCGACACATCGCGAGGATGGCTTCGGTGGGCTGATCGTCGTTCATCAAGTGAGTGCCGACGAGCGCGAGCTTGTACCCGAGTCGGGCGGCGCGCGCGGCGTCGGCGGGGCCTGTGAGGCCGCTCTCTGCGACCGTGGGGATACCGGCCGGGAGCCGCGAGGCGAGCTTCGCGAGGCGTTCGGGATCGATCGCGAGCGTCGCGAGATTGCGCGTGTTCACGCCGACGAGCAGCCGATCACCGCCGCGCCCGACCGCTGCCGCGGCCCGCTCGAGGTCGCGTTCGTCGAACGCCTCCAGCAGCGTGAACATGCCACATGCCGCGGACGCAGTCAGGATCGCGTCCAACGTGGGCTCGTCGACGATCCGCAACACCACGAGCACGCCCGAGGCACCCGCCTCGCGCGCCTCCCAGACCTGCCACGCGTCGACGAGAAAGTCCTTTCGCATCGTCGGGATCGCTACCGCCTTCGAGGCCGCAGCGAGGTGGTCCAGCGCGCCCCCGAACCGCGAGGGCTCGGTCAACACGCTCACGGCGCAGGCGCCCCCGCGCTCGTAGGCGGCGGCCCGAGCCACGACCCGCGCGACGGCGTCCGCCGACCCGCGATCGAGCACGCCCGCTGACGGGGAGCTGAGCTTCACCTCGGCGATCACGTCGAAGCGATCGAGCACGAGTCGGTGTACCGGAGCCGCCGCCAGCGCCGACGCTTGCAGGTCCGCGAAGCTTCGCGCGCGCTGCGCCGCGTCGACCCGAGCGCGGGACGCGTCGGCCATCGTCGCGAGGAAGTCGCTCACGAGGCCGACCGGAGCGCGCTGACGAGCGCCGTCGCGCGGCCCGAGTCGATGGCTTCTTCCGCGATCGCGCGGGCCTCCTCGAACGCGAGGTCGCACAACGTGAGCGCCAACGCGGCGTTCAAGACGACGGCGTCGCGTTGCGCGCCTGTCGCGCCCGCGAGCACGCCCTCGAGGAGGGAGGCGTTCTCCTCGGGGGAGCCGCCGGCGAGCGCTTCGGGAGCGCAGCGAGCGAAGCCGAGGTCGAGGGGATCGATCACGGACTCGCGAACCCCTTCGGCGCTGACGTGCAGCGCGAGGAAAGGCCCACAGGGCGTCGCTTCGTCGAACCCGAGCCCGGTCACGACCAGCCCGCGAGCCACCCCGAGGTGCACCATCGCGTGGGCGATCGTCCGCGCCGCAGGCTCGTCGTAGACGCCGATGATCTGCCGATCCGGGCGCGCGGGGTTGGTCAGCGGACCACACAGGTTCATCACGGTACGGAGCCCCATCGCGCGCCGAACGGGCGCGAGCCTGGCCATCGCGGGGTGGAAGCCGGGCGCGAACAGGAACGCGAACCCCTGCTCCGCGAGCCCGCGAGTGGCGCGAGGCGGGGTGCTTGCGATCGATACGCCGAGCTGTTCGAGCACGTCGGCCGAGCCCGAGCGGCTCGAGACGGAGCGGTTTCCGTGCTTCGCTACCCGCGCGCGTCCGGTGGCTGCCACGACGAGGGCCGCCGCCGTGGACACGTTGATCGTCGCCTTGCCGTCCCCGCCTGTCCCGCAGGTGTCGACGACGGGCAGGTCGCGGGGCGCGTCGACGTTGAGCGCGCGCGCGCGCATCGCGTGGGCGATCCCGGCGAGCTCCTCGGCGGTCTCCCCTTTCGCGCGCAATGCAGTGAGCGCCGCCGCCTTGAGCTCGGGCGACACGTCGTCGCTCACGAGCCCCGCGAGCAGCTCTCCGGCCTCGTCCCGCGTGAGGTCGATCCGGTCGAGCAGCCGTTCGACCAGCCTCTTCACAGACCCGTCTCCGCGCGCTCGAGCGCCGCCATGAGCGCGCGCGACTTCTGGAGCACCTCGTCGTGTTCGCGCTCGGGCACGCTGTCGGCGACGATTCCCGCGCCTGCCTGCACGGCGTACCGGCCGTTGCTCATCTCGATCGTTCGGATCGCGATCGCCTGGTCCATGTCGCCGTCCGCGCCGAAGTACCCGACTGTACCCGCGTACAGGCCGCGATCGGTGGGCTCGAGCTCGTCGATGATTTCCATCGCGCGCACCTTCGGCGCGCCGGTGACGGTCCCCGCTGGGAACGCCGCCGCGAACAGGTCGAACATGTCGTACCCGGGCGCCAGGCGTCCGCGCACGCCGCTCACGATGTGCATGACGTGGCTGTAGCGCTCGACGACGCGGAACGGCTCCACCCGGATCGACCCCGTCTCGGCGACGCGACCGAGGTCGTTTCGCGCGAGGTCAACGAGCATCACGTGTTCAGCGGCCTCCTTCGGGTCGGCGAGCAGCTCGATTTCGAGCGCCTTGTCCTCGGCGTCGGTGGCACCGCGCCGACGGGTGCCGGCGATCGGCCTCAGCGTGGCCTCGCCCGACTCGAGGCGAACGAGCGCTTCGGGGCTCGAGCCCACGACCTGCCGGTCGCCGAGATCGAGGTAGAAGCTGTACGGCGACGGGTTCAGCGACCTGAGCGCGCGGTACACGGTGAACGGTGGAAGGTCCGTCTCTCCCTCGAACCGCACAGCGGCGACGAGCTGAAACACGTCGCCAGCGGCGATGTGCTCCCGCGCGCGCTCCACCGTGTCGCAGTACTGCGCCCGCGTCAGCGACGGCACGGCCTCCGAGCGACGGCCCGACCGAACCGCAGGCACTGGACCGGCGAGCAGGCCGCGGACCTCGCGTGAGAGCTCGTCCCGCTCGGCGTCAGTGCCGTCGTGCAGCATCGCGACGCGACGCGACACGTGGTCGAACACGATCAGCGAGCGACACGCGACGAACGCCGCCTCTGGATCGCCGGGTGTGCGCGCGGGCAGCCGCTCGAGGCGGCGCACGAAGTCGTAGTTGACAGCGCCGACGAGGCCGCCGAGCAGCTTCAGGCCGGGAACGTGCGGACCGGGCCGCGGAGCCCGCGCGAGCGCTTTGCGCAGCGCGTCGAGTCGCGAAGGCCCGTCCGAGACCGGCGTCGAGATGCCGTCGATCGTGAGCGCGTCGCCGCCGAGCCGAACGTCCAGGGCTTCGCCGAAGCCGAGGAACGAGTACCGCGCGAGGCGCTCGCCGCCTTCGACTGACTCGAGCAGGTAGCGCGGACGCAGCGGCCCGAGCTTGAGGAAGGCGGACACCGGCGTGTCGAGATCGGCCGCGATGTCGAAGGGCGGACGCATTACGGCAAGTGTCGGCGCGCCCGCGCCGCGCCCCTGCTGCGGCTCCGGAGCGTGCCACGCGTAGGGCCGCCTTTCGAATCTTCGGCGGGCGCGCCGACGCGCGCAGCGAGCGCTTGCGCGAGCGAAGTCACGATGCCTCGGGTTCGTCGAGCAGCTCGGTGGCGGCCTGCCGGACCTTCTCGAACGTCGCTTCGTCGACGTTGTCGTCGAATTCAGGCCCGTCTTCGCCTTCCTTGTACTTGAACACGTGTACGTCGAACTCGTCGGGCATCTCGCCGTCGTCGTCGATCTCGACGAGCAAGGCGTAGTCCTGCCCGTCGACCTCTACGACCGCCAGCACCTGGAACGCGATCTCTTCACCGTCTTCGCCGGTCAGGAACACGATTTCGTCGTCGTCTTCTTCCTCGTTTCCGCCCATGTGAATCCTCCTGGAACCGGTCAGTTAACGCCCGCGCGCAGCACGCGCCGGATCCGGGCACCGCCGACGTGCTGCACGAGCGATGAAGCCGCGTACGGCTCGCCCGCAGGCGGTTCAACGAGGACGAGATCGGCCCGGCTGCCGACCGCGATCACGCCGCGATCGTCGAGCCCCAGCGCGCGGGCACCCTCGACGGTAATCCCGCGCAGCGCCTCGGCCACCGTGAGCCCCATCGTCACGCACGCGAGCGTCGCGCAGGTCCACAGGTCGTGGACCGGCGACGAGCCGGGGTTGAGGTCCGTCGCGACCGCGAACCGGACGCCGGCGGCGCGCATCGCAGCGATCGGGGGCGCCATGTCGTGCATGTACAACATCGCTCCCGGAGCCAAAACGGCGACCGTGCCGGCGCGCGCCATCGCGGCAATTCCGGCCCCGTCGATGCGCTCGAGGTGATCACACGACAGCGCCCCGAGGTTCGCCGCCACCTCGGCGATGCCCGTGTACGCCACCTGCTCGGCGTGCACCTTCACGGCGAGCCCCGCCGCGCGGCCGGCTTCCAGGATGCGTCGGCCCTCGTCGAGCGTGAACGCGCCGCGGTCGACGTACACGTCGATCGCGGTCGCGAGGCCCTTCATCGCGGGGAGCTGCTCGTCGATCACGTGGCGCACATACCGTTCGCGGTCCGCGCGGTGCTCGGCTGGGATCGCGTGGGCGCCGAGGAACGTGGCGATCACGTCGACGTCGGCGCTACGTCCGGCCGCGAGCGCGGCCCTCAGCATCCGTACCTCGGTCTCCACGTCCAGCCCGTACCCGCTCTTGATCTCGACGGTGAGCACCCCGCGCGCGCGCATCGCGGCGAGCCTGTGCGCAGCGGTCGAGGTGAGCGTGGCTTCGTCGGCGGCGCGTGTCGCGCGTACGGTCGACAGGATGCCGCCGCCTTCCTCGAGGATCGCTGTATACGACTCCCCAGTAAGCCGGCGTTCGAACTCGGATGCGCGCGACCCGGCCCAGACCGTGTGCGTGTGGCAGTCGACCAGGGCGGGGACGACGACGGTGCCGCTCGCGTCGATGACCTCGCTCGCAGGGGGAGCGTCCGCTGCGTCGCCCACCCAGGAGATGCGCCCCTTCGTCACCGCGATCGCGCCACCCCGGAGGGGCCCGAGCGTGTCGCCATCGCGTTGGTTCATCGTGAGGATCAGCGGCGAATTCGCCACGAGCAGGTCGGCGTGCACGGATTCTCCTTGCCGGTGGTCGAGGCCACATGCTATCTCTCTGCGACTCAGACGCGGAGCTCGTATGCGTTTCCTGTCCATTTCGGTGTTGTTGTTCGCTGGTTGTACGCGGCAGATCTATGAGCCGCTGGACACTGCCGAGACGGGTGATTCCGACGCGGACACCGACGCGGACACCGATTCCGACACGGACTCAGACACCGACGCAGACACCGACGCGGACGGCGACCCGAACTGCCACCCCTACGAGCCGATCTCGTACGCGAACTGGCAGAAGCACTTCACCGTGAACTACAAGGGTTCGGCGGGCACGGAAGATCAGAAGGGGTTCGGGAGCTTTGGCAACAGCTTCGCCGTGAAGACGACGCTGTCCGCGAGTGGCGGCGGCGGTTGGGATGGCAACAGCTTCTTCGACTGCGACTCGGGCGGCGCCTACGTCGACCGCTTCGAGGGCACGTTCACCACGCCAAGCGATGGGGTAGACCACGCCGTCACCGCGACGGACAACCCGCACCGCAAGTTCCTGCCCGCGCCTTCGGCCATCTCCGACGTGAACGCGACGTGGCACTACTCGTATTCGTACGACATCACTTCCTCGGACTCCGGCGCGGGAACCCTCGCGATCGCGACGGTCGGCGACTACACGAACTACGGCTTCGAAGACAACGTGGATGTCGGCATGCCCTGCCCGTCCTCGGCTTCGTGCGGCACGGGCGCCAACGCCGGCAAGTGGAACGACGTGTTGTGGATTCACAACGTGTACACGCAGACGCCCAGCCAGGACCTGATCGACAATGGGTTCACGGCCGTGACGGCCCAGCAGGACGTTTACTACGCCGAAGGCATCGGCCTCATCAAGGAAGTCACAGTGGACGACGCCACACAAGAGGTCATCATCTCGAAGGATCTCGCCACGGCGAGTGGTTTCTAGCCCCGTCACCGGCCCTGGACTTGCGCGCTGGTTGACAAAAGACGGCCCCCGGAACACCCTGTGATCATGATGCCCCGCATTCTCCTTCCGCTGTTTCTCGCAGGCGCGTTTGTGTTCGCGTCCGACGCGTTCGCAAAAGATCGCACGCCCATGTTTACGGACAAGGGCACCACGCTCGCGAAGGACCCGTACCTGAACGGTTCCGGCCTGACCGAGGGGCGGCTCGAGGGCTTCCGCAAGCTGTATGTTCCCGAGGCGTACCTGGACGGCTTGAAGCCCGCCAAGGCGCCGGCGGGCGGTGTCCCCGCGGTGGGCGACCTCGCCATCGCGAACCCGACGTCGGCCTGGGCCGACGTGAAGGTCAACGGCGAGATCGTCGGTCGGCTCGGGCCGTTCCGCGAGGGCGTGCTGCACGACGTGAAGTCCGGCGTGTACACGCTGGAATTCTCGCTGCCCAACGGCCAGGTGTTCACGTCCGAGGCGTCCACGACGCTTCCGACGGCGCCGGTCGGCGAAGGCTAGACGGGACGACGCGCCCGGCGTCAGCCGAGCGTAGTCAGCAGGCAGACGCGGGCGTCGAATGCCTCGTCGTTGAGGGGATCCCGCGTCCTGTCGTGCAGCGCGAGCAGGTGCTCGGCTTCGAGCAGCTGACCGTCCGCGCGCAGCGCCATCGCCTGGACCACCGGCCGCAGCTCGTCCGCCACCGAACGGACCGCTGCCGCCGCGCGGGCGGGAGCGAGCGTCAGCAACCGCCGCCAGCGCGCCTCGACCGCGTCGAGCCCGGCGTCCTCACCCCACATCTGCCGTAGCCAGGTGAACATCGGCTCGTGCAGCCCCAGGCGTTGGCTGTCGCGTAGCGTCTGGGCGCAGAGCACGTTGTGACCGCCCTCCCAGGCCTCACACACGATGCTGTCGCGGAGCAGGCGCGGCAAGACGGTGAACTCCTCGATGGTGCCGTTCCCGCCGAGCACCTCGATCGCGTCGCGCACGACCGTGGTGCCTGCGTGCGCGGTCCAGTACTTGTTCAGGTTCACGAGCATGCGAAACGCCTGGTGGTCGCGCTCGTTCGGGGTGACGGCGAGCCTGTCGCGCAGGGCGGCGAGGGCGAACGTGGACGCGCGGGCGGCGGACGCCTCGGTCCGGAGCCGCGCGACGACCTGGGCGACGGCTGGAAACGCGAGGATCGGAGAGCCGAACGCGGCGCGGTTCGCGGCGTAGCTGTGGGCCTCGCGGTACGCGCGCTGCATCATGCCCGCGCTGCAGATCGCGTTGTACAAGCGCGACGTGTTGAGCACGACCTCCACCACGTCCTTGAAGTCGCCGACGGGGTACGCGCGGGCGCCGAGGAAGTCGATCTCCGAAGACGCCATGGACCGCGTTCCGAGCTTGTACTTCAGCCGCCGGAGCTGGAACGCGTTCGCGTCGCCGTTGTCGAGCTTGCGGGGCACGACGAACGCGCGCACGCCGCGGGTGCCGTCCGCCGAGCCCTCGGGGCGGGCGGTGACGAGGAACAGGTGCGCGTCGGCGACCGAGCAGAACCACTTCTCGCCGTGCAACGTCCAACCGTCGGCGTCCTCCTTCGCGACGAGCACGTTCGAACCGACGTCGGAGCCGCCTTGAATCTCGGTGAGGAACTGGGCGCCGTGCGCGTGCGTGTCGTAGTTCGCGTCGTACAGCCGCGCGAGCCAGCCCTCGAACCTTGCCCGATGCGGCGAGCCGGGCGCCGCCTGCTGAACGATCTTGATCAGCCCGGCCGTACACGCGAACGGGCAGGCGTGGCCGCTCTCGCCGTCCTGGGCGAGCAGGTACGTGAACGCCAGCGTCGCGAGCTCGTTCCCAGGGGTCGCGTACCGACCCATCGCGCCCGTCGCGTATGCGAGCCGACCGACCGCGTGGTACGTCGGGTGAAACGCGACGTCTTCCGTGCGCTTCCCGATTCCGTCCCAGCGCGCGAGGCGCGGGAGGTTGTCGTCCTTGTTGGACTCGCGGACCAGCGCGTCCAGCTCGCCGCTCACGACGGCGCCGAACGCGGTGAGCGTGGCATCGGCGCTGGGCACGTGACGCGCGACGATCGCCTTCAGGTGCGAATCGGCGAGGTACGCGTTGGCGCGCAGCGCGTCGTTGTAGGCTTGGAAGGAACTGCGGGCGTCGTTGGGGTTCGGCATGGCGCAGGATAACCCTGGCGCGGAGTCTTCGTGAGCCACCGCCGCGCGTTCTGGATCGCCGTCGCCCTGTTGATCGGGTCGCTGCTCCCGCTGTTTTTGGGCGAGCTGCGGTCGTTCGATGGCGCGTGGATCGGTCTCGTCGGCTCGCTCACGGGCCTCGGGGTGTCCAGCGCCGATCAGCTGGTCGGGCGCGCGTACCGCCAGCGCGAGCACCCGTGGGGCGACGGGTTCCTGGTATTGATCGTGTCGGCGTCGCTAACGGTGTTGTGGGCAAATTTCCTCTATGTTGACGCGTGGAATGGCTGGTGGGGGCGTGTGATCCTCGGGCCGATCGCCGTCGGAGCGCTCGGGCTCCCGCTGCTGCGCTGGCTCGGCGAGCCGTTCCCGCGCAGCCCGTTCTGGGCGCTCGTCGGCGCCTGTACGGGCCTTTCGTCAGCGACGCTGCTGTACGCGTGGAAGTGGAACCACGCGCGGTACGAGATGGACGCTTTCGGCCCGGAAGAGCTGTTCGTGTTCTCTCTTGCAGCTTCGCCCTGGGTGCTCGGCCTGCCCCTCGTCGCCCTGCTGCGACTGGACCGCGACGCCGAGCGGGTCCATCCGCGCAACCTGCTCCGCACCGCGGTCGCTGGCGCCTTGATCGGCCTCGCGCACGCGGAGACCTGGACGCTCGTGCGCTACGACACGATCCACAGCTCGTACACGTACGGCTACGGTGGCGGAGGCGCGACGGACGCGTACGAGGCGTGCCTCTGGGGCACGCTCGCCTTGCTGTACGGCCTCGGCCCGACGGTGATCAGCCGGCTCCTCGGGAGCTATGAGCGCTCCCGGGAACCGGCTCTCGAACCTGACGAGTCGGCGCCAGTCCCGTCTTCGACTAACGAGGAGGCGGTCCTGGAGGCCCACCCGGACGGGGCGGCGGTCCCGGGGGGCCTGCGCTGAGCGCCTGGGCGACCTCCGCGACCTCCTTCGCGTTCTTCCAGCCGTCCATGCCGTCCTTCCAGATGAAGTGATCGGCGCCGGGGGCTGCGCGCACCGCGGCGACCACGTCCGCGAGCGGCTTCTGGCCATCTCCGGCGGGGCCGCTGTAGTGGAACACGCTCGCGGCCGCCATCGGCGGGGGCGCGGCCATCGGAGGTGGGGGCAACATGCCCATGATCTCGGGCACCTGCGTGTACGGCTTCCAGCCGGGCCAGCCCTGCGCCCAGATCTGATGGTCCGCGTTGCGGTTCTGCGCGACGCGCGCGACCACGTCCTGCAGGCTGAACTCGCCCTGACCGCCGGGGCCGTTGTAGTGGTACCGCGGGCCGCCCGGGAGCGGCGGCGGCGGGCCGCCCGGAGCCATGCCCTGCTGCGGGTTGAACTGGCCGCCCATGTTCATTGCGCCGCCCATCTGCTGGCCCATCATCTGGCCCATGCCGAGGCCCACCCCTGCGCCCATCATCGCGCCGCCCATGCCCGGGTTTGCCGCGGCGGTCTTGATCGCTTCGGCGGCGTTGAGCTTGGTGTAGGCGTCCAGGTTGCCCAACACGCCCATCTTCGTGCGCGTGTCGAGCGCCTTCTCGACCTCTTCCGGCAGGCTCACGTTCTCGATCGTGAGGTCCGTGAGCGTGAGACCGTAGGAGTCCTTGAACGTCGGGTTCACCTTCTCGCGGATCGTGTCGCCCAGGCTGCCGTAGTTGCTCGCGATGTCCAGCACGGCGAGCTTGCTCTGCCCGATGGCTTCAGCGACGAGGCTGACGAGCTTGCGCTTGAGCTGGCCGTTGATCTCTTCCGTGGTGAACAGGCCGTCCGTGCCGACGACCTGCTTCAGGAAGCGGCCTGGATCGGTGATGCGGTACGTGTAGATGCCGAACGCGCGGATGCGGACGGGGCCGAATTCGGCGTCGCGAAGCATGAACGGGTTCGCGGTGCCCCACTTGTTGTCCGTGAACTGCCGCGTGGAGACGAAGTAGACGTCGCCCTTGTACGGGTTGTTCAGCCCGTACGCGATGCTCTTGAAGAACGCGGCCACCGGCGCGTTGCGGGTGTCGAGCGTGTAGGTGCCCGGACCGAACACGTCGGAAAGCTGGCCTTCCGAGATGAACACGGCGGCCTGACCTTCGCGCACGACGAGCTTGCTCTTGTCCGTGATGGCCTGGTTGAAGATCGGGAAGCGGTACACGAGCGTGTTGTTCGTGTCGTCCAGCCACTCGAGGACGTCCAGCAGCTGGGCCCCAGCGTGCTGCTTCAGCGTGTTCCAGAAGCTCATGTCAACCCTCCCGACGAGTGGCGCAGCCACCCGCGATCGTTACGTCAGACGGCGTGAGACTACTTCAATGATTCCCGCGCAACAGACCGATGGCGTACTCGTCGCCGTTGAGCGAGTTCCGACGCGGATCCTCGGCCTGGCGTCGCTGGTGACCGTGGGGGTGCCCCTCGCCCTCGCGGTGGCGCTCGACGGATCGGCGGCGATCGGCGCCGTGATCATCTCCGTGGTGGCCGTCGCCAGCGTGGGCGGCGTGTGGCGCGTCCGGTCGCGCCTCCGCGGGCTGCCGCTCGAGATCGGCGGGATCGGGGCGCGGGGCGCGCTCGACGGTCGGCCTGCGTACTGGTTCCGGGTCCGGCTCGGCCTCGGGCGGTACGCGCGCAGCGGCACGGCCGCCATCCACTGGCGTGGAGACGACGGCACGGTCGTCGTCCTTGACGTGCTCGCAGCTCCCGGACCCCGGGTCGGCGCGTGGACGGTGGTCGCGGTGGACAGCGGGCGGCGCGTCGGGAAGGGCGGCGCGTTCGTCGTGGCGATCACCGCAGACGACGGGCGGTCGTGGACGCTCGAGCGGTCGATCCCGCAGTCCGACGTTCGGGAGGGTCGTTTCGGCGCCGGATTTGAAGAGGTCCGGCAGCCGGTGTCCACCGTCGGGTAGATGGAATCTACGAATCATCGCGGTGACCACAGCTTCCGCCGGCTGGGGCTGGCACGCGCCGTGCATTGACCTCCCCGCAGGAGGGTCCGATGGTCTCGATGATGCTGGTCGGTGTCGCGTTTGGTGCGGAAGCGTTCACGGTCGAGGCTTTGGAGATCGACAATCGCGACCTCGGTGACGACTTCGACCACGCCGCGTTCCGCGAGGACGTCCGCGACCTCGACGCCGAGCTCGGGACGATGCTCGCGTCGACGGGCTGGTACACGGTCGGCGTCCAAGGTGCGCTCTCGCCCGTTCAGGGCCGGTTGTGGGGACTCGGGGACGCGCTCACCGTCGCCCCGACGTTCGTAGCGACCGCGCGCGCGACGATTCCGGCCGCGCCGCTGGACGAGGAAGACCCGTCCTACACCACGCAGTCGAACGCGCACGTGCGCACGGACGCCGCGGGTCGCGTGGTGGCCGCCGCGGGCGGCGTCGTCGAGCACTCGTTCGGGTGCGGCTCCTACACGGGCTACACGGACTGGCTCGTCACCTACGACGCGGAAGGCAACCCGAACCTGTTCTATTCGACGGAGAACGGCCACGGCGAGGAGCTCGTGCTGCACACCGAGACCGTCGGGCAGGTCGAGTACGAGGACGGCGTCCCCAAGGCGCTCGACGTGCGCACCCGGCAGCAGTGGATCGGCTGCGACCTGTGTTCGAACGATCTCGTCGGCACCGACGACTGGGACGACGTGAGCTGGTCGCACGTGCGCTACGTGTTCGTCACCGGCGACGCCGACATCGCCGACGCTGAAGGCTGCTGAACCGGGTATAAAGCGGGGATGCTCGTCACCGCCCTGCTCGCCTGTACCGGAAATGTCCCCGTCGACACCGAAGAGACCGACCTCCCCGCGGCGCTGGTGTTCACCATCGCGTCGCTCAACGCGGAGTCCGGCGGGGCCGATCCCGTCAAGGTGGCGGAAGACACGGTAGCGCCGATCACGGGCGAGAGCCTGTTCGCGTTCGAAGAGGTCGAGAACGACGCGGCGGCCAGGCTGTTCGTCGACGCGGCCGAAGACGACGGGCAGGACTTTCAGTACCGCATGGGCACCACGGGGTACGAAGACAGGCTGGTCCTCGCGTGGGACGACACCCGCTTCGCGCTGGTCGAGCTCACCGCGCTGGACGACATCAACGTCGGTGGCACCGTGCGCGCGCCGCTCGTCGGGCACCTGCAGGAGCGCGCTTCGGGCGTCGAGTTCCTGTTCGTCGTGAACCACCTCTGGCGCACGGACGATGCGAAGCGGCACCAGCAGGCCACCCTGCTGAACACGTGGGCTGCTGCCCAGACGCTACCGATCGTGACGATGGGCGACTTCAACTTCGACTGGAAGGCGGACGGCAGCTCCCACGACGAGGGCTACGACAACCTGATCGCGAACGACGTGTTCCGGTGGGTGCGGCCGCCCGATCCACTCGTGCGCACGGAGTGCAGCGCGACCTACGACAGCGTGCTCGACTTCGCGTTCGTCGGCGGCGGAGCGAAGGACTGGGGGGCCTCCTCCGCGATCCTCCGCCAGGAAGACGACTACTGCCGCGGCGCGCGCGCGTCGAACTACTCGGATCACCGCCCGATCACGGCGACGTTCACGATTCCGCAGTAACGGGCGCTTCGGGTACGAGGTCGATCCCGTCGAAGAAGTCGGCAACGGCCACGGTCGCGTCCAGCCCGGGAAGCGCGAACGCGTCGGCGAGGCCGTAGATGGCGCGCGTCCAGCCCTCTGCCGCGCGGGCGACGACCTCGACCGTCCGCGCAGGAATGTCGACGAGCAACACGCCCTGCACGCTGGCGACGCGCTGGTAGTGCTCGAGCTTCTCGCCGCGATCGTACTTCGCGGTGTCCTTCGAGAGCACCTCGACGAGCAGCGTCGGGTTCACCAGGGTGGAGGCTTCTTCCTTGCCGATCACCTTCGGTGGGCACGCCACCGAGACGTCTGGGTAGGTGTACAGGCCAGTGGCCTCGACGAGCACGCGCATGTCGGAGGTCAGCACTGCGCAGGGACGCCCCCGGAGTGACGCGGCGAGTGCGATGATCGCACGGCCGCACGTCGCAGAGTGGCGTGCATTTCCGCCCGCCATCGCGAGGATGTAGCCGTCGAAGAACTCGTGTTTCTCCACGCTCTTGACCTCGAAGTCGAGGTACTGCTCCGGCGTGAAGCGAAAGACGGCGCGTGGGTGCATCCCTCCTCCTTAATCCCCGGCGACCAGCCGCGGCGTCATCAGCGTAACCTCGGTCGGACCGTCCCCGACGGTGACCTGGGCGATGGCCTCGCCATGCCCTTCGGCGCGCGCGTGGACGGTGTACACGCCCGGCTCGAGCACGAGGCGGTCGAACCGGCCGTCTCCGGCGCGGCTCGTCCAGTTCTCGCCGTTGTGGAGCGGGTACTCGTCGATCGTGATCGTGGCCTGCACGGGCCGCCCGCGGTCGTCCGTGACGTGCCCGACCAGGTGCGGCCCATCTACGAGGCGGTCCATCAGGCCCTGGTAGAACGGCCGCACCCCTGCGATCGACGCCGCGCGGATGGTGGCGTCCTTCGGGTTGTGGTGGCTGCCTTCGACGATGTACGCGAGCGTGCCGTTCTCGTGGTAGTGCCAGTCCTGATCGACGCCGTCCACGTCGTAGATCTCGCGCACGACCTTGTACTTCTTCTTGTTCGGCTGCACGGGCATGGTCGCGGCGATCGCGTCGGCGACGGCGCCAGGGACGTCCGGCGTCGGGTTGCGGAGCTGCTGCCCTTCCGCGCTGTAAGGCGTGATGATCACCGTGCTCCAGGTGTGCCAGGAGATCGCGGCCGTGAAGTGGTAGCGCGTCGCGAGCGCCATCATCGCCTGCGTCTCGGGCTCGCTGCCCCCTGTTGGCCCGCGGTAATACGCGCTGTTCGACCAGCTGCGGGAGCCGTTCTCGCCGAGCGTGCCCCACGCGAACGGGTAGTTCCGGTTCAGGTCGACGCCCTCCCAGAACTCGTACAAACCGTCGCCGTTGGTGTCGCGCATGTTCTTGCGGCCGGTGTCCGTGCTCACCTGCCAGTACGCGTGGTTTCCGTCGACGTTCACCATCGGCACGAACCACAGATCGAGGCCGTCGATCCACTTCGCGACGCGGGGATCGGCCTGATGCTCGAGCGTCCACTCGGCCGAGTCGAGCGCGTACTCGACGGCGAGCAGCTCGTTGCCGTGGTGCGCGCCGTCGAGCAGCACGGCGGGCTCGTCTTCGTCGCGATCGGGGTGGTCCGTGACGCGCAGCGCCCACATCGGCCGGCCCTGGCCGCTCGTGCCGATTTGCACGACGCGCGTGACGTCCGGCCACCGGGCGTTCATCGCGCGCAGCGACGCCTCGACCATGTCCGCGTCCTTGTACGACGGCGAGAAGTCGAGGCCCGTCGGCAACTCTCGGAACGGCGTCGCGACGTTGGCGCGGTAGGCGGCGTCCACGGCCCAGCGTCCGACGTAGCCGGTCTGGTGGCGCACCTTCACGCCCCGGCGGCGCATCTGCTCGACCTCTTCGGGGCTGGCGAGCACGGTGGTTAGCGCGTCCCCGCGCTCGACGACCTCGACGTGGTCGGGGAGGCGGTCCGCCGAGGTCGTGTCGATCTCGACGAGCCGGGTGTCGCCGAACGCGTCGTCGCCGGGCGTCGCGGCGCGCGCGCTCACCTCGGTGGCGAGCACGGACAGCTTCTCGAGCCGCGTGCCTGCGCCCTGACCGGGGTGGGCGCGCCACCCGACGCGTCCCGACGCAAAGGTGCTGTCGTGTACCGCGATCGCCCCGAGCTGAGCGAGCGTGGCGCCGTCATACACGATCGCGGCGATCTGCGGCCCCACCGCCCACAACACGACCTCCACCTCAGCGTGCTCCTGGAGGCCTGGAAGCTTGGTTGCCGCGCCGAGCGGGACCACGACGCCGTCGTTCCACCGGTAGAACGCGATCGCGTCACCTTCGAACGAAAACCCGTAGCCGGAGAGGTTCTCGGGCTTGCCTTCGGGCACGGACGCGCGGAACATCAACGTGCTGTCCAGCTTGCCGGACACCTTTACGCGCGCACGAATCAGCCCGGACTGGACCTTCCAGTCCTTTGCAAGCCAATAGTTGTACTTTCCGACCGGGTCAGCGGTGACGAGGTGGAGCCCCGCGTTGTCGAGGTCCCACGTCCCGCGCGTATCGGCTGGCGCGTCGAGGGGGACGATTTCTTCTGCGGGGTCGGTTTCGGGCACCGCGAGGGCGGGCGTGGACCAGGCGAGAACGTGCAGAAGTGCGTACACGGTGCCTCTTTGGAGGGGGGCTTGGCGGGCGGAGAGGGCGGCTTCTGCATCTTATCGCATGGACCTACGGGCACCGAAGTGGTTTCATTCACGTTCCGGGCCCGCCTCGCGGTAGGCTGGCCCGCTGTGGAGGGCGGATGAGCAGTCAGGACACCGTCGTCGGGTTCGGTCCAAGCGGCACGATCGCTCGGATCGGCAACGGCTTCGTCGAGGTCATCCGCGACGGCGAGGAGGTCGCGCGGGTGCGCGGCGCGCAACGGCTGTCGCTTTCCAAGGCGGGACTGCTCCTGATCGATGGTCACACCACGCTCGACCTCGCCGGAAAATTCCCCCAGCAGCGCAAGCAACTGCAAGTGCACGCCGGGCTGACGTCGTCCGACGCGTGTATCCACCCGGATGGAACGCGCTTGTGGGGCTTCCGCACCGGCGAGCAGTCGCTCGAAGTCGAGACCGGGGACGCCGGAAAGCCGCACAAGGACTTCAAGGTCAAGGGTGTCTACGAGACGCACTGGGAGGCGTTGAAGGCGCTCAAGGATCCCAAGGCCGCGCCCGCGTTGTTGTGGTCCGGAGGGCGTCGCAGGGCGGTTTGGGACGGCAAGATCGACCGCCCGAAGGCGATCTCGCTCGCCACCAAGGCGCCAGCGCGCGAAGCCGCGAGCCTGACAGGCGCGCACCTCGCGGTGGCCGAAGACGGCCAGACGTGGGTGGTTCACACGCGCGTGCGGTTGATGATCGGCACCGGCGACGAGCTTCGGTGCAACGTGCAGTGGGCGGACGCCGACTTCGAATTCGCGACGATCGACTTCGAGAACGACCGGGTGGTGTGTTCGGGCAAGAGCGGCATCGCCGCGGTGTCGTTCGACGGCAAGCTGCTCGCTTCCTCTGCGGCGTCCGACGATCGTCCGCTCGTTTCCCCCGCGATCGCGTGGCACGGCGAGTGGGTGGCTGTGGTGCGTGAACACGACGGCTGGAACCCCCGCTCGGCGGAGGCCGGGCCCGAAACCCTCGTGATCTACCGGTTCCACGCCACGTCGCTCGTGCCGCTCGGCAAGCTCGAGGCGTTCAAGCCGTACAAGACGAAGGAGGGTCTGCGGCTGTTGGCGCTCGAGGAGGGGGCGCTCGCGTGTGTGCCCCGGACCGAGCCGATCCTCATCATCCAGTCGCCAAAAGGCGCAAAGAAAGCCGTCGCGGCGGAGTTGCCAGCGGAAGAGGCCTCGCCGGCCGCCCGTCTGCTGACCGAGCTCGATGATGCGGGCGCCATCCATCGGATGTTGCGCGCGGATCCAGGTGCGTTCGTCGCGCTGGCGGACACGGTCTGTGCGTGGGACGACAAGACGCTAAGCCGCGCTGCAAAGCTGCTGCCAGACGACTTCTGGATGCTCTCCTACGGCGCGTCTGACGCGGCCGCGAGCGATCTTGCGAAGAACATCAAGAAGACCAAGAAGGGCGTGGACCAGGCACGCGCGAAGCTGCTGGCCGGCATCAGCTCACCGATCGCGCGCATGGCGGTCGCGGAGCTTGCAAGGAAACACAAGGAGCTCGGTGGGCTCTACCAGGCGATGGGCATCGAGGTCGGCGATCGGATCGCCGCGATCGAGCGGTTCGCGCGCCGGTCGTTCGATCTCGTGTCGGTCGAGGGTCCGATCAAGCACGACGTGCGCGTGATCACGGGCACCGTCGCGAACAAGCTGTTCGTCGATGCCGCCGGATGGACGTGCAAGACGGAGCTCCAGCACGTCGTGTCGGTGGACACGTCCGCTTTGGCGGGCTTCCCGTCGATGGGTTGGTTTCACTGGTTCGCGACCGGCTGCCCCGAGCAGTGTGAAGAGCGTGTCGAGAACTACGTTTATCGGGTCTCTCCGGACGGGCGCCTCGAGCTCGTGCAGGGGACGCTGGTCGAGCGGCCGGCGGCCAAGGAGCGTTGCGCGGGGGGCGTGATCGAGCCGTCGCGCATCCGCCACTGGGCTCTGGTGACGCCCGATCACCCCGAGGCGAAGCGGGCCCGAGGCACCATCGGAGGTCGTCCGCAGTGGCGGGGGGCGCCCGACGGGGCCGTGTGCACGAAGTGCGAGCGGCCGATGTTCTACGTGGGACATGTTGAGGCGACGGGGATCCGCGCGCACGTCGCTCCGATGTGGTTGTTCGGCTTCTGGTGCGAGGACTGCTCGTACGGCATCCAGATCGCCCAGACGTAGGCATCCCTGGGTCTACGAGCAGAAGCTGCCCTGCTGCCTGCTGTAGGACGGCAGGCGGCCCTCGTCGGACACGTCGCCAAACGCGCGCGCCATCGTCGTGCCCTTCGCGACGGTCTCCTTCCACTCTTCGGTGGGATCGCTGTCGGCGACGATGCCGCCGCCGACGTGCCACGTCAGGGTCCCGCCGGCCGCCGGCGACCACTCGGCGGTGCGGATCGCCACGTTCCACCGGGCGGTTCGTCCACCGGTGAAGCCGATGGTGCCGCAGTACAGACCGCGGGGCTCGTCTTCGACCTCGGCGATGCGCTGGCAGGCGCGAATCTTTGGCGCGCCGGTGATCGAGCCGGCGGGGAACAGCGCTCCCAGCGCCGCCCAGCTGTCCTGACCGTCTCCGAGCGTGGCGCGGACGATCTGAGAGGCGTGATGGACGTTGGCGTGAGCGGTCACTCGCCGCTTCTCCCACGTCACGCTGCCGGTGCGCGCGACGCGACCGAGATCGTTTCGGACGAGATCCACGATCATGACGAGCTCGGCGAGGTCTTTTTCGGACGTGCGAAGCTCGCCTGCGAGCGCGCGGTCTGCGACCGGATCGCCGTGGCGGGGCCGCGTGCCCTTGATCGGCTCGCTCCACACGCGTTCGCCGTCGGCTGCGAGCAGCAATTCGGGGGACGCGCTCAGCACCGCGTACTCGGGCGAGGGACGGAGCCATGCCGCGTACGGCGCGCGCGCGAGGTGCGAAAGGCGCCGGTACGCGACGAACGGGTCGCCGACGCCCTCCGCGACGACCGCGCGCGAGAGGTTCACCTGGTAACAATCCCCTTCGGCGATCCAGGCTAGGATTCGCCGTACACGCCCCTCGTAGACGGCCTGGTCCATCGTTCGTACGGACCTTAGCGCGGGTGCTGGCGGCGCTGGCGGGAGAGGCACCGCGCGCTCCAACGCGCGACGGGCCTGGGCGCGAAACGACGGTGACCCGTCGATTGTCCAGGTCCCGTCCGAATAGATCGCGGCGCCTTCCACACGGGCGAGCCACGACCGCCGACCGTCATAGGCCACCGAACCGACCACGCCCCCCGCGAACGGCTCCCCCGCCGGGGCGCCGGCCGAGAGCCGCCGTCCGGCGTCTTCCCAGTCGTTTTCGTTGACCGCGACCTCGCGCGGCCCCCAGGTGACGATCGACCGCCCGCCGCCGCCGTCCAGCCATACGGCGTCGGATTGCAGGCTCGCGACGAGGTCTTCGGGCGTGATCGTCAGGGTGGACCCGGGGATGAAATCACGCGTCATCACATGGTTTTTCCACGGAGACGACGACGTGGGTATGTTAACCGGGGCTCACGCCCAGGAGGAGACCATGCGTATTCTTACGGTTCCGGCGGCGCTGCTGCTCGGAGTGGCCTGTACGGACATCGACAGCGAAGACCTGCTCACGTCGGGGATGTCGGCCGCGATCACCATGACCGCCCGCGGCGACGGCAACACCGACGCGGACGCGATCCTGCGCGCCGGTGGCGCGACGTCCACCACGTTCGTCGCGCTCACGGCGGATGACTCCCTCACGGTCGCGGCTGGCGACGCGGCAGCCGTGCCGCTCGAGGAGTACGAGATCGCCGCGCTGCACGGCTACCACGCCACGATCACCGGTGACGACCCTGCCACCGTCTACACGATCGCGCTTACGCGTACGGTCGACGACGGCGCACCGAACACCACGGTCCAGCTGCCGCCGGCGTTCGAGATCACCGCCCCGGCGGCGAACTTCTCGCGCGCAGCCGCGTTCACCCTGGACTGGACGCCCGCCGCCGAGGAGCCGATGGAGCTCACTGTCAGCGGCGACTGCGTCAATTTGTACGTCAACACCATCGACGCAGACACGGGAACGTTCACGATCCCCGCAGGCACGCTCACGCAGGTGGACGCGGGCGCGCAGAACTGCGACGTCACGTTCACGCTCAAGCGCACCAAGGTGGGTTCGCTCGACGTCGCGTTCGAAGAAGGTGGCTCGGCGATCGGCATTCAGGAGCGCTCCGCGTCGAGCCTGTCCGCTCCTTGATCACTCGCCTTCGGCTCGGTGTGATACGCTGACGTCGTGCGCAGGCAGTTCCTCGCGTATGACGGTCTGCAGGTGTGCCCCTACCTCCAAGGTCGGGTGGCGCGCCTGCCGCTGTATCGCCAGCTCACGAGGCTCGACCCCGACGACACGGACGCGGCGTTTGCGGCCGGAGAACGTCGGGTCGGGCTCGCGTTGTACAAGACGACGTGCCCGACCTGCTCGGAGTGCCGCGCGATCCGGGTGCTGGTGAACGAGTTCGAGGCGTCGCGCAGCCAGCGGCGTGCGTTGAGGAAGTTCGAAGCGGTCGGCCGCGTCGAGGTCGGGAGGCCGGACGTGAGCACCGACCGCGTGATGCTCTACAACCGTCACAAGCGCAGCCGCGGTCTCGCAGATCCCGACGATGAGCTGATGACCGAGGAAGGCTACCACGGCTGGCTCGTCGATTCCTGCATGAACACCCTCGAGATGCGCTACCTCATCGGTGACCAGCTGGTGGGTGTGGGCATCCTGGACGTGGGACGGACGGCCGCTTCGAGCGTTTATTTTTACTTCGACCCCGACCCGGAGGTGGCGCGCCTGTCGCCCGGGGTGTTCAGTGTGCTGGCTGAGATCGCCTTTTGCCGTGCCCGCGGCCTCGACCACCTCTACCTCGGGCTATATGTGCGCGACTGCGTGCACCTTTCCTACAAAGCGGACTACCGCCCCCATGAGCGTTACGTGGACGGCGACTGGAGGAAGTTTGGACCGGACCGATAGCCTTCGGACGTACCTGGCTGAGAAGCCGGACGACCGCTTCGCCCGTTATGCGCTCGCTTTGGAGCTCAAGCGCGAGGGCGATCTGCACGCAGCCGAGGCCGAGTTGCGGCAGCTGCTCTCTCTGCATCCCACGTCCGGACCCGGCTGGTTGCAGCTCGGGAACGTCCTCGTCGAGCAACGGCGCGAAGCCGACGCTGCTTCCGCCTGGCGCGACGGCATCAAGGCGCTGGACGGCCTGAAGACCGCGGACGCCACGAAGAGCCGGGCCGAAATTACGGCCGCGCTCGCGACGGTCGACGAGACGTAGCTACGGAGGCCCCCTGGTCGTCTTCGTCACGAGAGCCGGCAGCGGCATCGGTCGAGCGGTCTCCGCGCTGCTGGTAGGCGCAGGGCACCGCGTCTATGGCGGCGTATCGACCCCGGACGATCGGGCACGCCTTCAACGGGAGGGCACCGTGCGGCCCCTGTTGCTCGACGTCACGAGCGCGTCCTCACGGGCCGCGGCGATCGACCGCATCCTGCTCGTCGAGGGGCACCTTGACGCGTTGGTGCTCGTCGCGGTGCAGCCGCAGGGCGCCGTCGACCAGGGCGCGATCTTCGCGCGCAACGTTTGGGGCCCCCTCGCGCTCACGCAGCAGGCGGCGGCGGCGATGCAGGCGGGTGGCACCATCGTGTTCACAGGTGGAGGGGCGCGGCGGGGCACAGGCGCGCTCGCCGTCGCAGACCTCGTGTTGACCTCGGTGATCGAGGTCACGCGCGAGCGGCTTCGAGCGAACGGCCTCCGCGTCGCGCAGGTGGACGTGGACGTCGGTCGGCGGCAGGTGAGCCGCCAGGTCACCGCCGAAGACGCCCTCGCGGGAACCGTAGCGCGCGTGGTGATCGGGGCCGCGCACGTCTCTCCGGAGGAGGTGGACGAGCCCACCGACGTCGTCGAGCGCGCTGGAGCCACGGTGCCCGCGGCGCCGCCCCGGTCCGCGATCCCCCGGCGCGTCGGGGGTCCGCGCGCGGCTCCGGCGCCCGTCGTGGGCGTGCGGCCCGGCACGCTCCAGACCGACCCGTGGGTGCGGCTCACCCGCGAGGACTTTGCGCGGGACGACGTGGCGGACGTGGTCACCGACGATTGGTCCGACGTCGCGATCCCGCTCGAGGACGACGCGGGGTTCGACGAAGACACGGACGTGCGGGCGCCAGCCGCCTGGCTCGACGTCGAGGGGGGCGTCACCTACGCGCTCGTGCGCCCGATCACCCGCGTTGGCCGTGGCCGTGAAAACGACCTGCGCGTCGGCACAGACGCCCAGCTGTCGCGAAACCACTTCGCGATCGTCCGTCGCGGGCGAACGTACTTCGTCGAGGACGCGGCCACGATCAACGGCACCCGGGTAAACGGCGTCGAGGTCGTCTCGCGGCGCCTCGCCGGGGATGAGTGGATCACGGCCGGGGACACCCGGTTCCGGTTTCGCGTCGAGGATTGAGCGGCCGGCACAATCCGCCGAGGTAGGCTGGCGGTGGAAGGCTGAGGGGAATGCGCAAGCTCCAGGTTTTTGTGCTCCTCGGAGCGCTGCTGATGTTCTGGGCGGAGCCGATGGCGGGGCGGCTGCTGTTGCCGTCCCACGGAGCGGCGTTTCACGTCTGGACGACCTGCCTGATGTTCTTTCAGGGGGTGCTCGCGCTCGCGACGATCTACACGCACGTGGTGTTGCCGCGAATCGGACGGTGGCACCTCGCTGTGGCTGCGATGGGCGTGGTCTTCCTTCCCGTCGGTGTGTCCACCTGGTCGGGCGGGCCGCCGGTCGCGAATGTCCTCGCCACACTTACCGTTGGCCTCGGTTGGGTGTTCTTCGTCCTCGCGACGTCGGGGGTCGTAGCGCAGCGCTGGCTCGCGTCGTCGGACCTCGCAGGTCGCGACGATCCGTGGCGCCTGTATTCCTGGTCGAACGCAGGCTCCTTTGTCGCGCTGTTTGCGTATCCGCTGTTGATCGAACCGTGGTTCGGGGTCGTCTCCCAGCGTTGGATGTGGTCGGCAGCGTTTCTCGCGTACCTCGGCTTGTTGGCGTCGATTCCCTCGGCTCAGGTGCCTGTGACCGTCGCCGAGCGGCCGTCGTTGCGCGTGTTTGCGGTCTGGCTCGGGCTCGCCGCCGCGCCGTCGCTGCTGTTGTCGGCGGTCACTGCGGTGGTAGCGACCGAGGTGGCGTCGATTCCGTTGATCTGGGTCGGGCCGCTCGGTGTGTATTTGATGACGTTTATAATAGTCTTTCGCGAAGACGGAAGCCGCGCGGGTCTGCTGGACCGGTTCTGGCCGGAGGTGTTCGCGATCGGTCTGCTGCTGTACGGTGGCGGCGGCTTCGTGAACGTGTCGACGACCGCCGTGACGTATTTGTTGATCCTGTTCGCGGCGTGTTGGGTCGCGCACGCGGAGCTGTACCGCAGGCGCCCCGCTCCAAGCCAATTGACGTCATTCTACGTGGCTATCTCCGTCGGAGGTTGGGCCGGTGGTGCGTTCGCCGCGGTGGTGGCTCCGGCGGTGTTTCCGAGCATGTTCGAGTTTCCGCTCGCGTTGACAGGCCTCGGGGCGCTGCTGCTCGCGCTGCAGTACCGCGAGCGCTGGGAGAAGGTGCGTGCGGAACCGATCTTCGGCGTGGCTACGGTCCTGATCTTTGCGGTTGTGGGGTTGCGGCTCGGGTTCCCGCCCGTCACCGCGGCCGATACGCCGTTGGTGCGCGAACGCAATTTCTACGGCCTGTACCGCGTGTGGGACGACGAGCAGGCGGGTCGACCGGTGCGGACGATCTCGCACGGGACGACGGTCCACGGCCGCCAGCTGCTCGACGAGAAGGAGCTGCCGCTCGGGTACTACCACCCCGCCTCGCCCCTCGCCGACGTCCTCCGGCCGACGGGCGCACCGCGCCAGGCAGCCGTGATCGGGCTCGGCGCGGGCGCGACCGCCGCCTACTTCGTGGCCGGGGATGACGTGGTGTTCTACGAGCTCGACCCGGAAGAGATCGGGCTCGCGAGGACGTGGTTCACCTACCTCGCCGACACGAAAGCGAGCGTGCGGGTCGTGGCGGGGGATGCGCGCCTCGAGCTCGAGCGCGATCCGCTCGCGCGTGACGCGAAGTTCGACGTCGTGCTCGTCGACGCGTTCTCGGGCGACGCGATCCCCACGCACCTGCTCACCCGCGAAGCGCTGGAGCTCTACCTGTCGAGGCTCGCGCCCGACGGTGTGGTCGTGTTTCACGTGAGCAATCGGTGGTTCGACTTCCGGCCCGTGCTCGCCGCCACCGCTCGGGACCTCGGGCTCTCGCTCGTCTACGGCATTCATCGCGTGGGAACGACGGCTCCCTTCGAAGACGCTTCCATCTTCGTCGCCGTCTCGCGGACGGCCGGGCCGCTCGCGCCGCTGCTCGCGCGCGGCTGGACGCCGCCGGATCACCTGCCGGTGCGCGACGCCTGGACCGACGACTATTCGAACACCTTGGGGCCGCTGTTCGACCGCTTCTATTACGACTTTCAGTAGGTCATCGCCGGCGGACCGTGGATCACCGGGGGAGCGCGCCGGGGTCTGCCCACCAGGACGCGATGTCGGTCGCGAGCCTCGCTTCCACCCGAACGCGTCCACCGTCGGGATGCGGAAACGTGCACGACGCCGCGTGCAAGGCGTGTCGGGGTGCGCCAGCGAGGCGCATCACCTCGTCGTCGACGCCGCCCTCCCAGGCCCGGAGGAACACCTCCGGCGACACGCCGTACATGCGGTCGCCGAGGATTGCGTGCCCGACGTGACAGAGGTGCACGCGGATCTGGTGGGTGCGCCCGGTGAACAGGTCACACGCGATCAGCGAGAGATCGGCCGTCGGGTGCCGTTCGAGCACGGTGAACTCGGTGTGGGCGGAGAGCCCGTCCTCGCGCACGGCCATCTGAATTCGAATCGGGCCGTCGGCGGGGCCGATCGGCTGTTCGCAGACGAGGTGCTCCCAGACGGGCTTTCCGCGTGCGATCGCGAGGTACCGCTTCTCGACCTCACCGTCGTGGAACGCGGTCTTGAGGAACCGCGTGGCGTCGTCGTCCTTCGCGAGCACCAACACGCCTGACGTGTCCTTGTCGATGCGATGCACGAGGTCCGCGTGGGGCCACTTCTCCTTGGCGAGCGACACCACGGCCCACGCGTAATCGCCGCCCGCGGGGTGGGTGATGAGGCCTGGCGGCTTGTCGATCACGACGATTCTTTCGTCTTCGTAGACGATCGGCGGAAACGGTGGCGGGGGCCCGGACGGCGCGATGCCCGGAATGAACAGGTGCAACCGTTCCCCGCCGCGCATCGTCAAGCTCGCGCGCAGCGGCTTCCCCGAGGCGTCGGTGACGAAGTCCAGACGCAGCCAGCGACCGAGCTCAGATCGCGAGCGGTCGGTGAACCAGCGGGCGAGGAACTGATCGAGGCGGAGTCCCCGAGCGATCGCGGGCACGTCGAGCACCCGCGGAAGGGGAGGGCGTTCGATCACAGCGCGGCGTAGCCGATCCAAGCGAGCGCGCCGATGCTCACGGCCCACACGCCGGTGCGCAGGAACGGGATGCCCGAGATGTACACGGGCCAGTACACGACGCGCGCGATCACGAACACGAGCGCGCCGGTGTCGACGCCCGGCCCGGAGCGACCCGCGGCGTAGGCTGCAAGCACGACGGCGATGAAGAACGGGAGGTTCTCGGACATGTTCTTGGCGGCGCGTTCGGCACGCCCTGCGTACACGGAGGGCTCGATCGGGACGTCGCGCGGGCCCACAGCGGCCATCATCCCGCCGGGTGTCCAGGCGTTCGCGCGCCACAGGCTCGCGGTGGTGACCATCAGCCAGTTCAGGAACACGGCGGCGATGAGCAACTTCAGGGCCAAAGGAACCTCCACACGGCAGGGTATCCCGCCGGTGCGTTCAAGATCGCGATACGGAGGGGCATGCCTGCGAGGTCCCGCCACCTCACCCTGCTGCGTCCGCTCCGCCTCGACATGGGCGCGCTCGAGGCGGCGTTTGATCCTTCCGCTCCGGAGGACAGCGCCTACCTCGATCTCGAGACCGGCGACGTCGTCACGCTCACGCCGCGCGAGGTCACCCGCGCGATCCACGCCGAGCCCGAGGATCTCGCGACCTGGGACCCGGATCGCTACGAGCTGGTTCGGAGCGTGCTCGCGCGCATCGGAAAGCGCTATCGGCCTGTCCCAGTCGATGAGCCGGCGGACCTCTGGAGCGACGCGAAGGAGTTCGTCGGCACGGTGAACGACGCCAAGCTCGCGAAGCGACTCGGAGCGGCGCTCGCCGGCGCGGGGCCGGTGCACCGGTTCTTTCGAATCGTGTGGGACGCGGAGATCGCCGACGAGTGGGGCACGTTTGTCGCGGCCCAGCGTCGGGAGCGGATCGTCGCGTGGTTGACGAGCCTCGGGTATTCGCCGCTGTGGAGCGAGACCGACCCGTGAACCGGGTCAGGGCAGCGCGATCGTGAACGTTCGGTCGAGGAAGACGTTCGGCCACGGACCCGCGTACGTCGCGTCGTAGTCGGGGTCCTCCGAGCACGACGACGCGCCGATCTCGTCCAGCAGGCGCGCGTGCCTCGTGGTGCCGAAGTGCAAGATGATCGCGTCCAGGTGCTTGCGACAGGGGTTGGCGTCGGTCGCGACGAGCCGCAGCGTCGAGCCGATGGCGGCGTGGACGGCGATCGGAGCGAGCGTGCTCTGGTGCTCCGAAGCGTCCTCGTAGACGAGCGCGTCGTCAACGTACACGGCCAGGTCATCGTCCACCGACAGGTAGGCGTACGACGAGTCGCCGCCCGAGAGCGTGATCTGCACGTCGTCGGGTGCGTAGACCGCGAGCTCGGCGCGGTCCTCGTCCAGACTGCCGTCGGGGTCGATCGCGCGCGCGACGAGCGTGTGATCGCCGGGCGGTAGCGGCCCGAGCGGGACCTCGAGCGTGCCGTCGGCGGCGGGGGAAGCCGCAGTAACGAGCGCGTCGTCGAGGTAGACGAGCACGGTCAGATCGGCCGGCGCGTCGTCGGGGTCGGTGGTGACGATTTGCGCGGTGACGGGCTCGTCGTCGAGGAACGCCTGCCCCCACACCGGGGCGACGAGATCGATCGTCGGTGGGGCCGCGCCGCTCGACTCACCAGCCTCGAGACGGAGGGCGGTGACCGGGCGCTGAACGTCGGACGAGGAAACGAGCAGCTCGGCCGACACGGGGAGCGCGGGCGCGGTGTAGCGGACGGTCAACGCGACCGCGTGACCGGCGGGGAGCACGTACGGCAGGGCCACACCGTCGGGCAGCGTCCAGCTGTAGGCGGCCGCGGCGAGGTCGATCGCGTCGATCGTCACGTCCCCGGAGCCGGTCGCGGAAAGCGTCGTGGACCGCGCGACGATCACGCCTTCGGCGACGTCGCCGAACCACAGCGCCGATGGGGAGACGTCCAGCGTCGGGACGACGCCGGTCCCGAGTACGCTGCGCTCGACGCGGGGGCGATCGGGGTCGTCCGTGGTGAGCACGAACGAGGCCTGATGTGCGCCTTCGGTGGTCGGGCGGAACTCGAAGGTGACGTCGGCTTCATCACCGGGGGCGATCGTCGAAGGCACGTCCGCGAGCCGAAGATCCACGTCGCCGTCGAGCGCGCCGCCGAGCGTCAGCGCGCCGATGCCGTCGTTGTGGAGCGTGAGCGACAAGGTCGCCGAGCGGCCGACGTCGACCGCGCCGAAGTCGAGCGCGCTGGGAGGCTCGCGAAGACGACCTTCACCGGCGGTGATCGCGGTCTCCTGACCGGTACACCCTGCGAGGACGAGCAGGATTACTGCGTCGGGCCGGAGCACGTGAGGTCGCCGCCCTTGCGGTTGCAGTCGTACTTTCCAGGTGCGACGACGATGATGCGGCCCTTCATCTGCACGCCGTCCATTACGGCGCTCACGTCGCAGGGGCCTGCCTGGAACGTGCGCACGTAGCAGGACGGCGCGCACGCGACGACGGGCTCGTCCCGACACTGAACCGATTGCGAAGCCCCTTCGCCCCAGACGAACTTCGCGGCGGACACCTGGATGTCCGGGTAGGTCGGCGCGGGAGGCGCCTTGTCGGTCTCGGCCACGTACGTGATGGGGGAGCCGCCGGCGACGTCCTGCGCCACCACGCCGTTCCAGTCGAAGTTGCCGGCGGCGTGAGGCGTCTGGCCGGTGCCTTCGAAGCTGCGCGCGAGGTAGGTGTACAGCTCGAGGTTGGTGACCAGGTGATCGCCGTCGGCGTCGGCACCGCCGCCCATCGCGTTGCTGAACACCTGCGCGAACGCGCCGTCTTTTCCGGGCTCGGACGGGCCGGACGCGGAAAGCAACATGACGCCTTTGGGCATGGACGGCCATTGTTCGGCGGCCGGCCCGTAGAAGTAGATGCCGTCGATCTGGTTGCGGTGCACCACGTCTGTCACCATCACCGACAGGCCGGACGGCGCGAACGTCTGCAGGTCGCGCGCGAAAGACTGAAGCTCGAGGCCGTCTTCCTGGCCGTTGGCGACGGACGAGTCGTACGCGAGGAGCACGGGGGTGTCGAGATCGGCGCCGACGCCGTGGCCCGCGAAGTACAACACGAACACGTCGTTCGGGCCGACGAACTGGGCGACCTTGGTGCGAAGCGTCTCGCGGATGGCCTCCTTCGTCGCCTCCGAGTCGCGCAGCAAAAACACCTGGTCGAACCTTGCCTGCTCGCGCAGCGCCTGGGCGACGGTGGCCGCGTCGGAGCGGGCGAAGTCGAGGTGGACCTCCTTTGGGAGCTTGTCGTACGTGGCGAGGCCCACGACGAGCGCGACGTAGTTGCGCGTCGCTGGCGGGGCCGAGGGCTTCACGTCGCCGAGCAGCGGCGGCGGGGCCTTGGCGAGCGGGCCGGTGGGAGCGGGCGGTGGGGCGGGCGGCGCTGCCGGGTCCTGCGCGTACGCGGCGCTCGTCAGGGCGGTGCTGACCAAGATGGAAATCGTCGTGCGGAACATATCGTGCGACTCCGAAGCCTTGAACACGGCGGCAGTCTACTCCGTTCCGGTAGCCGCGCGACACGAGACCCAGGTACACTCGCGGACCTGAGGTTCCATGCGCCCCGTTCTGCTCGCCGCCTTGACCACCCTCGTCGCCTGCACCGGCTCCCACCGCGAGCCGCTCGAGCCTTCGCCGCTATTTGCGGTCGGACAGACCGAGGAGTGGCGGCTGCCCGGCCTGCATGGGCCCGCGTACGTGATGCGCACGGAAGCGAACATCCCGCGCATCTACGCCGTAGACGACGTCGATGTCGCGCGCGTGAACGGGTTCACGTACGCGCGCGATCGGTTCTTCGTGCTCGACCTGTCGCGTCGACTTTCGACGGGTCGCGTGTCGGTTCTGCTCGGTGACGCCGCGTTCGAGACGGACGCCGAGGCGAGCAGCAACGGGATGTCGTACGTCGCGGAGATGCTGGACCGGACGATGTCCGAGTCGAATCGCGAAGAGGCCACGGCGTTTACGGAAGGGATCAACGCGTACATCGAAGCCGTGCGCGCGGGCACGCTGCCGCCGCCGTCCGAGTATGGCCTCGCGGCGCCGCTGCTCGGCAAGGACTCCCCCGTCGACCTGATGGAGCCGTTCGTCACGTCAGACGTGGCCGCGATGGGCGCCACCCTCGTGTACCAGCTCGGGTACGAGACCGGAGACGTCGGAAATCAGGCCACCGTCGACGCGATGGCGGGCATGTTCCAGACGGGGCCTCTCGCCGACCTGCGCCGCGCGGGGATGTACGACGACATCTGGCTCGCCCAGGAGCCCGTGTTTCCCGTCGTCTCTGCGGACGGCTGGCAGTTGGACACGCGCGCGCACCCGCCGCGCCCGTTCGAGAACGCCGGCAACCGCATCCCGAAGCCGATGGCCGATCGCCTCACGAAGCGCCTGGACGGCATGCAGGCGTGGTTCGGTCGCGATCACGACATGGGCTGGGGCAGCAATGCGTGGGCGGTGATGGGCGAGGGGACGACGGACGGTCGCGCGATCATGGCGGGTGATGGTCACCTTCCGCTGTCCGTGCCGTCGCTGTTCTGGTCGGTCGGCTTCGACACCGAGCACCTCGGCGGTGGCAACACGCACGAGATCGGCGTGATCCTGCCCGGCCTGCCGAACATGATCGCGGTGGGCACCAACGGTAAGGTCGCGTGGTCGCAGACGCAGCTGATGGGCGACATCACCGACTGGTACCGCGAAGAGGTCGTCGTCACCGACGGCCTCCCGACCGCGACGATGTTCCAGGGCAAGGCTGAGGCGCTCGTCGTGCACACCGAGTCCGTCGAGATCGCGGATATCCCCGTGCTCGACTCGGTCGGTCGCACCGTGACGTGGGACCGTTACGAGACGTTCGACGGGCGGTGGATCGCCGACATCGAAGGCCGCTCGGTCGGCGCCGATTACGTGCCCGCAAACGGCGAGCACGTGTCGCGCTTCGGCGGATCGCTGGTCGTGCCCGAGGACACCGACGGTGATGGGAAGATCGTCGCGGTGAGCTTCGACTACACGGGGCTCGACGACAGCAACGTGTTCGGCGTGCTCGACGCGTGGGGCCACGCGGACACGGTGGAGGACATGCGCGAGGCGAGCAAGGGCCTCGTCGCGTACTCCCAGAACATCGCGGCAGCGGACGTGACCGGCAGCATCCTGTACACGGGCTACCAGGCGGTGCCCTGTCGCACGTACCTTCCGCGGAACCCCGACGGCAGCTGGATCGAAGGAGCCGATCCATCCCTGCTGCTCGACGGCACCACCTACGGCGCGTTCCGCATCCCGATGACCGCCGACATGAAGGTGGACGAGTCGCAGGCGTCCGATCCCTACGCGTGCATCGTGCCGTTCGACGTGTACCCCCAGGCGCTGGATCCAGCGAAGGGGTACGTCGTGACCGCCAACAACGACCCTGGCGGCGCCACGCTCGACGGTACGCTCGCGAACGACCCGTACTACATCGGCGGACCGTGGACGGAGGGCTACCGCGCCGACTCGATCGATCGCGCGCTCTCGGCCGAGGTGACCGACAAGTCGGCGTCGCTCGAGTCGATGTCTACGCTGCAGGGCAACACCACCTCGCGCCTCGGTGAGCAGCTCACGCACTACCTCCTCGACGCGATCGACTCGGTCCAGGCTGCGTCGCTCGAGGCCAGTCCGGACGCTGACACGGCGCGGTTCGTCGCGATCTACCAGGAAGACGCGGCCACGATCGACGAGGCAGAGACGAGGCTGCGCGCGTGGGCCGCCAACGGCTACCCGGCGTCGAGCGGCGTCGAGACCTTCTATCACACGCCCGTGGACGGCGAGATCGCGGACTCGGTCGCGACGAGCATCTTCAACGCGTGGTTCGGCCGGTTCATGAGCCGCGTCACCGATGACGAGGGGTTCCCCGGCGTGTGGACGCCCACCGGCGGCACGGGTCGCATGCGGTTCCTGAACAAGGTGCTGGAGGGCCGCGGCCCGAACAACCCGGGCGGCCTCGCGTCGTACAACCCGGACACGCAGGAGAGCGCGTTCTTCGACGTGTTGTCCACGCCCGAGATCGAGCGCAGCGACGAGCTGATGATGCGCGCGTTGGTCGATGGGCTCGCGTTCCTGAAGTCGCCCGAGACCACCCCCGGGCACGGCGGGTTCGGGTCCACGGACATGAACACCTGGACCTGGGGCCTGAAGCACTGGGTGCACTTCGACTCGTTGCTCGGCGACTTCCTGCCGTCGGATTCGTCGTTCGCGTTCCTGCTCGACAAGTTCTCGATCACCCCCGATCGCCTGCCGGTGATGGACGGCCTGCCGTCCACCGATCCGCGCGCCGACATGCCCGGCTACCCGCGCGCGGGCGACAACTTCGCCGTGGACGCGGCGAACAGCGGCATGGGCGGCGACAACTTCCAGTACGGCTCTGGGCCCGTGTTCCGGCTCGTCGTAGCGCTCGGGCCGGAAGGCGTAGACGGCGTGAACATCCTGCCCGGCGGGCAGTCGGGCCTGAACGACGATCCGCACTTCGACGATCAGGTCGGCATGTGGCTCGCAAACCAGACCTACCCGCTGCACGTCACGGTCGAGGAGGTCGCGGGCGCGGCGACGGGTCGCGAGACGTTCCTGCCGGACGCGCCGGGCTGGTAGGCGCGGCGGGGTTGCGATCGTATCCGCCGGGTCCCGGAGGGCTGTCGCTCGCGCACGTGTTCGTCGCGTCCTCGAACGGATGCTCGAGCACCTGGCGCCGCTCGAGTAGTCGGCGACGTTGAGCTGCGGAGCCCATCGTGCGGCAGAACTCGAGGGCTTCGTGCGCAAAGCAGGGGAGTTCAGCCGCTCTGGGGCCCTTGCGGGCGATCTCGCGGCGTGGACGCCATCGAAACGCGGCGTTCATTCGTGGCGCCTACGTCCGACAGACCCCTGGAGCGGCCAGACTTGTGGGCTTCGCGGACAAAGCTCGCGACTTCTGCCGCGGCCGCCGTGAACGTCGCGAGCTGCTCGACCCACGCGAGGCCATCCGCCGAGTTGGGGTCGAGGTCATCGAGCCGCGCGTCCGGTTCGTTGGCGACGCTGATCGCGAACACCTCTCGGCCCTCGAGTTCGGGCAGCACGACGTCGAGCAGGCACGCGAATCGATCGGTGATCACGGGATCGTCGAACGCCTGACCCTCCGCGAGCGCGTAGCCTTCGCCCGCCATCAGGTCCTTTGGGAGCGCGTACCCGTCGCTGTCGACGGTCTCGATCAGCACGTGCATGCGCGCCTCGCGGGCCTGCTGGCGGTGTGCCTCCACGGAGTCCTGCTGCTCGGGCGGAAGCCGCTCGTACGTCGGCCACACCCCGAGGTGGTTGCCGGGGTCGAGCGCGGGCAGCGTGCTGAGGTCGCGCGGCTCCGGGGCGACCGCGAACGGCTGACATGGCACGGGACTCGCACAGCCGAAAGCGAGCAGCGTAAGCATGCTCGCACCGTAGCATGCCTCTCGTTTGCGGCCGTCTGGTTGCGGAGGCGTGCCCAACACGGCTAGATGGGCGTCTTCCCAAGAGTAGGTGTCATGGAGTTCCGCAATATCGCCATCATCGCGCACGTCGACCACGGCAAGACCACGCTCGTGGACGGTCTCCTGCGCCAATGCAAGACGTTTCACGACCACGAGTCGCTCACCGACCGGGTCATGGACT
The DNA here is from genome assembly GCA_947505245.1 of Pseudomonadota bacterium. Classification (GTDB taxonomy): domain Bacteria; phylum Myxococcota_A; class UBA796; order UBA796; genus SYKL01. The sequence continues at coordinate 159,716 of CANNIZ010000002.1, read as the reverse complement.
CCATGGACCTCGAGCGCGAGCGCGGGATCACGATCGCAGCCAAGAACACCGCGGTGTTCTATCAGGGCGTCAAGATCAACATCGTCGACACGCCGGGCCATGCCGACTTCGGTGGTGAGGTCGAGCGCGTGCTGTCGATGGTCGAGGGCGTCATGCTGCTCGTCGACGCTTCGGAAGGCCCGCTCCCCGGCACGCGCTTCGTGTTGCGCAAGGCGATGGAGAGCAAGCTCATCCCGATCGTCGTGATCAACAAGATCGACCGCCAGGACGCACGTTCGGCGGAGGTCCTGCAGGAGATCTACGACCTGTTCATCGACCTCGGCGCCGATGAACACCAGCTCGACTTCCCGGTCCTCTACGCCGTCGCGCGCGACGGCAAGAGCAAGCGCAACCCGGAAGACGAACTGTCTGACCTTACGCCATTGCTCGACGCGATCCTCGCATCGATCCCGGCCCCTCGGCCGCCGACCCCCGGCGCCGCCGCCCAGATGCTGGTCACGAACCTCGACTACGACCCGTACGTCGGTCGCTTGGGCATCGGCCGCCTGTTCGGCGCGCCGCTCAAGAAGGGAACGATGGCGACCTGGTTCCACCAGGGTGGCTCGGCCAGCATGCGCCTGCCGCTGCTTTACACGTGGCGCGGCCTGAAGCGTCACGAGGTGCAGGAAGCGCTCCCCGGCGACATCGTCGCGGTCGCGGGCATCGACGAGCTCACGGTCGGTGACACCATCGCCCACGGCGAAGGCAGCACGCCGCTGACGCGCGTGAAGATCGACGAGCCCACGATCGGCATGACGTTCACGATCAACAACAGCCCGCTGTGTGGTCGCGACGGCAAGATGCTGACGAGCCGTCAAATCCGCACGCGGCTCGAGCGCGAGCTGCTCACGAACGTTTCGCTCCGCATGGAAGACACCGGCACGAAGGAGAGCTTCCGCATCTACGGGCGAGGCGAGCTCCAGCTCGGCATCCTCGTCGAGCAGATGCGCCGCGAGGGCTTCGAGCTCACGCTCTCGCGCCCCGAGGTCGTGCGCAAGCAGGAAGGTGGCCGCACGCTCGAGCCGTGGGAGATCATCACGATCGACACGCCGGACGCGTCGGTCGGCGCCATCACGCAGCTGCTCGCGGCGCGCAAGGGCGAGATGCTCGACCTTCGCACGGAAGGTTCGGGACGCACCACGCTCATCTACCGCGCACCCAGCCGCGGCCTGATCGGGTTCCGCAGCCAGCTGCTCACCGAGACGCGCGGGTTCGGCGTGCTCAACCGTCAGTTCGACGGCTGGGACGATGACGCCGGCTACATCGTGGGCCGCATCAACGGCACGCTCGTGGCGGACCGCACCGGTCGCAGCACGGCGTACGCGATCTACGCGCTCCAGGATCGCGGGCAGTTCTTCATCGGCGCCCAGGCCGACGTGTACGAGGGCATGATCGTCGGTCTGCACAGCCGTGAGAACGACCTGAACGTGGACGTGTCGAAGGAGAAGCAGCTCAACAACATCCGCACGCACGCGGCGGACGAGAAGCTCATCCTGATCCCGCCCATCCAGATGTCGCTCGAAGCCGCCATCGAGTTCATTGACGAAGACGAGCGCGTCGAGGTGACCCCCACCGCGATCCGCATCCGCAAGGCCATCCTGGCCAAGAGCGGCCGTAGCATCCGTCGCGGGGAAGGGGAGTGAACGTCGCGGCGACCGCAGTCGCCGCGTTCGTCGCCGTCCAACACGTGGGCTTCCTCGTGCTCGAGATGTTCCTTTGGGAGCACGACCTCGGGCGCAAGGTGTTCCGCCAGAGCAAAGAGAACGCCGCGCTCACCGCGGTGCTCGCCAAGAACCAGGGCCTGTACAACGGGTTCCTGGCGGCGGGCATCGTTTGGGGAATCGCGCGCGGTGACGCGCCCGCGGTCCAGTTCTTCCTCGGGTGCGTCGTCGTCGCCGGCCTGTTCGGCGGGGCGACGGTGAGTCCGCGGATCATCGCCGTGCAGGCGGTGCCCGCGGCGGTAGCGCTCGGGCTTACGTTCCTGGGGTGATCCAAGACGGCGACCCGATCCGCGTGTACACCGGCAGCCCGTCGCGCAGGCACACCCGCTCCCGACGCGACAGTACCGGGCTCGTCGGCGGCGCCGCGGCGGGCGTCCACCCGGCCAGCAGGCGCTCGGCGAGCCGTGCCATGCCGGGGACGTCGGTTGCGAGGTGCAACACGCCCGTCGGTCCCAGCGCCCGCGCGAGCAGCGCGACGAGGTCCGGCGTGAGCAGCAGGTGCGACGGCCTTAGCGTGGGCGTCGGGAACATCACGTAGGCGTACGTCAGCCGACCAGGCGGGATCAGCGCCGCCAGCAGCGTGCGCGCGTCCGCCCGCACCGCGAGCAGGTTCCCTGGCGCCACGGCGGCGACCTCCTCGACGCGGATCCGGCGAAGCTCGCAGCCGAGCCAGCGGATCTCGGGGTTGGCGAGGGCCGCGCCTAACAGCCGCTCGCCGAAGTCGAAGCCGATCTCCAGCGCGAGCGGCCCAGGCGCGTCGACGAACGCGGTGATGCGATCGCGAAACTCCCGGTGCTCGGGCCGATCGAGCAGCAACGACCCGCCGAGCGCGCCCCGGACGCGACGATCGTCGGGGGAGGCCTCCACCGGCGGCGCTTCCCAGGTGTCGCGGTCGATGCGGCGCATGGCTGTCGGTAGCACGTCCGCGGAACCGGCGCGCCGCGGCTGCGTCGGAGTCGTGGCCGGTGCGCGAGGCCGCCCCCGGGAGCGCTGGCCGTAGAACGGTTCGGAGAGTGCGCTTCCGAGAGTAGAACCGCGACGAGAGTCGCCTCGGGGCCCCACGTCGGGATCGCCTGACGATGAAACGCCGATTTTCAATCCTCGCGGCGGGACGTATTCCCGTCGAGGCGACTCTCCGCGCCCTTCTACTTTCGGGAAGCGCCCTTCCGGTGGGTTCTACCGCCGGCACGTCGGGTACACTTCGGCATGTTCGCGCTCATCGCCTGTGTCGCCTTCGCCGATCCCGTCGTGCTCCCGGTCCGCCGCGTGGACTCCGGTCACGTGCTGTTGGACGTCGACCTCGGCCCCACTGGCGTTGGCACCTTCGTCCTGGATACCGGCGCCTCTCGCACGGCGATCTCGTCGCTCACGGCGTCGCGGCTGGGCATTCCAGCAAGTCGAGGCCGTCACGTGGGCGTGCAGACGATGGGCGGCGCCGTCGCCGCGAGGCTCGTCCCCGGGCGGTTCGCCGTCGGAGGCATCGTCGTGGACCGCGACCGCGTGACGGTGGTCGACTTCGGTAGCATCGAAGAGAGCTTCGGCGAGCCCATCGCCGGCATCCTGGGGCGCGACTTCTTCGAGACCGTGGACGTCGCGCTCGACCTCACCCAGAACCAGCTCGTCCTCTACGACCGCGGCAGCTTCGCCCCCGACGCCGACTGGGCCGTCGTCCCGTTCGGGTTCTGGCACCACCTCGTCGAGGTGCCTGTACGCCTCGGAGACGCTGACTCCCACGTGATCGTCGACACCGGTAGCAACACGAGCATCATCAGCCGCTGGGGCGTGCTGCGCGGCCACGGCACCCTCGACCCCGTCGCCGCGTATATGGCCGGCGTCGACGGGCGTCCGATCGAGGTCCGCGCCGCCACGTTCGACGAGGTCGCGCTGGGCGACGTCATCCTGCGCGACTTCCGGTTCTCGGTGTGTGACAACCGCGACTGCCCGATCGGCCTCGGTCAGGTCGACCGCGCCCTGCTCGGCATCGACGCGTTCGAGCACCGCACCACCGTGTGGAGCTACGCGCGCAAGCGGATGTACCTGTCCAAGCCGGGCCGCCCGCCGCCTTAGCGACGATCAGCCGTTCCGAGGCGCCGGGGCGAGCCCGCCCTGCAGGTACGTGTAGCCTTCGAGACCGCGCGTGTACGTGTCGATCAGGTAGGCGCCCTCTTCCATGGAGAGCTTCTGCCCGACGATGCCGCTCTCGACGGCGCTGCGCAGCCGCTCGATCAGGCGCGCCCGGTCGTACTCGACGTACTCGAGGACCTCCTTCACCGCGTCGCCTTCGACCTGGTGGTCGATGCGGTAGCCGAGGCCGCCGTCGATGTTGCTCACGTGCACGGCGTTGGTGTCGCCGAACAGGTTGTGCAGGTCGCCCAGGATCTCCTGGTACGCGCCGAGCAGGAACATGCCGATGTAGTAGGGCTGGCCGTTGGGCTCGTGCATCTCGAGCACGTGCTTCACGTCGCGGCGATCGATGAACTTGTCGATCTTTCCGTCCGAGTCACACGTGATGTCCGCCAATACGCCGCGGCGGGTGGGCTCCTCGTTCAGGCGGTGGATCGGCATGATCGGGAACAGCTGCCCGATCGCCCACGCGTCCGGGGCCGACTGGAACACGGAGAAGTTGCAGTACACGATGTCCGCGAGGGCCTTCTCGATCGGCTCGATGTCTTCCGGTGGGTACTGCGCGGTCTTGCTGGTCTTCCACAGCTTGTGGCTGATCGCCCAGTACAGGCGCTCGATGGAAGCGCGCTCCTCGAGCGTGAGCAGCCCGAGGTTGAACCGCGCCAGCGACTCCTCTTTGATCTCCTGCGCGTCGTGCAGGGGCTCCGTGAGGTTCTTCTCGGTGATCGACTCGTAGACCTCCCACAGCTCCTTCAGGCTGTCGTCCGCGTCTTCACCGGGTTGCACCGGTCGATGATCAGCGACCATGTGCGAGATGCCGAGCACGTTGAACACGAGCACGCTGTTGTGGCTGACCATCGCGCGGCCAGACTCGGTGATGATGTCCGGGTGCGGAAGGCCGGCGTTGTCGCAGGCGTCGCGGCAGGCGACGACCACGTCGTACGCGTATTCCTGGATCGAGTAGTTCGTGGACGAGCCGAAGTTCGTGTTCGAGCCGTCGTAGTCGACGCCGAGTCCGCCGCCGACGTCCATGTAGCGCATGGGAGCGCCCATGCGGGCGAGCTCGGTGTACACGCGCGTGGCTTCGCGCATGGCGGCCTTGATCGCGCGGATGGCGCTGATCTGCGACCCGATGTGGAAGTGCAGCAGCTGCAGGATGCCGAGCTTGCCCTTCGACTTGAGCTTGGTGACGAGCTCGACGATCTCGGTGATCGTGAGGCCGAACTTCGCGCGATCGCCCGCGGAGGACTGCCAGCGGCCGGTGCCCTTGCTGCCGAGCTTGCAGCGCACGCCGATGACGGGCTCGATGCCGAGCTTCTCGGACACGTCCAATACGAGATCGACCTCGTCGGACTTCTCGACGACGACGATGCAGTTGCGCCCGAGCTTGCGCGCGAGCATCGCCATCTCGATGTACTCGCGATCCTTGTAGCCGTTGCAGATCACCATCGCTTCGGGATCTTCGAGCATGGCGAGCACGACCATGAGCTCGGGCTTGCTGCCCGCTTCCAGGCCGAGGTGGTGCGGCTTGCTGAACCGGACGAGATCTTCGACGAGGTGGCGCTGCTGGTTGACCTTGATCGGGTACACGCCGCGGTAGCGGCCCTGGTACTCGTACTCCTTGATCGCCGTCGTGAACGCGCCGACGAGCGTGTCGACGCGCGCTTTGACGAGATCGGTGAACCGGAGCAGGATCGGCAGCGCGATTCCGCGGCGCTGCAGATCGTCGACGAGCGCCTTGAGATCGATGCCGCCGTTTGTGCCCGGCGGCGTCATCTCCAGGTTGCCCTTGTCGCCAACGCGAAAGTAGCCCTGTCCCCAACCTTGGACGTTGTAGAGCTCCTGACTGTCTGCACCGGTCCAGCGTGCCATCGCACCTCCATTGAGCGGGGAACATGCGCCGGCGCGGGTGTCCCGTCCATGGCGACGCGAGAATTTCACGTCGCGTTTCATGGGACCGATTCATTGCAGCGCCGCCTGCGCTATGCTGCGCCCCATGAGCCAGACCGGCAATTCGGCGTCTCCTGATTCCTTGGTGGGGCACACCGTAGGTCGATTCCTCGTCGACGGGTACGTCGGTGAGGAGCTGCTCGGCAAGGTGTACAGCGCGACCGAGCCTGCGGCCGGGCGGAGCGTCACCCTGAAGGTGCTCAACCCCACGCTCGTGAACAACTTCGAAGGCGCAGGGCGGTTTCAGCGCGAGATGCTCGCGTCGGCCACCGTGGCCGAGCACCCGAACGCCGTCGCGATGCTCGACTTCGGCGATCACCGCGGCATCTTCCACTACCTGGTGATGGAGGCGTTCGACGCGCGCGCCCTCGGCGATGACATCACCGCCGGCCCGATGGACCCCGATCGGGTGGCGCGCATCGCCTACCAGATCGCGAGCGTGCTCAACACGGCGCACCAGTCGCAGATCGTGCACCGCAACCTCACGCCCGAGAACATCCTCCTGCTCAACAACGTGAAGGGCGACTACGTGAAGGTGCGCGACTTCGGCATGTCGCGCATGCTCGACCCCGAGCAGGCGGGTGAGGTTCTCACGTCCGCTGGCGCGCGCGTCGGAACGGTCACGTACCAGGCGCCGGAGTACATCGAAGGCGGCCGGGTCGATCCGCGCGGCGATCTCTATGCGCTCGGCATCCTGATGTACGAGATGCTCGCCGGTCAGCCGCCGTTTCGCGGCAAGAAGTCCGCCGTCATCGAGCAACACTGTGACGGGCCCGTGCCGCGGCCGTCCGCTGAAGCTTCGAACGTTCCGCCCTGGCTGGACGACCTCGTGTTTGCCTTGCTTTCCAAGGAACCTGAAGATCGGCCGCGCGACGGCGGCGTCGTGATGCAGACGATCGGGAAGGGCCTCGGCTCCCGCGTGATGTTGCCGGAGATCATCACCCAGGCCACCAAGTCCCACCTGGGCGGCAGCCCCGCCGTAGCGGACGAGCCGGCTGCGAAGTCGGGTTCGGGCAAGGCGGCGGCCGCGGCCGCGGGCGCGGGCCTGTTGATGCTCGCGGGCCTCGGCGGTCTGCTGCTCGTGATCGCGCTCATCGTCGCGGCCTACTTCCTGATGTGAGGGGCCGACATGGCTGAAAACGACACGTTGATCGGGCACCAGGTAGGCCGGTACCAGATCCAGGAGTACCTGCGCGAGGATCGCCTCGGGCGCGTGTACCTGGCGCTCGAGCTGCCCGGAAAGAAGGTGGTGGACGTCAAGGTGCTCGACCCGTCGTTCGCCCAGAACCACGAGATGTTCGGGCGGTTCGGTCGCGAGATGCTCGCCACCGCGACGATCAACCACCCCAATTCCGTTCAGATGCTCGACTTCGGCGACCATCGCGGGCTGTTCCACTACATCGTGCTCGAGCACGTCGACGCGATCACCGTCGAAGAAGAGCTGCTCAAGAACAAACGGCTCGGCTGGGAGCGCGTGGTACGCATCGCGCACCAGGTCGCGGGCGCGCTGAAAGCTGCCCACGAAGAGAAGATCATCCATCGGGCGCTGTGCCCCGGAAACCTGCTCTTGCTGCAGAACGCCGACGGCGACTTCGTGAAGATCCGCGACTTTGGCTTGTCGCGCCTCGTGGACAGCGAAGATCCCAACTCGCCGAACCTGACGGCGGCGGGCGCGCGGGTTGGCAGCGCCGAGTACATGGCGCCCGAGTACATCAACGCGGCGATCGTCCACCCGCGCGGCGACCTGTACGCGCTCGGCATCTGTATGTACGAGATGTTGACGGGAGCGCCGCCGTTTACGGGCAGCACCGTCGACGTGATCGACAAGCAGATCAACCTGGACGCGCCGCGCGTGTCGGCGTCGGTGAAGGTGCCGCCGTGGCTGGACGCGCTCGTCGCGAGCTTGCTCTCCAAGGACATGGACGGCCGTCCGAAGAACGCCGGCGAGGTGGTGACGGCCTTGGAGAAGGGTCTGGGAGCGCCGATCGAGCTGCCCTCGGTCACGGAACCGTCGGCGAAACCTGTGACCGCCGCCGCGCCGAGCGCGTCCGGCCTGTCCATGACCCACGTGGCGATCGGGGCGGGGTTCGTCGTGTTTGCGCTGGTTTGCGTCGCGGTGGCGCTCGTCGTCGGCCTGATGTTCCTCGGATGAGTCCTACGGAGGTGGCGTGCCGCACGTATTCCCGGTGACGGTGTACTACGAGGACACCGATTTTACCGGGGTCGTCTACCACGCCAACTACCTGAAGTTCTTCGAGCGTGCGCGCGAGGAGCTGCTCGGCGTGGAGCGCCTCGCCGCGATGTACAAGGAGACCGGGTGGGGCTTCGTGGTGTACCGCGTCGAATTGCGGTTCAAGGAGCCGGCGGTGCACGGAGATCGGCTGGAGATCCGCACCTCGGCCACGGCCGCGAGCGACTACCGGCTCGCGTTCGATCAGCAGGTGTGGCGACCGGGCGGTACGGCTGCCGCGGTCACGGGCATCGTCGAGATGGTCACGGTCGACAAGGTGGGTAAACTCGTGGTGGTCCCGCCGGATGTGCTCGCGTGGGTCCGGTCGGGGGGCGCGTGAGCGAGCCAAAGAGCGTCTCTGTGTCGGACCGTCCAAAGGCCGCCAAGCTTCCCGCGGACGCCTGTGAGCGGTGCTGGAAGGCGAAGGCTGCGTGTGTGTGCGACGTCATCGTGCCGACGCGGTCCAAGCGTCGCGTGCTGCTGCTTCAGCACCCGCAGGAGCCCGACGTCAAGCTCGGCACCGCGCGCATCACCAACCTCGTGCTGCCAAATTCCGTGCTGCGCATCGGCCTGTCGTGGCCGAACCTGAAGGTCGCGCTCGGCGAAGACGCGATCCCGTCGCGGTGGGCCGCGCTGTACCTCGGCCCCGTAGGGGGGCCTGCCGGTTTCGTGGACAAGAAGGGCGTGTCGATGCCCGTCGATCCCGACGAGATCGACGGACTCGTGGTGCTCGACGGTACGTGGAGCCAGGCGAAGGCGCTGTGGTGGCGGAACGCGTGGCTCACCAAGTGCCGGCGCCTCGTCCTCGCGCCAAAGCGCCCGTCCCGGTACGGTGTACGCCGCAAGGAGCCCCGCCGGGAGGCGTTGTCGACGCTCGAGTCCGTCGGGCTCGCGTTGACCACGCTCGGCGAAGATCCCGCCGTGGAGGCGGCCCTCGTCACTGCGTTCGAGGCCCTGCTCAAGCGCGCGTGACCGGTTTATGCTGCCGGCATGGCAAACCTGCTCGACGGCATGGACAAGGTGTATTCAAAGCTCGTTCCGGAGCTTGGACGGGCAGACATGCCCGTGGAGAACAAGGCGACGTGCCTGACGTGCGCGATGGCGCCGAAACCCGGGGCCGATCCAGAAAAGCCAGTAGCGTTCACGGCCAGGGCGCGCTGTTGCACGTACAACCCGCTGCTCACAAATCACGTCGTCGGTCGGATCCTGCGGCGCAATGATCGCGGGGCCGCATTGATGCGGGCCCGGATCGAGCAGGGCGGCGGCCTCTCCGCGAATGGGGTGGGCCCGACGGCGGAATGGAACGATCATTACCGCAAGCAAGCGTCCGTGCTGTTCGGTCGCTCCGACGAGCTCCGATGCCCGTATTGGGCAGACGAGCCGCACGCGTGCACGATCTGGAGAGACCGGAACGCGGTGTGTCGAACGTGGTTCTGCAAACACGAAGAGGGCGGGCGGGGCCGATCGTTGTGGATGGAAGCACACGACGCGATCGATCGGATCGACAAGACCGTGGCGGTGTACTGCGTCACGCTCGGCGACCCTCCGTCCGAACATGCGCGCCCGGGGCAGTGGGTCGGCTGGTATCGGTGGTGCGCCGAGCGGGTCGACCTGTTCGACGCGTACGACCTCGAACGGGTCCGAACCCGTGAGGTGCTCGAGGCGGTCGAGCGGCTCGAAAAGGTCGTCACCAGGCGCGGGCCTCTGCCCGAGGTGGTCGTGCCGAGCCTGCTCGAGTGGTACCCGCGCGACGGCGCGATGCTGGCGACCGGGTACTCAGCGTATGACATGGACGCGCTTCCCGCCGACCTGTTCGTGTTGCTGGCCCGTTTGGACGGGAAGCGACCCTGGCGCGAGGCCCTCGGCAGCGAGCCCGGTCTCGACGAAGCCCTTGTACAGCGGATGTGGGCGCGGGGCATGTTGGCCGAGCCGGACGAAGCGTTTCGCGAGGGCTCGACGGCGGTCGCGTTCCGGGACGGTCCGTGGAGTGGGGTGCCCGAGTTTCAGGAACAGATCCTTACATCGCTCACGGCGTCGTTCAGTCCAAAAGACTGATCTGGATATCGCTATTTTGGAGCGTCCCACGGAGAGCCGTCGGGCGTGGCCGTCGCGGGCTGGTCCGGTAGCGGGCCCCACGGGCTGTCGGGCGTCGTGGGCGCGGTGTTGGTCGCGGGCTTCGCAGGCGCCTTTGGCGACGGTGTGCGGGGTGGGGTGAGCGGTGGGGGGCTCGCCGGCGCGTCCGGCGTGACCTCCGGTGGGACCTCCGGTGGGAGCGCCTCCAGGACGGGTGGTGCGATGGGCGCTGGCGCGACGGGCGCTGGCGTCGCCGCGATCGGCGGGGGGTTCGTGAAGTGAGAGGTAGCTGCAAAACCGAACAGCGTGCCGCTCATGATCAGGAGCACGATGCCCCCGACCACGCCCACCACACCCACGGCCAGCGCCCCGAGCAGCATGGGTGACAACGCCTGCGGCGCGTCTTCAGGGGGGTCTTCCTCGATCGTGTCGGGGACGACGAGGGCGCTTTGAGCGAGAACCGTGGGGTCACCGTCGGGATCGGTGTCCTCGCTGGGGTCCCAGGCGCTGTTGGTGCGGCGAACCGGCACCGACTGTGTGTGCATCGGGACCGGTGGATCGACGACGGGCGGCGGTTCGACGACGGGCGGTGGATCGACGACGGGGGCGGCCTCGACGACGGGGGGTGGCGCAGGCGGCGGTTGGGGCGCGGCCGTGGGTTGTGCGATGGGCACCGGCGGCGGCGTGGGGATCAGCGTCGGCTGGGTGTCGCCTTCGTTTGGCCTGCGCACCGGCGCTGGCGTGCCGAGCAGGGACCTACGGCTCCGCTCACGGGCGGGTGACGGGGTCTTCCCGAGCCGCTGGGCCGCCGCCTTCGGGTCGGGCGGATCAAAATGGTCGCGTTCGTCCGATGCCATCCACTGTCGCCCCGTGAAGTAGGATCCTTCGCCGGCTTTGTGCCCCGCGTCAACCTCCGCGCACCAACGACTCGCGGAGACAGCGGCTTGCAGGCCCTCCCCTCGCGGAATATCGCGAACGGTCCAATGGACGCCGCCCCCCACATGCGCCTCTCGCGCGTCTCGCTCGTGTTCCCGACCGGAACGAAGGCGTTGACCGACGTCGACCTCGTGGTCGAACACGGGCAGTTCGTGGCGATCGTCGGCCCGTCGGGCTGCGGAAAGAGCACGCTGCTACGCGTCATCGCCGGCCTTGAAACGGCGTCGTCTGGCACGGTGGACGCGCCGACCCGCGGCGTGGCGTTCGTGTTCCAGGACGCGAACCTGCTGCCCTGGCGGACGATCCGCGCAAACGTCGCGCTCCCGCTGGAGCTCGCCGGGGACCACACAGCGGGCGCTCGGGTCGAGGATGCGCTTCGTCGCGTGGGTTTGGACGGCTTCTTCGATCAGTATCCGCACGAATTGTCAGGCGGGATGCGCATGCGCGCGAGCCTCGCCCGGGCGTTGGTCACCCGTCCGCGCGTGATGTTGCTCGACGAACCGTTCGGCGCGCTCGACGAGATCACCCGCTACCGGCTGCAGGATGACCTGCTGACACTGCACGCCGAGCTCGGGTTTACCGCGCTGTTCGTCACCCACAGCGTGTTCGAGGCCGCCTATCTGGCCGATCGCGTCGTGGTCATGAGCGGCCGCCCGGGTCGGGTCGTGGGCGATCTCCCGATCCACCTCGACCGCCCGCGTTCCGCCTCGCTTCGGACCGATCCGGCGTTCGGTCCCGTCGTGCAGTCGGTCACGGACGTCCTCCGCGCGGAGCTCACATGAAGCCCGCCGCGTGGCTCGCGCCGATCGGCCTGCTCGTCGCGGTGATGCTCGCGTGGCAGCTGATCGTCACCGGGCTCGATGTTCCGAAGTTCCTCGTGCCCGCTCCGACCGACGTGTTCGCGGCCGCGGTCCAGCACGGAGGAGCGTTGCTCACAGGCACGCGCACCACGGCGCTCGAGTCGCTGGCGGGCTTCGCGTCTTCCGCGGTCATCGGGACGGCGTTCGCGTTCGTGATGACGCGCTCGCGCCTGCTCGAACAGAGCCTCGTCCCCTATGCGATGTTCCTCCAGACCGTCCCGGTGGTCGCCGTCGCCCCGCTGTTCGTGTTGTGGTTCGACGTCGGCTTTGGCAGCGTCGCCGCGTCGAGCTTCATCGTCGCCGTGTTCCCGGTGATCAACGCGGCTGCCGCGGGTCTGCGGGCCGTCGAACCCGATCACCGCGCGCTGTTCGTGCTGTACAAGGCGAGCCGCTGGCAGACGTTCTGGCGGCTCGAGGCCCCGTCCGCGGCGCCGTACCTCGCCTCGGGCCTGCGCTCGGCGAGCGGCCTCGCCGTAATCGGCGCGGTCGTCGGCGAATTCGTGTCCGGGTACACCGAGGGTAACGCCGGCCTCGGGACCATCCTGCTGTCTGCGAATCGCCAGATGCAGACGTCGTTGATGTTCGCGGCCGTGTTGTGCTGCTCGCTTACGGGGCTCGCGATGTTCGGCGCCGTATCGCTCGGCGCGCGCGCGTTCCTCGGCCGGTGGCACGCGGCGGCGCGCTAAAGGTCGGTCACCTTCGCGGCCGTCTCGCTCTCCCACACGGCCTCGTCCTGCTCGTGGAACGTCGCAAAGCCCGACCACAGCTCGCTGCCAAGGTACTTCATTCCTGCCGGGTCGCCCGTCTTTGGACGGCGCATCGAGTCGTTGACGACCTCGCCAGCGTCGTCCCGATGGACCTCGGGGTGCATCAGGTTCATGTGAAACAGCGCGCGTTCACCGCCGTAGCCGCCGTGGGCGAGCAGGATGTCGCCGGTGTGGCTGTCGACCGAGAGCACGATCGCGACGTGCGTAAGCGGATCGTTCTGCTTTCCGTCGTGGTTGCGATCGTAGGTGCCGTCGAAGAACGCGATGTCGCCGACGTTGGGGAGCTTGTGGTGATGGAGCGTGCCGGCCTGCTTTGCAGCCGTCCAGAACGTGATCGCGTTCCCGTGCAGCGGCACCCCGGTGCGGTTGTACGACGCGCAAACGAAGCCCGCGCAGTCGTCGTTGAAGCCGACGGGCTTGTGGTCGAGGAAGTACTCGGCCGCCTTCACGATCGCGTCGGCGTTGTCGTTGCCGTCAGGGAGGATGGGCGCGTTGCGGGCGCGCGTCGGCGAGAGCTCGTTCGGGTAGGGAAAGTCGACGGGAGCGGGCTTCCATTCGCGACCGATCGGCCCGAGCGGGCCGGGGAACCGGGGGTCGTGGATGCAGCCGCAGAGCGCAAAGAGGGCCAGGAGGCCGACAAGTCGCATGCGTACACCGGGAGGATGTTGATTGGCGGGAGTTGGGGAGGGAGCGGCGCAGGACGCCGTGAGGGATTATGCTTCGCGGCCGCCGGTTTGGGAAGGCCCCTCAGGGAGGAATCATGTCGGACAAGCTCCCGCCAATCTTCGACAACATCCCGCGCGATCACCTCGGCTTCGCGCTTCAGCAGTTTCGCCGCCTCGCGGTGCCCGCTGGTACGACGCTGATGGCTGAAGGCGACGAAGACGCCTCGCTGATCTGCATCGCCGATGGCGTGGTCGAAGTCGACACGGGCGGCCTCAAGCTCGGGCAGGCTGGCCCGGGCGACCTGATCGGCGAGATGGCGCTGTTCGGCTCGGGCTTGCGCATGGCCACGGCCAAGACGACCGCGGATGCCGTGCTGCTCATGCTCGACCGGCAGGGGTACGAGCGCCTGCGGGACCGCGGCAACCTCGTCGCCAAGGCCGTCGAAGACGTCGCCCTGTCGCTGCTCGTCGGGCGCCTGCGCGACATGAACCAGCGAATCGCCTCCGTCTCTTCGGGGACGTCCGCGGCCAATATCACCCCCGACCCTGGCGTTTTCCGGCGCGTCGCCAAGCTGTTCGGCGGCGGCGGTGGCCGGTCGTGGGCGTGGGGTGTGGACAAGAAGGCCACGCTCGCGTCGAGCAACCTGTTCCGTCTCGTGAACGACGCGTCGCTGACCGAGCTCGCGTCAAAGATGTCGGCGGCGAAGTTTGCGAACGGCCACTTCATCTGCACGCAGGGCGAGTTCGGACGCGAGGTCTACGTGCTCGTGTCGGGCCTCGTCGAGGTCATGGTCGCGCTGGACGAGGGCAAGGTGGAAGCGCTCGCTCAGCTCGATCCGGGCGACGTGTTCGGCATGGGCTCGGTGTTGGAGGATCACCCGCGCATGGCGTCCTGTGTCGCGCGCGGCGAGGTCGTGTGCCTGACGCTGGACCAGGACACGTTCCTGAACGAGATCAAGGCCAACACCCCGGCGGGTTCGGCGCTTCGTACCGCCCTGATCCGCGGCCTCATCGACCAGCTCGCGTTCGCGAACGGTCAGCTCGCGCTGCTCGACTTCGAGAAGAAGCGGAAGACGGGCTCGTTCATGACGCCGCTGCTGCGCGCGCGGGCCTCGACGGAAGCGCCGCAGAAGCGCGCGACGGCCCCGACGTACAACGAAGAGAACGAGCAGGAGAGCTAGTGGTCATCCTCGGAGTCGGCGACGGGATCGACGCCGGCGCAGCGCTGGTGATCGACGACGCGGTCGTCGCGGTGGAGCCGCAGGAGCGGCATGATCGCTCACCGCGCTCGCGCGCGTTCCCGTGGGCGGCGATCGCCGAGGTGCTCGAGGAGGCCGGCCTCAAGAACCGGCACGTGGACGAGATCGCCGTCGCCGGCAAGTTCTCGCCGCCGCTGTTCCTGCGGAAGAACCCGGGCCTCCGGCGCATCGCCCAGGACGCGTTCTCCCCCGCCATCGACGCGGGCGTGTTCTTTCAGGCGCTGCTCAAGCAGTCCGGCCTCGGCGCGCTCGAGGCGGACTACGCGGCCGAGTGGCTCGAACAGCAGTTCCGCGCGCACGGGTTCGACGTCAAGCGCGTCACGTTGGTGGACATCCACCGCGCGCTCGCCGAGGCCGGCTACCGCAGCCAGCGCCACGACGAAGCCGTGGTGATCACGCTGCACCCGATGGGTGATGGCTCCGCGTGCGCCGTCCACATGGGCTCGGACGGGCAACTCGAGCGCGTATGGAGCCAGAAGGGCTTCGCGGCGCTCCATGTGCACCTGCGGCGATGTGCAGCGTCGATGGGGTTCGAACCGCTCATCGGTGAGCCGCGCATGTGGGCGGCTGCGGGCCGCGCCACGCCCGACAACGCGCTGCTCGCGTTGCTCGACGACGAGCTGTTCGCCGAGGGTGAGCGCCTTTCGCGCAAGAACTACCCGCTGCCCGAAAGCCCGAATTCGCTGTTGTACCGCCGCCTCGGCGAGGTCGATCGGGACGTCGCCGCCGCGTCCGTGCTCGCGAACCTCGTCACCGCGGTGCGCGCGCTCGTGCGGTACCACGTGCAGGCGTCGGGGTGTCCCCACGTCGTGCTCGGCGGCGCGGTGTTCGACAACCCGCGGTTGTGTGCCGAGGTCGCCGAGATCGACGACATCGAGTCGCTGTGGGTGCACCCGGGGCCGGGCTACCCGTCGCTGCCGATCGGCGCCGCGGCCTCGCTCGCGGGCCTCGCACCGAAGCCGTTGCCGTCACCGCTGCTCGGTCGCCGCTACGAGGAGCGGCAGTACGCCCGCTCCCTCGCGGTCGCGGGCCTCGTCCCGCACAAGCCCGAAGACATCGGGAAATCGCTCGGGAAGCTGCTCGCTGAGGGCAAGCTCGTGGCGCGCTTCCAGCATCGCGCGGGCCTCGCGCGGCACGGAAACGGCACCCGCACCGTGCTGTTCCGCGCGGATGATCCCGAGCTGTTGGCGCGGGCCCGTCACGAGCTCGGCAGGCCCGAAGACGACGAGCCCGTGGCGTTGTGGACCGGCGACCCGGCCGACGGCGTGGTTCGTCAGCGCGAGCGGCTCGCAGAGGCCCTGTGCGCCGGCGTCGTCGCGCCTGAGGTCGACGAGGTGTTCGCGGCCCGGTACCCCGGCGTGATGCTCCCGGATCGTCGCGTGCTGCTGCAGATCGTCGACGAGACCTCCGATCCCGTGCTGTTCGCCGCGCTGATGGAGCTGCACGCCCTCACGGGCCTCGGTTGTGTTGGCGGCATCGCGTTCGCGCAGGGCGCCGATCCCGTGCTCGTCGTGCCGGGCGACGCGATCCGCGTGTGGCGTCGCACGAACATCGACGCCCTCCAGTTGGGTCCGTTCCAGGTCTTTCGCTGATGGCCACCGCCGAATCGGCCGTCGCCGCCCTTCGCGGCGTGCTGGCGACGTACGAGAGCGTCGTCGTCGCGTTCTCGGGCGGGGTCGACTCGGCGGTGGTCGCGCGCGTCGCGTACGAGGTGCTCGGCGAGCGCTCGATCGCGCTGATCGGGGTGTCGAGCACGCTCCCTGTCGAGGAGCTCGACGCCGCGCGGAAGACCGCCGCCGAGAGCGGGTTTCCGATCGTCGAAGCGGACGCGCACGAACTCGAACGCGAGGGCTACGCCCGCAACAGCGGCGATCGCTGCTACTTCTGCAAGACCGAGCTGTTCGATATCGCCGAGCACGAGCGCGCCCGCAGGCGGTTCGCGGTGGTGGCCGATGGGACCCTGCTCGACGACCTCGGTGGGCACCGCCCGGGCTTGAAGGCCGCGAGCGAACATGCAGTGCGCCACCCGCTCGTCGAGGCCGGGCTGCGAAAGGCCGACGTGCGCGCGATCGCGCGGGCGCTCGGTATGAGCGTGTGGGACAAGCCGTCGTTTGCGTGCCTTGGGAGCCGATTCCCGGTGGGAACCCGCGTCACGGACGTCAAAGTGCGCCGCGTCGCGCTCGCCGAGACCGAGCTCAGGCGTCTCGGATTTCGTCAATTCCGCGTGCGCTGGCACGAGGTTCCGCGTATCCACGGGAACAGCGAAGGTGGGGATGACGTGTTGGCGCGCATCGAGGTCGATCCGTCGGAGATCGGCCTGCTCGCCACATCAGGCGCCCGCGAGAGCATCGTCAGGGTATGTACGGAGGCGGGTTTCCGATGGGTGACGATGGATCTCGTGGGGTACCCGAGCCCGGAAGCGCCAGCGATAAGCGAGGTCGCGTCGTAGGCGAGGTCCTCGTGTTGTGGCTGCTCACGCTGCTGGCGATTCGGGTCGTCGTCGAGGCCCAGCGCGGCCTCGGGCTGCACGAGATCGTGCTCGCCGCTGTGCCGGTGCTGTTCATGTACGCGCCCGTCGTGTTGTGCCGGCTTCGCGGCGTGGATTCGTGGGATTACCCGCTCGCGCTGCCCGCGTTCCGCGACTTCCCGCCCTGGATCGAAGCGCTCAAGCTCAACGCGATGGCGATCGGCGTCATCGTCGTGCCGTGGTTCGTCGCCTACCACGTGTGGACGACGACGATCGAGCCGCACATGTGGTCGTGGGTCTTTGATCGGCCCGTCCACGCGCGGCAGTTCCTCGGGGTCTGGCCTACGTCCGTTCTAAAACTCGTGGCGTATCACTTGTTCTTTGTCGCGATTCCGGAAGAGCTGTTCTACCGCGGCTACCTGCAGACGCGCCTCGACGAGGCGTTCGGTACGCGGTGGCGCGTGGCGGGTGCCAACATCGGGCCGGGCCTGTTCATCACCTCGATGATCTTCGCTGCCGGTCATTCGATTGTTCAGGTGCAATGGTGGCACTTCGCCATTTTCTTCCCGAGCCTGGTGTTCGGTTGGATGCGCGCGCGTACAGGACAAATCGTGGCAGGCGCGTTCTTCCACGCGTGGTCCAATGTGACCGTTAGCACCCTTGACACCCTTTATGGTGTCGTCGCACCGCAGTGAAAATTCCGCCTCCGGCGTGGTCCTCTACGATCTTGTGATCCGATGAGGATCCAGAGCGCTATAGTCCTCACCCCGAAGGAAATTCTTCATGTCGAACGCGTCCGCACAGGCCGACCTGGCTGAGTGCCCGTTTTGCCAACGCCAGGTGGACTCTGAACTCGTCATGTATGGCGGGAAGTGTCCTCATTGCTTTGGGGAAATTCCTGGTGAAGAGGCCCCGACGGACCCAGGGGAGGCCAAGAAGAAGGCCGAACACAAGGCAATCGTTGCAAAGGTGCAGCGCGGCCGGACGTTGCCGCTGCTGATGGTGGCCATGTTGCCGCTCGTCGCCGTGTGCGCCGCGGTGGTCATCCTGCTCAAGCCGACGCCTGCAATGCCCATCCTGAACCTCGACGAAGGCGAGTTCGCGCTCGGAGACGTGGGCGACATCGTCGCCGTGCCCGCCGTGGTCGTGGCGCCTACGCCGCTCGAGATCACGCCGGCCGTCAAGCCTGGCGAAAAGATCGCGAAGGTGACGCCGAAGGACCCGAAGGACCCGCGGATCACGAAGGCCGTGGACCCCACCAAGGTCGACTTCGGGTCGCCTGGGACGGTTGACCACAGCGGCGCCCACAACGGTGGCCAGATCGCCAAGAACGTCGTCGTCGATCCGACCGCGCCGCTCACCGCGCAGGGCAACGCCGGCGGGCTGATGGCCGGGCCTGACGTCGGCATCACGCGCCGCGCGATGAAGGGCGTGACGTTGACGGACGACAACCTCATCATCGAGATGGTCAAGAACACGGTCAAGGAGCAGCTCCCGAAGCTCCGCTACCAGTGCTACGAGCCGCTGTTGAAGACCGAACCCGACGTCGCCGGGTCGTGGCTGCTGAACTTCACGGTCAAGCCGGACGGCTCGGTGACGGGCGCGTCAGCGGTCGCGAAAGAAGGGACGAGCGCCCACACCAAGCTCGAGAGCTGCATCGCGCAGAAGGTTGCCGCGTGGCCGTTCCAGCCGATCAAGGCCGAGCTTCCGGTCGCCAAGAGCGTGGGCTTCAAGGCGTCGTAGCGAGCCGGGCCTTGCGCATCCGCAGGGCGTCGCTGCCGTCGCGGTAGTACGCCCTTCGCACGCCGTGCTCGGCCCAGCCGAGCCCGAGGTACAGCGCCCGGGCCGCGGCGTTGTCGGGCCTCACCTCGAGCCAGGCCTGCGTGACCCCGCGCGTTTTCCACACGTCGTCGACCGCGGCCAGCAGGCGCTGGGCGGTGCCTCCGCGTCTGCGGAGCGGGTCGACAGTGATCCACAAGATCTCGCCCTCATCGGCCACGGCCGACGCGAGCACGTGTCCGACGAGGTGTCCGTCCGCTTCGGCGACGAGCGCGACCGTGGTGGGCAGCGCGAGGGTCTCCGCGACCTGCGCGGGCGAGAGGTCGCCTTCGAGGGCGGCGATCCTCGCGGCATCTTCGGCCCGCGCGGGCCGCACGATCACGGAGCGACCTCGCGGATGCTCAGGCGGTCCTCCCAGGGCGCGAGCAGCGCGTCCACGGCTGCGACGAAGGTGTCCTCGTCCTTTGGGGCCACCGCGATGTTCCGCAGCAGGTAGGCCTCGACCACCATGCGCCGCTCCATCACGGCTCGCAGCGCGTCTTCATCGAGCCCGCGCTCGCGGAGGAATACCTGCCAGGCGCCGCGATCGGCGAAGCGCTCGCGCATCGCCGTCACCCGCGCGCCGATCTGCTCGTCCGAGGGCCGGTACAACGCCACGTCGTGAGCGATCTCGCGGATCACCGCCGCGTCGACCAGGCGATGCAGCGGCTCTCCGTGCCCGCGCGTCCAGAACGGGACGGGCGAGGAATCGATGCGGGAGAGGTCGGCTTCGAGCGTGACGTCGGAGCTGGTGATCAGCTGCTCCTCGACGATCGCGACGACGCGGTCGATCACCTCGGCGTGCGCGGAACCCATGAACAGCAGCGCGAACCACATGGTTGATGCTACCTCGCCGTACGGCGCCACGGGGCGGCGAACGCGGCGCCGAGCGTGACGCAGCCGACGGGACGCACGGTGTCAGCGAACTCGGCTCCGCCCCGGAGGCGAAGCTCCCAGCCAACGAATCGCCCGGTTGGCCGGACGCGGGCCTTCACGCCGAGCCCGATCTCAGCGAGCGGTGCGCCGGCGCCGAGGTCCCAGCCGGCCGCGCCGAACCCGTGGAGTCCGACGATCAGCAGATCCACGCCGCGCCGCACCTCGAGCATGCCGGCGAGCAGGCCGTCGGGGCCGGTTCGCAGGCCCAGCCCGACGCCGACGTACCGACCGAGCGCGTAGTCCGGGTCGTACCGGCCCGACCACACGCCGACGGACGAGTCTGTTCCGAAGCCAACACCCGCGGGCGCGCCTCCGACGCCGAGGCCCGCGTGCGCGTCTGCCCAGGCGCCTGCGCGTTGGTCGGCGAGCCCCGAGGCCGCCAGCGCTGTTCCGAGCAGCCACGTCGCCCACATGCACCTCGTTGTATTGCGCTGTGCCATCGGCGCACAGCAGCGGGTATGGTGCGGCAGTTGGAAACGACCCCTCGGAGGTGTGAGTGCGTTCGATTCGCTGGTTGCCGCTCGTGACGCTCGTCGCGTGCAAGAACGACAACGACGTGAACCTGATCCGGCAGCCGCCTACCGTCGGGATCCTGTCCCCCCAGGACGGTGACATCCTGCTCGCAGACGGGCGCACCGTCGCGCTCCAGGGTCACGTGGACGACCTCCCCGATGCGGCGGAGACGCTCACCATCTTGTGGCAGGTGGACGATCTGCCCCTGCCGAGCTTTGCCCCCAACGCGGAGGGCGACGTTGCGTCCGCGTGGGACCTGCTCGACGTGCCGATCGGCACGCACCAGATCACGCTCACGGTGACGGACTCCGACGCGAACTCCGCTACCGCGCGGGCTGAGATCGAGCTCGTGTCCCCGAGCGCTCCGCCGCTCGTCGAGATCACCGCGCCGGACGACGCCAGCGTGTTCACCGCGACGGATTCGATCACGTTCACCGGCCAGGCCACCGACGCGAACGACGACGCGAACGACCTTGTGTTCTCCTGGACGTCGTCGATCGACGGCCTGATCGACGGCGCGTCGAGCGGGGGCGGCCTTTCGTTCGTCACCACGGACGCGCTGTCCGAAGGCACGCATACGATCGTGCTGTCCGCGACGGACCTCGACAGCGAGGTGGGCACGGACTCGATCGTGGTCACCGTCGGCGAGGTGCAGGACCCCCCGACCGATGATCCGCTCCCGGGCGAGGTGATCTTCTCCGAGCTGATGATCAACCCGGACGCGACGGACGACGTGGTGGGGGAGTGGGTCGAGCTGTACAACACGGGCGAGCGCTGGCTCGACATCGGCGGGTACAGCTTCCACGACCTGGACACGGACCAGTACACGCTCACCGGCGCGATCCACGTCGAGCCGCACGGGTACGTGGTGTTGTGCGCGAGCCTCGATCCCAACGAGAACGGCGGCGTTGAGTGCGACGCGTTCTTCGACCGGGTGACGGTGGACGGGCTCGCGCTCGCGAACGTGCCGGACGAGGTCGTGTTGTCCAAGCCCGACGGGACGGAGATCGATCGGCTCGAGTACGGAAGCACGTGGGTCGCGTCGGGCGCGGCGATCGGCCTGTCGCCTGACCACATGACGCCCGAAGACAACGACGACTTCGCGAATTGGTGCTTCCAGACGAGCCCGCTGTCGGCCGGCGACCTCGGGACGCCGGGCGCCGAGAACGACGCCTGTCCGTAGCCTCGGCGCCCACCGCAACCCGCGTTACCGGGGTTCGATGAACGACCGCATCGCCCGTACGCTTCGAAACGAGCCCACTGACCGCCCGCCCGTCTGGTTCATGCGCCAGGCCGGCCGCTACCTGCCGGAGTACCGGGAGGTGCGCAAGCGCGCGACGTTCCTGGACCTCTGCCACAACCCGGACCTCGCGCTCGAGGTCACGCTGCAGCCGATCGATCGCTTCGGTTTGGACGCGGCGATCGTGTTCTCGGACATCCTCGTGGTGCTCGAGGCCATGGGCCGCACGGTGACGTTCGAAGGCGGGGGGGGGCCGAAGGTCGACCCCGTGCGCACCTCGGCGGACGTACACGCCCTGCTGCGCCCTGACGTGAACCAGGCGCTGCCGTGGGCCGCGGAGACGATCCGCCGGTTCCGCGCCGCGCGCCCGGACGTGCCGATCCTCGGCTTCGCAGGCGCGCCGTTTACGCTGCTCTGCTACCTGATCGAGGGCTCTGGCTCGCGCGAGTGGACCGTCGCCAAGCGGTTCCTCTGGCAGGAGCCCGCGCTCGCGACGAAGGTGCTCGACCTCCTCGCGGACATCGTCGGTGACCTGCTCGAAGCGCAGGGCCAGGCCGGCGCCGCCGCGGTGCAGATGTTCGACACCTGGGCGGGCGCGCTGACCCCCGAGGACTACGTCCGCTTCGCGCTCCCCGCCGCCACGCGCGCGTTCGCCCGCGTGAAGAGCGCTCCGCGCATCTACTACACGAAGGACTCGGCCCCGTTCTTGGACCACCTGAAGTCGACGGGGGCGGACTGCATCGGCCTCGACTGGCGCGTGGAGCTTGGGGCCGCTCGCAAGCGCCTCGGCGACATCCCGGTGCAGGGCAACATGGACCCGGCGCTGCTATACGCGCCCCCCGACGAGATCCGCCGCCGCGTGCGCGGCATCCTCGACGCCGGTGGCGGGCGCGGGCACGTGTTCAACCTCGGCCACGGGATCCAGCCCGACGCGCCGATTACGGGCGTGGAGGCGATGGTAGACGAGGTGAAGAAGTGGTCCGCTCGTTCCTGAAGCGCCTGCTGTCGAAGCCGTTTCGCATGGGGGCCGCGCCGGCGCCTGAAGCGGAGGCGCCCCTCGCGCCGCCTTCCGTGGTGCTTCCTGCCCCCGACGCGGACGGGTACATCGCCGTCGCGCCGGAAGGCGACGTCGTCGTCGGTCGCGCGCGGCAGTCCGCCGTGGGGCCGAACACGGTGGCGGTGTTCCGCACCGAAGAGGGCCTGTTCGCCGTGGACAACGCGTGCCTGCACGAAGACGGTCCGCTCGGTGAGGGGCGCGTCGCCGGCAACATCGTGACCTGCCCGTACCACGACTGGCGGTACGACGTGCGCGACGGGTCATGCCTGTCCCGCAAGGGCCGCAAGCTCGCAACCTACGAGGTCCGCGAGCGCGACGGCTTCGTGTGGGTGGGGCCCCGAAAGACTGGCGGAACCGACGCGCGCGGCGGCGAGCACGACGACGGGCTCGCTCAGCGCCGATGAACACGCGCCGGCTGCTCGCTGCGGTGGTCACGGCGGGGGCCCTGGCGCACGGCGTGTCTGTCGGGTTCGCCTGGCAGGACGCGCTGGCGATCCACGGCGGCAAGGACTTCGCCTCGTACCACTACGCGGCCGTGGCGGCGAAAGAGCGTGGTGATCCGTACAACACGCCGGCGCTGGCGCGTCGCGCGCGGGTCGACGGGCGTCACATCCCGATCAACCCGTACTTCTACCCGCCGCCGTTCCTGCTGCTCGTCGCGTGGTCGCCGTACACCTCGCTCGACGTCGCGTACAAGGTCTGGTTCTGGATCTCCGAGGTCGCTGCGGTGGCGGCGATCGGCGCGACCGTGGCGCTGACGCGGCCGCTCGGCCGGTGGGCGCCGGCGCTGGTGATGGTCGCGGTGGCGCTCTGCTCGGCGTTCGCGGACAACCTGCGCATGGGGCAGGCGAACCTCGTCGTGCTCGCGGTGACGCTCCTCGGCTTGTGGTCCGCGCGTGCGGAGCGCAGCGAGGTCGGCGCCGGCGCGCTGCTGGGCGTGGCGTGTATGTGGAAGATGAGCCCCGCGCTGTTCGTGCTGCATTGGCTGGTGCAGGGTCGCTACAAGGCCGTGCTCGCCGCGATCGTCACCGCGATCTTCGCGTCCTTGGCTACGCTGCCGCTGCTCGACCTCGCGCACCAGTGGCGCTTCTACCGGCGCGTCCTCCCAGGCTTTGGGACCGGCGACTACAACGGCCTGATCGTGCCGATCACCCTGTTCGGCAACCACTCGATCCCGAACCTGTACGCGCAGATCTTCCCGGGCTTCGGCGACCTCCGGGTGGTGGCGCGCGTGTTGTCGGCCGGCACCGCGCTCATGATGCTCGCGGGCACGATGTTCGCGTTCCGGACCGCGACCGACGAGGTCCAGCGCGTCGCGCAGGTCGCGGCGATCGCGGTGCTCATGCTGCTCGTGCCGGTGTACACGTATGAGCATCACCTCGTGTGGGCGCTGCCGGCCGTCGTCGTCATCGGCATGGCGCTGGTCGAGGGCCGCCTGTCGCGGTGGTTTGCAGCGCCGTTCGCGCTCGCGGCCGCCGTGTGGGGGCTCGACCTCGCCGTCGTGAAGACGGTCGCGATCGAGGCGATCCGGATCTCGTGGTGGCTCGAGTTCGTCGTTCAGGAGGCGAAATTCGCGTCCCTCGTCGTGCTGTTCGCGTTGAGCGCGAAGCTCGGAGCCGCGCGGGGGTAGGATGCGCAAATGCGCCCACGTGCCGTCGTCACCGGAGCCGCCGCCCGCGTAGGGCGCGCCATCGCCATCGAGCTCGCCCGCAGCGGGTTCGACGTCGCCATCCACCACCGCTCCCAGGCAGACGCCGCCGACGCGGTCGCCCGCGCCTGCGCCGAGCACGGCGCCGAGACCTTCGTCGTCGCGGCCGCGCTCGACGACGAGGTCGGCTGCACGTCGCTCGTCGACGCGGTGAAGGCGCGCTGGGATCGCGTCCACCTGCTGGTGAACAACGCGTCGCGGTTCGACCCGCTGCCGTTCGAGCAGATCGACGCCGCCGCGTGGGACGCGATGCTCGCGGTGAACCTTCGCGCGCCGTTCCTGATCTCGCGCGGGCTGCTGCCGCTGTTGGAGCGCGGCGTCGCGGCCGATTTCGGCGGCCCCGAGGGACAGGGCGGCTGCGTCGTACACCTGTGCGACATCGGCGCCGAGCGGCCGGTGTCGGGCTACGCGCACTACTCGGTGAGCAAGGCCGGTCTCGTCATGCTCGTGCGCGCCATGGCCGTGGAATTGGCGCCGCGCGTGCGCACGGTCGGGGTGAGCCCCGGGCAGGTCGTTTGGCCCGAGTCCTACGACGACGACCTGCGCGCGAGGCTCGCGAAGCGCATCCCGATGGGACGCGTCGGCACGGCCGAAGACGTCGCGCGGCTGGTGCGGTTCATCGCGGCGGAGGGGTTCTACCTGAACGGGGCGGTGTTGCCGGTCGATGGCGGGTTGTCGTCCCGGTATTGAACGTGGGCTCGGTGGCATCGGTTAAGATGAAGCTGGAGGCGGGATGTCCCTTCACGCCATCATCGAAGAGTTCCCGGAACGCCGTGTGTTCCCGATCGACCGAGCGACCTGGCGGGCCATGATCGACTCGGGCGCGTTCGTGGGCCGTCGCGCGGAGCTCATCCGGGGGGTGATCGTCGAGATGTCGCCGCAAAACCAGCCGCACGCGCGCGTTATCCAGAACCTTACGCGATTGCTGTTCGAGGCCTTGGGCCGTCGGGCGGACGTCCGTTGCCAGCTTCCACTTGTGGCCATCGACCATTCCGAGCCCGAGCCGGACCTCGCTGTGGTGCCGATCGAGGCGCTCGATGACCACCCGAGCGCGCCCCACCTGGTGATCGAGGTCTCGGACAGCTCGCTTCGCTACGATCGGCTTGCCAAGCGCGAACTCTATGCCGAGAGCGGGTACCCGGAGTACTGGATCGTGGACCTCGCGCGCCGTCGGGTGGAGGTCTATCGCCAGCCCGCAGGCGACGCCTACGCGACCTGTGAGGTGATCGAGGCCGACGGTTCCCTGGTGATCGCCGCCTTCCCCGACGTTCGAATCGCCCTCGCCGCGATGTTCGAGGCCGTCCGCTAGGCGTCTCCATGGGGACACGCTCCGTCTGACGGGAGCGAGGCCCCTCAAGTTTCGCGAATGCCGGAGCCAGCCTCGTCGAGTTTCGTTTTGAAGCGAATTCGACCATGATTTCCGTCGTCGCGTGATGTGGACGAACGAGCAAACGCCGTGAGTTCCCGAGGGTCGATCGCGTCGGCGAAATTCGATGCCACTGGGTCGGGGATCTACGAAATCCGAGGCGGCTGGCTCCCCAACCTCGAAGGCGACGGTCCCTACTCCTCCGCGTCTTCCCAGGTCCACACCTGCAGGCTCTCGGCGCCGGTGGCGAGCCAGCGGCCGCGATCGCTGAACGCCAGCGCGGACACGGGCTGATCGAACGCCTTGACGAGGTGCGGGCGGGCGCGGGCGTCGAGCTTGTTCACGATCGCGAGCGCGACGGCGCCGGTGCGCGTGCCGAGGCCGAGGAACGCGCCGGAGGTGTGGATGTCTCCGGTGGTCAGGTCCGGCAGGCGCATCGACCGCGGCGACCCGCCGGCGCGGCTCCAGATCGCCACCCCGGTGGACGTGAAGCCGAGCACGAACGCGCCGCAGGGCTTCAGGCGGTGCTGGGTGCCGGGGATGTCAGCGAACTTGATCTCCTTGCCGAACTTCACGACCTCGAGCCCGGCCTGGTTCGAGCGCGCGAGCAGGAGCTTGTTGTTCTCGCCCTGCAGGGGCATGACGCGCGCGGGAACTTCGATTCGAGCCTTCTGAACGCCGTCCTGGAGGATGACCAGCTCGCGAACGGGCTCCATGACCCCGTCGACCTTCTTCTGGTTTGCGGTGTCTCCGACGTACACCGCGAAATCGCCCACCCACAGGCCTTCAAGTCCACTGACGAAGCCCGTCTTTCCGCGGTGTTCGATCCCGCCACCGAACCGGCCCACCATCCACTCGCCGTCGCGCGTCAGGCCCAGCCAACGCTTGCGATCCGGGTGGAGCGCCAGGACGTTGACTTCACCGAGATCCTTGTGCGCGACGCGCGTGCCTAGCACCGGATCGATGATGTGCATCGACCCGTCGCGCGCGCACGCGACAAGCTCCTCCCGTCCAGGAATCCACGCCATCGCCGTGGGGTTCTGAACGGGCGGGCGAAAGACCGGCTCCAGCCCCTGGCGCTGGTGCAGGAAGTGCGCTTCGGTGACGTCCCGCATGGAGCGTGATTCTACGGCACACCCCGCGGCATGGCGGTTGACCGGGGACCCTGTGCGGATCGGTTCTTTAGGATGAACGCGCGTTCTTCGCTGTCGACCGGGACGACGTAGTCACCGGTGAAACACGCCATACACGCGCGTTTGCCGGCGACGGCCGCGAGCCCTTCGGCCGAAATGAACGTGACGGATCGCACGCCGAGCTCGGTGGCGAGGCGTTCTTCGAGGTGTTCGGGCGCGAATTTCGCGGCGATCAATTCGTCTCGGGTCGGCATGTCGATGCCATAAAAGCACGGATGGGCAACCGGAGGCGAGAAGATCGCCACATGAACTTCTTTGGGCGCGAGGGACTTCACGAGGTCAACGAGGCGTCGAACCGTCGATCCGCGCACGATCGAGTCGTCCACGAGGATCACGCGTTTGCCTTCGAACACTTCGCGCATCGGGTTGAGCTTCAGGCGGAGCGCGTTCTCGCGCGTGGCCTGGTTCGGCATGATGAACGTGCGACCTGAGTAGCGGTTCTTTATGAACCCCTCGCGATTGGGGATGCCGAGCTTCTCGGAGATCGCCTGCGCGGCGTCGCGTGAGGTATCGGGTACCGCGACGACGACGTCGGCCTCGAAGCCCTTGCGCTTCCACTCTTCGGCGAGGCGCTCGCCGAGGGCCCAACGAACGGAGGCCACGCGGCCGTCTTCCATGCGGCTGTCCGGCCGCGCGAAGTAGATGCGCTCGAACACGCAGTGGTGCGCGGCGTCGTGGCGGATGCGCCGCACGACCGCCGGCTGATCGGGCCGCAGGATGACGAGCCCGCCGGCGGGGACGTGGCCTTCGACCTCGAACCCGAGCACGTCGAGCGCGACCGACTCGGACGCCACCATCCACGCGCCGGTGCTGTCTTTGCCGTACACGGCGGGCCTGATCCCGTGCGGGTCGCGGAACGCGATCAGGGTGGGCGCGTCTTCGATCTCGAGCACTGCAACCACGGAATACGCGCCGCGAACCCGTCGCATCAACCGGTCGACCGCGAGGACGAGGTCTTCGGTGGTGTGCCGCGCGCCGCGCAGGGCCGTGAGCTCCTCGGCCAGGACGAGGAGGATCGCCTCCGAGTCGCAGTTCGAAAGGATCCGAAGCCCGGCGCCCCGTAACGAGGCCTCGAGATCGGGGATGTTCGTCACGTTCCCGTTGTGCGCAGCGAGGATGCCTGGGCGGCGCGTGACGAACGGCTGGGCGTCTTCGCGATCTCCGATGCCGACGCCCGCGGTGGGGTAGCGGACGTGGGCGATGCCGGCGGTGCCGGGCATGCGCTCGATCACCTCGAGCGGGAGGGCCTGCACGACCATGCCCATCTCTTTGTGCAGGTGGAACCGGCCGTCAGGGCCGAGCGTCCCGATCCCCGCGGCGTCCTGGCCGCGGTGCTGCAGGGTCTGAAGCCCGACGAACAGCATCGGGGCGACCTCCGAGTGCGCGATCAGCCCGACAAAGCCACACATCAGCTCTCCCCGCGCTGGTGGGCGAGCAGCCCCGCGAGGATCCGGGCCTGGTAGGCGGCGTCATAGTCGGCACGATGCACCTGGGCCGCGTCCTGGGGCGGCAGGTCGAGCAGCGTCTGCAGGCGCTCCTTGTCGGTGTCGAACCAGTGAAGGCCGAGCACGCCGGCCGCGAGGGCCTTGGTGTCCAGGGCCTTGTAGCCGAACGGGTTCGGAAGGCCGCAAATATTGTACGAGTACGCCACGAAGCTCCAGTCGAATGGCGCGTTGTGACCGACGAACACCGGCTTGCTGCCGGCCATGGTGTGGGCCGCTACGAAGGCCGAAAGCTCGACGAGCGCGTCTTTCAGCGGCTTCCCGTCGCGACGCAGGGCTTCGATGTCGAGCTTGTTTACCGCCATCGCGCCGGCGTCGACGTTTTGGGTGGTGGGGGCGATCTCCACGTAGAACGACTCGCCGAGCTCGAGCCTGTCGACGTGGTCGCGTACCACCATCGCTCCGAGCGAGATCATGTCGTAGCGCGCCGGGACAGGCCCGGAGCACTCGATGTCCACGCAGAACCACGTCGCGCGTCCCATCGTCCCTCCGCGCCGTTCGTCTAGCGCGGCGAGCGGTCCTGCGCATCGCGTGCGATACTGGGGGAATGCTGACGCGCTACGCCACCCACGCGCTCGTGCTGATCCTCGCCATTGTACCGGCGATCATCGCGTATGCGGCCATGTTGGGGCTCGGGCTCCACCGCCACGCGCCGGCGTGGGTGATCTCGTTCTCGGCCACGGTGCTCGTGTTCGGGCCGCCGCTCGTCTCCGCGGCCCTCGCCTGGCGCGGTCGTGTGCCCGTGTTCGCGTTGCTCGCCGGCACGTGGTCGCTCGGCATCCTGGCGGCGATGCCCGTTTATTTCCCAGGCGAACGCCGTCAGGCCGTGGTCACGGGCATGTCGCTCGTCAACGGTGGCGGCTCGTGGGAGAGCGTCGCGCAGGTGGTGGCGGGCTCGCTCCCCGACGAACCGAAGGTCGCCACGCCTGAGATCCCCGAGGCCGCGGAGGTCGCTAAATTCGAGCTCCCCGCGGGGCCTCCGCTCGCGCCCGAGCAGATCGCGTTGCCCTACGAGGGCGCGGGTCGCCGGCTTTCGCTGCCGATCGTGTTCGAGCAGGGCGGCAAGACGATCGAGCGCGAGATGATGCTCGACACGGGCGCCACCTACACCACGCTGCCGCTCGACGTCCTGCGCGATCTTGGCGTGGTGCCTGGCGCCGACGACCCGAAG
Source organism: Pseudomonadota bacterium (assembly GCA_947505245.1). Taxonomy (GTDB): domain Bacteria; phylum Myxococcota_A; class UBA796; order UBA796; genus SYKL01. The sequence continues at coordinate 130,121 of CANNIZ010000002.1, read as the reverse complement.
ATCGTCCTGCACACGGCCAACGGCGAACGCGAAGCGCAGGTCGTGCTGGTGGAGACGGTGTGGTTGGGCGATCTCGCGGTGCACGGCGTCGCCGTCGCGACGTGTGAGGCGTGTGCGTCGAGCGACACGGTCGGCCTGCTCGGCCTCAACGTCACCGGGAACTTCAACATCACGATCGACGCGGACCGCCGCGAGGTGCTGTTGGCCCCGCGCCAGGAGGAGAATCGCCGGCTGGACGCGTCGCCGTTCATCGACCTGCAAGCCTCGCTTTCGCGGTATCCAGGCGGTCGGATGGAGGTCGAGGTCAACCTCGACAACCGCGCCTCGCGCGACCTCACCGCGGCTCAGGCCGAGATCCGCTGCGGCGAACGTAGCTTCTCGGTCGATCTTCCCGGCGTGCTCGCGAAGAACTCCGAGACGATCCGGCGGCGCCTTCCCGAGCACGAGCCGTGCGAGCGCTATCAGGTGGCCCTGCTTTCCGCGAAGTGGTAGTTAGCGGTTCCTGATGGAGTCGCAAGCTATGCCCAACGCGTTCATCCCCCGCGCGATCGTTCACGAATGGTCCGAGCAGATCGGCAACAACCCGCCCGAGCACCAGGCCGCTTTGTCGCGCCTGTTGCGCGATCAGCGCCGCCTTTCGAAGTTCGTCGAAGAGAACCGCGAGTCGCTCCAGCCCGCTTCGGCCGGCGTGTCGATGTACCTCGTGGGCGTCATCATCCGCATGTTCGAGCTCGCCGGCGGCCGCCTGCGCGGCGGGACGTGGGAGCAGATCCGCGCCGCGTCGGGTCGGATCGAAAACGAGCTCGCCAACCTGCTCCCGGCGGACGACAAGTTCCCCGAGCGCGTGCGCGCGGTCGCGTGGCGCTCACAGCCTCACATCCTCGACGAGGCGCTGATGGCCCTGTTCGATCGCCCCACGGGTGAGAACGAAGCCGACATCGCCATGGGCGAGAAGGCCAAGGTCACGTTCCTGCTGTGGGCCGCGATCGAAGTGCTCGACCAGAACTGGACGCCCAAGCCGGGCTGGACCGGTGAGACGGCCTACAAGTACGTCAAGATCGAGCCGACAGCGAAGTAGGGCTGCTGACGTGTCGGCGTCGATGAGGCCGTTCGTCGTCCACAAAGATGACCTCGCGGGGGAGGAGGGCCGCTACCCCGCGCCGTTCGACGCGGAGGTCCTCGGGCGCGGGCGCGACCTCGGCACGGCCGCGGGCAGCGAGGCGCTCGGCGTGTGGCACGAGACCCTCGCGCCGGGGCGTCGCACGAGCCGCACCCACGCGCACCTCCGCGAGGAGGAGTCGATCTACGTGCTCGCCGGTACGCCGACGCTGCGGCTGTTGGACGTGGACGGTACGGCAAGCGAGCAGGGGCTGCGACCCGGCCACTTCGTGTCGTTCCCGGCCGGGACGGGGATCGCGCATTCGCTGTTCAATGCCAGCGATCACGACGTCGACTTGCTGGTCGTCGGCGAGCGTCACCCCGGTGATCGCTGCCGCCACCCCGAAGACCACGAGCTCGAGGCGTGGCGCGTGGAGCACCGCGCGAATCGTCGTTGGCCCGACGAGGTCGTGAAAGGCGGCACGCCTTACCGCATCCGCACGCCGCGGCTCGTGCTCGCGCCCTGGTCGCCGGAGGAGGCGACGGGCCTGCTCGCGCTGCGAACGAAGAACCACGCGCGCCTCTCGGCCGTGCCCGGCGACCCCGGCGTGTTGCCCACGCTGGACGACCTGGTCGCGGATCTGCGCGCGTGGCGCTCCGCGTTCGACCGCGACGAGGGTTGGGTGTACGGCGCCCGACTGGGCGGGACCGTGGTCGGCGGCGGCGCGCTGCATCGGCGCGTCGGGCCGGGCGGGGTCGAGGTCGGCGGGTGGATCGACGCCGAGCACGAGGGGAAGGGCCTCGCCGGCGAGTATGTGGCCGCGCTCTCGCGGGTGGCGCTCGGTCCGCTCGGCTTTGATCGCGTCGAGGCGCACGTGTTCGACGGCAACGAGCGCGCGGCGAAGGCCGTGCTCGCGCTTGGCTTTCGAACGGACGGGGTGCTCCGGCGTCGCGTAGGCGGACGCGATCTGCGCGTGTTCTCGCTGTTTGCGGACGAGCTTGCCGGTACGCCGATCGCGGCGGTAAACGTGTGCGCATGGGATGCGGCGGGAAGAAGGGTGGTGTGAGCACCGCCGGGTGCGTATGAGCCGGGCTGCAGGCGAGCCAGCCCTCCTGAATTTCGCGAATCGGGGAGCGAGCCCCTTCGAATTTCGTTTTGGGGTCTACGGGCGGGGGATTGGCCGCCACGCGCAGCGAATAGCTGACGTTGGCCCATGTTCGTGACGGTGGGTCGGCCGCGGAGACGAAATTCGAAGGGGCTGGCTCGAAGGAATGCGAAATCCGAGAGGGCTGGCTCGTCCGGTGTGACCTGGTGGCGCGGCGGTGATCGCGTCTAATCGTCGGCGTACAACAGGCGTGATTGGGCATTTCTTTCGATCGCGCATCCTTCGTCGGTGGCCGGTCGTCTTGAGAATAGAATCCACCGCCGAGGACCTCCATGACGAATACCGCTTCCGCGACCAAGACCGCGACCACGTTTCATATGGAGTACGCCGTCCAGACGAAGATCAACGCCAGCGCAGAGACCGTGTGGGCGCTGTTGACCAACGCCGCGGCGTTCCCGAAGTGGAATTCCACCGTGACCAGCATCGAGGGCACCATCGCCGAGGGGCAGGCGCTCAAGCTGAAGGTGCCGAGCGCGAAGGACCGCACGTTCACGCCCAAGGTGTCCAACGTCGTTCCTGCGCGCTCGATGGTGTGGAGCGACGGCATGGCCCCGATCTTCAAGGGCGTGCGAACCTTCACGCTCACCCCGAACGCAGACGGCACCACCGACTTCGCGATGGTCGAGACGTTCTCGGGCATGATGCTGCCGATGATCAAGGGGTCCCTGCCGGACTTCGTCCCCGTGTTCGATACGTACGCGGCCGATCTCAAGCGCGCCGCCGAAGGAGGTGCGAAGTGAGCAAGGTCGTCGGAAAAGGAACCGCCGCGAGCCCGTGGGAGCTGAAGACGCCCCCAGGCACGTCGGACTACCAGGCGTACCGCGACGATAAGGCCGATCCGCCAGCCCTCGTCGTGCAGGTGGGCAAGACGCAGCTTCGCTACCACCTGCGCTGCATCGACGACCTGCACGCGATGCTGCTCAAGCAGGGCGACTGGGTGGCGTTGGGGAGTGCCGACGAGCAGAAGCCCGCCACGGAGGGCACCGTCGAGGCCTGGGGCCGGTCCGAAACCAACCCGCTCAAGGGCTGGTATGGGTTCAAGAAGGGCCTGCGGGGCCGCTTCGGGATGTACGTGCCGCCGGTATTGGAGGCGCTCGGGCTCGCCGAGGTCGAGCACAACCCGAAGAACAACCGCATGCGCGCGATCAAGAAGAAGTGAGCGAGGCCACCCCGCCCGCGCTCGCGGCGGCCCGCGAGCAGTTCCTGGCCCTCGTCAACGACGTGCGTCCGGAGCTGCATCGGTACTGCGCGCGCCTGACGGGGTCCGTGATCGAGGGCGAAGACATCGTCCAGGAGACGCTCGCGAAGGCGTTCTACGCGCTGTCCCTCTCGGCCGAGGTCCCGGCGCTGCGGCCGTGGCTGTTCCGCATCGCGCACAACACCGCATTGGACTCCCTGAAGAGCCACGGGCGAAAGCTGACCGACGCCTACGCAGACCTCGAAGACGTCGTCGGCTTCGACGACCGGGCCGATCCCGCGATCGTCCGCAGCGCGCTCGCGCGGTTCCTCGTGTTGCCGGTGTCGCAACGCAGCGCGGTGATCTTGAAAGACGTGCTCGGCCAATCCCTCGAAGAGGCCGCAGAAACCATGGGGACCACCGTCATGGCTGTGAAAGCGCTCCTGGTCCGCGGCCGGCGAACTCTCCGGGAGGCGCACGTCGACGGCACCGTCGTCGATGCCACCACCCGCGCGGAGCTCAACCGCTACGCGTCGCTGTTCAACGCCCGCGACTGGGACGGCGTTCGCACGCTGATCCGCGACGACTGCCGACTGGACCTCGTTTCCAAATCGCAGCGCCAGGGCAAGGCCGTGGGGCTCTACTTCGCGCGGTACGAGAAGGAGGACGTCCACCTGCAGCTGGTGCGGCTGGATGGCGCGCTCGCGTTCGCCGCGCACGTCGCCGGGGCAGCAAGACCCGCGTACTTCATCCTGCTCGACTTCCAGGATGGGAAGGTGTCGTCGATCCGCGACTTCCGGTACGTTTCGTACATCGCGGACGAGGCCGAGTTCGAGGTCGTTTAGTTCCCGAGCGCCGACCAGCACGCCTGCACCTCGAGGAACCGCGACGTGTGCCCGGGGTTCGTGTGCCGATCGGGGTGGAACCGCCGCACCAGCTCGCGGTAGCGCGCCTTCACGATGGCGGCGTCTTCGAGGTCGTGGGGCCCGAGGTCGAACACCTCGAGGATCTCCGCGATCGACGGCTTCGTGCGGCTCGAGAACCGCGGCGTCGGCGCGACCGGCGCGGGGATCGGCAGCACGTGCCCCCCGATGCGCAGCCGGTAGCCGCCCTCTGGGATGCGACGCTGGGACGCGGCGTCGAGGCGCACGAAGTCGAGCTCGCCGGGCGCAGCGAGCGCCGTCCCGGGACCGGGATGCAGCACACGCAGCTGGAAGCCCGCCTCAGGGCGGTCCAGATCGCGGCTCAACATCACGGCGGCCCGGGCGAGGGACGGCTCGGTCAGGCGCACCACCGCGCGGTCGCTCGCGCCGAGCGTGAGGTCCGCGTAGCGCCAGTGGGCGACGGCGATCTGCAGCTGCCCCGCCGCCCGCCAGTCGCCGCCGTCTTCGGTCGCAGGCGCGTCGCCGACGAGCGCGGGGAGCACGAACGCGATCGCGTCGGCCGGGCACGAGCCGAGACCAACGGTGTCGCCGGCGAGCAGCCCTTCGATGTGGCTGTACGGGCGGATCGCGACCCAGTCGGTCTCTTTGCCCGTTCGCCAGAACACGCCGAAGTTCGACTCGCGCGCGATCACGTAGCCGCGCGCGGTGCGACGGACGCGGGCGATCACGATCCGTCGGTCGACGAAGTCGACGTGGGCCGCGAGCAGATCGTCGGTGAGCAGCGCGACGTCGACCTTCGGCCCGAGCCCGATGTCGATCGGCGACTTTCCTGCGCGGAGCAGGCGCGCGATCTCGCCTTCGAGGTCCGCCCGGAACGAGCGGACGAGGCCCGTGAGCGGCGTCGTCACTTGCAGGCGGCGGTCCACGCGCCGTCGACGACCTGCACAGTGCACGCGGAGCCGGTCAGGTCGACGTCTCCGTGAACGTAGCCCGCGACGAAGTTGTAGGTCCCCGCGGGGATGTCGCGCACGGAGAATTCCCGAGGTCCGGAGAATTCCGCGCCTTCCCCAGAGGCGGACACCCTGAACGGCTTGCCGAACACGCTGAGTTCCACGGGTGGATGATTCGTGTGCAGGTTCCGGGCGATCGCCACGTCGTCCTCATGTCCGTTCAACACGACCCGCAGCAGGCGGCGCTGCGGGTCGTCGACGGTGATCGTCTGCGCCTCGAGTCGCTCGGCCACGCAGGTGGTGGCAGGCCCCGGGGGGCCGGTGACCTTCACGGCGGGCGTGAACTCGATGGCGCCGATCCACAATTCGCCCGTGCTGAGGCAGGCCGCGGCCTGGCTCGCATCGATCGCGGCCAGCAGCTTGGCGCTGTCGCTCATGGGTACGACGAGTCTCGGCGTTTGATAAGTCGACGGGTCGGGCGGTTGGTAGGGCACCGGCAACTTGTGTTGCATGAGTCCGAAGCTGCGCAGGAATCCGAAGCCGAAGAGCACGGTCATGAGGGCCGCGACCATGAACAGGCTCGCCATGCCCATGAACGCGAGCGTGCAGCCCTGGTCCGCGGAGACCAGTTCGGGCTTCTGCTGCACGGCGGCGCCGGCCATCGCGGGGAGCCTCGGGATGGGGTCTTGGACGGACTCGCGTTGGACGGTGAGCACCCGAGGAGTGGCCTCCAGTGCCTGCGGCAGCCGGGTGTGCGCCGCGTTCGGAGGTTCGTAGACCGGGCCCGCCTTTTTGGCTGGCGTCGCGTCGTGCAGGTCGCACGCGGCAAGCTCGGCGCGCGCGATGGCCGCGGTCGCGGGCCGACGAGCGGGGTCCGCGTGCAGGCAGCGGTCGAGCCACCGCCCGAGCGCGTCGTTGACCTGCAGATGTGGCCGCCACGTGATCGTCCGCTCCGCGCCGAGCATCGCGGCGGGCTCCTTGCGCGCCAGTAGCGCGACGAGCACGACGGCCGCTGCATACACATCCGACGCGGGGGACGCGTCGCCGGCGAACTGCTCGGGCGGCATGTAGCCGAACGTCCCGGTGACGGTGCTGCCGCCGAGGGTGCCCTTCCACACGTCGCGCACGCTGCCGAAGTCCACGAGCGTGACGCGCTCGCCGTCGCGGAGGATCACGTTCGCGGGCTTCACGTCGCGGTGTACCACCGGCGGGGACAGGGCGTGCAGCTCAGCCAGGATGGCGAGCAGGGCGTCCACGCGGGCGACCGCTTCGTCCACGGTGAGCCGGTAGTCGCGGGCGTAGGCCTCGAGCGTTGGCCCCGCGACGTACTCCTGGACGACGCATACGAGGCGCTGCCGTCCGGACGCGGTCGCGAATTCGTCGACGTAGCGGGGCACGTCCTGCACGACGATCTGCTTCAGGACGCGCGCCTCGCGGGTGACGAGCTCGCGGGTCTTTTCGTCCGCGTCGACGCGCAGCTCCTTGATCGCGACGCGCTGCCCATCGAGCGTTTCGCCGAGCCAGGTGGTGGCGTGCGCGCCCTTGCCGAGCACGTCGCACAACACGTAGCGACCGTCGAGCAGGGTCGACGCGCCACACGTGGGGCACGGCTCGGTTGCGACGCGCTCGCCGCAGGCCGCACAGGTGCGGTCGACGGCGAGCAACGTCATCAGCTCTCGCCGCGCTTGACCTTGGGCACGCCGTGCTGGTCGGCCACGCGGTCGTACCAGTCGATCACCTGGCGCACGTACGCGCGCTTCTCGCGGTACGAGCCCGGGAAGAAGCTGCGCTTGAACCCGTGCAGCACGATGTTCCGGAGCTCGGAGGGCGTGAACTTGAACGCGTCCGACGCGATCTTGAGCTCGCGCGTGACCGTGGTGCGCGACATCAGGCGGTTGTCCGTGCACAGCGTGACGGAGAGCCGATCCTTGACCATGCGGCCGAGCGGGTGGTCTTCGACGCGGCGCAATTCGGGCATCGTCTGCAGGTTCGACGTGACGCAAACCTCGAGCGAGATGCGACGGTCCGCGATGTACTCGGTGAGGCGCCGCACGTAGCGGTGCGGGTCCTCGTCGACCTGGACCTTGTCTGTGCTGAACAGGTGCGTGCCGTGGCCGATGCGATCCGCGTGCAGCTTCGTGATCGCCTGGAAGATGGACTCGGGCCCGTACGCCTCGCCGGCGTGTACGGTCTTCTTCAGGAAGTTTCGCTGCGCGAAGTCGTAAGCGTCGACGTGGTCCGACGCCGGGTTGCCGGCTTCCGCACCCGCGAGGTCGAACCCGACGATCGGCAGGCCCAGCCGGTCGCGCGCGTCCACGGCTGCGCGCACACACGACAGCGACGCGGCGCCGTACACCTGCGGCATCGGCCAGCCGGCGAGCACGTTCGTGAGGTCGCGGAAGTACGGCGCGAAGCCGCCGGTGAACATGCGCATCGCGCAAACGATCAGGCCGTAGCGGAACGGCGGCTCGGCGAGCGTCGCCACCGCGGGGCTCGCCTCGTGCTCGCGACGGCAGCGGTCGAGCCCGCGATCGACCGCGGCGCACACGCGGGCGAGGTCCATGCCCGGGCGCACGTGGAGCTGCGGCGCGAACCGCACCTCGAGGTAGCGCACGCCCTCGGCGAGGCAGTCCTGGCCAAGCTCGTAGGCGACGCGCTCGAGCGACTCTTCGTTCGAGAGCACCGCGCAGGTGTAGGCAAAGCCGTGCAGGTAGTCCGGCAGGTCGCGGTAGGTGTCCTTGAACACCAGCTCGCGGAGGCCTTCCGGCGTCTCCGACGGGAGCTTGACGCCCTGGGCCTTGGCGAGCTCGATCAGCGTTCCCACGCGGAGGGAGCCGTCGAGGTGGCAGTGGAGATCGGTCTTGGGGAGCGCTGCAAGCAGGGATTCTGAGTACATCGCGACGGCTAACACGCGGCGCGCGCGTTCGGGTACGATGGCCACATGTTGTGGCTCCTCCTCGCCTGCACCGACGTCGAAACCGAAACCGCGGTGACCGCGGAAACCGAGGACGTCGGCACGCGCTTCGGCTTTCCGCTGCCTGAGCGCGATCGGTTCCCCACGCTGATCGGCGTCGATCACGACGCGGTCGTCCAGCCGGACACGATCCTCGGGCGAGCCACCTGCAAGGACTACGAAGACCGCGGGTTCCCACACTGTTACGACGAGCACCACGGCAGCGACTACCTGCTCGAAGGCGCGTTCGAGTCGATGGACGCTGGCAGCTCACCGATCGTTGCGGCCGCGGACGGCGTCGTATTCGAGATCGCCGACGGCAACTACGACCGCTGCCACGCGGACGCAGATGCGGGCGGCGTGGTGTGTGACGGGCACGACAAGGTCGCCAATTACGTGATCCTTCAGCACGTGGACGGGTTGTTCTCGCTGTACTGGCACATGAAGTCGGGCTCGGTGCAGGTCGCCGTGGGTGACGAGGTCACGTGTGGCGATGCGCTCGGTCTCGTCGGGTCGAGCGGCGAGTCGAGCACGCCGCACCTCCACTTCGAGGTCACGGACCCGTCCGGCGCCGTGATCGACCCGTATTCGGGTCCGTTGTCGCAGTCGGCGTCGCTTTGGGCCGATCAGCTCGGCGTGGACCTGCTCCCCGGCGCCGGTTGCGCGGAGTGATCCCCTGGCTGCTGCTCGCCTGCGCGCCGCGCCTCGGCCACCCGCACGTCACGTACGCCCACGACGCGGTGCTGCCGATCGTGCACCCGTCGAACGACGAAGACCGCTGGTACGTCGTGTTTCACGGGACGTTCGGCGACGAGGTGTGGTTCCTGGACACCGGGTACAGCTACACCACCTGTGACGACGACATGATCGCGGCACGCGACCTCGAGACGCGCGGCAGCGTGCGGATCCGCGGGGAAGCCGGCGACGTGTTCGCATCGCGCGCGCGGATCCCCGAGTTCCGGCTCGGCACCCATCAGGTGCGCATGAACTGCGTCGTCCGCGACCTCGACACGACGAGCTCGATCGCAGATCCCCCCGAGGTGCCGGTGATGGGCGTGCTCGGGAGCGACGTCCTGACGAAATTCGACGTCGAGATCGACCCGTCGGTGCCGTCGGTGACGCTGTTGCCGCGAAACGCGCTCAAGTTCCGCCGCCGCGATCCGGGCGTGGTGCAGCTCAAACGCGAGTACGCCTGGGGACTGCGGTTCCGGGTGCCGGTGGGCCTCGCCGACGACCTGATGTGGCCGGTCGTGGACACCGGCGCGACGGGGACGCACGTAGACGGTGAGCGGCTCGGACTCGAGCCCACGCTGCGACAGAACGGGGTGAGCGTCCGCGCGAGCGGCGCCACGGGCGTGATCGTCCGCGATCTCGTGTACTACCGCGTCGACCAGCTGGACCTCGCCGAGGGCTCCGTGGGCCCGCTGATGCTCACCGACCGCGCGCGCGGGCCGTGGGCCGCCGGGCTGCTCGGCCTGAACGTGCTCTCCGAGTTCCGCCAGGAGTACGACTTCGATCGCGGCCTCGCCCGGTTCGTCGCGGTGCCGCCGAGCAAGGTGCCGTCGTGGTCGGACTGGGCGTCGTTCGGCGCGCCTACGACTCCTTGACGAGGACCTCGACGGTGCGCTGGTCTGCGCCGGGGAACGGGTAATCGGCGAAGTCTTCGGCCGCGACCCACGCGATGGCCGCCACGTTCTGCGCCCAGGGCTCCTGCTCGATGGTGCACCGGTACACCGCGAGCGTCACGGCCCACGCGTCGTAGTCGTGGGTGACCTCAAGCAGCTTGTCGCCGATCTTCAGCTCCACGCCGATGCGCTCGTGGCAGGCCCGCCGGAGCGCGTCGTGATCGTTCTCGTTCTCTCGCGCGCGGCCGCCGGGGAACTCCCACAACAAGGGCAGCACGGCCTTCGGGCTGCGCTGGACGATGAGGTAGTGGCCGTCGCGCTGGATCTCCGCGCTCACCACGCGGATCGAGGGCCGAATGAACTCCAATGGGCCTCCAGGGGTCGGCACTGTACCACGTCACCCGGTTACATCGTGGAAACGGAGTCACCATGCTTGGGTTGGGAATCAGGGACGCCATCAAGAAGCGCGTGAAGCGCGTCCTCGGGAGGGACAAGCCGGCGGCGCCGCGCGACGACCTGTTCACCCGCGAGCGCGACGCCGGGAGCTCCGCGCCCGTCGAGGCGACCTTCCAGGGGCACGTCCACGAGCACAAGCCGGGGCACGACCACGCGCACGATCACGCGGTGGCGCACGAGCCTGTCGCCGCGGCGCCGGAGCACTCGCATGACCACGGGCACGCGCACGCTCACGACCACACTCCGAGCGCTGACCACGAGACGTCCGGCCGGATGCTGACGCGCGAGAACGTCGAAGACGTGCTCGAGAACTTCGTTCGCCCGGCGCTGCAGTCCGACGGTGGTGACATCGCGCTGATCGACATCATCGGGCCCGACGTCCACGTTCGCATGGTCGGCTCGTGCGCCGACTGCCCGTCGTCGCTAGCGACGGTCAAGATGGGCGTCGAACGCCTGCTTCTCGAAGAGTTTCCAGCGATGCGCGAGCTGGTCGCAGTCGCCTGATGGATCTGGCGGCCCTCGAAGTCCTCGATCCCGCCACGCTCCGCGTCGTCCTCCCCCAGTACCTGGCGGGGCGGATCGGCGCGCCGGAGGCGTCGGCGGCGAATTTCGAGCGAATGACGACGTTGATCGCCGGCGCAACCGACGACGAGCTACGCGCGTTGGTCCAGGCCCTCGCGGTGGAGGGCGACGAGATCCGCGTCTACGGGGCCGACCCGCTCGCGCGGCGGATCTCGCGCACCTGGACGCGCGACCTGCTCGTCCCGGGGACGCTGTCGGGGATCGAGCACCTCCAGAACGCCGGCGACCGCGTCGTGCTGGTGTCGAACCACCTCTCCTATGTCGACTCGACGGCAGCGGACGCGATCCTCGCCTGGCACGGCCACGCGGACATCGCCGATCGCGTGCTCGCGGTGGCGGGTCCCAAGGTGTACTCCGACCTGTTCCGGCGGCTGGCGGCGTTGTGCCTGTGTACGCTCCCGACGCCGCAGTCGACGTCGATCGAGGGCGCCGAGCGCATCGGGCCCCGCGAGCTCGCGCGACGGGCGCGGCACTCGCTGAACCTCGCGCACGAAGCCGTGCAGAGCGGCTCGATCGTGCTGTTGTACGCCGAGGGCTCGCGCTCCCGCAGCGGTCGCCTCGGTCCATTCCTGCGCGGCGTGTGGCGCTACTTCGACATCCCCGGGCTGTGCATCGTCCCGACCGCGATCGAAGGGACCGATCACGTGTTCCCCATCGGTAGCGAGAAGCTCGGACCCGCCCCGGTGTCGCTGCGGTTCGGGGAGCCGATCCGCATCACCGACCCGCACACGGCGGCGGAACAGGCGCACCTCGCGGTGCAACGCTTGCTATCAGCGGGTCGATTGCCCGTTCCGGGTGAACCTGCCGTCCGGTGAGTTACGCTCGAAACGTCAGGGGGTCGCATGGCACTCATGGAATGCTGCGGCAACCCGCGGCTACAATGGACGCAGTCCCGCGTCGGTGAGCGGTGGTCAGACATCTACGTCTGTGCTTCGTGCCACCACATCCACACGATGGAGTCCTCGCTCGCGCCGATTCAGTGGCCGGCCTCGGAGGGCTGCGTCAACTGTGGGGGCGGGTACATCGGCGCCACCACCGCGAAGGCCTCGCCGCGGTGTGAGCACTGCGGTCTGACTGAGCAGAAGTCCAAAGACCTTCACGACCACCTCGTGAGCGCCCACCCCGAGAAGAACTTCGCGCGAGGCGCCGAGGTCGCACATGCGCTGGGCCGTCACGTGCTCGCGCTCAAGCTCGCGACCGCAGCGACGCGTTGGGCTTCCCCGGAAGACGCCGTGGCGGGGCGGCGGGTCCGCATCGAGTCGCTGTACCGCATCGGGCAGGTGGATCGCGCGCTCGACGAGGCGTACGAGTGGGCGAACAACGGCGGCGCGCCGCCGTCGGTTTGGAGCCTGATCGCGACGATGGAAGGGGAGACGGGCAACGTCGAGGCCACCGTCCAGGCGCTCAAGTACGGCGTGCAGGTCGACCCGACAAACGCGGACATGTGGGCCAATTACGCGGAGATCCTGCTGATGCAGGGCAACCTTCCGCGGGCGCTCGACGCGGCTCGCCACGTGCTCGTGTACCCGGACTACGTCGAGCGGGCGATCGCCGTGATCGCGGAGGCGGCCGAGGCCGCGTACGCCGAAGGTCGGCCGCACGACGCGAAGCTCGCGGCAAACGTCGCGGGCGACCGGCTCGATTCGACCGTGGCGCTCACCTGGCTGTTGGCGCGGATCGCGGCGGCCGACAGCGACGAAGCCCAGGCCGTCGCCTGGCTCGAGAAGACGGTGAAGCTCGATCCCGAACACGCCGAGGCGCGCGCTGCGCTGCTCGCGCTCAGGCCGCCCGTGGCGCCGAAGAAGGCGGGTTGGCGACCCTGGTAGCCAGGACGGGCAGGGACACGAGGGCCCACACGCCCAGCAACATGGCCGCGGGGTGGACCAGCACCGCTCCCGCCCCGGCGAGGCCGATCAGCGCGAGCTGACGCCCGATCTCCAAAGGGACGGCCCACGGCTTTGATTCGAGCAGGCCAGCGAGCGCGACGAGGCTGACGAGGACCCAGGCCCCGACCGCTGCGAGCGGCGTCGTTTCGACGTCATGAGCGTACAGCAGAAGGCCGGTGACGGCGACGGCGATCGGCACCCACTGCGCGAGCGCGTACAAATGGTACCCAGGTGCGTCGACGTCGTACTTGGCGCGGGCGGCGAGCTCGTCATCGGTTGGGAATACGAGCGGTTTCTGGTCGCGGGGCACCCATTCGGGCGGCTTGAACCAGCCTTCGATCCACATGCCGGGGTTCCCGCTCGCAAACACGCGCTGCGCGAGCTTCTGCCACGGCTCGAGCTGCGCCCACACCGGATTCCAGGACTGAAACGGCGTCACGGTGCCGTAGATCACGGGCTCGACCTCGGGCTCGAACGTGCCGAACAGCTTGTCCCAGATGATCAGCACGCCGGCGTAGTTCTTGTCGATGTAGGCCGCGTTGACGCCGTGGTGGACGCGGTGGTGCGACGGCGTGTTGAGGAACGACTCGAGCGGACCGAGCTTGTCGATCACGCGGGTGTGGATCCAGAACTGGTAGAGCAGGTTGAACGCGCGCGCGCCGACGTAGGTGACGGGCGGCACTCCGAGGGCTGCGAGCCACAGGTAGAACGGCCACGACGTGAGTCCGGCGAACACGGCCTGCCGGAGCGCGACCGCGAGGTTGTACTCGTCGCTCTGGTGGTGCACGACGTGGGTGGCCCAGATGAAATTCACGCGGTGCGACGCCCGATGCCACCAATAGTAGCTGAAGTCGACGCCGACGCTCGCGACCAGGAACATGCCGAGCGAGTCGCCGAAGGCGTGGTAGAGGACCCGGTGGTACTCGTACACGTAGAAATAGGTGCTGAGAAGGACCCCTTCGAGGAACACCGAGCCCACCTGGTCGACGACGCCACAGCCGAGGTCGGTGAGGGCGTCATTCAGGCGATAGACCCGCAAGCCTCGGCGCCACGCGTAGGCGGCCTCCACGCCGATCAAGGCGAAGAACACCGGGATGGCAGCGGCGACGGGGTTGAGCACGGCGTCCAAGCGTACACGGCGCGCGGGTCCAGGTGCAGGTGCCTCGTGGGGAAATCCGCCATATGACGGAGGGGCTGGAGGTACCGATGCGCGTCTTTTCCCTTGCTCTCCTCGCACTTGTCGGGTGCCCTGGCCCCGAGAGCCTCGATACCGACACCGCGGTGGACACGGACACCGCCGGTGACGCAGACACCGACGCGGACACCGACGCAGACACGGACGCAGACACCGACGCAGACACCGACGCAGACACCGACGCGGACACCGACGCAGACACGGACACCGCGGTCGATCTCGACGTCGACAACGATGGCTACCCGGTGCCGGACGACTGTGACGACACCAAGGCGGCGGTCCACCCCCTCGCGGTCGAGGTTCCCTACGACGGCCTCGACAACGACTGCCTGGACGGCGACGAATGCGACGTCGACGCGGACGGGTTCCTGCAGAACGGCGTGAGCTGCGGCGGCGACGATTGCCTCGACAGCAACACCCTCGTGAACCCCGACGGCCTCGAGGTCACGTTCGACGGCTTGGACAACGACTGCGACGCGGCCACGCTCGACGCGCCGAATTTCTGGACGTTCGGCTCGCCGTGGGAGACCCGGGTGCGCAACCAGGCCGAGATCGAGCGCGTCAGCACGTCGACGGCGTCCTGGGTGGTGGTGTACGCGGACGACGGCGGCGTGCCCGGGAGCGAGCTGTTCCACTCGCGCGTGAGCGCGCGCAGCCCGAGCCGCATCCTGCTCACGAACCCGGGCGTGTGGAGCGCGCACCAGACGCTGCACCTCGCGGTGTTCGGAGACGCGGGCGTGATCAGCACGTTCGACGCGGCGGACCCTCTGCTCACGGACGACACGGGCCAGCCGATGCGCAAGGCGATCGATCTTCACTTCATCAGCAGTACCACCGTAGAAGACTCGCCGTGGTACGCCGACAATTGTACGACGCTCCAGTTCGAGGAGAACCCTACGGACCTCGCCGCAGACTGCCGGTGCAACGAGGCGAACCTGTCGGAGATCTGCGGCGACCCCGACGACATGATCACGGCCGGCATCACGTACGGCTCGGGTCCCCAGCTGGTGGACGTGAATCGTACGGGCCGCGAGGTGGGCGGGGGCTTCCTCGACGCCGCGAACCGCGAGTTCATCGTCGCAATGAACTGGAAGGACGCCGTCTACACCCAGTCCGTCGGCGTGATCTGGGCCATCAACATCGACACCGGCGCTCGCCGCATCGTCTCGGGCACCGTCAATACCACCACCGGCTACCAGACCACCGGCGGCGGGTACCTCTCCAACGTCACCGTGAGCGGCGTGATCCGGCACACCGCGCCGCTTCCGTTCCTGTGGGACGTGCAGCCCGGCCCGGACGGCAACTGGTACGCGTACGGCTCGGACTCGGCCGATAACGTGGAGATCATCCGTATCAACCCTGCGAACGGGGACCGCACTCTGGTTTGGCACAAGTCGGTCACCGGCGCGGTGCACCCCATGGGCCAATGTACGAGCGACCGCGTCGGCCAGCTGTCCGTGCAGTTCAACGAGAAGTCGTTCGCCATGGACCCGGCGGGAAACTTCTACCTCACGTTCCACAACTCCGCGGACGGGGACGGCATCGCGAAGATCCCGCTCACCGGAGCCACCTGCGACGTCGTCACGCGCGTGCACTCCTCGACGCGTCCGGACGTGGGCACGGGCTACCTGTTCCAGAGCCAGAACATCCGCGGCATGGGCTGGGCAAACGGCAAGCTCGTGTTCTACACCGTGCTCGGTGACCGGCTGATCAGCGTCGATCCCGCGACGGGAAACCGCACGCTGGTGAGTTCGGTCGCGGACGGTGTCGGCGGTGGCTTCGGGTCCATCGGCGAGAACTGGCTCGTGTGGGACGATGAAACCCAGCTGCTGTGGACGAGCGGCGGCGGCGCCGATCAGTTCGTCGCGGTCGACCTCGTCACCGGGAACCGCCAGAACCTGCTGCGCCTGTCGAGCGCCGACACGCTCGTTCCTGGCGGCCACGCCGTCGAACACGAGCTGCGCGGCCCGGTCAAGACCGCGGTGTGGTCGCGTGAGACCTTCTTCTGGCACCCCGACAACCACGACCATATCGGCATGATCGTCGATACGGCCGTGTTCGCATACTACGAGGTCCACACGAGCAACAGCATCGTGTTCTCGCTGTAGGCGCGGCGCAGCGGAAGAACGCGGTTACGCGAAGCCCATGGAACACGTCGTCCATGGCAACACGCAAGGCCTGAAGCCCGAACACGCGCGCGCGCTGAAGAACCTTTACCAGCGGCGCGTGGGACGCAACGAGTTCGTGAGCGTGCCGCTCGCGCGCACGTTGTGCCTGCTTTCGCGCGAGACGGGTCGACGCCTCGGGCTGATGCTCGATCGCTCCGGCGAGATCGCGATGGTCGTCGTCGGAGACGCGCACAGCGTCACGATCCCCGACCTCGGCCCGCGCCGCGCCGGCGCGCGAAGGTTCCGCGGACTCCGCCTCGTTCACACGCAGCTCCGGCCGCTGAGCGTCGGCTCGACGAAGAGCGGGCTCACGGAAGAGGACCTCACGGACCTCGCCCTGCTGCAGCTCGACGCGGTGATCACCATCTCCGTCGGGGGAGACGGCCTCCCCGGCGTCGCCTGGTACGGCCACCTGCTCCCGCCCGGCACGGACAAGCCCTGGCGCGTCGAGGAGGTCCCGACGATTCACGCGTGGGAAGACGACTTCCACGTGTTCATCACCGATCTGGAAGCCCAGTTCGCCAAGGAACCGTCGCTGCGTCGCGTCGAAGACGGCACCGGCGCGCTGCTCGTCGGCGTCACCCTGCGCGACCCGCACAAGGCAAAACGCGGCCTGCTGGAGCTCGTCCGCCTCGCCCAGACCGCCGGACTCACCGTGCTGGACTCGGTCCTCGCGCGGCGCGACGCGATCGACGGCAAGACGTTCGTCGGCAGCGGCAAGCTGCAGGAGCTCGTCGTCCGCACCATGCACCTCGGCGCGTCCGTGCTCGTGTTCGACCGCGAGCTTTCGCCGTCTCAGCTTCGGAACATCGCCGAGACCACGGACCTCAAGGTGCTCGACCGCACGCAGATCATCCTCGACATCTTCGCCCAGCGCGCGAAGAGCCGCGAAGGCAAGCTCCAGGTGGAGTTGGCTCAGCTGAGGTACGCGATGCCGCGGCTCAAGATCATGCCCACCGCGATGAGCCGGCTCACCGGCGGCGTCGGCGGGCGGGGCCCCGGCGAGACCAAGCTCGAGATCAACGGCCGCCGGGCGCGCGAGCGGCAGACGCGCCTCGAGCGCGAGCTCGAAGACCTCGGCGACAAGCGCGCGCTACGGCGCCGGCAGCGCGAGCGCAGCGGCATCCCCGTCGTGTCCATCGTCGGGTACACAAACGCGGGCAAGAGCACGCTGCTGAACCGCATCACCGAGTCCGCGGTGCTCGTGGAGGACAAGCTGTTCGCCACGTTGGACCCGACGTCGCGTCGGTTCCGGTTCCCCGAAGAGCGCGACATCCTGCTCACCGACACGGTCGGCTTCATCGAGGACCTGCCGGACACGCTCGTGCAGGCGTTCAAGGCCACGCTCGAAGAGCTCGAACACGCCGATCTGCTGCTGCACGTGCTCGACTCCGCCGATCCCGACGTCGAATCCCACAAGGAGAGCGTCGACAAGACGCTGCTCGATCTTGGGCTCTCCGAGCGCACCGTGCTGTTGGTGTGGAACAAGGCGGATCAAGCCGAGTCTGGGCGGTTACGCGAGCTTACCGACCGGTACGGCGGCCACCCGATCTCGGCGATGACCGGCGAAGGTCTTGCTCTATTGCTCGATCGCGTCGAGCGGGCATTGTTCAAAGAAGGGTTGCGGGAAGGCACGGGTTCACGCTAGGGTGCAACCGGGCCGCCTGTGGCGTCCCATCAGGAGGAGACATGAAGAATTTTGGTTTCGTTGCCGTGGCGCTCGCCGCGGTTCTGGCGGGCTGCGATGACGGCACCGGCGGTACGGCCGGTGACACGGCTTGTGACCCGTTGACCGACACCGCCTGTGACACGGGCGGTACGGATCCCCTGTTGATCGACAACTACACGTACGTCTGCACGCCGGACAGCGCCGACGTGTTCGGCAGCAACTGGCAGTACACGATCAACGTCTCGGGCGCGAACTCGGGCGGCCTCGTCATCGTCGACCAGGACACCACCCCCGCGTACCACGAAGATCACGACCTCACGGGCGCGAGCACCACGCTCGGCGTCACGCTCGTCGGCGCGCACGCGAACCCGCCGGACCAGGCGGCCAACGTGTCGTCGATCTTCCAGTGCGGCATGGATACGCTGATGGTGTGGCGCTACGAAGTGTACGCGCCTGACTGGGTTGCCGGCGACCCCGCCGCCGACTGCGTCGTCGCGTCGGGCTCCGCAACCGGCCCGGACTCGGTCTGGGGCTCGGACTTCGGTGGCTGCGCCAACGGCAACTCCTGGCCGTAGGCTAGACGTCGTGAGCTACGAACCCCGTCGTCCCTCGTGGGCGGTGGGGTTCTTTCTTTTTTGGGGCATGTCGCTCGGCTGTCGGGGGCCTGAGGACGACACGGACGGGGCACCGGTGCTGACGGACCCGGAGATCACCACGCTGACGTGGGCGTGCGATGTGGATGCGGGTCAGTGGTCGCTCGGGGTAGAGGCCTCGTCCTGGTCCGGAGGGGGCGCCTTGTGGCTCACGAGCGACGGTGTGTACGTCGAGCGGCACCCCGTGCGGGTCCTTCGGGACGAGGCCGACGGCAGCGGCGAGACGCTCGGGCTCGACCTCGCCGTCGTTTCGGACTGGCGGGATCAAGCGTCTGGCTCGTCCACGGCGTTCCTTTGTGCCAACGCGCCGGCGTTCCGGTTCGTGCTGGACGATCGCGCGGGGGAACCGGCCGACTGCCGCGCCGATGGCGACGTCGCCGTGTGGTCCCGCGTGGTCGACGCACCCGCTTGTGACATACCGTGGCATCACTGATCGTTGCAGCGAGGCGACGGTACGTTGTCCGGCGGATAGTGCAACGGCCAACAGTGGAGCGGTCGTGGACGAGGGAATCGCTGCAGCAGGACTCTGTCGGCGCTTCGGGCGCCGGTGGGCCCTGGCGGGCGTGGACCTCGTCGTCCCGCGCGGTTCCAGCGTCATGATCACGGGCCGGAACGGCTCCGGGAAGACGACCATGCTGCGCTGCTTCGCGACGGCGCTCCCGCCCCACATGGGCGGGGTACGGCTGCTCGGGCAGGACCCGTGGTTGGACATCGACAACGCGCGGCGGAAGGTGGTGCTGCTGTCGCACGCCACCCGCATGTACGAAGACCTCACCGCGTCGGACAACCTGCTCGTGTGGGCCCGCCTCGGTGGCATGGACGTGGACGTGGTCGCGGCGCTGCGCGACGTGGGCCTGGAAGCCGCGCGGACGGAGCCGGTGCGTTCGTACTCCGCGGGCATGCGTCGCCGGGTCGCCCTCGCCATCGCGCTGCTGAAGAAGCCCGACGTGATGCTGCTCGACGAGCCGTTTGCCGCGCTCGACCCCGGTGGTCGCGCGATGATGGGCCGGGTCATCTCCACGCTGCGGGCGAGGGGAGCCACGTTGGCCATCGCTACGCACCTTCCGCAGGTGGCAGGCCAGTACTGCGACATGGCCGCGCACCTCGCGGACGGGAAGATCGCGTGGACGGGCGCCCCGGCGGATGCCCCGGCGGAAGCCGAGGAGGTCTGGTGAGCATGCTCAACCAGATCGGCGCCGTCATCGCCAAAGACCTGCTCGTCGAGTGGCGCAGCCCTGTGCGCACCACCGCGGTGCTGTTCTTCGCGCTCGCCATCGTGCTGCTCGTCGCGTTCTCGTCGGGTGGTGGCGCGCTCAAACGTCAGGCCGCCAGCACGTTGTGGATGGGCCTGCTGCTCGCGTCCACGCGCTCGCTCGACCGCAGCTTCCAGGTGGAGCTCGAGCAGGGCGCCCTCGAGGGCATGGTGCTGTGGCCGGTTCATCCGGTCGCGCTGTTCTACGGCAAGGCCATCGCCAACACGCTCGTGTTGTGGCTCGTCTCGCTCGCGATCACGCCGTTCGTGATCGCCATCTTCGACGCGCCGGTCAAAGGCAACCTCCCGATGTTCATCGGGTTCCTCGCTGTCGGGTGCGCAGCCATCGCGGCGCCGGGGACGACGTTCGCGGCCATCACGTCCCGTGCGCGGGCCGCGAGCGCGCTGCTGCCGGTGCTGCTGTTCCCGCTCGTGATGCCCGCGATGGTGGCCTCTGCGCGGGGCATCGGCGTGTTGATCGAAGGTGACATCATGAACCAGGCGCCCACCTGGTTCGGCGTGGTCGTCGCGTTTGCCGCCGTACATTGGCTGTTCGGGCCGCTGTTTTTTCGCGCTGTGGTGGAGGAGTGATGCGCGCCGAGCATGTTCTGCTGGTCTCCGGTCTCGTGCTGTTCGCTGCGGGGCAGTACATGGGCTTGTTCTGGACGCCGCCCGAGATGCACATGGGCGACGCCGGTCGCATGCTGTACACGCACGTCCCGCCCGCCATCCTCGCGATGATGGCGTTCATGATGGCGTCGACGTTCGCGCTGCTGTCGCTGTTCTCGCCGCGTCCGCGCTGGGATCACGGCCTGGTCGCGTGCGTCGAGGTCGGGGTGCTGCACAACTTCCTCCTCCTCGCGCTCGGATCGATCTGGTCCAAGCCGACGTTCGGCGTCTGGTGGGCGTGGGAGCCGCGCATCACGTTCTCCACGATCATGTTCGTAGGCTTCGCAGGCGTGTTGCTGCTGCGGCAGGTGGTGGACGACTCGGACAAGCGGTCGCTGTGGAGCGCGGTCACCACGGTGATGTCGAGCATCACGGTGCCGCTCACGTACTTCGTTGTCACCAAGGTAGCGACCCTTCACCAGGAGCTCAGCACGCCGGAGTCGCTGTCGGCGCCGATGCTGCTCACGCTGCGGGTGAACCTGTTCGCGATGGTGCTGCTCACGCTGTGGTTCGTCGCCATGCGCATGCGCGTCGCCGCGTCGCGCTGGGCGGATGAGGCGCCTCCCCCGCTTCCGGTCGGCGTGGGAGGTGCACAATGACACCTCCAGTCGAAGGGGTGGTCACGAACGCGTGGCCCTATGTCATCGCGAGCTACGGCCTGCTGTGGGTGTCGCTCGCGGCCTATGGCGGCTGGTTCGGTCGCGTCGCGTCCACGTCGCGCGAGCCTGCATCGGACCGGATCACCCGCGTCGCCATCGCGGTGGGCGCTCTGTGGATCGTGTTCGGGATCGCGATCGCGGGCTACGACTACGCGATGGACCTGCGACTCCCCAAAGCCGTCCTCTACGCCTGGGCAACGCCCGGCATCCTCGCCGTCAGCTACGGCGTCGTCAGGCAGACTCCATGATTTCGCTCCAGTACCGTTCGCTGCTCGCCGGAGGCTCACCATGACCACCGAAAACCCCACGTCCGCTTCCACCCTCCGAACGCGGAGGATCGCCGGCGCCGTCGCGGTCGTCGTCGCCGGGCTGATGCTCGCGTTTGCGAGCTTCGGGAACCTGGGCGAAAACCTCGTGTATTACTGGTCGCCGAGCGAACTCACGGCGAAGGGGCTCGAGGCGCAGGGCCAGACGGTTCGCCTCGGCGGGCTCGTGAAGCCCGGCTCGTTCGACCTCGCGAAGTGCAGCCCGGGCTGCGACTTCGTGGTGACCGACGGCGGATTCGACGTGAAGGTGCACAGCGAAGGCCAGCCTCCGCAGATGTTCCGCCAGGGCATCGGCGTGGTGCTCGAGGGCCAGCTCCAGGGCGACACGTTCCAGGCGGAGCGTGTGATGGTCAAGCACAGCAACGAATACCGCGCGCCTACCGACAAAACCGACGTCGCCAGCGCAGCCAAGACGCTGCAGGAATAAAAAATGATCTCTTCCTTGGGTATCGGGCTCGTCCTCGCCGGTCTGTTCTTCGCAGCCATCGGTTCGATCGTTGGCTTTGTCGCGGGCGCGCGGCGCGACGCGTGGCTGCTGCAGGTCGCGCGCTACATGGCCTACGGCTACGGCGCCTCGCTGATCAGCGCGTGCCTGCTGATGATGTACGCGCTGCTCATCCGCGACTTCTCGGTGCACTACGTCTCTGAGGTCGGCTCGCTGAGCGTGCCGACGCACATCGCGATCATCTCGCTGTGGTCGTCGCTCAACGGCTCCATCCTGTTCTGGGGCGGCGTCCTCGGCGTCTACGTGATCGGCATGGTCGCGTCGCTCCGCGGCCGCCACCCGGATCACGAGCCGTACGCGATCGGCGTGTTGCTCGCGATCAGCGTGTTCTTCGCGCTCCTCGTCGCGTCGATCGCGAACCCGTTCGCGCCCACGGAGCTTCCAATTCCGTTGGACGGCCCGGGTCCCAACGCGCTGCTTCAAAACCACCCGTTGATGGCCTTCCATCCACCGATGTTGTACCTCGGGTACGTCGGTATGGCGGTGCCGTTCTCGATGTGTGCGGCCGCCCTGCTGGCCGGTCGGCTCGACGCGGGCTGGATGGCCCCGATCCGCACGGCCATGCTCGTGCCCTGGACGTTCCTCACCGTCGGCGTCGTGACCGGCGGCTGGTGGAGCTACGAGGTCCTCGGGTGGGGCGGCTACTGGGCCTGGGACCCGGTCGAGAACGCCTCGTTCATGCCCTGGCTGACGGGCACCGCGTTCCTGCACTCGGCCATGGTCATGCAACGCCGCGGCCGCCTGCACAACTGGACGCTCGCGCTCGGAATGGCGACGTTCCTGCTCACGCTGCTGGGCACGTTCATGACGCGGTCGGGCGTGTTCAACAGCGTGCACAGCTTCACCCAGTCCGACATCGGGCCCGTGTTCCTCGGCATGATCGCGCTCACGTTCAGCTCGAGCGTGCTGCTGCTCGCGCTGCGCTCGCACACCGTCATGCCGTCCGCTGCGCCGCCTGTGTCCAAGCCGTCTTCGCGTGAGACGGTCATGCTGCTTCAGAACCTGGCGTTCGCGTCGTTCACGTTCACCGTCCTGGTGGGCGTGCTGTACCCCCTGGTGATGGAGGGCTGGTTCGAGACGCGGGTCACGGTCGGTCAGCCGTACTTCGACCACATCGCCGTGCCGCTCGGCACCGCGATCGTGTTCATGATGGGCGTGGGACCCGTGTTGCCGTGGGGCGGCGTGTCCGAAGCCGCCGCCGGCCGTAGCCTGTTGCCCGCCCTCGGCGCCGGTGTCGTCGCGACGGTGATCGCGGCGGTCGCCGGAATCCACCACTCGATGGTGCTCCTTGCGCTGTTCGTTTGTGCGTTCGCGCTCGCCGCCAACCTCGGCGAGTACACCGAGCCGGTCGGCGTGCGCATGAAGCGCGGTGAAGGCGTGTTCACCGCGATGAGCAACGTGCTCGCCCGAGGTCGCCGCCGGTTTGGTGGTCACGTGGCGCATCTCGGCGTCATCGTGGCGACCGTGGCGATCGCGATGTCGTCGGCCTACAAGGTCGAGCAGGACGCGGTCCTGACGCTCAACCAATCGACGACGATCGGCGCGTGGACGGCGACGTCGCTCGGCACCCATGAGATCAAGGAGAGCAACCGCTCGGCCACGGTCGCGCGGTTCTCGCTTACCAAGGGCGGTTCCGACGCAGGCGTGATCGAGCCCCGCTTGAATTTCTACCCGCGCATGATGGAGCCGATCGGCACCCCTGCGGTGCGCAGCAGCGTCGCGGGCGACCTTTACGTCTCGCTGCTCCACGTCGACGACGCGGCCGGCGTGGTGAGCATTCGCATCATGACGATGCCGCTCGTGGTGTGGTTGTGGGTGTCACCGCTGTTCATCATCCTCGGCACGTTGATGGCGCTGTGGCCTGAACGTCGCGCGCTGGCCTCCGCCTCTGTGGCTCCGGCGGCGACGGTGGAGTCCGTGTGAAGGTAAACGTCCCCGTCCTGCTTGGCGGCCTGTTCATCACCGCGATCCTGGTCGCGATGCTTGGGAGCGGCTTCGGCCACGACCCGCGCGAGGTGCCGAAGGCCCTCGAGGGGCGCGTCGCGCCGACGTTCTCGCTGGTGTCGACGGACGGGGATCCGGTGTCCCTGGCCGACCTTCGCGGCAAACCCGTGATCATCAACTTCTGGTCGACGTGGTGTCAGCCGTGTCGGCAGGAACATCCGCTGCTCCTGATGGCCCCCAGCCAGTACCCGGACGTCGTGTTCCTCGGCGTCGTCTACGCCGACGAGCCGGCGAAGGTGAAGGCGTACCTGAAGTCCGGAGGCCAGACCTACCCGCACCTGATCGACCCGGGCGGCCGGGTCTCGATCGACTACGGCGTCGCCGGCGTTCCCGAGACGTACTTCGTCGACGTAAACGGCCTGGTCATCCACAAAGAAGCCGGGCCGATCTGGCCCGACCTGCTCGCTGAGCTCGTGCCCAAGATGAGGAAGCCATGATTTTCGAGCTCTGTGCGACGTCGTATTGCGTCGAAGCCGCGTCCGCGGGGGAGCCGACCGCGTCGGCCGAGGCGCCGGTCGACCTCGGCGCACTGCCACCGCCGATGTTCGATCCCCCTGCGGCTAGCGACGTCGAGCCGCTCACGATCAAGATCGCGTCGCGTCTGCGGTGCCCGGTGTGCCAGGGGATGTCGGTCTCGGACAGCCCCAGCAAGACGGCCGTGGAGATGAAGGGCCGCGTGCGCGAGCTCGTCGCCCAGGGCTACAGCGAGAAGCAGATCGTCGACTACTTCGTCGCGCGCTACACCGATTGGGTGCTGCTCGAGCCGACGTTCGCCGATCACTGGGCCGTGTGGGTGGTGCCCGGCCTCGGCCTCGGCCTCGGCCTCGCGTGGGTCGCGTCCACGGTGCTCGCGTGGCGGAAGTCCGCTGAGAGCCTGCCGTCGGACGTCGGCGAGCTGCCGAAAGACAGCTACGAAGAACGGCTCCTCCGCGAGCTGGATCCTTAGCGGCTGCCCCCCGCCGCGGCCGCGGGTGGTTACACTCGGCGGTCGGAGGGCGCATGGCGGCAGGGAAACGCATCCCGTGGAAGCGATTGTGGACGCTGGCAGAGCCAGAGCTCCCAATGCTCGGCATCGCGCTGTTCGCGCTGTTCGTCAGCGTCACCTTGTCGCTCGTGTACCCGCTGGCGTTCAAGCGCATCGTCGACTCCATGGTCACGGACGCGGACTCGCACAACCTCGACGTGGGCATCGCGGCGCTGATCACGACGTTCCTCGTGCAATCGGTGTTTTCTGGAATTCGCGCGTGGCTGTTCACGATGGCCGGCGAGCGCATCGTCGCCCGCCTGCGCAACAATCTGTTCGCCGCGTTGTTGGGCCAGGATGTTGCGTTCTTCGACACGACCCGCACCGGTGAGCTCACGAACCGCCTGTCGTCGGACACCGCGGTGCTGCAGAACACCGTCGCAGCGAACGTCTCGATGGCGTTGCGATTTGGCGCGCAGGCCGTTGGCGGCGTCGTGATGCTCGCCTACATGAGCCCGCGCCTGATGGCGCTCGCGCTGGCCGTCGTCCCTTTCGTGGCCGTGGGTGGCGCGCTGTACGGCCGCACGCTCCGCGCGCAGAGCAAGGACCTGCAGGACGCGTTGGCGGGCACGTCGGAGGTGGCCGAGGAGACGCTGTCGAACATGCGCACCGTGCGTGCGTTCGCGCAGGAGCGGTTCGAGGTCAAACGCTACAAGAAGGCCGTCGACCGGAGCTATCAGCTGGCGGCCACGCGCGCGGCGATGTTCGGCGCGATGAACGGCGTCGGCGGGTTCGTCGGCTACCTCACGGTCGCCATCGTCGTGTGGTACGGCGGTCGGCTGGTGCTGCAGGACAAGATGACCATCGGCGACCTGTCCGCGTTCATGATGTACACCGCGTTTGTCGGCGTCTCGATCGGCGCGCTGGCGGGCCTGTGGTCGGACTTCATGAAGGCGGTCGGCGCGTCCGAGCGCGTGTTCGAGCTGCTCGACAAGGTTGCGGAGCTCGAATCGAGCGGCACCGACGAGCTTGCAGCCGTGCAGGGTCACGTGCAATTCGACGACGTGACGTTCGCGTACCCCGCGCGCCCCGACGTGAACGTGATGCGCGGCATGAGCGTCGAGGTCCCACCCGGTCGCGTGCTCGCGATCGTCGGGCACAGCGGCGCCGGCAAGTCCACGATGGCGGCCCTGTTGATGCGCCTGTACGACCCGCAGGGAGGCGCCATTCGCGTCGATGGCGTCGATCTCCGCACGGTCGCGCCGCGCTCGCTGCGCGAGCAGATCGGCGTGGTCAGCCAGGAGCCGGCGCTGTTCGCGACGTCCATCATCGAGAACATCCGTTACGGTCGCTTGAACGCCACCTACGACGAGGTGCGTCAGGCCGCGCAGGCCGCCAACGCGGACGACTTCATCATGGCGTTCCCCGACGGCTACAAGACGCTCGTGGGCGAACGCGGAGTTCAGCTGTCCGGTGGGCAGAAGCAGCGGGTGGCGATCGCGCGGGCGCTGCTGAAGAACCCGCCCATCCTCGTGCTGGACGAGGCCACGAGCGCGCTCGACGCCGAGAGCGAGCACCTCGTTCAGCAGGCGCTGGAGAGGCTGATGGAGGGCCGCACCACGCTGATCATCGCGCACCGCCTGTCGACGGTGAAGAAGGCCGGGCGCGTGGTCGTGGTCGACAACGGGCAGATCGTGGAGTCCGGCACGCACGAACAGCTCGTGGCGAAGGACGGGATCTACAAGAAGCTCGTCCAGCACCAGTTCGCGGCCTAGACGTCGACGGCTCGGTGATCAGATAGAATGAACAGGGAGGGTCGGTGCTCGTCTCGCTGTTGCTCGCCTGCACCACGGAATCGCCGCCCGACCTCGCGGTCGTGCAGCCGGTGGCGCCCGAGCTGGGCGAGCCGGACCCGCTGCCCCACCCGGAGTGTGTGCGGGCAGCAGCCGATCCGTCGGACCTGCCGGTCGACTGGTGCCTGCGCGTTTCACCCGAGCCGGGCGACGTCTGGCCCGATGACCACGGCGGCAGCGCCGGCGGTCAAGACGCCGACACGGACGAGGCGATCGATCTGCCGCGCTGTGGCGTGTTCAACGTGCTCGGCGTGTTTGGCAGCGGCGGCCCGGTCGACGCCCCGTCCACGTTGTACTGCGACGCGGACGGCGGGCTCAGGCTCGCGGTTGTGGAGGGTTTCCGCCAGCGTACGAGCTACCAGCACCTGCAGGACAGCTGCGTGGCCGTGCCGGACGGCGGCGCGCTCGTACCGGACGGCGATGGTTGGCGCGGGTGGTGGCTCGGCCGCGACAGGGAGAGCGCCATCGTCGTACATCAGGTCGTGATCGGGGCCGATCACGTCGCGACAGACTCGCTGATCGACGTCCACGGCGTGCTGCGCATCACCCCGGTCGTGGGCGACCCCGCGCGCGTGGTGGGGTTCGACGAGCACGGCGGGGCCACGCTGTTCGACGCCGACGGCGTCACGTCCGAGGCGCTCCCGGTGCGCGACCACGTCTCGGCCGTCGCGGCGGGCGAGGCGGTGCTGTTTGGCGGCTGCGATGAGTCCGCGCAGCTCACGATCGTGCTGCACGGGGCTGTGGACGAGGTGCTCGTCGCCCAGGACGGGTGCTGGCCGTGGGCGCCGCCGCGCGTCGCCTGGGGTGCAGGCGGCTGGGCGGCCGGCTGGCAGGACGACACGGGCAGCACGCTCGTGGTCAACGGGGTGGCCACCGTGTTCCCGGAGGGGGGCACCGTCGGTCTTACAGCCGACGGCGACGCGTTCGTGGCCACGGTTGGCGGAGCGGTGCTCAGGCTCGACGCGAGCGGGGCCGTCCTCGCGGAGCGGCGGCACCCGATCCTCGCGGGCGCGGGAGACGACCTCGATCGCGTCGATCTCGCGGTGGTCGACGGGCGCGTCCGGTACCAGGTCGTGCATCTGTCGGCGGTGTCCGTCGGCGAGCACATCTACGGGTACAACCGCCTCGAGCTGTCGGCGACGGCAGCACCGTAGCGTACGCGCGAAGGGGCCTCTACGTAACGTCAGCGCGCGACGGCGAGCAGGTGCTTGAGCGTCATGCGCAAATGAGCGGATCGCCGCTCGGGACCGTCGACCTCGAGCAACGCGCGGACGCTGTCGCGCCAACGTTGCAGGTCGACTGGATCCTGGCTTCGGGCGACGGCGAGGTAGCCCGTGACCTGCTCGAGGAGCGCCTTGAGCGCGGGGTCTCCGACGCCGCTGTCCGAGAACACGGCCTCGGCGAGCGTGGTGTCGGCGCGGTCGAGGCGGCCGGCCTCGGCTTGCACGGTAGCGAGCTGTTGCCCGAAGTACGCGGCCGTGCGCCTGTCACCGACTGCGCGCGACCGCTCGACGGCCTCGGAGAGCAGGGAATCGGACTCCTCGAGGCGGCCCTGCAGCTGCCGCAAGCACCCGAGGTTGCCGGCCGCGATGCCGACCAGGCGCGCGGGCAGCCCGATGCGCCGATGGTCGGCGAGAGCGCCTTCGAGCGCCTGCTCGGCGACGTCGAGGCTGCCCGCCTCGCATAGCGCGCACCCGAGGTTTCCTCGCGCCATGGCCGCCTCGAGCGGCACGCCGAGGGCGCGGTATTCGGCGTAGGCTTCGCTGTACGCCGCGATCGCGGTGGGCATGTCGCCCTGGGCGAGCGCGAGGTTGCCGATCGACAACCGGAGCGTGGCTACACGGCGGCGGGCGCCCGAGCGCAGGTGCAGGTCGAGCCCGCGTCGGAAGTGGCGCCCGGCCTCTTCGAGCAGGCCCTGGTGGACGAGGACGTTGCCGTAGTTCCCGCGCATGTTCGCTTCGAGCAGCGGGTCGCCGCTGCGCAGCGCGGCGTCGAGCGCGTCGCGGTAGTACGGGAGCGCCGCGTCGAGCTTGCCGCGCGCGACGAGCACCCGGCCGATCGCGTTGTACGACGCGGTCTCGGCGACGCCGTCGCCTAGCGCCTTGGCGCGCTCGAGAGCCGCGCGTCCGTCGGCCTCGGCGAGGTCGAGCTCGGCGCGGTCGATGCGCGCCATCGCGAGCGTCGCCCCCACCGCGGCGGCCGTGTCGGGGTGGGCGTCGGCGTGGCGCTGGGCCCACGCGAGGTCGGTGAGGGCGTCTTCGGCGCGGCCCACCATGCGCCTGAGCTCCCCGCGGGCGCGGCGAAGCAGCACGGCCTCGCGGCCGTCCTCTGGAGCCACCGCGATGGCCTGGTCGAGCAGCTCCAGCTGCACGTCCGCGGGCCCTCGTTCGAGCAGCAGGCGGTCGATCGCGAGCACGGCGGTGGCTGCGCCGGATGGATCGGAACTCCAGGAGCGCCCGATGGCGTCGCGCACGTCGTCGATGCACGCGCCAAGATCGCGCAGGGCCGCGATGGCGCCGGGTCCGTGACCGCGCCGTCCGAGCTCCACGGCGCGTCCCAACGCCCACGCGCGGTGGCGCTCCCGCGCCGGGTCGTCGGGCAACACCTTCTCGGCCGCCCACTCGCGCACGTTCTGCAGCAGGCTGAGCTGCCCGTCCCGGCTCGCGACCACGAGCGAGCGCTGCACGAGCCGATCGAGCACCGGGACCGCGTCACCGACGACGGCCTCGGCTGCGTCGACGTCGAACGGGCCGCGGAACACGCTGATCGATCGAAGCGCCTGGCGCTCGTCGTCGTCGAGCAGATCCCACGACCAGTCGAGGGCGAGGCGCAGGGTGGCCTGGTGGGCGGGGCCGTCAGCGCGGCCGCCCACGAGCACGCGGAAGCGATCGGTGAGCCGCTCCAGCAGGCGCGCAGGCGGGAGCACGCGCACGCGGGCGGCCGCGAGCTCGATCGCGAGCGGCAGCGCGTCCAGGCGTCGCACGATCGCCTCGACTTCGGGCGCGTCTCCGACATCGACACCCACGAGCGCGGCGCGGGCGCGAAACAGCGCGACGCCGTCTTCGATGCCGAGCGGACCGAGCTCTACGACGTGTTCGTCGGTCACGCGCAGGCGCTCGCGGCTGGTGACCAGCAGGCGCGTGGAGGGCGACGACGCGCGCAGCGTGCCGATCATCGCCGTGACGACCGAGACGACGTGCTCGGCGTTGTCGAGCACGAGCAACGTCCCGGGTCGCGCCTCGAGCAGGCCGCCGAGCTGCCTTAGCGCGTCTCCACGGTCGGGCGCGACGGTGACGTCGATCGCGCGCGCGAGGGCGGCCACGGCGCCCGCAGCGTCCACGATCGGACACAGGTCGACGAACCACGCGTCGTCCGGCCATCGACTCGCGACGAGCCTGGCCATACGCGTCTTTCCGACGCCGGCGGGCCCGAGCAGCGTGTGGAGCGGGTGCGCGCGGGCCCCGGAGAGCAGCGCCTCGGCGACGTCGGCGCGGCCGAACATCACCTCGGTCGACGAGGCCACGTTCGTGCGGCGCGTCGAGGACGAGGGGCTCGTGATCGGGTCGGTCGCCGTCGCCGTCGCCGTGCCCGGCTCCCAGCGGTAGCCCGAGCCGTATTCGGTGAGCAGGTGGGACGGGTTGGCGGGGTCGGCTTCGATCTTCGTGCGCAGGCGGCGCACGGTGGTGTCGACGGTGCGGCTCAGCACGCTCTCGTCGTAGCCCCACACCTCGGTGAGCAGCGTGTCCCGCAATACGGGCTGCGAGGGACGCTGGGCCAGCCAGCACAGGAGCGCCACCTCGCGCGACGTGAGGCGCACCGCGACGCCGTCGCTGCCGACGACGTCGCCGCGAATGAGATCGACGACCCGATCGCGGAGCACCAGGGTCTCGGGCGGGCGAGCGGAGGGCCCGCCCACCGGGTCGATCACCACGTCGCCCGGGCGAGGGTGAGATCGGCCTCGCTGCACAGGTCGTTGCGCTGGAACGACCAGCACACCTCGGTGGTCTCGCCCGCGGTCACCTCGACGAGAACGCTGGCTTCGCGGATGCCACCGACCTCGTGCAGGCGCACCCGGTACGTTCCGGGCGGCATCTCCACCTCGACAGGCAGCTCGCCGACGCTCTGGCCTTCGATGGAGACGAGCGACTTCGTCGGGGAGAGCAGCGCGAGCCGGCCGGGCAGCGCCTTCGGGCCCCGTTGCTTGACCTCCTCGGCGGGTGCCTCCGGGGCGTCGCTGGTGGCGAGGACGTCCACGCCCTCGGGCACGATCGGGGCGTTCGGATCAACCGCCACCTCGACGATCGGTTCGTCCGGCTGCGAGCGGCTTGCAAACGCGAACAACGCCACCGCGGCGACGAGGAGCGGCACCGTGGCGAACACCACGATCAGCGCCAGCGGTGGTGCGCGTGGCGGTGGGGGAGGCGGCGGCGCCTCCTTCGGGGCCACAGGGGGCTCGGGCGCGATCTCGTAGGGGCGCTCGCGCACGTACGGCGCTGCGATCGGCGCGGCGTCGCCGAAGGACTTTCGCGACTTCGTCGCGATCGCTGGCGCGGCCTCCCAGCTCTTTGGCAGCGTTGGAGCTGGGTCGTGCGGCCAGGGGTCGACAGGGGGTGGCGTCGAGGCACCCGTGCCCGCGTCGGGCAGATCGCCGAGGAGCGCTTCCCCGAGGGGCGGCGTGCCGCTCGGAATCGGTGGGAGCGTGACGCGCGCGATCTCGAGGTCGGCGCGCATCATCGCGGCGGACGCGTACCGGTCTTCGGGGTTGAAGCGCAGCGCGCGCCGCACGATGCCGACGAGCTCGGCGGGCGCCGGCAAGGTGTCGATGGACTCGTGCGCGCCGAGGTCGCTCGGGTCGTGGCCGGTGAGCAGCGCCCACAACGTCGCTCCGGCGCCATACACGTCGGCCCGTTCGTCCACCGTCTTCGCGTTCACCCGCTGTTCAGGCGCCATGTAGATCCACGTCCCGGTCACCGTGCCCTTCGCAGGCGCGCGTTCGTCTGCGTCGTCCGCGCGTGCGATCCCGAAGTCGGTGATCTTGATGCGGCCGTCGCTGGCGAGGAGCACGTTCGAAGGCTTGATGTCCCGGTGGATCACGCCCGCCGCATGCACAGCCTCCAGCCCGCGGAGGAGGGCGATCGTCACGTCGACCGCCATTCGGGGCGGCATGGCGCCGTACCGGCGCGTCCACACGTCCGCGGACCCGCCGTCCAACAGCTCCATCGCGAGCCAGATCACGCCGTTGTCTTCGCCGTGATCAAACACCTGCACGACGTTCTCGTGCTGGACCGCCGCCATGTTGGTGGCTTCACTATAGAAGCGCGTGCGCGCCGTCAGGTTTCGCGCGAAGCTCGCGTCGAGCACCTTCACGGCGGCCTCACGGCCCTCGGCGTCCACGCCGCGCCAGACGTGGGCCATGCCGCCTGCGCCGAGCGACTCGACGATCCGGTACGGTCCGATCTGCTCCACGTGGCCGCTACTTTGCGACGGGGCCGGGGTTGATCGTCCCCGCCGTTGACGTGCGTCGCTCCAGGAACCGGGCGAGCTGGTGGAAGTCGCTCCCGAGCTCGATGAAGCGCACCTCGGTGGTGAGCGTCTCGGGGTTCACGAGCTCGGCGAACGGCACCCAGCAAAGCTCGAGCTGGCCTCGCGTGCTCACCATGTGGCCGTCGAGTCCCTGCTCGACGAGGCCCCGGTACGCGCCGATGCCGAGCTGGCTGCCGAGCATGACGTCGAAGGCGTGCGGCGGAGCGCAGCGCGACTCGTACCCGAGCTGCACGCCGGTGGCCTTCTTCGACTTGCCAGTGCGCGCCTTGTACCGCTGCTGGACGAGCTCGGCGACGAACTTGCCGAGGTCCATCTTGCCGAGCGAGATGTGGCCGTGGGCGTCGCGATCGACGCCGGCGAGCTTGTCGTCGGGCAGCAGCTCGGCGAGGCCTTCGGCGATGACCGCGGCTCCGTAGTGCTCGCCGCGCTTCTCACGCGCCAGCATCGCGTCCACGATGTGGTCGGCGACGGCCATGATGTCGAGCTTGCGCTCGTCCCCCTGCGGGATCGTCATCATCGGCAGGGCGTCTTCCACGGCGACGCAGATGTCGGCCTCACCGGCGATCGACACGCCGTAGGCGAGCCAGCCCGCCTTGCGACCCATCGTCTCGACGATGAACCACGAGCCCGTGGCGCGCGCGTCCGCGCGAAGGTTCTGAAGCTCCTTCGCCATGAAATCGACGGCGGTAAAGAACCCGAACGTGAAGTCGATGCCGCGGTAGTCGTTGTCGATCGTCTTCGGGAGGTGAACGACGCGAACGCGGGGGCTGCCGGCGGGCAGGCGCTGCTGGAATTCATAGAGGAAGTTCGCGGTCTTTAGCGTGTCGTCACCGCCGATCGACACGAGCGCGTCCACGCCGAGGGCGACGAGCGCGTCGTACACGGCGCGCAGCTTCGCGGTCTTCTTGGGGTCGTCGAGGTCGGCGGGCTTCTTGATGGCGCTCCCGGGGTTCGCCCGGGCGGTGCCGATGAACACGCCGCGTTCGTTGCGGACGTTGCGAACGTCGGTGTCCTGCAGCAAGCGGTAGTGTACGTCGGGGAGCAACTGGAAGTTGCCGGGCGAGTACTGCTCGAGGTGGCTGTAGCCGTGGAAGAACCCAATCACTTCGCGACCGTGCTCGAGGAAGCTCACCGCGGCGGCCGCGATCACGGCGTTGGCTCCGGGCGCGGGACCACCGGAGAACAGAATTCCGACACGCTTGATCTCACTCATCGTCGACCTCTCCACCGTGGGGGCGTAAGTTTCAGCCTGCTTTCAGCCAGCGCGCGGCTTCCACCGCGTAGTACGTCAGGATCGCGTCCGCGCCGGCTCGTTTGAACGACGTCATCGTCTCGAGCACCACCGAGCGCTCGTCGAGCCAGCCGTGGGCTGCGGCCGCCTTGATCATCGCGTACTCACCGCTCACGTGGTACACGGCGGTCGGGCGTTTGAACTCTTGTTTCACGCGCCACAAGATGTCCAGGTACGGAAGCCCGGGCTTGACCATGATCATGTCGGCGCCCTCGGCGAGGTCCTGCCCCACCTCGTGAAGCGCCTCGTCGCCGTTGGCCGGGTCCATCTGGTAGGTCTTCTTGTCGGTGCCGCCGCGCGGAGCGGAGTCCAACGCGTCGCGGAACGGCCCGTAGAAGCATGAAGCGTACTTCGCTGAGTACGCGAGGATCGCGGTGTCCACGTGACCCGCGGCGTCGAGCGCCTCGCGGATGCGCCCGACGCGGCCGTCCATCATGTCCGACGGCGCCACGAAGTCGGCCCCGGCGCGCGCCTGGCAGCACGCCTGCCGCACGAGGGCGTCGATCGTCTTGTCGTTGTGGATCTTGTCGTCGATCACGACGCCGTCCTGGCCGAGCGACGAGTACGGATCGAGCGCCACGTCGGTGATCACGAGCAGGCCGGGGAGAGCGGCCTTTAGAGCGCGCACCACGTCGGGCACGAGGCCATCGTCGGACCAGGCTTCCTCGCCGCCGAGCGTCTTGTGCGCGTCGTCGATCTTCGGGAACACCGCGATCGCGGGCACGCCGAGGGCGTACACCTCGTGGGCGTGGTCGATCAGCGAGGGCAGCGTCCGCCGCGACACGCCCGGCATCGACGGGATCGGCTCGTCGAGCCCGCCGCCGGCCTTCACGAACACGGGCAGGATGAAGTCGGACGGGGTGACGTGGGTCTCGCGTACGAGCGCGCGCGCGCCGTACGTGGCGCGGAGGCGGCGCGAGCGATGTCGTGGGTACAACGCCTGGGGATACATGTGACTCCCGGAAATCGGGCTAGACTCTACACCCGGGAGCCCAACATGCGACCAGTCGCGATCGTGGTGGAAGACGAACCAGACCTTTTGCAGGTTCTCACGCTCGCCCTCGGCGGGGCGTTGCCGGGCGTCGAGGTTCGTGTCGCGGACACGATCGACGCGGCCCAGCAGGTACTCGCGGAGGTGGTTGCGGCGAACGGGACGGTGGTGCTGGTGGTGGCCGATCACAACATCGCGGGCGACGGGCAGACGGGCCTCGCGCTGATCGAACAGGTGAAGAAGCGATTTCCGGCGTCGGCGCGGTTCTTGTTCACCGGGCAGGCGTCCCCCGAGGTCGAGGCCCAGGCGACCGCGCTCGGCGCGAAGGTGTTGTGGAAGCCGCTTCGGCTCGCGTCCCTCGTCGCCGAAGTGCAGGGAGCGCTCGCACGCTGATCCTCGCGCTGCTCGTGGTCAGCGGATGCCAGGGGCCCGGCGTCGGGCTCCCCTACGCCGTCTGTGACCCGTCCGTCCCCGACGGCGTGATCGCGAGGGCGGTCGGGTGCGCGGACGAGATCCCATCGGGTCACGCGGACGGCCGGTCGTCGGACCTCTACCTGGCGACCCCCGCGCTGCGCGCCGTGGTGCGGCACCCCGAGGCGTCGCTCGGTCGGGTGGGCGTAGGCGGTGCGACGCTCGTGGACGTCGCGCCTTGGGGCGCTGACGACGCCCTGTACGAGGTGGTCCCCGTCGTGGGCGGAGGCTGGCTCGACGTGGACGCGTTCGCGCTCGACGACGCGGGCGTGTCCTTCGAAGGCGTCGTCCGGCCCTTTCAAGGCGAGGTCGCGGACGCCGAGGGCGAGCGCCGGACGTTGCGTTGGACGGCCGACGGGGACGCCGTCACCGCCGAGGGGGCCGACGCGCTGCTCGTGCACGCGGACGGGGTGTGGCTTGGTGGCGCGCTGTGGGGGACGTCTGTGCTGCGCGGCGAGGGCGGCTCGACCGATCGCGGCGGCGTGGTGCGGCTCGACGGGGACACGCTCGTCGTGTCACCATCTTTCGCGCCGGATCTCGCGGACGCGACCGTTCATGTGACCGGGTCGGCGCCGGGCGCAGACACGATCGTGCTCGCGTCCGACGTCGCGTCGCTCGGCTTCGTGCAGGTCGTGGATGGGGCGTTCGCGTTCGACGCACCTGCCACCGTGTCGCGCGTGCGGGCCGAGGCGTCCGGTCGGGCAGCGTCGGCGTGGAAGACCCCGGGAGAGGGCCTGTCGCTCGCGGTCGGCGGCGAGGGGTGGTTGACGGTCTCGGGCCTGCCGCGCGTGGGCGTCGCGTCGTGGGTGGCCCAGGACGGCCGCTCCGGTCGATCAGCGGTCGACGGGCGCTCGCGGATCGCCGTCGGTGACGGCCTGTTCGACGTCCGGATCGACGCCGGACCCACCGTCGCCCCGCTCGCTCTCCAGGTGCCCGACGCCCCGCTCGTCGTTCGGCCAGAGACCTCCTTTGACCCTGGGCTTCGGCGCGCGCTCGTCGTGCCGTCGCCGGCGTCGCGCTCCCGCGACTGGCGCGGCACCGACGCGGACGCCGTGTTGGACGCGATCGCTCGCGGGGCCGACCTCGTCGTGCTCGCGCCGGAAGGCGACGTCGGCGAGGCCCCCGAGGACGCGTCGATCGCGGCGGTCGGCGGGAGCGCGCTGGTGTCGGCAGACGGCTGGCGGATCGTCGCGTGGCCGTTCGCGGTCGATCGCCGCCAGGGCGGGCGCGGGGCCGTCGATCCGGCCGGGCGATCGCCGATGCAGGCGTTTCGTACGATGCAGGGCGGCGATCGGGCGAATCGGATCACCGTCGTCGACCTCGAATGGCTCGCGGCCGTCGGCGCGCCCCCCGCCGACCTCGCGCCCGGGCCGGACGCCGTGCTCCTCGACGGACCGGTCGACCCGCTCGTGGACTGGGCGCCGTGGTTTGCGTGGCTCGATCGCGGCGTCGCGCTCGCGCCCGTCGGGCCGCTCACGTGGGCGACGGTGCCCGACCCCGCGCTGTTCGGCCGCGAAGACGTCGAGCGCGGCCTGCTGCGCGGGCAGGTCGTGGCCGGCACGGGGCCGGTGATCGACCTGTTCGTCGATCACGCCGCTCCCGGCGAGGTGGCGCGCCCTTCGTTGGAGGTACGAAAGGTGCGGGTCGACGTGCGGGGGTGCGCCTGCCTGCACGGCGCGCTGATCGGCGACGGACGGATCGTCGGCACCTTTGTTCCCTCCGCAGGTCCGGCCGCGTTCGACGTGCGCTTCCGGGGAAGCTGGCTGCTCGCGGTCGCGTGGTCCGACGACGGCGCGTGGGCGACCACGGGGCCGGTGTGGACGAACCCTCCGCCGTGAGCGCCCTACCCGAGCTTTGGCGGGTCGGTGGGGTCGTGTGGCGGGGGAGGCGGCGGTGAATCGCCGAGCGGCGGTGGCGGCGGCGGTCCCGCTGGCGGTGGCGCCGGTGGGGGTCCTGCCAGCGGCGGCGCCGGTGGAGGAGGTGGGGCCGAGGGCAGGGGCGTGCTGCGGGCTGTGGCGGCCTCGGGCGAGGGTTCCGCGGCTGCGGAGGGCGTGACGCCGGCTGCCGATGGGGGAGCGGCTGCCGGTGGAGGCGCGGCTGCCGTGAGCGCCTGCGCTGTCTCCATGCCGGGCGGCCCGTCGTTCAGCTCGGCGGCGCCGTCGGCCTGCCAGGTGAGCAGGATCGTCCCGATGCCCATCGCGATGCCGAAGAACCCGAACAGCCCGAGCGGCAGCCCGAGGATCACGAAGCAATCGAGCGCGGCCGCGATCGCGAGGAACTTCACCCACGGCTTCCGGGCGTACAGACCGTAGGCCGTGCCCACGCCCACGGCGCCGGTCGCGATGGCGACGACGCTGGGGAGCGCGAGCACCACCGCGAAGATCGCGATGAACGTCAGCTTCGTGACCATCCCCTCGATCCAGTACGACAGGTACGACGGGTCTTGGAGCGCGTACTTCAGGCTGCCGACGAGATCGAACGCGGTGAGCGCGACGATCCCGAGCGGCACGAGGAGCCAGGTCAGGCCGATGAGCACGCCGACCGCACCGAAGAACGCGTGCAGCCCGGCGAGGATCATCTGGTACAGGCGGACCTGGTCCTTTGCGATCATGAAAATGAAGCCGTGCCGTTCGTGATCACCGGGGCGCCCTCAGGGTTCTCGGTCTGGAACTTGACGTTCTTGCCGTCCTTCCAGACCTTGAGCGCCAACGTCTGGCCGGGCAACACGGGCTTGGAGAGGCGCACGCCGATCGACTTGAGGTTGCGCGGGTTGCCGCCGCCGAGGCTGTTGATCAGGTCGCGCTGGGCGAACGCCATCGTGCACATGCCGTGCAGGATGACGCCGGGCAGGCCGGCCGACTTCGCGGTCGCGGGGTCGGTGTGGATCGGGTTGCTGTCGCCCGAAGCCGCCGCGTAGCGCGTGGCCTGGTCGTCCGTCACCGGCTCGGCGATGTTGAGATCCGGGGCCGGCGGCGGCTCGGAAGCGACGGCCTCCTTCTTCGCGCCGTCGTCCTTCTTCTTGCCGCGGATGAAGTACGCCGTGCGGCCTTCGATCGCGAGCTTCCCGTCGACGTAGCCGTACAGGCCGTAGTTCACGAGGCGGCCCGACGACTTCTCTTCGAGCGACAGCAGCGTGCCGCGAAGCTGAAGAAGATCGCCGTGCTTGAGCGGCTCGTGGAACTTGATGTCGTGCTCGGCGTGCATCAGGCGCAGCAGGTCGAGCTCGAGCTCGGGGTCCGTCGCGAGCTTCATCATCAGGTTGATGAAGGGCTTTACGTGGTACATCGGCGGCGCGATGCTGTCCTTGCCGAAGTACGCAGGGTTCTCGTCGTTCGTCGCCTTCGCGTACGCCTCGTACTCGGCGCGATCGACATAGTGGTAGCCGCCGTCATAACGCTTGCCGAACGGGAGCTTCTTCTCGCCGGCGGGGACCGCGGGGGCGGCGGGGGCAGCGACCGGAGCGGGCTTGCCAGAGGCCTTCGCTTCGTAGCTCGCGGCGATCTTCTTGAAGTCGAACACCTGGCCGAGCTTCATCAGGTCGCCCATGTTGTCTGCGCTCGCCTTGCCGCCCATGAAAGCCTTCGCAGGGTCCATCTTGCCCTGGAACATCGCGACGAGCGTGTCCTTGTCCGTCTTGACGGTGCAGGTCGGCGTGCCGACGAGGCCCTTCGACACGGTGACCTTGTCGCCGTCGACCACGATCGTCTGGTCCGTGCCGCCCTTGACGACCCACTGCATGGTCGTCTTCCAGCCGGGGGCCTTGCCCGCGTTGAAGCCCGACGGAATGTGTGCGAACACGTCGGTGACGAGGTCTTCGGAGGCCGCCGCCGGGGCCGAACCGCCGCCGGCCGCAGCCGTACCTGCGCCGCCAGCCGCCGCGAACGCCGCTGCGACCTTCTTGAAGTCGAACGCCGTGGCGAGCTTCATCAGGTCGCCCATGTTGTCGGCGCTCGCTTTGCCGCTCATGAACGCCTTCTGCGGCTCGAGCTCGCCCTTGAACATCGCGACGAGCGTGTCCTTGTCCGTCTTGACGGTGCAGGTCGGGTTGCCGACGAGGCCCTTTGCAGTCTTGCAGCCGGAGTCGTCGATCGTCACGGTCTGATCGGTGCCGCCCTTCACAACCCAGTGGATGTTCGGCTTCCAACCCGGCGCGGCGCCGGCCTTGAACCCGGCGGGGAAGTGGCTGAACACGGCCGAGACGATGTCCGTCTCGCTGGGGGTGGAGACGTTGGGCTGCTCCCACGCCATGATCGCGGACAGCTTCCCGGCGATCTCGGTGGCGGTCCACAGTTCCTTGCCGGACTTTTCGACGCCGTCGTTGGTCTTCACCTCGTAAAGGTGGATGCGCTGGCCCTGCACGCCGAACACCTGGCCGGTGACGCCTTTCGCAAGGTCAGACGCCAGGAAGACGACCATCGGGCTGATCTGTTCGGGCGTCCAATCCGCCTCGACCATCGCGATGTCGTCGGTCATGCGCGTCTTTGCGACGGGCGCGATGCAGTTCGCGGTGACGCCAGCCTTGCGCATCTCCATCGAGAGCGTGCGGGTGAAGCCGTAGATGCCGGCCTTGGCGGCCGCGTAGTTGCTCTGGCCGAAGTTGCCGATCATGCCGGAATACGACGTCGTGTTGATGATCGCGCCGCCCTGCTTGGTGAGCGCCTCGTAGGAGGCGCGGATCACGTTGCGCGCGCCGGTGAGGTGCACCGCGACGACCAGATCCCACTCGGCGTCCGTCATCTTCGAGAACGTCTTGTCGCGCAGGATGCCCGCGTTGTTGACGATGACGTCGAGCTTGCCCCACTTGTCGAGGGCGCTCTTGACCATTCGCTGGCAGCCTTCGAGATCGGTCACGGAGTCGTAGTTTGCGACGGCGTCGCTGCCGAGGGCCTTGATCTCGTCCACGACCTGGTCGGCCATGGAGTGACCAGCACCCGACCCGTCGCGGGTGCCGCCGAGGTCGTTTACGACGATCTTGGCGCCTTCACGCGCGCACGCGAGCGCGTGAGCGCGACCGATGCCACCGCCGGAACCCGTGATGAGGACGACCTTGCCATCGAGCACACCCATGAGCGACTCCTTTCTGAATGGTCATTCAGTGAGGGGGATCGTGTACCCCGCGCGGGCGTGTGGGGCAACGCCCGGCTAACATCGGCCCAATGCTCAAGAGAAAGGCCGAAGCTGCGGCGACGGGGCTGCTCCTGTCCGAGCTGGTGGTGTGGACGGGCACGTTCTTCCTCGCCCACGCGCTGCGGCGGCTGGAGGCGTTCAACACCTACGGCGCGCTCCCCGACGTCGTGAAGTACCTTCCGCTGCTCGCCGTCGCGCTGGTGGCGTGGGCGGCGTTCGCGTGGTCGACAGGCCAGCTTAGCGACCGGCAGCGAACGCAGGCTGCGGGCCGGCAGGCGGGGCAGGTGGTCGCCGGCGTCGTGATCGCGACGGGAGCGATGGTCGCGGCGGTGTTCACGCTCCAGCTCGAGTCGAACAGCCGGCTGATGATCGCGCTGCACGGTGGCCTTGCGCTGGCCCTGCTGCTGGTCAACCGCGCCGTCGTGCGGTGGAACCAGCGGCGCTCGCACCGGTTGGGCCGCGATGTCCGCGCGGTCGCGATCGTCGGGGACGGCCCGGTCGCGCATCGGATCGCGGAGACCCTTCGCGAACGCCAGGAATGGGGGCTCCACTTCGCGGGGTTCGTGTCGATGGGAACGAACCCGGGTGGCGCGGAAGGCCCCGTGCTCGGGTGCCTCGACGACCTCGCGAGGATCGTCGACAACAACGTGATCGACGAGGTGATCTTCGCCGTCGAGAACGCGAACCTGGAGCGCATCGAGCCCGCGCTCGCGGCGTGTGCGGAGGCCGGCGTAAACACCCGCATCGTGCTGGACTTCTTCCCGTACACGTTCAGCAAGCTCGAATTCGAAGAGTTCGGCGGGTTTCCGATGCTGGTGTTTCACACCACGAGCAACGAAGAGCTGGCGTTGCTTGCGAAGCGGGCGTTCGACCTCGTCCTGTCGTCCGCGGCCATCGTGTTCGGGGCGCCGCTCTTCCTCGTCGTAGCGCTCGGCGTCCGGCTCTCCACGCCGGGACCCGTCCTGTTCGTCCAGCGCCGAACCGGCTTGAATGGCCGCGAATTCGACATGTACAAGTTCCGGTCGATGGTCGCGGGCGCTGAGTTCCACGACTTGTTGCTGACCTCGAAGAGCGACGTTGCCGGGCCGGCGTTCAAGCTGCGGGACGACCCGCGCGTCACGCCGTTCGGACGGTTCCTCCGAAAGAGCTCCCTCGACGAACTCCCGCAGTTCTTCAACGTTTGGTTCGGCGACATGAGCGTGGTGGGCCCGCGCCCGCCGATCCCCTCCGAGGTGGTGCGGTACGAGCGCTGGCAGCGCCGCCGGCTGTCGGTCAAGCCCGGACTCACGTGCCTGTGGCAGGTGCGCGGCCGCAGCGACCTCGACTTCGACACCTGGATGAAGCTGGACCTCGAGTACATCGACAACTGGTCGCTGTGGCTCGACCTCAAGCTCGTCGTGCTGACGATCCCGGCGGTGCTGCTCGCGCGCGGCGCCCGCTGACCACCGAGCCTGACTACAGAGCCGACTCGGGGACCTGGACCTGATCACCGGGGATGAGCAGGATGTCCGCGTCTTTTGCGCGCAGGATGCGGCGCACGTTGACGCGCATCCGCTGGCCGTCGCGCAGGATGTACACCGTGCTCTTGAGCGCGGTGGCGTTCCACGAGCCCGCGAGCGTGATCGCCTCGGTGATCGTCATGCCCTCTTTGTAGGGGACCTCGCCCGGATGGGCGACTTCGCCGCCGACGTACACGGCGAGGCTGTCCGGGATGTAGATCGAGTCGCCCTTCTGGAGCAGGAAGTCGCCCGAGCCGTTGCCGCTGACGAGGTCGTCAAGCTTGACGACGATCGGGGTGCCTTCACCGCGTTGAACCTGGACTTCGCGGATGTTCACCTTGGAGATGCCACCTGCCTGGGACAAGATCTGGAGCAGCGTCGTCGGCCCGGTCAGGTAGTACAAACCTGGCTTGTTGATGGCTCCGAGGACCTTGATCTCCTTGCTGCCGTACTCCATCACCCGCACGGTGACGTGGGGATTTACGAGGTACTTTTCTCCGAGCTGGAGCTCGATGTGGCGCGCGATCTCGAGGGTGGTGAGCCCGTTGACGTCGACCGGGCCGAGGAGCGGCACGTCGATCATGCCCTGCTCGGCCACCGTCAGCGTGCCCGACAGCTGCTCTTCGCCGTACACGAGCACCTCGAGCACGTCGCGCCCGTCCACCTGGTAGGCGTCGTTCGCTCCGGGCGCGGCGGCCGGCTCCTGGGCCCGTACGGGCTCTTGGCCGCGTGCAGTCGCGCCGAGCGACACGGCCAATAGGAGCGCGAGGGCTTGGATGGCGTTTCGGATCACCCGACCTCCGAACGGTTCGCGTCCACCATAGCCGGTCCCGCGAAGAACCGCAGCACAACCTTGGGGCTACAGATGCCCGCATTTCATCCGAACACGCCTGAGACTCAGGTTATGGTCGGTCGTCGGTCGGGAGGTTGGTCATGCGGGACATGTTGAACAGCCGCTTGAGCCGCGTCCAGGTGTCGTCGCTGGTGTTCGTCCACGACGTGATCATGGCCGCGTTGTCGTTCGTCGTCGCCCTGTGGCTTCGGCTCGGCGACGGCGTGTTCCTGCTCAAGCCCGACGCGCTCGTGCTGAACACCGCGCTGTTCACGCTTTGCGCCGCCGCCGTGTTCCGATTCATGGGGCTCTACCGTGGCCTGTGGCGCTACGCGTCGCTCAACGACCTGATGGCGATCACCAAAGCCGTCTCGCTCGCGATGCTGGTGTACCTGCCGGTCGGGTTCGTGTTCACCCGCCTCGACCAGCTTCCGCGCTCGCTGGTGGTGATTCAGGGCCTCGTGTTGATGGTGATGATCGGTGCGCCCCGGTTCGGGTACCGCCTGTTCAAGGACGGCCGCCTCGATCTCCGCCAGCGCAGCGGGCCGCGCGTCCCCACCCTGCTCATCGGCGCGGGAGACGGCGCCGAGCTGTTCGTCCGCGCGATGGATCAGGGCACCGCCTACTACCGCGTCGTCGGCCTGATCGAGTCCGAGCGCTCCCGCGTCGGGTACAAGATGCACGGCGTCGAGGTGCTCGGCCACATCGACGACGACCTCGGTGCGCTCATCGCCCGGCTCACCGAAGAAGGGGAGCGCCCGCAGCGGCTCGTGATCACCAACGATGACCTCTCCGGCGAGCGCATCAGCGCGCTGCTCGAATTGTCGGAATCGCTCGGCATCTCGCTGTCCCGCCTGCCGAAGCTCACCGAGTTCAAGAACGGCGTCGTCGATCGCCTCGAGGTGCGGCCGATCGCGATTGAAGACCTGCTCAACCGCCCGCAAACCGTGCTCGACCGCATGGGCATGCGCGAGCTGATCGCGGGTCGCACCGTTCTCGTCACCGGCGCGGGCGGCAGCATCGGCAGCGAGCTCGTGCGGCAGATCTCGGACTTCGGTCCAAGGCGCCTGATTCTGCTCGACAACTCCGAGTACCACCTCTACCTGATCGACATGGAGCTCGGCACCCGCCACAAAGAGCTCGACCGCCTGCCGATGCTCGCTGACGTGCGCGATCGCGGGAAGGTGCACGCTGTGCTCAGCGCCGAACGGCCCGACCTCGTGTTCCACGCCGCGGCCCTCAAACACGTGCCGATGGTCGAGCTGCACCCCACCGAGGGCGTGCTCACCAACGTCTCCGGCACGCGAAACCTTGCAGACGCCTGCCGCGCCGTCGGCGTGCGCGCGATGGTCATGATCTCGACGGACAAGGCGGTGAACCCGACGAACGCGATGGGCGCCACCAAGCGCGTCGCCGAGAGCTACTGCCAGGCGCTCGACGTGATCGAGGCTGCGCGTCCGGGTGGCACGCGGTTCGTGACGGTCCGTTTCGGCAACGTGCTTGGCTCGACGGGGTCCGTCGTCCCCCTGTTCCAGAAGCAGCTCGCCGCAGGGGGGCCGATCACCGTCACCCACCCCGACGTGGAGCGGTACTTCATGACGATCCGCGAGGCGGTGGAGCTCGTGCTCCAGGCCTCCGTGCTGCGCAGCCGCGAGGTCGCCGGGGAGGCCGCCGGTGGGCGCCTGTTCGTGCTCGACATGGGCGATCCCGTGCGCATCCAGGACCTCGCCAAGCAGATGATCCGCCTCGCCGGCCTGCGTCCCGGCGAAGACATCAAGATCGAGTTCACCGGTATGCGGCCCGGCGAGAAGCTGTTCGAGGAGCTGTTCCACAAGGCGGAGGAGCTCGTCCCCACCGCGGTGAAGGGGATTCAGCTCGCGTCGCCGCGCGTCGTCGACCACGCGGTGCTGGCGAGGGCGTTGGACGTGCTGATCGAGGCGGCTCGCAGCGGCGATGTGGACGACACGCTCGGTCGGCTGCGGGC
The DNA here is from genome assembly GCA_947505245.1 of Pseudomonadota bacterium. Classification (GTDB taxonomy): domain Bacteria; phylum Myxococcota_A; class UBA796; order UBA796; genus SYKL01. The sequence goes on along the minus strand of CANNIZ010000002.1, from coordinate 85,688 downwards.
GCTGGTGCCCGAGTACGGCTCGAACGTGGTGCCGATGCGGCCTCCCGGCGTTTTACCGGATGCTGAGCGTCGGAAGTCGTCGTCGTAGCGAGCCCCCCCGGCGGGCTGCTCGTGGCCGGGGTATGTTGACACTCGCCCGCTCGGAGACTGTGTGGACCCGCAAGAACCCGACTCAGGACTACCGCTAAGCCCGTCCGAGATCTGGGGAATGCTCCAGATGCAGCGGAACGTGATCCTCGGGTTCGCGGCCGTCGTCGTGTTCGTCGCATTGATCTTCAACCTGCGGTCGCCAAAGATGTACCGGGCCACCGCGGTGATCCAGATCTCGTCGAGCACGGGTCAGGAGATGCGCGTCGACGAGGTCGTGCAAAAGGACTGGTACGAACAAGAAAAGTTTTTGAACACCCAGCTCGACCTGATGAAGAGCCGCGAACTACGAGAGGACGTGATTCGGAGGTACGAGACGCTCGGTTTCGGTGACTTGACGATCGCAGATGGCGGCGCGGACTCCCTTCAGGGGATGATCTCCGTGGCGCCGCGAAAGGACAGTGAGATCGTCGACCTGTCGATCACGGACACAGACGCCGTACGTGCGGCGCGATTGGCGAACCTTATGGCCGAGGCCTACCGCGGGCACAACCTCGAAGGCCGGCGGGATTCGGCGCGGGACGCGAAGGTTTGGCTCGAGCAACAGCTTGCGGAATACGTAGTTCGCATCTCGGATCAAAGCGCTGCCCTCATCAAATACCAGACGGAGAACGACCTCGCGGACGCTGAAGAGGAAGTCACCCGCTTGTCTGCGCTGATGAACTCCTTGAATCTGGCGTACGGCGATGCAAACACCGAACGGGTCTTGTTGCAGACGACCGTAGGGGTTCATGAGCGATTGTTGGCCCAAGGCGCCTACGAGTCGCTCGCCAAGGACATGAATTCGCCCCTCATGATTTCGCTTACCGCGGAGCTCTCGACCGCGAATACGGAGAACGCGCGAATTTCGGCCAGGTATCTTGAAAGCATGCCGGAGCGAAAGTATTCGGAGGCGAAGCTGCAGAGCATCGAGGCCGAGTTGCGGACAGAGGTCGAACGAACGCTCGCGACGGAACACGCGAAACTCGACATCCTGAACGCAAAAGAAGCGAGCATGAAATCCGAGATCGATGACGCAAAGAAGCAATTGATCGCTCGCCAGGCTCTATCGGAGGAATATGAGCGCCTCAAGCTAGAGCTGCAAAGGTCAAAAGATTTCTATTCGTCGCTCAGTCAACGCAATGGCGAGCTTGAACTCTCTTCCCGGACGCAGTTGAGCAACGTCCGCGTAATTGATGAGGCGCGGGCGGTGACGTCCCCAGTGAGCCCGAACATACCGCGAAACCTCCTGGTAGCGCTCGTCGCCGGCCTCGCACTCGGCGCCGCGTTCGGTTTCGTGCGCGAGTACATCGACGACACGATCAGCTCGCCGCTGGACGTGGCCACCTACCTTCGCGTGCCGTTGATCGGCATGGTGCCGCGCTTCCTGGAAGCCGCGGACGACCGCGCCCGCGCGCTGTACACCCATCAGCATCCTAGCTCTGCGGCCGCCGAGACGGTGCGGACGATGCGGACCGTGCTCGAGCTGAATCCGAACGGGAAGACGCTTCGGCGTCTGTTGATCACGAGTTCGTTGTCTTCTGAGGGAAAGACGACCACCGCGGTCAGCCTCGCGGTCAGCTTCGCGAATCTTGGTCGAAAGGTGATCATCATCGACGCGGACCTCCGTCGGCCGCGGCTCCACCACATCTTCGACGTGCCCCGTAAGGTAGGCCTGTCGTCCGTGTTGCTCAGGACGAGCGACCTCGACGGAGCCATCGTTCCTACCGGGATCTCCGGCTTTGACGTACTTCCGGCGGGTCCGGGCAGCGAGCGATCGAATGAGCTCCTCGCTTCGACGCCCATGATTGAGCTGCTGGACGAGCTCGACCGCCGCTACGACGTCGTGATCGTGGACACGCCCCCGTCCGGCATGTTGTCGGACGCCGCGATCCTCTCAAAGATGGTGGACGGCGTCCTGGTGGTCGTGCGCGAGCAGACGGTTTCACGTACCATCGTCCGCGAGGTCGTCACCCGGCTGCAGCAGGTGGGGGCTCCGCTGTTGGGCGTGATCGTGAACGCGGTGGACATGACCGGGCGCGCGTCGAAGTACAAGTACTACTACGGGTACCGCTACCAGTACTACGACGAAGAGAGCAGGCCCCGCGCGGCCGCGAAGTAGTCGATGGCTGGAGGATCGTCGAGGAATCTCCTCGGAGTGCTTGGCGGAGGGCTCGCACTGACCCTCGCGGTAGCGTTCCTGTTTCTGGGCGCGGTTGGGGAGGCGGTCCAGGCGCTGCTGCATTTGATGGTCGCTGGCGTCGCGGCGCTCGCGCTCGCGTTGCCGGACCACAAGCTCCAGGCGGCCGGTGCGCTGCGAAGGTGGGTGCTTGGGGGCTCGTTTTTGGCGGGCGCGCTCCTGGTCGGCCTTGTGCCCGTGCCGCGCGCGATCGCGGCGTGGGTCGCCCCCGGGCTCCTCGCTGCCCAGCCCCAGGCGGCCTGGATGACGCTCGCAACGGATCCCTCGCGCGTGCCGGGTGAGCTGGCGACGTTTGTGCTGGTGCTCGGATTTGGGGCGCTCGTCGTCGTTTGGGGGGCGGTCAGGCACCGTCGCAATGAGGCTGAAGCGGCGATCATCCTCGGTACCGGTGCTCTCGCGGTGTCGGCGAGTCTGCACTCCTTGCTCGGGGCACAGACGATGTTGGGGACAATTGTACCCCAAAAAATTCTCCCAAATGGCGGAATGTTCGCGCCGTTCGTGAATGCGAATCACGCAGGCTCCGTTATGCTGCTTGGTGGATGCGCGGCCGTCGGGGTGTTGCTCGATTCCGATCAAGGCGTCCCGCGGCGGGCTATTGCGGGATTCACGGCGACAGCGGCAACGTATGTGCTGGTCTCGTGTGGATCAGTGGGTGCGATGCTCGCGGGTGGGGTTGTGGCTGTGGTGTGGCTGCTGCGGTCGCGCGGGCTCCGACTGGGCGGGGTCGGGTTGGTCGTCGTATTGGCGGTGGTCTTCCAGGTGTGGACGAGCGCGACCTGGGGGTTCACCTCGTCACGCGCTGTATTGTGGCGCGATTCGTCGTCAATGTTGGGTGACTTCTGGCTGGCAGGAACCGGTGGCGGGACTTTTGGTGAGGCGATCCGCGCCTACCGCACAGATGGAACGTTCTGGGCCTTCGCGCATGCCCACAACGAACCGCTCGAATGGCTGTTGGAGACCGGTGTCGTTGGGGCGGTTGCGGCGCTCCTGGCGCTTGTGGCCGTTGGGCGGGGGCTGTCATTGCCACGTCGGGCGGATGGCTTTGCGTTCGGCCTGCTTGGCCTCGGCCTGCACGCGCTTGTTGAGTTTCCTCTTCAGATCCCCGCGATCGCGATGCTTGCTGCGGGGGTAGCGGCTTGCCTGATAGGGGTGTTTGGGCCCCCTTCGGATGCCGCGCCGCGGTCCGTTCGGGTCGTGATATTCGCGGTTGGGTTGCTGCAATTTCCGGCGGCCGTGTGGCAGGCCCGCGAGGCTATTGTTGGTAGGGCAGCGGACGACGTGAGTCGTTTTGGAGTCGATGCGGAACTGGCAACCTTGGGGGCGCGGACGCTCAAAATATCTGGTGCCTCACGGCCAGAGCTATTGTTGTTCGAGGCCTGGGCCGCCGAACGTCGGGGCGACCCGAGTGCGTCAGCGCTTGCTTTGGAGGTTGGCGCACAATTTCCAGATCGACCCGACGCGTTGCGTCAGGCCGCGCTCGTCCTTGCACGTACAGGCGAATTCGCTGATGCGACAGGATTGCTCCAAAGAGTCATCGCCCGTGACCCGAGCGACTACCGACCCCGGGTGATTCTGGCTCGGGTGGCGTTGGCGGAAGGCGATCGGCTGCTTGCTCGGGCCCGATGGTCCGAAGCCTTCCACCGAGATGCGCCGCAGGCACTGTTCGAGGAGGCCTATAGTTCCTCGCCTAGTGGGTTGATATGGCTACAAGCGTTCAGTGACGCCGATGCTATACAGTCCGTTCGCCTTGCAGAATTCCTGGTCAGGAAGCAGAAGCCGGATGAAGCACTACTCGCATTGGAGCAGGCGGCTCAACTCGACCCAGTCGCCTATCGCGATCACGGCCTGATGCGAGGACCTCTCCTCATTGCGGTTGGCCGGCCTGAGGAGGCCGAGATCTGGATCGAGGAGGTGCTGTCGCGTCGGGGGGAGGATGCCAACGTCTTGGCAACCTACGGGTCCATGCTCGCGTCTATGGGAAGAGATGGTGATGCGACGGCGGCCTATCTTCGCGCCGCGCGGGTGAATTCAGCGCATCGAGCCGCTGCGTTGGCCAGCGCCGAGCGGGAAGGTGGCCCCGAGCGCGCCCTCGAGATTGCCCGGCAGTTCGAACTGGACGGAGACGTGGACGCCGGGCTCCGTTTGGAAATCGCGGCCGTGCACCTGCGGGCCGGGGACGGCGTCGGCTGCCGCGCCGAGATCGAGCGATGGAACCTCACGACGAGCCTCGTGGGGCCGCGGGCGGCGTCTCTACTGCGGCAATGTAAGTAGCGGGCAATGCTGGCCGCAAGGCCGTGTCGAGCGACTGACCCCGGTCAGCTCGTACGTTGTTGCGGGACGATTTCTGACCAGTGCCGGTACCCGTGACCGCGCTCGTCAGCAGAATCATCAGCAACAGGCCGGTACCCCCGACCGAAAAGAACATGTTTTCGCCGAAATTCACCAGGAGCAGGGTGACCAGGACAGAAAATTGGGGAGCTCCGGCCCGCGCCCCGCGTCTCAATATGATCAATATCCAGGCGACGACCGGCAAGGCTCCAAAAACACCCAGTTCCTCGAGCACGGCGAGTGGCATGACGCCCTTTTCTACCGGTGCTCCGACGGGTATGCCGAACCAGGGGTCGCGCTGCACGATCATGAGTTGCGGACTCGACCCGATGCCGAAACCGATGCCCGTCAATGGCTGCTCTTGGATGTTGTCGACCATGCGGTAGACGAGCTCGCCTCGCGAGCGCTCAGCCGCATCGAACAATGTTCCCGTCTCGCCGCGCTTAAAAATATACTCCGTCAAACTGTTCGTGAATGAGGCGCCCGCCAGGCCTGCGACCACGAAGGCTGCGAAGAGGACCACCATCAGGCGGGGACTCAGCAACGCAGGCAGCATTGTTCGCCACGATTTCCCTGCAAAGGCTGGTGAGGCAGTGACCAGGACCAACATTCCGAGTGCCCATGCAATGCCTGCCGTACGAGCTTGCGACAAGACCATCAGGACCATGCACAGTCCAATCAGGGCAAGATCGCGCCAGCGAGGTAACGGCGCTGCCAGGATGTCTCCTCCCAGGAGTGCCGCCGCGAGGGCCGCTGTGGGTCCGAACGATTGGGAGTGATTCAACAGACCTTGAAAACCGTGGCCATTCACCGCGTAGCCAATTCTCGGAACGGCCAGGAGCGGAAGGCTCAACACGAGCAAAGCGGCAAGCCAGGATCTAAGTTGATCGGACATCGCCGCACGCTCCGGCGCCTCCAATCCCTCCCACGCGGACAGCAGCGTCACCACCACGGTGACCCAAGCCCCCAGCTTCAATAGCGAGACATCGAGGATGGGGCTGAAGAGCAGGGAGTGGATGACCAGCACCGTTCCGAGCGCGAGGGTGATGGACTTTAATCCCGCAACATCCTGCCTCGACAGGCTCTTTGAGCTTCGCCGCGTGGCGTCGCGCAGCATCATGGAGACAGCGGCGGCCAGGATGACGACATACCGGCTCAGGCTGGCCCCGCTGGCGCGTGGTGCGATCTCGGAATTTGCGATTGTGAAGAACCACGACAGAAACAGGGCCCTGATCGCGGGGCTCCGCCCAAACAGGGAGTACAGCGCGAGTACAAGGTAACTTAGGTTTGCCGTGGGTTCACTGGCGAATCGCATAGCGATTGCCAGTAACGGCACGAGGTTCGAGAGCTGCGTCGGGGGTACCTTCTTCACATGCGACTCTTGGGCCGGTCGGTGGGCGCTGAATTCCGCTCGAAAAGGTTCACGATCAGTTTGATTCCATCCTCGGAGGCGTTGGTGCTGGCCGCGCATCGCCGCGCGCACTTCCTCCACTCGAGGTGCTCCTCCCCTCCCATGTCGACGCACCGTTGCAGGGTGTTGACCCATGCCGCCTCATCGCCGAGCGGAAGATCCCAGCCAGCGTGCTGTAGTTCGAGTCCGCGCCAAGGGGTCATATCGCTGAGCACTACTGGACAGCCGCTGTTAAGTGACTCGAAAATTACGTGCCCGAAGTTCTCGCCGAGGGTGGGGAACAGAAAGAAGTCGTGGCTTGCGAACACGCCGGGCACGTCGGCGGGTGGCAGCGCGCCCAAATAACGCACCACTACGCTTGCGGGGAGACCCGCAATCGCAGCCTCGACTTCGCGCCAGTACGACTGGCTCTCCATGGGGCCGTACAGGTCGAGGGTCACCTCGCCACGGAGCGTCGCGAGACGACGAATTCCAAAAGCGAGGTTCTTCATGGGCGAAATTCGGGACAAGAAGACGAAACGGGCAGTACCACTTCGCTTCGGAGGCGGCGAATCGAGAGCCCCGTGTCCACGCTCCGCGCCGGGAGCTCCGGTGACGTTTGGTGCGACAAGCACGCTCGCTTCTTCTCCCCGCCGCCGGAATCGTTGGAGCGTCTCGGTGATTTCGTTGCGCTCACGCTCGGCCGTCGCCTGCCATACGATCCCGTCGAATAGCCCCGATACGCTCGCCGAAGCGAGAAAAGTTGACTTCCGGAGTTGCTTCAGGCCCAGCGCGCCAGGCGACAACTCGCCCCGCGGTGCGACGATCAAGGGTCGGTCGGGTACCAGCCCGCAGCGACGAGCGATCAAATAGCGGATGGTGGTGCGGCTGAACAGACTGCTTGCGTAGACCACATCGGGCTGCAACTCGCGAACCGTCCGAATGAGGCCATACAACGAGTCTTGACGCGGAGAAACGTAGCGGATGTGTGTTCTATCCCGCTTCGACCACGCGTCCCGTTGGAGGCCCGCATAGGGCTTGTCGTCTCCCAGGTCGCGGTCCGCCGTGTACACCCAAAAGTCGAAGCGGTCCGGCATGCCCGCTATCATGTTGGTGACGCTCCGCACAGGGCCGCCGGCTCGGTATCCTGGCAGATAGCGCCCGATGAGGACGAGGACTTTCATGCGGCGACCAAGGCTTCCGCCACCTGGCCGAAGCCCTCAGCTCCACAGTTCATGCGGATCTCCTGGCTTCTGCTGGGTTCGCCCGAACGATCCGGTCCTCGTGGTTCACCAAGAACGAAGTGAACCTCTGTTGACGATTGTGCGAAGAGCGCAGCGTCGGCGAGCACCACGTCCGACTCTTTCATGACACTCATGGTCCCTGCAAACAGAACGACAAATCGGTCCTTGAGGCCAAGTCGCGCGGCCAGGTCGGCGTCGTACACCGCGGGGTGCATATTTGCCTCGTCGCTCCAGTGGTAGATCACGCTGAAGTTCGAGGGTGGAACCCCGCGGCGTATCAACTCGTCGCGCATGTCCGGAGCCAGCGTCGTGAGGTGGGCCGCCCTCCGGTCTGCCATTGCGCACCATTTGTTGAGCGCACCGAGCGCTCGCGCATTCTTCAACATGCCCGAGTCCGCGACCGAATCGGGCCAGAGGTCCTGGGGTTCGAGGATAAAGAGGCTCCGTAGCGCGACGTTGTCGCGATGGCAGCGGGTGCGAGGGTGACCAGGTGGTGCACATACACGACGTCCGGCTTGCGAACGAGCAGCGGACCGAGCGACGCGGCCGTCGTGGCGAAGCTCGCGTAGTTGAGCGCGCGGCGCGCCCCAGAGCCGTCGTGGCTGGGGTAGCGGGCGACCCGGTTGATTCGGATGCCGTCCATCACCTCGCGACGCCACGGTCGGACGCGATATCCGGGGTAGACCTTTCCACCTGGGTAGTTCGGGAACCCGGTAAGCACCTCGACCTCATGGCCGCGCTTGACCAGCTCACGCGCGAACGCGAGCCCTTTGAAGGACATCGGCTCTGGATCGAACCACTGGGTGAGGAGAAGGATTCGCATGGCGGGTGGCTATTTGTGCCAGACGGTGCGGTTCACATAGTCGGTGTAGCTCAAGATGATCCGGACCACCTTCTCGGACACGTTGGTCGCACCATAGTCGTCCACCGCGCGAGGGGAGCGTTCTTCACCGCGCGGTTGCGTCGCGAGCACAGCCAGGCCTCGCTCCACGGAGCCGAGGTCAAGGCCCGCCAGGATCACCGCGCCCTCTTCCATGCCCTCTGGACGCTCGTGGGCTTCACGGAGGTTCAGGGCGGGGAAGTTGAGGATCGACGACTCCTCGGTGATCGTGCCGCTGTCCGAGAGCACGGCAAAGGCGTGCTTCTGAAGCTTCACGTAGTCACAAAATCCGAGCGGCTTGGAGAGTTCGACGGCTTGAGGCAGCTCGATCTTCTCGGCTTCGAGCCGCTTCCGGGTGCGAGGGTGCGTCGAGACGATGACCCGCTTGCCGTACTTCTCTGGCAGCGCCCGTAGCAGCTCGACGACGCGCGAAAATTGTTCTGGCGGATCGACGTTCTCCTCGCGATGAATGCTCACGACGAAGTAGCCGTCGAGGGCCAGGCCCATCGTCTGCAGCACGGGCGACGCGTCGATCTTGTCCGCATAGTGCGTCAAAACCTCCCGCATCGGGCTACCGGTCTTGACGATTCGGTCAGGCGGCAGGCCCTCGCGGAGCAGATACTCGCGCGCGATGGTGCTGTAGGGCATGTTGATGTCGCTGATGTGATCGATGATGCGCCGGTTGATCTCCTCGGGGACGCGCTGGTCGAAGCAGCGGTTCCCAGCCTCCATGTGAAAGACAGGGACCTTTCTTCGCTTCGCGGCGATGGCTGCGAGGCAGCTGTTCGTGTCTCCGAGCACGAGGAGCGCGTCCGGGGACTCCTCCTGGAGCACGCGATCAGTCCGGATGATCACGTTCCCGATGGTCTCGGCGGCGGAGCCTGCGGCCGCCTCCAGGAACCGATCGGGCTTGCGGATGCCCAGCTCGTCGAAGAACACGCCGTTCAACTCATAGTCGTAGTTCTGGCCGGTGTGGACGAGGACGTGTTGGGTGTGGCGATCGAGCGCGGCGAAGACGCGCGAGAGGCGGATGAGCTCCGGCCGCGTGCCCACGACCGTCATCACCTTGAGCCTACCCACGGAGCACCGCATCGGCGCGCGTATCTGGCTTGGCTGGATTGAAGCCTTCGCTCGCCCAGAAGAGCGTTACCAGCTCGCCGGCGCCGACGTTCTCGATCGAGTGAGTGTAGCCAGGCGGAATATCCACCACCTTGAACGCGGTTCCCTCGACGCGATACGTCAGGACGTCGGTCCCGCGAATGTCCCGAAAGCGGATGACGGCCTCCCCCTCGAGCACCAGGAACTTCTCCACTTTCGTATGGTGGAAGTGGTTGCCTCGCGTGATGCCGGGGTGCGTGCGGGAGACGAAGATCTGACCGAGGTGGGGCGACTTGATGAACTCCGCGAGCGACCCGCGTGGATCCGTCCGGATTGCCAGCGGGTACGCGAATTCTTCCTTCGGCAGGTAGGACAGGTACGTGGCGTACAGGCAGCGCGCGAAGCTGCCCTGGAGATCGGGGAGTTGGAGATCGACGCGCATGGCGCGAAATGCGTTCAGCTGCGCGGCGAGCGCGCCGAGGCTCACCTGATGGACGGGCGCGACGAACCGCTCTTCACAACCCACCCGCGGCGCCTCGTCCAGCGCGGCAACGAAGGCCGCGACGACGTCATCGATGTAGACCAGGTCGAGCACGCGCGAGGGGTCAGAGACGCTGATGGGAAGGTCGCGGGCGACGTTGTGGCAGAAGGTCGCCACCACCGAGTTGTAGTTCGGGCGGCACCACTTACCGAACACGTTGGGAAGGCGAAAAATACGCGCCTGGGCGCCAGCTTCGTCGGCGAAGACGCGGAGAGCGCTTTCGGCGTCCAGCTTGCTGCGACCGTAGGGGTTTTCGAGCTCCGCCTGCGTGGACGATGAGAGGACGAGCAGCGGCGCGCGCCGGAGCTCACGAAGGCGGTCGCAAATCGAGCGCGTGAGTCCGCCGTTCCCGATCTGGAAGTCTGCCGGATCCAGCGGACGGTTCACGCCGGCGAGGTGGAAGATCGCGTCGGCCGTTGCGAGGTGGGAGTCGAGAGCGGTCGACACGTCCGAGACGTCAAAGGTGGAGACCGTCGTATCCGGCCGACCGCGCAGCGCCTCCACGAGGTTGCTTCCGATGAAACCCGCCGCGCCCGTGACGAGGACGTTCATCGCGTCGGCCCGTTGGACAGCGCCTGCTGAACGAAGTCGAGGCCCAGGAGGAGGTCTGCAAGTTCGTCCACGTTGAGGCTCCGGGTGTTGTGGGAATGGTAGTCGTCCACGTCCCCGCGCACGACGACTCCCTCCGCGAAGTACTTGCCATAGTCGAGGTCGCGACTGTCGGAGGACACCCGGTAGTACCCGCCGAGGTCCTCGGCGCGGGCCATCTCCTCGCGGGTCAGCAGGCTCTCGTACAGCTTCTCGCCGTGCCGGGTGCCGATGATTTGGACCGGGTTGTTCGCCTGAAATATGCGCTTCAGGGCCTCGATCAGGGTCGCGATCGTGGCCGCTGGGGCCTTCTGCACGAACGTGTCTCCGGGGCTGCCGCGCTCGAAGGCATACAGGACCAGCTCGATCGCGTCCTCGATCGACATCATGAAGCGGGTCATGTTCGGGTCGGTGACGGTGAGCGGCACGCCGGACTTGATCTGTTTGATGAACAACGGGATGACCGAGCCCCGCGACCCCATCACGTTGCCGTAGCGGGTGACGCACAACACCGCGCCGCGATCGGCGGCCACGCGCGACTTCGCGATGGTGAGCTTCTCCATCATCGCCTTGGAGATGCCCATCGCGTTGATCGGGTAGACGGCCTTGTCTGTGCTTAGCACGACGACCTTCTTCACGCCGCTGGCGAGGGCCGCGTTGAGCACGTTCTCGGTGCCGAGCGCGTTCGTTCGCAGCGCCTCCAGCGGGTAGAACTCACACGAAGGAACCTGCTTCAGCGCGGCCGCATTGAACACGAAGTCCACGCCCGACATCGCGTCGAGCACGCTGCCCGGGTCGCGCACATCGCCGATGTAGAATTTCATGACGGACGAGCGGTAGGAGAGGCGCATGTCCTCCTGCTTCTTCTCATCGCGGCTGAAGACGCGAAGTTCCTTGATTCCCGTTCCCAGGAGCCGCTTCGCGGCGGCGTTGCCGAACGTGCCGGTTCCGCCTGTGATGAGGACCGTCTTCCCGTCAAGCATCATGACTCCTGAACCCCGACCGCACGTCAACGGCCGACCAACCTTCAGTCCGCTCGCACCCTAACACGCCACCGGGAGTCCGTACCACGCCGTCGGGATCGGTCGCTCGTCGAACGGGAGCACCCTTGCTCACACGTGGCCGATGGGTGATCATGGTGGGGTGGGGGACGGGCTTGGCCGGAAGATTACGAGGTAGCGAGTCCGTTCTCCCGGGGGCCCGCGCTCATGCGTGAGATCTGGTTCTGGCAGCGGATCGTGAGCCCGCACATGGCTGGCCTCGCGTCCGCGCTGGTGGCGTTGGGTTGCCGGGTCACGTTCGCGGCGGAGGAGGAGCTCTCAGCGGAGCGGGCACGCCAAGGGTGGATTACGCCGCGAATGCCCGGCGTTCGCCTCGTCCTGCTCCCAAATCGGAACGCCATCCGTGCGTTGATCGACGCGGCCTCGCCGAACACCGAGCACCTGTGTCAAGGCATTCGTTCAAATGGCAGGATCTCGGTCGCGCAACGCGACCTGGCGCGCCGGGGGTTGCACCAATGGATTGTCATGGAGACTGTCGATGACAGCGGCCTCCTTGGCATCGTGAAGCGCGAGGTTTACCGCCGCCAGTTGGCGGCCATGGCTCCATGCGTCAGCGGGCTGCTGGCGATGGGGCACCGTACGCCGCAGTGGGTGATCGAGAGGGGGTTTGACGCCGCAAACGTATTCCCGTTTGCGTATTTTCTTCCGGACCTGACTGCCGAAGTGAAAAATCACACGGTTGTGGCGTCTGTTTTCCGCTTCCTGTTCGTTGGCCAGCTGATCCAGCGAAAGCATTTGGATGGCCTGATCCAAGCGCTCGCAATGCAGCCCCGACGTGATTTTGAGCTATGGGTGGTCGGGTCGGGCCCTGAAGAGGATCACCTTCGCCGTCTCGCTGGGCGCACGTTACCCGAGAAGGTCAAATGGATGGGTCGCAGGAACTTGCCCGAAATTCCGGAGATCATGGCCCAGGCCGATTGTCTGGTTCTACCTAGCCTACACGATGGGTGGGGGGCCGTTGTCTCGGAGGCCTTGTTGGTCGGGACGCCGGCCGTCTGCAGTGATGCGTGTGGGGCCGCGGGGATCGTCGCCGCGAGCGGGAAAGGTGGGGTGTTCAGGCTACACGACCGCGCCCAACTGGCTGCGCTGCTCGCGTCTCAGATCGCCGGCGGCACCGTGACGAGCGGAGACAGAGGGCGTCTCGCGTCTTGGGCGTCCGTCCTCGGCGCCGCCGCGGGTGCTCGCTACCTGATTGAGATCCTCAACCACCGGAATGGCGAGGCCCCTCGTCCTGCCCCTCCCTGGAACCGAGGACAAAACTAGTCATGTGCGGTTTTGTTTCGATTTTTCCAACCGTTCCGGGTTCGTTCCAATTCGAAGACCTCTCGGCGGCGCTCTCGTGTATGGTCTCGCGTGGCCCGGACGGCGAGGGGCTCTGGCAGGAAGACGATGCACTGTTGGGGCATCGAAGGCTCGCAATTCTGGACCTGGATCAACGGTCCCATCAACCGATGGTCTCCACTTCGGGCAGGCTAACCATCGCCTTCAATGGCGAAATTTACAACTTTCGGGAGCTTCGCGCGACGCTTCAGGCGCGCGGAGTCTCCTTCCGCACGACGTCGGACACCGAGGTCCTCCTCTGCCTGTTTGAGGCTCATGGCGAGGCCATGTTGCCGATGCTGCGTGGCATGTTTGCGTTTGTCATCTGGGATCGCGTGGCCAAACGCGGTTTCGCAGCGCGAGACCCCTATGGGATCAAGCCGCTCTACTACGCGCAGACGGCCCATGGACTGCTGATGGCCTCGCAGGTGAAGGCCCTGCTGGCTACGGGGCGGGTTTCGCGTGAGTCGGACGCCAGGGCGCAGGCGAGTTTTTGGCTCCTCGGTAGCGTGCCTGAACCCCTGACCTGGTTCCGCGACATCCGCGCCCTCCAGGCGGGACACAGCTTCTGGATCGAAGGTGGCCGCGCCGGGAGCCCTTCGCGTTGGTGGGACATCTCCGCGAGCTGGCGGGACGCGCCTTCCGAGCACTTGCCCGCGGCCGAGGTGCGTGAACGGGTCTCGTCGGCGGTGCGGCGCTCCGTGGCCGCTCACCTGGTGTCGGACGTACCGGTTGGCGTGTTCCTGTCTGGGGGCATCGACTCGGGTACCCTGGCGGGCTTGATGGTGGACGCCGGTGCGAGGAACCTCCAAGGGGTGACGCTCGCCTTCCAAGAGTTTGCCGGCCGACCCGAAGATGAAGCGTCAGTCGCCGCAAAGATCGCGGCGCACTATGGCATTCGGCACCATGTACGCGTGGTCAGTCGTAGCGAGTTTCACGCGGACCTTCCTCGAATCCTTCGAGCGATGGATCAACCGTCGATCGACGGTGTCAACACCTGGTACGCCAGCAAAGCGGTCGCAGAGCTCGGGCTGAAGGTCGTTGTTTCGGGCGTCGGTGGTGATGAGCTGTTTCAGGGATATCCGAGCTTCGACGAGCTGCCGCGACTCGTGTCGACGTGGCGCAAGCTTTCGCGCCTGCCCGGCGCCATGGCGCTCGCCGGGGCGTTCGCGGGCTTCCAGTCACGGCGAACCAACAACCATCGCTGGCGCCACGTCGCAGACTGGTCGCGGTCCATTGGCGGCGCCTGGTGGCTTCGAAGAGGCCTGTTCTCGCCCGAAGACCTGCCTGCCCTGATGGGCGACGATCTGGCGGACGAGGCGCTCCGGCAGTTCGACGCGGAAGCATGGGTAGGTGAGATGAGTGGACACTTGCCGGAAGACCTCCGCCTGGCGCTCGGGCAGATCGAATCAACGACGTACCTGCGCAACCAGCTCCTGCGAGACAGCGATTGGGCCAGCATGGACCACAGCGTGGAGCTGCGCACCCCACTTGTGGACGCGTGGCTCCTACGGGACCTCGAGCCGCTGCTGTCGAGTCTGGTGGATTTCCCTGGTAAGGCTCTGCTGGCGGGGTCGGCTGCCAAAGTGCTTCCTCGGGAGGTGCTTCAGCGGCAGAAGACCGGCTTTGGGATTCCAATGGGGCGGTGGCTCAGCGATGAAGGCACGGTTCAATCGAATTCCACGTCTAGCCGCGATTGGGCGCGGCAGTTGGTGTCGGCGTATGCCAGCCAGGTCTAGAGCTGTACGCTGGCAGGTGGACTTGTGTGACGCGCCGAGCCCAGGCGGGCCTGCGGTGAGGGGTCAATATGGATAGGCAGCGCGTACTGGTAACTGGGGGAGTCGGCTTCATTGGTTCCCACACGGTCGTAGAGCTGCTGAACTCAGGCCACGACGTCCTTATCTTCGATAATCTATGCAATAGCAGCGTTGACGTGGTGCGCAGGATCGAAGAGGTTGCCGGGCGCCGACCCCACCTCGTCGTGGCTGACGTGCGGGACCGCCAGGCGTTGCTTGCAGCGATGCGCGAGCATCGAACGGAATCTGTGGTTCATTTCGCCGGCCTGAAGGCGGTCGGGGAGTCCGTGGTTGATCCGCTTCGCTACTATGACAACAATGTGGTGGGCTCCTACACGTTGTTGTCCGCGATGAAGGAAGCAGGTGTTCGTCGGCTACTTTTCAGCTCCTCGGCGACGGTCTATGGGGACCCCGCGACGGTTCCCATTGGCGAGGAATCACCATTGAATCCTACGAATCCCTACGGGCAGACCAAACGCCTCGTCGAAGTGATGCTGCGCGACCTGGCGCGGTCGGGCGCCGATTGGCGATTCGCGATCCTCCGGTACTTCAATCCGATTGGCGCACACCCGTCGGGGTTGATCGGTGAACACCCCACAGGTATCCCAACCAATCTGGTGCCTTTCGTCTGCCAGGTCGCGTCGGGGAGACGGCCACGCGTGGAGGTGTTCGGGGACGACTGGCCCACGCCGGACGGCACGGGAATCAGGGACTACCTGCACGTGGTGGACCTCGCCCGGGGACACGTCGCGGCGATGGACGCACTTGAAACAAAGGCGACCTCAGTCGTCACGGTCAACCTGGGGACGGGGAAGGGCTACAGCGTGCTTCAGGTCATCGAGGCGATCGCGGAGGCGAGCGGTCGTCCGGTGCCCTTTGTCGTTGTGCCCCGCCGCCCTGGCGACATCGCCGTGAGTATCGCGGACCCGCGGTTGGCTGAGCAGCGGCTTGGTTGGCGAGCGGAGTTCGACCTGTCGATGATGTGCCGAGACGCGTGGCGTTGGCAGCTGCGGAACGAATCTTGAGGGGGGCATGCGCCCGCAGCACCCCTTGAGTTGGCGACAAGCCTAAAATTGACTGCGACGCACCTATGAAAGACCGGGGCGATGCATGAGTGATACATCCGACAAGCCGCTGGTGACCTTCGCGCTTTTCGCCTACAACCAAGAGCGGTTCATCCGCGACGCCGTAGCGGGAGCGATCGCGCAGGATTATGAGCCGCTGGAAATTATCTTGTCGGATGATTGCTCGTCCGACCAGACGTTCAAGATAATGACCGACATGGCTGCGGCGAATACGCGGGCGAATGTGCGGATTATATTGAACAAGAACGACCGCAATTTGGGGTTGGCACGTCACGTCAATGCGGTAATGAAGCTGGCCGACGGGGAAATGATCGTGGTGGCCGCCGGGGACGACATCTCGTTTCCCCATAGGGTGTCGACGATCGTCAGGGCGTGGATGCTTGGATCAAAAAAGACGGACTGCTTTTGTTCTCGCTATCTGACCATCGACGAGAACGGCGAGCCAATGGAAACCCCCTCCCCTCCCCGCCCAACTGACTTGACTGCGGAGGCATTGGCGAAGACCGGGCTCGGCTTCCTTGGTGCAACCGCTGCCTGGACGAAAGCCCTCTGGCTTGATTTCGGTCCGCTTGACGATGACATCATAATCGAAGATCAGGTCATTCCATTTTGGGCGGCGCTCAGAGGCGGGGTTGAGTTTATCGACATGCCCCTGGTGAGTTACCGAAAGGGCGTTAGTACCTGGATTGATTCCAGGGATGGCGGCGCCGCGAAGAAGTTGCGTGAGACGACGCTATTTTTGGAGAACTGCAGCCTCATCAATGCGCGTGCGCAACTTGCGGCGGCAAAGCACGCTAACAGACCCGATTTGACCACGGACATTGTTCGCCGTCTGGATCGGCGGCGAGTGAAATATATGGCACTGAGTGGCCAAACAGGAACAATTCAGGGCATTTTTAACATGGTCTGGCACGGTGTAGGCCTGAGGGAGACGTTCTCGGTGACCATGATAAAGTTCGATCTCGGCGTTCGCCTTCTGCTGTGCTCAAAAGCCATTCTTCAGCGACCGGCCCTGGCGCCGGTCTGGGGCTGGCTGGGCTCCCGATGAATCGCGCGTGACGTTGGATTCAATCGGTAGAGATGCGCGGACGGGACAGTTTGAAGCTCAGGTTCACGCTGCGCCGCGGCACGTAGACGTCCGGACTGTGTGGAGGATCGCGTCGACCACCGCGTCGACCACCGCGTTGGCGACGCGTCTTCAGTACGCTACAAGCCGGACTGGCGACTACGGCTTGAAAAAACAACAGGTCTTATGCAGACTTCCATCACGCCAGGAAACACGCCGCCAGTCGCCTACTGCAGAAAGAAACGACGCCAGAATCTCGTCGCGCTTTGAAATCTCCTCAAGCTCCGGGACATCATGATCGTCGAAAACAAGAATTCCACCACGCTTGAGGCGTACTATGGATTCTATCGCAATGCGATGTCTGGCCCATCCATCATTCAGAACTACATCAAAGTACTCTGGAGGACCGGACTTGATGAAATTTACGTATGGCCATCCCGCTTTCGCATTCGACGCGCCCAGTTCTCCAACCGCCGAATCGATGGGTTCGTCGAACAAATGGTATTCAACGTTGGTGAAGCCCGACAACTCCGCCTTCACCTTGGTGTACCAGAACTTGCTGTCCTCAACGCTCACAAGTCTTCCTACCCGCTGAGCAAACCATCGGGTACTTCCACCGGAACCATATTCCAACATCGTGTCCGTGGGACGAAGCCACCCCCTCAGGAAGTCCACGGCCCCGAGCGCAAGGTTTGGGCAATTGTCGCCTTCTCTGCGGTGATACAAGGCGGCGCGTGACCGGTGATAAACATAATTTGGGCTAAGTAAGTGTTTCCCAAGCATGAGGATTTGTCCTTGTGTATTTGTGTTTTGAAGCTAACACACTTCTGAGATCTGTTTCGGGTTCTCGAGACTGCTGCAAGTCCTGGGAAAACGCGCGGGTGAGCGGACGAAAATCGCGTAGGAAGCGCTAGGGGAGGAGGGCCAGCGCGTCACCTTGGCGATACAAAGCCGACCCTCCGCCCCCCAGCACCATCATGATCACCCGTCCTCCCGCCGCGAGCAAGTCGGTCGCGTTCACGCCCGAGACCGGCAGAGGGCCGGACGGGACGTCTCGACGTTCAAAGCTACCTTACCTGGGTGTTCGAGCGGCGAGGGACCTGGCGAACGACAACTTCTTCCACAACGGCACGTTCCCGAACTCCGGTGTGAGCGTCGGGTTGGAATAGAAGGCGACGACAGTTCCCGGGATCGTGTGGTGCGAACGTCGACCGGCCCAAACCCCTTTCAGGAAGGGACGTGAGAGCGAGGCAGCAAAGAATACGCCGCGGGTGCGCAAGCCAGAGACGACATGTGAAAGGAGACTCCTGAATGCAAACAAAAGCGCCATTCCCATTGGAAAGTGTTTGAACAGTACGCGCGTGTAATTGAAAATCCATTGTCGTCGTCGCCACTCGCCCTCGTCGCCGGATCGTTCAAAGTTGTTGTGGCGTACTGTCGTTACGGGAGCATAGACGATATCAAATCCCAGGCATCTGGCCCGGATCGAGTAGTCCAACTCCTCGCCGCCGAACGAGCACTCAGGGTCAAGTTCCCCAACCCTCGCAAACACTTCCCTACGTACCAGGTGGCAGGCGCCATGGAAGTTCGCGGTCCTAACGACGTCGCTGCCAAAATCGCACTGAGATTTGCCGGTCTCGGCGTGCACAATTCTTGGACTCAAGATGCCGATGGTTTCGTCGCTCTGCCCGGCGGACAACAGATGGAAAATGTCCGCTTCCGATAGCTGCGTGTCGTCGTCAATATTGAGAATCCAAGGCCTGTCCGCGGCACGCCAGCCCAAGTTTCGGCCGCCTGAGACACCGGCATTTCGGTCATTCTGGATGACGACAAGCTCGGAATACTCGTCCCTGGTCTTGGTTAGGAACTCGCCCGAGCCGTCGGTCGACGCGTTGTCGACGACAATCAGCTGGCAGCCGCTCGTCCTCGCGACGCCGCACAGGTAGGGGATGTTCTTCTCCAACTCGGGTCGTCGGTTGTACGAAAGAACGACAATAGACAACGCTTGAAGGTCCGCCCTCGTTTCGGCATCACTTTGGCTGGCCATTCGAATCTCCCTGAAAGACTGCCTTGGCACTGCCCGGCACCGTCCCGATTAGTCACGTCCGCAGTCGCTGGATCAGAAACGCCGATGAACATCAGGAGCGATGTCACCAACGTTTCGTCGGTCCACGTACAGCTTGGGCTTGCCAGTCATACGGGCAGAGAACGCCATCGCGCGCATGGCCAGTCGAGGTGCTTTCACGAACTGTCGGGCGATCGAAACCATGAGCCGCGTTCCTGAAAATGGTGGTAAATAGTAGGTGTTTCGAAACATGGTTTGGTCATAATAGAAGCACGCGCCACCGGTTCTGTCGCTCGAGGCACGCATGATCGAATCGATGGCGACGTAGCGCAAGATCTCGGGCCTGTAAATCAGCTTCCAAAGCGCCCGGCGATCGCTCTCGTCACCCAGGGATTCGATCGTCGTCATTATGCTCAGGTAGTACAATGAAGGAGACCACTCATTTGGCGCTGTCGTGTTCACCACGGACTTTGGAGACTCAACCACGCGCCGGCCGTCGCCGATCGCGGCCAGCAACATGCAAAATATTGGCACCATCGAGTAGTTGTATACATAGCCAATGCGAATCTCCCGAAGCATTGAGGCGCGATGGTAGAGGTTCGTGGACAGGAAAAAGTAGCCGCCCACCGACTTGATGCCGGCGAGAAGAGCCGGTCGACCAATGAAGTTGCGTTCCGTGTCGTGAACGTCGTGGACCGACGAGAAGCAAATCGCAAGGGAGTCGGGGTGTGCCTCCACTGCGCGTATCATCGTTGGGAGGCTGTCCTCGCGCACCGTATCGTCATCGCCTAGGATCCACAGCCAATCGCCGCGGGCCTCTTCGACACACCGCAGGAAATTCGCTCCGGCCCCGATGTTGGCGGTGTTTCGCAACACTCGTAGCGGAACCGGAAAGTCGGGGAAGTGTTGAGATATCGTAGCGTCCACGGGCTCGGGTGACGCATTGTCTACGACGAGGATGTCGATACCCGGGCAGTGCACCGCCGCCGCCTTTAGCGACGCCAAGCAACTGATTAGCTTGTCATTGCGATCATAGGTTGGTATGGCTACCGTAATTCGAGTCAATGTCGTCGGTCCATGGTTCGTATGTGTGTCCGAATCGTAGCAGGCGCCGGGAGCTGTCGTCGCAGCGCCGAGGAGAACGCGAATGGTGGGATCAAATTTCACCGCCGTTGACGCTGAGACACTGGTTCAGGCCCTGTGTGGGGCTGAACAACGGGGTCCATCCGAGGTGGCGCAAGGCGGATGTGTTCGCTCGGGATGATCGGATCTCGCCCGCCCGTTCAGCGACGGCACCGAATTGCAGCACAGCACGCGACTGGGCGAGCGCGTGGGCGGTTTCGACGAAATTCCTTACCGTGATCGGCTCGCCGGTACCTACTTCGAGGTCCGTGACGCCAGGGAGGTGCCGGCCGGCGGTTTTTAGAACCGTGATGATCGCTGCGGTCACGTCGGCGACGTACACGAAATCTCGCCGCACTTCGCCGGTGGTCAGCGGTATGCAAACCGGCGGGTCCATGGTCAGCTGCTTGAGGAGCCATGGGACGAACTTCTGTGGGCTGTCGTCCGGGCCGTAGACGTGTTCGAGGCGCAGACTGACCGTGACGCTCTCGGGAGGGCGCAAAGCCAGCCACTCCCGGAAGTGGCGCTTTGTGGTGACATAGGGAAGGAGATAGCGAGACTCTTCGGCGGGTCGGCTGAAGAATGAATCAATATTCACAAAGAGCGCGCGGCCACCTCGCTGGTCGTGCGCCTCGCACAGTGCGAGGGGAAACAGGATGTTGTCCGCTACCAAATCAGAATTTGCCGAGCCGGCGCGACCATAGTTGGTCGCGGCATGGATTACCGCGTCGAAGCCGTTGTTTCCGAATAATGAAAGCGATGGAGGACCGGGACGTAGCGCGCGAACGTCCATGCGCCCCGCGATGTCTCGGATGCGGGTCAGGTCGGTCTGCTCCCGAACGAGTCCGGTGACGTCGAATCCGGCCCTGACGAGGGCATGGCATACATGGCTGCCCAGGAAACCGGCGGCGCCCGTAACCAGAACGCGCGTGCAGGTGAGGTCCACCTAGGTCTCCAACAGCGGGCCGGGTGACTTCCCGAAGCGTGGGGGATGTGGCGAGGCGGACGCCGACAGTGGCCCTGCTGGCGTCTGGACATCGTCGGAGCGTGATGAGCTCACGCGGCGCTATCGGTGGGTCTGAGGGCCCATGCCCTCGGACGGGTCATACCGCACCCCCCTGCGTCGCGCCCATGTAGGCTGCGATTTGGTCGAGGCAGAGTGCCTTCATGTCTTTGGGTCCGGTGCTCGAATAAAACGCCTTGTACCAATCCACTGTCCGTTCAAAGGCCTCATCGAAATGCCACCGGGGGGACCAGCCAAGGTTGGCCTGCGCTTTGTCGATGCTCAAGCGCAGGAGCCCCGCCTCATGGGGAGCGTCGGGACTGTGACAATCAATCCAGCCGCCCGAGCCCCAATGGCGGACGATGCTGTCCACCACGTCGCGGACGGGTCGGGCATCTTCGAAGCGCGGCCCGAAATTCCAGCCCTCGCAGTACCGGCCGGGTTGGTTTGTTGCCATCAAATTCGATCCCAGGAGCAGGTAGCCGCCAAGCGGCTCAAGTACGTGCTGCCACGGTCGGACGGCGCTCGGGTTGCGCACGGAAATGTCGCGCCCGGCCACGAGCGCCAGGACGGCGTCGGGCACGATGCGATCTCTCGACCAATCTCCGCCACCGACCACGTTGCCGGCGCGTGCGGTCGCTATTGCTACGCCGTGGTCCGCCAGCCGGGCCGGGTGAAAGAAGCTGCGGCGCCACGCCGCGACAAGGAGTTCGGTCGCCCCCTTGCTCATTGAATAGACGTCGTGACCCCCCATCGGCTCGGCTTCCCGGTAGCCGTGGATCCACTCTCGGTTTTCGTAGCACTTGTCGCTCGTGACGACGACGACAGCACACCGAATCTGCTCCAGGCGAAGGGCTTCGAGGAGGTGCGCGGTTCCTACGACATTCGTCGTGAGGGTGTCGAGCGGCCGGTCATATGAGAGTCGAACGAGTGGCTGTGCGGCGAGGTGAAATACGACGTCAGGACGGGCAAGACGCAGCGCCTCGCGGAGCGAGCTGAGATCGCGAACGTCGGCGACCTGATGGTGACAGGCCGAAGCGACGGTCGCGGCTTCGAATAGCGAAGGCGACGTGTCTGGCGCGAGCGCGTAGCCCCACACCTCGGCGCCCAGCTCGGCAAGCCAGAGCGACAACCAGCCGCCCTTGAACCCGGTATGCCCGGTCAGGAAGACGCGCTTGCCGCCGTAGGCTCGCCGGAGCTCGGCATCGGTAGGATGGATGGCGATCAAACCCAGACCTTCCAAGGCGCTTTGCCAGTTGCCCAAAGGTCGTTCAGGAGTCCGTATTCGCGGGCTGTGTCCATCGCCTGCCAATAGCCTGCGTGCGGGTAGGCCATCAGCTCGCCTGCGTGGGCCAGACGCTGGAGCGGCTCTCGTTCGAAGATGGTCTTGGTATCCGTCCCGATGAAGTCCCAGATTCTCTTGGCGTCGAGAACGAAGTACCCGCCGTTTATGAAACCGTCAGTCGCCTGGGGCTTTTCGTTGAACGCCGTTACGGCGGCGTTCGTCATCAGCATCTCGCCGAAGCGGCCGGGTGGGCGCACGGCCGTGACCGTCGCGACCTTGCCGTGACCCCGATGGAAGGCGATACTGCGCCCAATGTCGACGTTCGATACGCCGTCTCCGTAGGTCAGACAGAAGTGGTCGTCCGATTCGACGTAACGGCGGATAGCAGCGATGCGACCGCCCGTCATCGTGTCCTCGCCCGTCTCTGCGAGCGTGACCTTCCAGTCCTCCTCGCCGTGGTTGCCGTGGATTTCGATGCTGTCATGTCGACCGAGCGTCACCGTTACGTCGGTCATCATGGCGCGGTAGTTGAGGAAGAACTCCTTCACTACCCAGCCTTTATAGCCGAGGCAGAGCACGAAGTCCTTCACTCCGTGCGCGGAGTAGGTCTTCATGATGTGCCAGACGATGGGCTTGCCACCGATTGGCAACATGGGTTTTGGCAGGGACTCGTTTGCGTCGCGAATACGAGTTCCCTGCCCCCCGCATAGGATGACGGCCTTCATGGCGTGGTGAATCCTGGAAGTTTGAGAGTGCGAGCGGAACTCGCGGTGCTGAGGTGCGGAATACCTGACACCACGGGCGAAACTCGCCGTTGAGGGCCGTGGTCAGCAGATCTTGCGAATGACTGGTTCAAGAGGCCCTCTGTGACGCCCGGGCGGATAATATCGCCCCGCAGGCACCGCGGTCAACACTCTTCAGCGTCGATGAAGCCCTGGCCGCGCGCCCGGCTCCACGCTAGTAGCTCCTTGGAAGGCCGGTTTGAAGGGAGAGTCGGAAGGTACCCCGTCTGGAGTTGCGCTTCAGCGAGCGGCCCTTTTTGGTGTTTTGACGAGCATCGCGGCAGTGGGGGGCGGAATTCTCCGCGCGAAGGCGACCGCCGTGCTCCTGGGTCCAGAGGGCTTTGGCACCGTGTCGGCGGTGCTCCAGATACCGCAGCTGCTGTTCGTGCCCTTGGGGCTGGTCACCGGACCCGCGCTGGTCAGCTCGCTCGGGCGCGCCAGGGCGCGCCAGGAGGCCGGGCAGCTGTACAATGACACCGCGGCGACCTTGGTACTGTTCGGGGGGGCGGTGCTGGGCGCCTTGTCGGTGCTGACCGGCGTCTACGTGTTTCGCGATCAGCCCCCTGTCCTCGTGCTGTTCACGGCGCTGGCCGCCGTGGGCGCCATGCTCGACCCGTTGGCGCGTATCCCGAACGCGAACCTGCTGGCGCGCGGGGAGGTACGCCAGTACGCGGTGATCATGGCGACGACGAGCGTGGTGGTGGCGGTGGTCGCGTCCGCCGCTACTGCCCTGGCAGGCCTGTGGGGGCAGTTCATCGCGGCCGCTGTGATGCCAGCGGTGCTGTTGCTCCTGTTCTCGGGCCTGTGGCGGCGGGCGTTGCCTGACATGCGGCTGGTGCCGCGCCCGGCGCTGGACCGCGACTTCCTGCGCGAGGCTGCGGCCGTCGGCGCTGCCACGCTGGTGGCGTCAATTGGCCTGCAGGGCGCTCTCTCGACCATTCGTTGGGCGTTGTGGCAGCAAGGGGGGGCCGAGTCGAATGGCCAATTCCAGGCTGCGTGGTCCGTCGGGTCGGCGTACCTCGGCATCGTGATGCAGGGCCTCGGAACAGGCGTATTTCCGAGATACGCCGCAGCGACACGGGAGTCGCTGCCGGCGGAGGTCGATGCGGCTGCGAAGTTCGTGTTTGATGCGGCTCCACCGCTGATCCTGATCGCCATCGCCGTTCGCGAGCCCATGGTTCACCTGCTCTATAGCGGTGAATTCGATCGCGCGGGGACGATGCTGGGCTACCAGATGGCGGCGGATCTTGCGAAGGCCTTGTCGTTCGTCTACGCGGGGGTGCTGCTCTTCCGCGGGGAGGTGCGCGCCTACCTGGTGACCGAGGTCCTCGGCGCCTCGCTCCTCGGCGTGTCGGCGCTGGTGCTGGTGCCGCTGTTCGGGGAGATCGGCGCCTCCTACGCGTATGCGATCACGTACTCGCTCTACGTGGTGATCGCGGCTGTGGCGTTGTCGCGCGCCTGCGACGTGTCGGTGCGATGGCGTCCCGTTGTGCTTGCGCTCGTGTTCACGGCGGGCGCGACAGGTGCGGTCGAGGTCACCGGGCACTGGCCGATGCTGCGCTGGGTGCTGTTGGGCGTGGGCTGCCTGTGGGCGATGCGGACGGGCGTCGCGCACCTGGTGTGGACGCGTGTTTGGACGAAGTTGTCGGGTTCAGGGCCACGTCGATAAGTGCCAAGACGTAGGGGCGGCGGTAACGTCTCCACGTTGAAGGTGGTAGAACATGATGGGTGGGCGACGTCCTTGAATGACGCCGGCGAGTGGTAACAGCCTCAAAAATGGAGTCCGAATCGCATGCAAGTGCAGCCATTGCCCGAGGATGTTGCGACGCAGGTGTTGTCGCGTCTTACGTTCTCCCCACACGACTTCGTACCGGGTCTGTCCCTACCCGGTGACCGGCAGTTGTACGTTGCCCAGGCGACTCGAACGATTTCCAGCGCCCATGATCTGCGCTTCGCGTTCGAGCTCCCTTGTGGTACGACGATCGCGGTGCTCGCCGAGATCCTCCCGTGGGATAGCGAGTTCTTCGGCGTAACGACGGCCCGGCTGCACGGCTTCCACTGGCTGGACGGTCCAGCGCCGACCGTTTCAACGGACTATCGTGCGGCTGCGGCGGCCCTTTGCGAGCGAGCCAGGAGCGCGGGCGTCAGGTACCTGCTGGCGCAGCCGGACGCGCGAGAGTCCGCAGTCGCACGAGGGCTCGGCGAGAGCGGATTTGCGCTGATCGAGACGCGCCTCTTCTACCATCGCAACCTTGCAGATTTCGAGTGGAGCGATCGCCATGCGACCCGAGCTGCCGTGGCGTCAGACGTCCAGGGGCTTGGTGACGTTGCGCGGAAGATGGTCAACCCATTTGATCGCTTCCATGTCGATCCGGCGCTGGATCCTAAAAAGGTCGACGAACTCATGCGCGTTTGGGTTGAAAATTCGATTTTGGGAGGCTTTGCCGACTATACCATTGTCAATGATGACCCCCAGCCTCGCGCTTTCTGTACCGCAAAGTTCCATAGAAACGCCTGGCCAGTATGGGAGAAGAAGCTCGCACAGCCGGTGCTGTCAGCGGTGTCGCCCGACCTTAAGGGCTGGTACCGACGCATCATTGTCGAGCTCAGCTATCATTTGCGCGACCAGGGGGCCGAGCACGCCTATATGGTGACGCAGGCCACCAACAAGGCGGTGGTTCACGTCTGGGAGAGCCTCGGGTACCGATTCGGACGCTGCGAGAATGTGTTCCGGAGGCTGTTGTGACGTCGATCGATGCTTGCCGAGCCATCTCCCTCCCCCGGATCCACGACCCTCGCGGCTCGTTGTCCTTCGTAGAGGCCGAGAATCACATCCCGTTCCCGATCCGGCGCGTGTTCTACGTGTACGGAGTGCCACCGGGCGAGAGCCGCGGTGCCCACGCCCATCATCGATGCCATCAGTTCCTGCTGTGCCTCAGCGGTGCGCTCGATGTCTGCGTTGACGATGGCGTTTCGAAACGGACGTTCCGCCTCGACCAGCCGTCCGTGGGCCTCTACATCCCACCGAAGATCTGGGCCGCAGAGACCGATTTTGCACCGGGGACCGTCCTGTTGGTCCTCGCGAGTGACCGCTACGAGGCGGATGACTACCTCCGGGATTACGATGCGTTTCTGGAGGCCGTTCGGACATGATCCCCTTTCTCGATTTGGGTGCCGCGACGGCGGAGCTTCAGTCGGAGATCGAAGCCGCCGTGCTCGGCGTCGTTCGATCCGGTCGTTACATCCTGGGTCCCGAGGTAGAGGCGTTCGAGGGCGAATACGCGCGGTACGTGGGGGCCGCACACGCTGTCGGCGTTGGAAACGGCCTCGATGCGCTCGTTCTTGGCCTGCAGGCGCTCGGGGTTGGGCCCGGCGACGAGGTTATCGTACCTTCGAACACCTACATCGCCACGTGGCTGGCGATCACCGCCGTGGGTGCGGTCGTCGTCCCCGTGGAGCCGGATCCGGACTCGTGGCTGATCGACGTGTCGCAGGTCGAGCGAGCGATCACCTCGCGGACCCGGGTTCTGCTGCCCGTGCATCTCTACGGTCACCCCTGCGACATGGAGTCCATCGGGCAGTTGGCGGCGCGCCATGGGCTTCGCGTGCTCGATGATGCGGCCCAGGCTCACGGCGCGACGGTGGGCAGTCGCCGCGTCGGTGCGGTGGCTGACGTGACGGCCTGGAGCTTCTACCCGAGCAAGAACCTTGGTGCACTGGGAGACGCCGGGACCGTCACGACCAATGATCCAGCGCTGGCGGAGCGCATCCGGTTGCTCCGCAATTATGGGTCCAGGGTCAAGTACGAGAACGAGGTTCGCGGTACCAACAGCCGCCTTGACCCGATCCAGGCCGCCGTCCTACGCGTAAAGCTCGCTCACCTGGACGAATGGAACAGCCGGCGCGCAGCGCAGGCGCGCCGCTATACCGAGGGGCTGGCTGGGATTTCGGGTCTCGTCCTTCCCGTTGAGCCAACATGGGGGGCCAGCGCGTGGCACGTGTACGCGGTGCGCGTGAGCGATCGAGACCGCGTCCAGAGGGCGTTGCGCGACGCGGGTGTGGAGACGTTGGTGCACTACCCGATCGCGGCCCATCTGCAGCCGGCCTACCGCGATCACGGGTGGAAGCCCGGTGCGTTTCCGGTCTCCGAGGCCATTCACCGCGAGGTCCTGAGCCTGCCGTTGGGGCCGCAATTGCCGCTTGCGTCCGTCGATGTGGTCATCGAACGGCTGCGTAAGGTGCTCGGCTGAGGATGCTACCCGCCGTCACTGCCCACCGTTCGCGATCATTCGCTGCAGGTACTGCCCGTAGGTGTTCTTCTTGAGCGGCTCAGCGAGCCTTAGCACCTGTTCGGCGGAGATGAAGCCCATACGCCAGGCGATCTCTTCCAGACACGCGATCTTGAGGCCCTGGCGGTGCTCGACGATTCGCACGAACTCGGAAGCTTCGAGGAGGGATTCATGCGTGCCCGTGTCCAACCACGCGAAGCCGCGTCCTAGCGTCTCGACGTTGAGCAGACCGAGCTCCAGGTAGGCCCGGTTCACGTCGGTGATCTCGAGCTCTCCGCGGGCGGACGGCTTCACGTCGGCCGCGATGTCAACGACGCGGTGGTCGTAGAAATACAGCCCCGTGACGGCCCAATTCGACTTCGGCTCCTGTGGCTTCTCCGCGATCGCCGTCGCGCGACCGGTCGCGGGGTCGAGCTCCACGACGCCGTAGCGTTCCGGGTCGTTGACGCGGTAGGCGAACACGGAGGCGCCGTCGAGTCGTCCGGCGGCCTGTGACAGCATTGAACCGAGCCCGCCTCCGTAGAACACGTTGTCGCCGAGGATCAGGGCGCTCGGGTTCCGTCCGACGAAGTCCCGGCCGATCACATAGGCTTGTGCAAGTCCGTCGGGACTCGGCTGGATGGCATAGGTCAGCGCGAGACCCCATTGGGAGCCGTCTCCGAGCGCGGCCTGAAATTGCGCCTGATCATGCGGGGTCGTGATGATCATGACCTCCCGAATCCCGGCGAGCATCAGCGTCGACAGGGGGTAGTAGATCATCGGCTTGTCGTAGATCGGCAGCAGCTGCTTACTGACCGAGCGGGTGATGGGGTAGAGGCGCGTGCCCGAGCCTCCGGCCAGGATGATCCCTCGCATGGTAGTCAGGCTCCGAACGCGCGGCGGATGGTCGCGATCACGAACGCCTGGTCCTCGGCCGCCAGATTGCTGGAGCTGGGGAGACAGATGCCTCGGCGGAACAGGTCTTCGGCGACCTCGCCCCCGACGCACTCGGCGTCCTTGAACAGGGGCTGCAGGTGCATCGGCTTCCACACGGGCCGCGACTCGATGTTTGCGGCATCAAGAGCGCGAATGAGGCCGTCGCGGTCGACCGCCCCCTTGTTGGGATCGACGAGCATCACGGACAACCAGTTCGTGTGCTGCCCGAAGCTCGCTTGCGGCATGAGCGACAGCGCCGGAATGTCGGCCAGCGCGTCGCGGTAGGTGAACGCGACCTCGCGCCGACGGCGGACGCGGTCGCCAAGAACGAGCAGCTGCCCCCGCCCGATGCC
This sequence comes from Pseudomonadota bacterium, assembly GCA_947505245.1. Classification (GTDB taxonomy): domain Bacteria; phylum Myxococcota_A; class UBA796; order UBA796; genus SYKL01. The sequence goes on along the minus strand of CANNIZ010000002.1, from coordinate 57,151 downwards.
GGCGAGCACGTTGCTCAGGCGGTAGTTGTAGCCGGCCTCGGTGTGCTCGTACGCGATCCCTGGGTCGCGGGCCTGGGTGGACCAGAACCGAGCCTTGTTCACCCACTCGGGGTTCTTCGCCACGAGCATGCCGCCGCCCGTGGTCGTGATGATCTTGTTGCCGTTGAACGAGAACGCGCTGACCGGCGCGCGCGCCCCGACGGACTGGCCCTTGTAGAGCGTACCAAGCGCCTCGGCAGCGTCCTCCAGCACCGGGACGTCGTACGCGTCACAGGCCTCGAAGATCGGGTCGAGGTCTGCGCTCTGGCCGTACAAGTGCACGACGATGACGGCGCGCGGGAGCTTGCCCACTTTGGCGCGCGCCTTCAACGTGTCGGCGAGGCGCTGCGGGTCGAGGTTCCACGACGTGCGTTCGCTGTCGATGAACGTGGTGCGGGCGCCCAGCCACGCCACCGGGTTTACGCTCGCGATGAACGTGAGGGTTGGCGCAAGGACCTCGTCGCCGGGCCCCACGCCGAGCAGCCGGAGGCCGAGGTGCATCGCGGCCGTGCCGCTGCCGAGCGCGACCGAGGGCAGGCCGATGATCTGCGAGAACTCAGCCTCGAACGCGTCGATGTTCGGCCCGACGGTGGAGAGCCAGTTCGTGGTGAAGGCCTCCTTCACGAAGGCCTCTTCCTGGCCGCCCATGTGGGGCACCGACATCAGGATGCGTTTTTTTGCGATCATCAAATGCCTCGCGGAACCAGGGATTTGGCGGGGGTCCCGACCACCGTGATGCCCGGCGGCCCGTCCCGCGTGACGACAACGCCGGCGGCCTGGAGCATCGCGCGCCGCCGCGCAACGTCTCCTCGGCTCGTAAGGGACGCGCTCAGTACGTTGAATGCTTGTAGACCGATACTCATTCCGTCCTCAGGTGGCCCAATTCGCGTTGTGGCAGGGGCGAACAAGTCGATACCCTGGCCGCCCGAAAGTCATGAACTCTGTGCTCGATATGCAGGAAAAAACGCGGTTCGACGTTCAAGGCCGACGGCGCGTTCGTCGCAAAGGCGCTGATATGCGGGCAAATCCAACACTCTCTTCGTGATGTAAAACGGCAAGAACAAGTCCGAAAATCCAGCCTTGAAGTTGAACAAAGCATCGCGCGTGGAACCAACACCGCCGCCTAGTATAATTCTCTCCACTCCTAGGCCAAGCGCTAGTTCATGGGCCTTCGCGATGATCGCTTTGGATGGCGACAACTTGCGAAAGTTCGCATCGGTGCCGCTTAGGTAGTACTGCATTGTCGTCCCGGTCACAACAAAAATCGACGCGGCTACGTTTCGTCCTGCCAGCTCTGCGAACAGGATGTGCGCTTGGAAGGCCTCGGCGTTCAAAAGTCGGTCGAAGTAGGAATCGCTGAAATAGTAGTATTCACTCGCCTTCAAAACAGCCATGGACTGCCGGTAGATGCGACTGAATTCACCAAGAGCGTCTGATCCTGAGCTGATGGTTACCGAGAGGCCGGCCCTTCTGGCGTTGATGATTTCGCGGCGATGGCTGGCGCGGTAGCCGGTCAGAACATCGGCGGTGGGCGAGACTTCGATAGCGACTACATCGCCGAGCTTCTGGCCGCGCAGGCTCTCGTCGTTTATTTGCCGCACGAACCACGGATGCATTCGGGAAAAGAGAGAGACGGCGCCGTACCGTTGCATTTCGGAAAAGATGGCAGTCAAGGCGGCGCCGCTATCCGCATTCGCACGAAACAACGGGCCGGCGTAGCCATAGACGCTTGTGAGGTCGAAGCGATCGGAGTGTGCGATGTTCCTTCGTAATGCTGGCCATACAGATTGGACCTGGCCGCCGTTGCGATGGGCAACAAAGGCAATGGGCTCGCCTTCGCCGTTGGACTGGCTGGCCTCGTGGAAATCATGGGTGTGAACGAAGTCGAAGCCAACCATTTGCTTGAGCGCGCTGTCCCAGTCCGCCTTGCCGAGAACCACATCGACCTGCATCGGGGTCAGGCCTCCCAGTATTTTGTCTTGGCGCAATGGGCCTCGTAGTCCTCTGCGGTGATTCCGACGATCACCTTGTCCCAGCGCCGGCCCTTGCGGAAGTACCACCCACGCTTGATTCCTTCGTTCTTCCAACCGCACTTCTCGAGATAGAAGCGAAGAGAGGCTTCGTTGTAGGAGATCATGTCACCGTCGAGCCGATAGAGCCCGCATTCTTCAAATGCGAAACGCATCAGCGTCATGACTGCGTCCAATGCGTACCCTTTCCCTCGCAGGTTCTTGTCGCCAATGAGCATGCCATGGAACCCGTGGCGATTCTGCCAGTCGATCGACACAAGATTCGCCGTTCCGACGAGGCCATGTTCGGTGGTGTCGATCGCGAAACGCTGGTTCGGAGAATTTAGGCTCAGCGATTCAAACCACGCCTGCTGATCGCGTTCGCTGACAGGGAAATGCCAGCCCCCGAGCATCGACTGGATGGAGGGATCGTTGGACCATTGCTGCAACAACGGAAGGTCCCGCGCTTCAATCGCCCGCAATACGACCTTCTTTCCCTGAATGTTCATGCTGTGCTCCCATCGAGTATGTCGGTCACGAGACCTACGAGATATCGCATCTGGTCCCGAGTGTACCTATGATCCAGTGGCAGGAACACGGTATATTCGAGGATGCGCCTTTCGAAGTCATTCATTGGCGTGACACCCGGCCAGTATTTTGGTGTGAACACGCGGCGCTCCAGCAATGCTGCCCGCAGCCGCTCGGCGTCATCGACCATCAAGGGGTAACAGAGGGGCACCTGCTCGCCGAGATCCAGGGTCAGTTGATTGATCGCCGCCAAGCGCTGCAAGATGCGAAAATTTGCGCGGCGTCGCGCGCGGATGAAGTCGAGGTCGACCGTCTCGATAGTCCGCAGAGTGAAGGTGGAGAGTCTTCGGAGACTCGGTCGTTCGAGCTCCGCTTCGGCCTGGAGATACTGTTGCCGAGACAGCTCTGGTTCTGAATGGACGCGGTCCAGCAGATAGCGACTGCGATTCACCGAACCTTCCTCATCGGAGGTCTCGGCGGGAAGTGGCGTATCGGTGGAGATGAAGCCGCCGTCTGGGACGGGCAGGAACTTTCGCGCTGAGTAGATGGTGGCCAAACAATCATTTGCCGGCTCGAAGAACGCCTGCGAGCAGTCCGTGACGACCGATGACTTGGGCAGTGTTGCCAGTTCCTCGGCGACGGCTGTGTTTGTTAGACCAAAATAGTTGACCAGCAACACCCAGTCGCCGGCGTTGAGCACGACGGGTCGCTCGGGCCGAAATCCTGCCGTGATTGGATAGCGTACAGACTGAACGCCGGCTAGCGCGATCACGTCGGGGATCGCGGTGCAGATGTAGTTGGGTATGTGAATTCGCTGGGGCCTGTGGGCCTGGATCAGCGCGAAAAGGCAAGAACGAGCCGATTCATAGCCGTAATTGCCGGGAACCGGATTCTTTCGGATGTCGACGATCGACGAGAAATGGCCGCCGAAGGTGATCATGGGTCAATTCGTTCCGTCGAACGAGGCGACCTCATGCTGCCCGTCGGCCTTGACATCGCTGCGGAACAGGACCTTCTTCGCTGTGAGCACAAGGATTCGCAAGTCCAGAAGGAGGGTCTGGTTGTCGAGGTACCACACATCATAGGCGAACTTCTGTTTCCAACTGATGGAGTTTCGACCGTTGATTTGAGCCCATCCCGTGATCCCGGGGAGTACCTCGTGGCGACGAAACTGTTCCTTCGAATAGAGGGGTAGATAGGCCTCAGCCAGAGGGCGGGGACCGACGAGGCTCATGTCCCCTCTCACGACGTTCCAAAGTTCGGGCAGCTCATCGAGGCTGGAGCTCCGCAGGAATCGACCGAACGGCGTCAGGCGCTCGGAGTCGGGCAGCAGCGCGCCGTTGCTGTCTCGGGCGCTAGTCATGGAGCGGAATTTGTACATGCGGAACGGCTTTGCGTCCTTTCCTGGACGAACCTGGGAGAACATGATTGGGGAGCCAAGTTTGGCCCTTATCAATACGGCGAGCAGGAGGAGCAAGGGCGACACGACGAGCAAGCCCGCGATCGCGACGGTTGTGTCAAAAATGCGCTTGATCATTTGGCTCCCGACGCGTGCCTGAGCGTTCGAGCGAAGGCGTCGCATCCGGCCCTTGTCGAGAGGTGTTCTTTGTAGAAGCGGGCCGCATTGTCGCCCATGCGCTTCAGTTCTGTCGGCGGCATCGAGGCCATGGCTTGGATGGCGTCGGCAAGGGAGTCGGGATCCTCGGGAAAGGCAAGCACGCCGCAATCTGAGCGCAGGACCAGGTCTGCAGCGTCTCCCTTCACGGCCATCAGCAGGGGTTTTCCAACAGCCATATAGGCCTGGGTCTTGGACGGAATCGTTATTTCGAACAATGGATCGTTCCGCAGGTGGATGAGCAACGCGCTCGCGGCTGCGAGGTACTGACCGACGTGTGACATCGGCACCTTTGGCAAGAAGTGCACATTGTCAAGGTTAGCGTCGCGGGCCTTGGTCTTCAGGTCTGCCAGCGCAATACCTTCGCCCAAGAACACGATTTGCACGGCGGCCTTCTTCATCTGCAGGATTTCGGCGGCTTTCAAGACCGAAGACAGGCCCTGCGCATATCCAATGTTTCCAGCGAATAGCAGAGTGAAGCCGTGTGCCATACACTCGATCGCGGAAGGTGCGACGGCATTTTGTGCGAGGGCCGCCTCGTCGCACCAGTTGTAGATCACGGATATTTTTTCGGCGGGAAGTCCGCGTTCCATGAGAATGGCCTTGAAGCCTGGTGACAATACGACGATTGAGTGTGCTTGACTGTACACGAAGTCGCAGACGATTGACACGACGTTTAGGACAAGCGGACTTCCAACCATGCCGGTCGCTTTGAGGGTGTCGGGCCAAAGATCCTGAATGTCGTAGACAAACGGAATGCGCCGAAAGAGTTTGAGCATGCTAGCGGCGAGGCCGACCGTCAGCGGTGGGTGATAGGCATATACTAGGTCGGGTCGTTTCGCGAAGAATAGCCCATAGACGGTTGAAGAAGCCGCGAAGCTAAGGTAATTTGCGACTCTGCCGAGCTTTGAGCGGCTGTGGCTCGGAAACAGGGGGACGCGCGTCACGCGGATTCCGTCGATTACTTCTCGTTGTATCAGCTTAATTCGGTATCCGCTGTAGACGGCTCCGCCGGGGTAGTTTGGAAAGCCGGTCAAGACCTCTACTTCGAAGCCACGGGCTGCCAATTCCTTCGCAAACGCGAGGCCCTTCAAGGTGGGTTCTGGTTCAAACCATTGCGATAGTAGCAGAAGTCTAGTCACGTTGAATGCCGGCGTATCCGGGCGTTAGGGGCCTGGGCCGAGCGACTGGCCGGGCCGCATCCTTGGATGCTCCGAACGGCGAGGCACGTCGAGCTGCCCCGCGGTGGCGCGGGCAGAGCCGGTGTTTTTGCCCGTCGGTGGGGTTTTTCGACGGGGTGGTCGCGCTTGTCCGCTCGAGGTGAGGACTTTCCGCTGCCTGGCCAGAGGCCGTCGTTGATCGTCGTGCTGAACGAGACTTGCCAGACCGCATCCAAGTGGGGATGGCCAGGGGTGCCTGTGGTCGCGCGCGCTGTTGGCCGCCCGGACGGATCCGCGTTCGAGAGGGCGCGGAACGGGACGGAGCGGCGCCCATGCCCTTGGTGGGGAAGTTGTCGCGACGTACCGAGTAGTCTTCGCATCCACCCTTCGGCCGACGGAAGTTGATTCTGGTTCGACCTTCGGCATGGGCGTGAGGTCGAACCGTAGTGAGGATCGTTGGCCGGCCATCCGGACAAAGCAACTGTGCCGCCCGCGGAGCCCATCGCCAGCCGGTAGTGCCGGGCAACACTGCGTGCCTGCGTGCCTGCTCGGGCGTGTACGGAGGCAGGTGCTGGGGCAGGAGCCGCCGGGGGCCGACCAGGCTCTTGTCGTCGTTGAGCACGTTGAACACCTGGGTAAGCTCGTCGAGGCTGCTCGCGCGCCGGTACTTGCCCAGTTGCGCGAGGAGTTCGCCGTCGGGGGGCCGACCTTGCGCGTGGTTGCCGCTCCGCAGGGTGCGCAGCTTGTAGAGGCGAAACGGGCGTCCGTACCGCCCGATGCGCTCCTGGGTGAACAGGACCGGACCGTCGCCCTGGACGCGAATGGCCGCGCCTGCGACGGCGAGCGCGGGTGCCGTGACGGCCAGGATCGCGGCCGCGCCGAGCTGGTCGAGCAGGCGCTTGGCCTTCTTGCGGGTGCCCATTTCCGTGGCTTGCATGGACCTCCCCTATCCGTCCGTAAGCCCGGGCGGTAGTTCAGCGGGTGGGAGCATCTCGTTTGAGTCGAAAGAGGCTGAAATCCTCATATGGGGCGGGCAACGGGTGGACTTCGGACGGGTTTTCCTGAAGTCCGAAGGCGGAGACGACCGCACTCTCCGGTGGGCAAACAAGCCACAGGGCCTGTATGCGGTCAGCGAGGTCGGTGTACACATCTGCCGGGTAGCTCTCGAACACCTCGAGCACTTTTTGTGGTCGGGCGGAACCTGTCAACGAGAATGAGACATTTTGCTGTTGAAAACCTCTGACTATTCTCCGTGATTGTGGCTGAACATTGATTCTCGGGGTAGATAGCAGCATCCTTCGACGCTGATGGCGACCGACGGGTGACCCGGCACGGCCGGTGGGTAACGCCCTCGTCGTGCCACAGGGCCTTCTCATCCTCCGACTCCCTCGGGGTGACCCTCGGACACGGGCCCGTAGTCCCGCAGCGTTGGCGTGCGGGGCCCAACGCCCGCGGCGAGCGCGTTCAGGACGGGCAGTGCGACCTCGTGGATGGGGCGGTTGATCCAGACCTGCGGGGGCGGCGTGGATGCTGTGGGCTGGCCGTTCACGAAGCGCTCGGGGTGGGCCTTCCAGGCGATGTCGAGGGCGTCCTGGCGCACCGTGCGGACCTTCTCGACGTGCCCGCCGTGGACCGTCGCTGGCGTCATCATCGCGATGCCGCTGTGGTGGTGTTCCTCGTTGTACCAGGCGAAGAAGAGGCGGAAGAACTCGCGTGCCTCGACGACCGACGCGAAACTACCCGGGAAGAAAGGGCAGTACTTCAGCGTCTTGAACTGCGCCTCGGAGAACGGGTTGTCGTTCGAGGTTCGAGGCCGACTGTGGGACTTGGTCACGCCGATGTCCGCGAGCAGCTCGGCGACGGTCTTGCTGCGCATCGACGTGCCGCGGTCGCTGTGCAGCGTCAAGGTACCCGCGACGATGCCCTCTTTCGCGAGGGTCTCGGCGATGAACTGCTCGGCCAGCGAGCCGCTTTCGTGCGGCGCGAGCATCCACCCGACCACTTTGCGGCTGAAGATGTCCAGGATGACGTAGAGGTGGAACCACACGCGGCGATCGGGGCCGCGAATCTTGGTGATGTCCCACGACCACACCTGGTTCGGCGCGGTCGCGACGAGCTCGGGCCGCTTGTACGCCGGGTGGCGAGCCACCGCGCGCCGCTCTCGCGTCGCGCGTTGCGCGCGTAGGATGCGGTACATCGTCGACACCGACGCCATGTGCAGGCCCTCGTCGAGGAGCGTCGCGTGCACCTCGCCGGGGCTGGCATCGACGAACCGCGGGTCGTAGAGCACGCGCAACACTTTCAGGCGTTCATCGGTCGAAAGCGCGCGCCAGCTCGGAGCGCGTACGACGACGACACGGACCTTCCGACGCCGATACACGGTAGCGCGGGTCACGTTGAATGCCGCACAAACGGCCTCCACGCCGACTTCCGGCGCGATGCCGAGCGCGGCGGTCATTCGCTGCTCTCGCTCGCGACCCGAAGGGACGTCAGGACCTCCGCCAGTTTTTTTTGAGCGTCCGCGATGATTTCGGCGCGGCGAAGCTTCTCGAGGAGCTTGGCGTTCTCACGCTTCAAGCGCTCGATCTCCTTTCGCTGCTCGTGGATTGCCGGGTCTTTAGGCGGTCGTCCGGTCTTTTTCGGCGCGAAACCTTGCCCGCGTCGGCTCCGCCAATCGGCCAGATGCGACGAGTAGAGGCCTTCCCGGCGAAGAATCGCCCCGACGGGCTCCACGCCCGCGTCGCACTCGGCGACGATTTTCGCCTTGTATGCGGCCGGGAAAACGCGCCGCGTTGGCCGTGGTTCGACCTCGGGGTCAGGCAGTAGCTTGGGTCTGGTCGCGGACTTGGACATGGGTCTCGTTGTGCGTCGCCCGGCACAGTAGTTTCGGAAGCGGTTTGTGTCTCACCTTCATTGACACGCAGGGGGGCTGCGTAGGCGAACATCTGCGTGACGCCGGTCGACGTACAAAGGACGATTCCCTCGTTCGGCGCAACGTGTTCGTGCAGCGCTGCTGCGAGTCGACGCGTTTCGACGTCGTCCTGCGAGCCTTCCTTGTTGAGGCGCCACACGAGCGAGGCGTCCACGACGAGGACCACCGCGGCGACGCCCGCCGCGAGCGCGAGTGATCGGCGAGGATTCGCGAACCAGCGCGCCTGGATCACAAAAAGACAGCTGATGAATGCAGGAAGAGGGACTAGCAGGTAGCGGAATTGATTCTGATGAAGCGAGATGGTCACCGCGTGCAGGGCGAGGAGCAGCACGCCGCTCCAGGCCAGCATCCGTGGTCCGTGCGCCGTGTTGCGACGCGCGGCCTGCACCAAAGAGAAGATGGCGAGCACATTAAACGGAAGGTAGAATAGCTGGGCGCTGGAGGCTCCCCCGAGCTGTGTCGTCCACGCAACAACCACTTTTTTCAGCACCGCGGTCGGCGTCGGTGCCGGCATTTCGAGCGCGAGGAGGAAGTCCATGTTCGAGCCTGTTGCAAGCTGATTCGCGAGCACGGCATGGATCGAGGAGGGCATCGCTTCGTGGAACAAGAGCGGCCTGAGGATGAAGAACGCCGTGACGATGGCGCCCGTCAGCAGGGCGGAAGTACCGCGTTCCCCCAACGGCCGCTCGCGTGGGGCGAGCGCGAGCAGCGGGGCCAAGGCAAGCAGCGGGCTGAACGAGACCCGGCACCAATACGCGAGCCCGATCGTCACGGCAAGGCCAATGAGGGCCCCCCTTCGTCGTTCCGTGCAAACGATGAGCGCGAGCGCTAAGGCAACGAACATGCCGATGATGGCCTCGACCAACGGCTGGGTCGTTTGCCAGACCGTGATCGGCAAGAACAGGTACGCGGCGCCCGCCACGACGCTCGTAGAGGCGGATTTTTCGAGGCGCCAAACGATGAGGCGGATCGCGCTGGCTGCACACAACGTCGCGAGGGTGTTCGTGATGACCCATCCGAGGAATGGGCCGAACGCCCACGCGGCAGGGACACAGAGGTACATCGCAAGGGAATCGTGGACGAACGGGGTGCCCTTCCCGGCCATCACGACCACCGGGGACGCGTCGTTCGAGGTGTGTGGGAGCCCGCGAGCGATCGTCTCGAGGTCTGCCACGTACCAGTACTGATCCGATCCTCGCACCCCCGTGCTCGCGAAGGCCATCAGCACGACAAAGGTGGCGCAAAGGGCAGCGACGGCTGCCAGATGACCTCGTCGCCAGCGGTCCTCCGACGATGCTTCCGTCATACGTGGCCGAGAGTCATCGGACGAGCTCTCGCACGGTGACGTCCAGCGTTTCGAGCACGTAATCCAGCATCGGGGTCGTTAGACCAGGCCAACAGCCAAGCCAGAAGCTCTGGTTCATGACGAAGTCGGTGTTCTCGAGGCCGCCGATGACGCGATGTTCGATGTCGCGATAGGCCGGTTGACGCAACAGGTTGCCAGCAAAAACGAGCCGCGACCCGATTTTTCTGGCTTCCAGCGTGCGCACGAGCGCGTTGCGCTCGATCCCCGACTCCGGCTTGACGCTGAGCGCCACACCAAACCAGCTCGGCTCGGTCCCGGGCGCGGCCTCGGGCAGGATCAGGTGACGATCGAGCCCGCGTGAGCGCATGCCGTCGAGGAGGTACGCGTGATTCCTTCGCCGCGCCGCGATGAAGCCGTCGAGCTTGTCCAGCTGTCGAAGCCCGATGGCGGCCTGCATGTCCGTCATCTTCAGGTTGTAGCCGATGTGGGAGTAGACGTACTTGTGGTCATACCCATGCGGGAGCGAGCCGAGCTGCCAATTGTAGCGCTTCTTGCAGGTGTTGTCGCACCCGGGGGAGCACCAGCAGTCGCGTCCCCAGTCGCGGAACGACTCGATGATCGACGCGAGCCGCGAATCCTTCGTCAGGACGGCGCCACCTTCGCCGGTGGTGATGTGGTGAGCTGGGTAGAAGCTCAACGTTGCGACGTCGCCGAAGGTCCCGACCGCGCTGCCCCCGACGGTCGCGCCCAAGGCGTCGCAGCAATCCTCAACGAAGATCAAACCGTGCTGGTCGCACAGGGCGCGCACGTGTTTGGCATCGAACGGGTTTCCGAGGGTATGCGCGAGCATCACGGCGCGCGTCTTTGGGCCGATGGCCGCCTCGATGCGGCCGGGCGCGACATTGTGCGTGCGGGGATCGACGTCCACGAAGACGGGGATGCAGCGATTCTGGATGATCGGGTTCACCGTCGTCGGAAAACCAGCTGCGACAGTGATCACCTCCGACCCGGGCGCAATCCCCTGTGCGCCGAGTTGGGGCGACGTGAAGGCGGTGAACGCGAGGAGGTTGGCGGAGGACCCGGACGTGGTGAGGAGGGCGCTCTTTACGCCGATTCGCGTCGAGAGGGCGCGTTCGAAGTCTTTTGCGAATCGGCCAGCGGTGAGCCACATGTCGAGCGAGGCTTCGATGAGCGCTGCGAGGTCATCGGCATCGACGACCTTCCCGCTGACGGGGACATAGGTCTCACCAGGTATGAACGACGCCTTTGGTTTGGCCTCCCAGTACTCTCGTGCGGCGTCGACGACATTTTCACGGGTTGCCATTGTTGGGCTCCTCGCCTGAACGCGGTTGGGAATACGTGTGGCGCACGGTGAACACCGGACGACGCTTGATCTCCATGTACGACTTCGCGATGTACTCCCCGACGACGCCGAGCGAGAACATTTGCGTACCGGAGAAGAAGAGCATGATCATGGCGGTGGAGGCCCAGCCGGGCACGTACCGCGTCGTAAACAGAAGGGCCAACGCCACGTAGACGGCCAAGACCATGGCTACGCCGGCCATGAGGATTCCAGCCAACGTGAGGAGCCGAATCGGTGTGCTCGAGAACGAAGTGATTCCGTCGAGCGCCAGGCCGATGAGGCGTCCCGGCGAGAACTTCGTCTCCCCGGCCGGCCGTGGCCGCCGGTCATAATAGACAAGCGCGTAGCGGGAGTCGAGCTGTAGTATGAGCGCGCGAAGGAGGCGGTTCGTCTCCGGGAGCTTCTTGAACTCCTCGACGAGGGCGCGGCTCATCAGGCGAAAATCGCCGTGATTGAAGACCACTTCAACATCCAGCCACGCTAGGAGCCGATAGTAGAACTGCGCCGTGATTCGTTTGAGGAACGAGTCCGAGTCTCGGCTGCGCCGCACGCCGAGCACGAGCTCGTAGCCGTCCTTGAACCGCTCGAGCATCTCGGCGATACGTGCAGGGTCGTCTTGCAGATCACAATCGATGGTTACGACGGCGTCGCCGCCTGCGTGGTGAAGGCCTGCTGTGATGGAACCCTGGTAGCCGAAGTTCCGCCGCAGATCGAGGATACTGATGTCCGCTGCGACTGACGTGAGTGAACGCATCACCTCGAGCGTACGGTCGGTCGAGCCGTTGTTGACGAGCACATATTCGCAACTGCGCATGTGCAGGCCGAGCCACGGCTTCACGAGCGCATCGAGTTCGCTGATCGTTCGAGGCAACATGGCCTCTTCGTTGTGGCAGGGGATCACGCTCGAGAGGGAAGGGAGGTTCACGTGGTTCCACTCCGAAGAGAGTCGACGCACTTGCGCAGGCCCTGGGCTGGTGTGTGGCTCGGCGACCAGCCAAGGGCACGAAGCTCCGTGTTGTTGGCCTGCGAGAACGGAAGTTCACCATCCCGCACGTTCAGTGCGCCAAAGTCCAGCGCGGCCGAAGAGTCGGCAATTGATAAAGCTAATTCGACAAAGTCGCGAACGCGCATGGCCTGACCCATCCCAACTTCGTATTCGGTTACCCCAGGCCGGTGGCGAGCCGCAGCTTGGATGACCGCTAGAATAGCGGCGGTGACGTCGCTGATGTAGATGAAGTCACGCTCTGCAAGACCTTCGGCGAGGGGGACACGTACCGGAGGGGCGGCCGTGAGCTTGCTCAAAAGCCAGGGCACAAATTTTTCCGAGCTGTCTCCAGGGCCGTAGACGTGCTCCAGCCTCAGGTTCACGGTGACGCTGGAGGCGCGTCGTTGTTCGAGCCACTCCCGCAGCTGCCTCTTGGTCGTCGCGTAGGGGCGGAGGTGGAGCGACTCGCGACCGAGTCGGCTGAAGAAAGAGTCGATGTTCACGAAAAACGCGTTGTCGGAGCTCAACTCGTGCGCTTCACTGATCGCGAGTGGCAACACGATGTTGTCGTGCACGAGATCGGCGTGGGTAGCTCCGGAGCGGCCGTAGTTTGTCGCGGCGTGGATGACGGTGTCGAATCCGCCTCCCTCGAACAGGGTCGCTACGGGCTCACCGGTCGCCAGCGCGCGAACTAGCATGCGGCCTTCGTCGTCGCGAAGGCGGGCGAGGTCTGAGCCTAGACGGACGAGGCCCGTTACGTCGTAGCCCGCGGCGATGAGGGCGTGGCAGAGGGCGCTGCCGACGAATCCAGCGGCGCCGGTGACGAGCACGCGCGACGGCGGCACTAACGCGCCATCGGAGCGGTCCGTACGGGATCGGTGAGGGTATTACGATTCATGCGGGTGGTCTTTGGCATCCGGCGCTCGCGATGGGCGGGCCATTAACACGGGTCGAGACGGACGAAACGCGATAGATGTGTTGCACGGGAGGTTACTCGCGGTGCAGGCGATCATTCATTGCGGCGGCATGGGCACGCGGCTTCGTGAGCATTCTGGCGATCTCCGCCCCAAGCCGATGGTCGAGGTCGGTGGGCGGCCGATCCTCTGGCACATCATCCCACGGGTTGCGGATCCATCGAATCGATGTTTCGTCGCCCGTGATCCCGCGCATGCGGCGTGAATCGGCTAGGCGGGCCGATCCTCCCCGGATGGACCAGGGAGGTATCGGCCGGGCGGGACTCTTGCAGGACGAACGCCACGGCCGCCCCCTGACGGAGGACGGTAAGCATGGCACGACGCGGACCCGGTGTGGCGTGGACGAAGGCGGAAGCGGGACGGATCCCTGACTCTCTCACGACAGGTGTGGCGCTCGTGCTCGACCTCGCGCGGCGCGACAAGCTGGGTGAACTCGCGGATCGTGTGCGGATCCGCCGCGAGGGAGGGTTCAGCGGCGTCGACGTGCTGCTGTTCATGCTGCTCTACTTCGCGATGCCGCAGCGAACCGGCCTGCGTAGTTTCTGGGAGGTCGTCCGGCCGCACAGCCGGCAGCTCGCGTCGACGGCGGACCGCACGCGCTTGGCGTCGCCGGCGTCGATCTCGCGCGCGCTCGACAGCGTCGAGCTCGAGCTGATGCGGCCTGTCGTGCCATGGCTGCTCGCCGAGATGTCGGGGATTGATCGCGTATTGCGCCATTCGGCGGTGCAGACGCACGACGCGCGCGGACGGGGCTGGCACGTGTTCGACTACGATCCAACCGTTCACGCGCTGCGCCACCGCGCGCTGCCCGAGGACGATGATTCGCCTGCAGCGCGCCTGCGATCAGAGAGGATCGCTGCTCCTGGTCACCGCGGTCGCAAGCGGGGCGACGTTCAGCTTCGGCGCGGGACGCTGCAGCACGCGGGCTCTGGCGCGTGGCTCGGCTGCTGGCTCGCGCCCGGGAGCACGGAGCGCGCCGAGGGTCTGGACCGTGCACTGGATGTCGTCGTCGAGACCACCAAGCGCCTCGACCACCCGAGGGACCGCTCCCTGCTGCGGATCGACGGCGAGTACGGCTGGGTGCCGTACTACAGCGCATGCCGCGCGCACGGCGTGGCGTTCATGACGCGTCTGACTCGCCCCGAACTGCTCGACGAGCCTATCGTTCAGCGACGGCTCGTCGAGGCCGAGTGGCACCACGTCCCCGACTCGGGATCGGGGCCGCGCCGGTCGGCGATCGACCTCGGCATCGTGACGGTCCCGTCTGGGAAGGACACAAGGCGATCGGACGGATCGGCCTACGAGCCTGTCGACGTGCGGGTCGTGGTGTGCCGGTTCCCTCGAGAGGGCAAGCCCGGCCGCGGAAGCGTCGCCGATGGCTGGCAATACGAGATGTTCGCGGTCGACGTCGACGCAGACGCCTGGCCCGCCCCGGCCGCCGTCGCGATGTACTTCGGGCGAGCTGGCCAGGAGAACCGGTTCGCGCAGGAGGACCGCGAGGTCGGCCTCGACCGCATCTTTAGCTACGCGCTCGCCGGGCAGGAGTTCGCCGTCACGATCGGGCTGTGGGTGTGGAACATGAGGATCGCCAGAGGTTTCGAGCTGGACGTGCCGCCCGACGACGCGCCGGTCCAGGCCACGTACGTGCCGAAGGTCGACACGCGCAGCGCCCCGCCGCCCACAGCGGCTCCAGACGTCACAACGGACGCTGAGTTGTCGTCGCCATCGCTGAACCGCGCGCCAGCGCCGCTGTCCACGACCAATACCGCCGACATCGTGCAGACGCTCGCGCAGCTCGAGTGGTCGTCGATGCTCGCGAGCCGGCACGGCTGGTCGTGGGACCCGGCGACCGGCGAGATCATCTGCGCCGACGGCCGCCGCCTCGTGCTCACTACGGTCCAAAAGGAGCACGCGCCGGGTCGAACCAGTCTCATCTTCTGTCGACCAGAGGGCGGCTGCGCCGCGTGCCCCAGCGAACACAGATGCCTACGGTCGAAGGATCCGCGTCGTGCGAAGCACCTCCAGCTTGCCGTCCCTACCGCCATCGCCGCGAAGCTCCGCGAGCAGCTATGCGTCAGCCGCCGTACGGCTCGCTGCAGGCCTCCAGTGCGCCCAGAGCCGGCGTCCGCGACATCCCCGACGAGCCCGCCCCTAAACGTCCAGCCCAGGTTCGCAATCAGGCCCGTGATCGGCGCTCCTGGGCCGCTGCTGGACGTGGCTCCGTCCCTGTTTCTGCCTGCGAAGGCGAGGCAGGCGGTCGATGCCACTGCACTCGGGGCGTCCGTTCTCATCGAGGTCCCGCTGCCACCGCCGGTCACCCCGCCACCGCGCTTGCTCGCGCGCTCCGCCGCAGACCTGCAACATCGTCGCCTCACCTGGCACCAGCACCTCGGCCGCTACGAGCTGGCCCAGGGCCTCTCGGCGTCCGTCGAGATCCGTGGTGGCGAGGGTCTACGTCGCTGGCTCGGCGCACCCAGCGTGGGCAGGCGTGGCCGCGCGCGATGGCAGGATGCACGAAGGCTTTGATGGAACCGGATCCCGTGGGATTATTACAGGGTCGCGCAAACCGTTTGAGGAGAACAGGCCCGGTCGTAAGAGGGGTGGAACCGAAAACCTTCAAAAGAAGAAGGACAAGAATTGGCAGTCCAACCACCCGCCAAAGGAACGCCCGAAGCACACGCCCGGCAAGGGGCACAAGGGAGGAAAGCAGTGACGGACGCGCGCCGCAGGTCGGGTCTGCGAATTATTTGCCGACGCGGTGACCCGGAGGTGGGTGCTGCGCTGGTGCGTTTCGCTTCCTGGCTCCGACGAAACTACGAGTTCCCGATCCGAGTGCCCGTATATCTCAGCCCTCGTGAGCGCGTCGTTGACGCGCGAGGGGAAGAGGGCGCCGGCATCTTTTTTGGCCCATGGGACAGAGAGGAAGAGCCGCACATCCGAATGTCGACGGGTGACTACCCGAAGGAACTCGCGCAGGGAGGTCGCGACAATGCGCTAGCTGCGTACCTGGGTTGCCTGGCGCACGAGGTGCTGCACTACCAGCAGTGGATCCGAGGCGAGGTACCAAGCGAGGAGGGCGTGGACGATGAGGCCAGCGCCATCGTGGACCGTTACGCCGAGACCGTCGCGCGTCCCTGACCGTCTGAAATCCAGCCGTCATGCGCCAAAGGCGCATCGTTACGACCGTCTCGTCGCGAACGCCGTCGCGGAGCTGCATACCGGGTTATTGGTTCAGCGCGGTGCCACCGCGACTTGGGTCGTCAACGTCACCGATGACCTGCGAGCTGACGGCTTCTATCTACGTGATCGATCAGCAACGCCCTGCTTGCTCGGACCGATGTGTTTCGCTGGCGTGCGCCGCATGACGAACCGCGCTGCAACGAGCAGGATCACACCAACGCAGGCGACTCGACCCCAAGCGGAAATCAGGTGGGCGAGGCGCCCGTAGCGCGGCCCGCAGGGCCGGTCCGGGCATGGACGACGGGCAGGCAGGTCAGGGCGAGAGGATCAACGCGCGAATTCGAGGCCAGTCGCGGCGGGCCGGCCCGATCAGGTAGATCTGCTCGGCATCGACGTGGGCGATAATGTCGTTGCGACGTTTGCGATGGATGTCGCAGAGGGCCGGCACGTCGTCCACGTCCTGGCGGCTTCCGGAGTGGACCTTGGGCAGCACGAGGTCTTCCAGGCGCAACAGGGGAACGTCGAGTCCGTCGAGCCGGACGGAGCCGTCAACGCGGTCGAGCGCGCGGGACGGCCACCGCCCCCTCGGGACGACGACATCGACGGGATGCATCGCGAACTGAAGCCGATCTTTGCTTTACGCTGCGAGGGCGGCCGCGCCAAACAGCGCGTGGGGCTGCGCGTGCGCTCGGAGGTGCTTGATCGTACGCGTGAAGGCGCTCATCTGGATTTTCGGCGCGTGCGATCCTTCGCGGCCTCGTGGCGCTCGCGGGCTTCGGCGACGCTGATCCCGGCTTGTCGTGCCGCCACGCTGAGCTGCTCGGCGCCGAGCGCGAGCGCGTGTTCGACGCGCGCGGAGGGGGTTTCGCGCAGCACGCGGGCCCGCTGCGTGTCGCGCATGTCGTCGCCGAGTTCACGTGTTCGGGGGCCTGATTCTTCGTCAAGCGCGGCCGCGTAGAACCGGAGCGCGGCGTCCACGATCGACCGCTTGCTCGCGAGTCCGGTCGCCTTCCGGATTCGCGTCACGACGAGCTCATCGACGTCGATGTTGGTGCGCATGTGTCCTTCTGCACAGAATACACCAACTGTGCAGTGGGCGCCCCCCTACGGTGCGACCTCGCCGTCCGCAGGGTATTCCTCGGTACGCGCAGGCCAGCGCGGCAGGAGACCACGATGCCCACCCGGACCCCCTCGTTCCTCACGGCGCTCGTCGTACCCCTCCTCGCAGCCTGCACCCCGCACGACGACACCGACACCGACACCGATGCGGAGACCGACACCGCGATCGAGGTCACGCCCTCCCTCTCGTTCGTGGACGTCTTTCAGCCGGTGGACCTGACGCCCGATGGGCACCTCGCGTTGCTCCAGCAGGTCAACGCGACGGGCGATTTCTACTTCTACGACACCGAGAGCAAGAGCCTCGACCTCATGGGCCAGGTCGGCGACGCCTCGGTAGCGGCGGTCACGGGGCTGTCGGCCGACGGTGCGGTGACGGGCTTCTACGAGAGCGGCACGATTCAGGCGGGGGTGTGGACGCAGGCTGGCGGGTGGGAGACGCTCGCGAATTCCACGTTCGCGACGGGCTGTGACGCGAACGTGTCGAGCGGCTGGGACATCACCGCGGACGGCGCGACCGTCGTGGGCATGTTGTGGGACACGTGCAGGGTGGCTGCTGGCCGCTGGGACACCGCCTCGGGCGACGGCACCATGCTCGCGCGCCTCGGCGTCGGAATGGACGCCGAGACCCCCGGCGACAACCGCGCCACCGCCGTGGCGGACGACGGAAGCCTGATCGGCGGGTGGGCCTCGACCGCGCTTACCGGGCGCTACCCGGCGCTCTGGCACGCCGACGGGACGGGCTTCCTGGTCGAAGGGCTGCCCGCCGATCAGTTCGGCGAGGTCATGGGCATCAGCCCGGACGGCACGATGGCGACGGGCTACGCGGGGGATTCGGCCTTCACCTGGACCGAGGCCTCGGGCGCCGTGGACATCGGCAAGCTGCCGAGCGAGACCGACTTCGCTCCCGCGATCGGCAATGCCATCGCCGCCGATAACCAGCTCGTCTTCGGCGTCTCCGGTCAGCCGTTCTTCGGATCACCCCAGGCGTTCGTGTGGACGGCGGGCGACAACATGCGCCCGCTGGCGGACGTCGTCGTGCAGGCCGGGCTCACCCTCCCCGAAGGCTACGTCCTCACCAACGTCCTCGCGGCCTCCGTCGACGGCACGGTGGTGCTCGGGCAGGCCCAGGACGCCGACTTCGCCATGTGGTCGTTCGTGCTGGTGCTGCCGATCTCGGCGTACGGGCTGTAGGCTACGACCCCGTCGTGACGTGGATCTCCAACCTGCGGGCCTCGGGCGAGCGCCTTCGGCGTGGTGCGTGGGGCGGCGAGCAGGGCGCGCACGTGTTTGACGTCGACCGCGAGCCCGATCCCGTTGCCGTTGGTCGCGCTGGTGACGCCGACGACGCTGACGATGCCCTCGGTGAGGGAGTGGTCGAATCCCATGGGGCTGCCGATGGCCCAGGCGCGCGCCCGTGACGGGCGGGGGCGTCGGCGAGCGGGATGGACGGCAGCGGCTCGGGGATCTGCAGCAGGGCGAGATCGTTGGCGAGGTCGACCGCCACGATCGTCACGGGTGAGACGGTTCGGCCCGACCGCAGGCGGATCTCCGCCTGGGTGGCTTCTTTGACGACATGGTAGTTGGTGACCACCATGCCGTTCGCCTCGGCCGCGAAGCCGGAGCCGTCGATCACATCGGCGCCGAGCAGGTGCAGCAGCTGCGCGCGCGGGTCGTCGGCGGCGACGGTGTGGCGGACCCGCACGACGACGACGCTGTCGGCGCGGGCGGCGCTGAGCCAGCCTCCCTGAAGTTCGCAAAATCGGGAGCCAGCCTGCTCGAGCTTCGCAAACGGGCGCGAGTTCAGGGCGGTCGCGCCGGTCGTCATGAACGAACGCCGGTTTTTTTGGCCGGACATCGACGCGAACGAAACTCGAAGGGGCTGGCTCCCGTGAACGCGAAGCTCGGGACCGCTGGGTACCGGGCCAGCGGGGCCGGAGGGTGGCGCGCAGCGCCAGTTCCCGAGGGCGCAGCCCGAGGAACCGAGCCGTCAGGCGAGCCCGAAGGACACGCGACGGCGAAGCCGGGGCCCCCAGAGGTCGTCGATCACGGGGCCTTCGTGTACCGCGCCGTGGGAACGTCCCCGTCTTTGCCCAAACGTCCGGTGGCGACGAGGCGCTCCAGCACGTACATCGCCTCGGTGGGGTCGGCGTTCAGGCGCTCAGCGAGTTCGTCCGCGGTGCCCGGCGCCACCCGCGCCGCGTCCCGCAAAGCCCGCGCGACCTTCAGCACGTCTGCCGCGGCCTTCTTGCCAGCCTCGACGCCAGGCTGGTGGTACGCGTTCACGTCGATCAGGCTCGCGTACAGGCCGACTGCGCGCTCGAACAACGCGATGAGGGCGCCCAACGTTGTGCCGTCGACGCGGGGGACGGTGAGCGTCATGGACGGGCGGCCGGACTCGCGCAGCGCGCGGCGGGTGCCGAGGAGGAAGCCCTGGAGCACGTCGCCGGCGTTGGCGCCCGGCTCCACTTCGGTGCGGGAGCCGCGGCCGTCTTCGAGCACCTGCACGAACGTGGCGAAGAAGTCGTCGCGCCCGTCGCGCAGCTGCTGGACGTAGGCGTGCTGGTCGGTGCTGCCCTTGTTGCCGTACACGACGAGGCCCTGTTCGACGACGTTCCCGTGCCGGTCGAGACCCTTTCCGATCGACTCCATGACGAGCTGCTGCAGGTACTTGGACAGCAACACGAGCCGATCCGAATAGGGCAGCGCGACCATCGCGCGGTCACCTTTGCCGTTCCCGGCGAGGTGCCAGGCGCCGGCGAGCAGGGCGGCGGGGTTGTTGCGCGCGGGGCCGGCCTCGGTCCACTCGTCCATCGCGCGCGCGCCCGAGAGCATCGCGGCGGTGTCGAGCCCGGCGAGCTCGGCGGTGAGCAGCCCGACCGCGGACAACACGCTCGTGCGCCCGCCGACCCAGTCCCACATCGGGAAGGTGGCGCGCCACTTCTCGTAGATCGCCTGTTTGTGCAGCGCGGAGCCTTCGCCGGTGATCGCGACCATGCGCGATGGCACCTCGAGCCCGGCGGCGCGGACCACCTCGGTGGCGAGCAACATGCCGTTTCGCGTCTCGGCGGTGCCGCCGGACTTGCTGACCACGACGATCAGCGTGTGGCGAAGGTTGGGGCCGAGGTCGCGCAGGACGCGGTGGATGCCGTCCGGATCGGTGTTGTTGAGGAACCGGACGGTGAGGCCCTTCTGCGTAGGTTCCAGCGCGTCGAGAACCAGCTCGGGGCCGAGCGCGCTGCCGCCGATGCCGATGTGCAGCACGTGCGTGAACGGCCGCCCGTCTTCGGAGGCGATCTTGCCGGAGCGGACCCCGGCTGCGAAGTCGCGTACGGCCTCGACGGCGTCTCCGATGGCCTGGGCCTGCCCGAGCGTGGGGGCGAGCTCGGGCGCGCGCAGCCAGTAGTGGCCGACCTGGCGGTTCTCGTCGGCGTTCGCGATCGCCCCGCCGACGAGCTCGCGCATCTCGTCGAACACGCGGTCCCACGGCAGCGCGTCGAAACGCGCCTCGTCGAGCCCCATCGCCCCAACGTCCACGGTGATCCCGCTCCGATGCACCAGCCAGGGCTTGGTCATGTCGCCTCCGCGGGCGATGCTACCAGCCCGCGGCGAACTGGATGTTCGGGAAAACGTACGGGAACACCGTGTCCCCGAATAGCGTGTAGAGAGCGGCGCTCCACGCGAGGCACGGGCCCAGCGGCAGGTAGGCGCGTCGGCGCGTGACGAGCAGGTGGCCGAGCCCGATGACCGAGCCGATCATCGAACCGAGCATGAGCACGACGAACGCGCCGGGGATCAGCCCGAGGAACGCGGCGAGCATCACCGTCATCTTCACGTCGCCCCAGCCGAGCGCTTCCCGGCCGAGCAGCAGGCTGCTGATCACGCCGATGGCTCCCATGCCGACGCCTGCGACCCCGGCGCCGACCACCGCGGAGCGCCACGTCGGGAACGGGAACATGTGCAGCCCGCCGACGTCGAACACCGCGACGATCAGCAACAACACGGGCGTCGCGTAGATCGTGAGCTCGTCGGGCAGGATGCGGTGCCGGAGGTCGATCTCCGACGCGGCGACCAGCATCGCGAGGAAGCCGAGCAGCGCGAACGCGGCGGCCGCATGCAGCAGGTCGACGGGACCGACGGGGACGCAGCGCGCCCACGCGAGGAAGCCGAGCGCGCCTCCGAGGGCCTCGACGACGGGGATGCTGGCGGGGATCGGCGCCGCACACGACGCGCACCGGCCGCGCAGGAGCAGATACGACAACACCGGGATGTTGCGCCAGATCGGGATTTGCGCGCCGCAGCTGTCGCAGGCGCTTCCCGGCAGCAGCGAGCGATCTTCGGGCAGCCGCGCGATCACGACGTTGAGAAACGAGCCGATGCACAGGCCGATCGCGACCGCGAAGCCCGCGAGCACCCACCAGAGGCCGGTGATCGTCACGCGAGGACCTCCGCGCACGTCGCGAGCACGTGGTCGACGTCGGCGTCGGAAAGGCCCTCGTGGGCGGGAAGCGCGAGGAGCTCGTCGCAGAGCTGGTCAGCGCGTGGACAGCGCGCCGCCCCGGAGATGGCCGGCTGCCGCCCCATCGGGCGGGGGTAGTACACGGACGTCTCCACGCCCCGCTCGGCGAGGGCCGCGCGCAGCTCTTCGCGACGTGCGCAGCGAACCACGTAGACGCCGATCGGGCTTCCCTTGTCGCGCGGGACGCGTGAGTAGGCGCTCGGGAGGTCGGCGTCGTAGCGGGCGGCGATGGCGCGCCTGCGGGCGACGCGCGCGGGCACGTGCGGGGCGTGGGCGAGCAACACCGCCGCCTGGACGGCGTCGAGGCGAGAATTTCGGCCCACCACGCCCATGACCCGCTCATGCACGTGCATCGCGGTCATGCCGTGGTTCCCGAGCCGGCGGATCCTGTCGATCAGCTCGGGATCGTCGCCGAGCACGAAGCCGCCGTCACCGGCAGCGCCCCAGGTCTTTGTCGGGTACGTCGACACCGCCGTGAGCACGCCGCGCGCGCGCGGAGGTGCGCCGCCGACGGCCTGCGCCGCGTCATCGAGCACGGGAACCCCGAGGTCCGGCGGCTCGCACATCGTCCCGTACAGGTGGACGGCGATGACGAGCCGCGTGCGGGCGGTCAACGCGGCCCGCGCGCGATTCGGGTCGAGGCAGGCGTCGTCGCCCACGTCGACGAACACGGGCGTGGCGCCGGCGGCGATCACGGCTTCCGTCGTGGCGAAGAACGAGATCGCCGGCACGATTACCTCGTCTCCCGGGCCGATCCCGAGGGCGAGGATCGCGAGCGTAAGCGCGTCGGTGCCGCTGCTCACGCCTACGCCGTGCGCGCGGCCGAACATCCGCGCGGCCGTGGCTTCGGCCTCGGCGACGACGGGGCCGCCGACGTACCGACCCGAACGCAACACGTCGCGAACACCGGACTCGACGGCGAGCGCGACCTGTTCGTGGCGGGCGACGGTGTCGACGAGGCGGATCACGGGGGCTCCCTCGGGGCTGGTCGGAGGATACCTCGTCGGGTGCACACGCACCCGCTGCGATCGCTTCGAGAATCGGCTATGAAGAAGGGTCGACGTTGGAGACCGAATATGTACCGGAGCGCGCCCCTCGCGGTGATCTTGTTGTCTGGCTGCTGGCCGATGATTCCCGGCCGCTGGACGGACTACGTCGAGGACACGGCGATTGAGGAGACAGGCGGAGACGCGGACACGGACGCGGATACCGACGCGGACACGGACGCGGATACCGACTCGGACACGGACGCGGATACCGACTCGGACACGGACGCCGACACCGACGCGGATACGGACGCCGATACCGACGCGGACACCGATGTCGACACGTCGATCGACACGTCGATCGACACCTCCATCGATACCTCGGTGGACACAGGCGCCTGCCCCGACGACGCGCTCGAAGACAACGACACCTCGGGCACCGCGACCGTGGCGGCGTTTCCGTTCAGCCGGGCGCTTCAGATCTGCGACATTGACGACGACTGGTTCGCGCTGTCGCTGACGTCCGGGTGCACGCTGGACGCGTTCGCCGACTTTGTCCACGCCCAGTCGGACATCGATCTGTACCTGTACCAGGGGGCCACCGCGGTCGCCCACTCCACTTCGACCGACGACGACGAGCTGATCACGTACCCCGCCGCCGTGACGGCAACGTACGATCTTCGGGTCACCTCGTACGATGACCGCGACGCGCCCTACAGCCTGGCGCTTACGCAGACCTGCGGTGGCGTGTGCACGCCGATCGACGCCGAACCGGACTCGCCGACGAGCCCCGAGACGATCGCGAACAACGTCATGCGATCGGGCAGCTTGTGCGGGACGGACGTGTCCGATCCGTGGCGCCTCACGCCGTCGGCCGCGGCGGGCTGCGTGGTCAGTACGACGACGACGGCATCGGCGGGGAGCCCGTCCACGACGGTGCGTAGTGGAGCTGAGGTCGTCGCGACGGTCGCCGGCGCCTCGGTGGTGCGCTCCATCGCTTCGTCGCTGCCGACGGACGTGGAGGTCACCGGCACGACCGACCTGATGTACACCGTCGCGGTGTCGCCGACCTGCCCGACGGGCGCTCCTGCCTGCCCGGCAGACGATGTCTACGAGCCGAACGACGGCGTCGCCGACGCCGTGTACGCTCCGTACGGAACCACCTTTTCGGGTGCCGCGTGCGGGAACGTCGACGTGTTCCGGTTCACCGACCGTCCGGGCTGTACCGGGACGTTCTCGATCGCGTTCACCAACGCGCTCGGTGACCTCGACCTGTACGTGTATGACTCGCTCGGGAACGAGCTCCACTACTCCATGAGCTCGACATCGAGCACGGAGAGCGTGACGGCGGCGCTCACCGGCGACGTGTTCGTGATGGTCGAGGGCTACCTGACTGCGCAGAACACCTACACGCTCACCTCGACCTACACCTGCCCGTAGTCAGCGGAGCGCGCGCAGGGATGCCACCCAGCTAGCCGGCAGCTTGCGCTCCTCCGCGCCGGTGATCAACGCGTCGAGGTAGGTAGGGGACGGCGCGCCCGGCGTGGTAACGCGCGAGGGTTCCGCCGCGAACGTGCTGGCAGGGACGCGTCGGCCGCCGGCCTCGACCTCGACCGTGATCTCGCGGAACAACCCCGTCACGACGCCTTCCTTGTGCAGCACGGCGGCCCGCGCGTCGTCGTCGAGCTCGAACAGCACGCCGTGAACGGACTCTCCGGCGGCGGGCACGAGGTCGGCGACGAGGCCCTGCCAGTACCGGGAATGCACGCGGAACTCGAGGTGGTGGCCGTCGAGGCGGGCCGGCACCCCGGCGATGAACGGCGCGACGTCCATCCCGTGAGACTCGGCCCACTCGCTCGTGCGAGCGATCGAGAGGGCGGAGCCGTAGGCGAAGTAGCGGAACATGGAGACTCCGAGTTCAGGTGAGCAGGTGGAGCAGCGCGCGGCGAACGGCGGTGCCGCTGGTGACCGCCCCGCACACGTGACCGCCGGGGAGCCACGTGAGTTCGGCGTGCGGCCAGTGCGCCGCGAGGGCGCGTACGTCGTCTGGAGCTACGTAGCCGTCGTGCTCGTAAGCGAGCAACACGGCGGGGCCCGGCGGGGGTCGCTGCCGCGCGAGGGAGACGCGTTCGAACTCGGCGAACAGCCGCGGCTCGGGGTCCTCTCCGAGGCGGTCCCACATCACCTGCCGCGAAAGGAACCCCTGCGTGTACACGGGAGCCGGAGAGATTCCCGTCGCCGCCGCGACGACCGGGACCTCATACGGCGAGGTTGCTGCCACGAGGCCGGCGATAGCGCCACCCATGGAGTAGCCGCTGATCGCGACGTTGCGGGCCCCGCTGTTGCGGAGCCAGTGCACCAGCGCCTTGCCCTCGGCCACGGTCGCGGCCGCCATCGCAGCCCCGGCCTCGACGGTGGGCATGGCGGATCGCGCCTGTTCGGCGGGCTTTCGAACGCCGTACCTGGGGTTTTCGAGGAGGACCACGCCGATCCCGTCGTGGACGAGCGGAGCGGCCCACCGGGCGCGCCGCGCGAAGCCGTGCTCCCCGGTGGCGGCGAGGACGACGACCGTGGGCGCATCGTCGCGCGGTCGGATCCAGCGGAACTGGGCCGTGCGGGCGGCGGGTGGAAGCTCGGCGGCGAGCGGGCTCTCGAACGAGCCGTGTTCGCCGACCAGCGTCGGCGCGATCGCGACGGGGGCGTCGGTCAGCCCGCTTGCGAGGCGCGCGAACGCGTCGTGAGCCCCCCAGCCCGCGGGGAACATACGTGGACGGCCGATCACCGCGGCCCAGAATCGATCGACCCAGTGGACGTTCACGGCGTCGGCGCGGCCGGGACCGTGGGCGACGGCGCGTCGGGGGCGGGCGGAGTGGGCTGGAAGCGCACTTCGATGCCGGGGATCTCGCTGAGCCACAGCTCCACGCGCGCGTTCTGCCGCGCGGCCTCGGCATCCGACACCGGCGCGCGAGGTACGGTGTCGGCGAAAGACGTGACGTGGGCGGGCTCGTCGACGCCGGCCTCGCGGAGCGCGCGCAGCAACAGCACGCCGCGCGCGAACCCGAGCTCCCAGTTGCTCGGCAGGTCCGACGAGTGGAACGGCGTCGCGTCGGTGTGCCCCTGCACCTCCAGGTCCCAGCCGTGCAGCTGCTCCATCGCCAGAGCCGCGCCCTTCGCGACGTCTTCGCCGCGGGGAGAGAGCTCGACGGTGTTCTCGTTGAACAGCTTCGCAGCGAGCAACACCACGACGCTCGCATCGCCGCGGCGCTCCACGACCGCGAAGCCCGAGGTCACGAGCGGAGCGAACGCGGCCACGACGCGCGCGTGCCGTTCGTCGGAGCGTTTGGCGTCGAACGAATCCCGCGCCGCGAGCTCGAGCGCGGCGGTCATCTCCGCCACCGATGCGCGGAGCACGGGCCGGTCGCGCGGAATGATTTGAATGACCGGCGGCTTCGGTCGGGGAACCTTGGGCGCTTCGGGCAACTCCTCGGCGAGGTCCTCGGCGACCAGGGCCGCGTACGTTGCGCGCAGCGCTTCGAGGTCCGCTTCGTGGGAGGCGTGTTTCCCGGCGAGCAGATCAAGCTGGGCCTGGCGCGCGTGAATCTCCTCTTTGAGGGCGGCGATCGTCGCGTCCCGGGCGGCTTCGTCATCGCGGGCGGCGACCTGTTGGGCCGACAGGGCCATCCGCGTGGCGTCGAGCTGCATCACCACGACCTCGTGATGGCCGCGGCTCACACATGCGATCAACAGGAAGGCGAACATGCGATCTCCGTCACAGGAGGCTGAAGGACGCGCGCAACAGCACGCTGTGGTCGAGCTGGATGCAGTCGCGGAGAGGCGAGTCGCTGGTGCACAGGGGGCCCACGTAGTCGATGTTGCCGAACCAATTCACGGACAGGTTGCGCGTGAGGCGCAGCGACACCGTGTTTCGCCACTCGGCCGACAGGCTCTCGCCCGGTCGCATGTCCGGGTTTGCGATGCGCGCGTCGAGGAACAGGTCGAGGTTGGTCGACCAGGTAGCCCAGCCGGGACCCTTCACGGTCGCGATGATCGTGCTCTCGGCGCCCGCCTGATTGTACGACTCGAGCTGGGCATACTCGATGGCGTTGGTGCCAGGCAGGTCGTTCTGCTGGGCGGCGCCGTTGTACTGGCTCTGCCGCATTCCGAGCCCGGCGCGCAGGTTCAGCGTGTACCAGCGGTTCGTCGACAGGCGCCAGTTCAGCCCCGCGCCCTCCCGGATGATGGACGGGCGGAACGCGTCGGCGATGTGGAAGCTTCCGCCGGCAGCGACCGTCTCGGTCGTGGTGGTCCCGTCGGGGAATTGGCGGATGAAATCGGTGTCCTCGGTGACCAGCAGGTTGGTCGAGAACGCCTGGGTCTCGGCGGCCGCACGGGCGTAGGGCCCCACGTGCTCGCCGACGAACCACGTGTACAACAGGTCACCGCGCAGGCGGTCGCGCGACTTCACGAACGGCAGGGTCCCGGTGAGCTCGGATCGGACCTGCGAAGCGCCTTCTTCGACCTGGCCGAGCAGCGTGAGGGTGTGATCCCCCTTGTGGTACGAGAACTGCCCGTCGGCGAACAGGTTGCCGGAGAGCACGGTCTGGTCGGGCAGGCCGATCACGTTGGCCTG
Organism: Pseudomonadota bacterium; assembly: GCA_947505245.1. Lineage (GTDB taxonomy): Bacteria > Myxococcota_A > UBA796 > UBA796 > SYKL01. The sequence continues at coordinate 29,809 of CANNIZ010000002.1, read as the reverse complement.
CTGCGCGAACGCACCGTCCGCGCCCAGGATGAGCGACTTGAACCAGGGGCTGTCCTGCGTCTTCGGCGTTCCCCACTCGTCAGGCAACAACACGCCCGCGCCGAGGAACGCGCCTGTGTCGGGATCCTCGACGAGGCGGTACCGAACGAACCCGGACTCGGGCACGTACACGGACGCGAAGTCTTTGAGCGCCCGGTAGTCGTTGCCGATGCGCACGATGCGGTACACGCCGGGCGGAAGCAGCCACGTGAGCAGCGCCTCGCCCTGCAGGGTGTCGGCTCCGAAGCCGGTGCCGATCGGCTGGCGCGTGTCGGCGCGGATCAGCTCGTAGCCGCCTCGGTGCGGCACGCGCTTGCCGTCGGTGACCTCGATGCGCAAGGCACCCCAGTGGACCGGCACGATCGTGGTCTCGGCGTCGCGGACCTCGACCGACACAGCCACGCCTTCACCCGGCGACGAGGGGCTCACGATCACCGTGTAGGTGCCGGGATCGAGGATCACGCGCTGGCCGGTTGGCACGTCCAGCACCTGCTGATCGGCCATGACCAGGATGACCGGGGGTTCGAGCGCTGGATCAGTCAGCGAGGGCACGAGGATCGCGCCCTTCCCAAGTGGGATCACGGTCGTGTCAGCGGCGAGCTGCGCGTCGGGCGGCGGCTGATCCCACGGGAACGGGTCGCTCTGCGCGTAGGCCGGCGCGAGCAGCGAGACGACGAGCAGGATCATTCCAATGGGCATGACGGCTTTCCTTCTTTCGCAAAACGCGCGATGTTGGTCACGTTGTCGCGCACGCTCTTGCCTGCGAGGCTGGAGGCGAGGCTCGCTGGGATGCCGGGGCCTGGGTCGGTCCACACGTAGTACTCGACGTAGGTGCTGCGAGCGTCCACGGCGACGAGGAACCAGCCGCCCCGTGAGAAGGCGATCGGGACGGCGATCCCGAGGATCTTCTTGCCAGACGCCGACACCACCTCAGTGGGGTCCGTCGAGCTCGAGAACGTGAGCTCGCGCACGCTGCCGCCGCTGTTGCGGAGCATGGTTCGGTTCGGCTTTGGGAGCCCGATCCACCAGCGATCGTCGACCCACGGCACGTCAATGTACTGAAGCACGCGCCGGCCATCCGCGCACGGCTTCCCCACGAGCAATTCGGCGTAGGCGACGCTATTCCAGCCGGGCAGCCGCGTCTCGTCGTTGATCGCGGCCCAGTACGTGGCGATCGGAACGTCGATGATCGACGCGGTGTAGACCTTGGCGGCCGAGGAGCCGGGAACCTCGATCATCCCGCTGATGACGGTGCCGTCGGCGGTGCGCTTCATCTGCGACATCGGGATCGCGGGCGGCCCCTGGGCCTGCCGCTGAGCGCGGTAGGGCTCGGCAGCGACCAGGGTCGCTTCGAGCTCATCGGGCGTGATCGCAAGCGCGAGCCCGGAGGCGATGGTCAGGGTGGAGATCAAGGCGCAGTCAGCATAGCGCCTCAACCCCTGTCTGCGGCGCGGGCGTCCTTCAGTCGACGGCGAGCGCGGCGGTGACTTCGGACTCGAGCGGCTTCGCGGGCGCGATTGGAGCGGGGCGGAAGTGGCGTTCGAGGTAGTGGAGCGAATCGCCCACGGCCTCGCGGGTCGCCGTGCTCATCGAGACACCCGAATCGTCGTAGGGGCTCTTCATCGCGAGCGAATACGTGACTTCGGTGCCATCCGCGACCGGCGTGAGCTTCCAATCCGCTTCGTACATGACAAGATCGCTGCTCTCGACCAGGCTCGAGTGCTGGCCCGCCGTCGTCGGGCACGTGCGCACGGTGAACACCGAGGAGCCGGCCCCCTGGGCCATCCACATGGTGTCTTTGGTGCAGACCCCGTCGGGGGTGGTCGCCAGCACCCGACCGACGCGAATGACCTCTGTGAGCTCGTTCGGATCGGTAAGGAGCGACATTAGGGTGTGGGGATCGGTCGCGATCGTGGTGGTGCCCCAGGTGCCCGTGGAGTCGACGGCGTCCACGACGGGCGGCGCTGCGAAGGACGTGAGGGTCAGCAGGGTCAGCATGGGAGACCTCCTGCAACGACTCATCGGACCCTCCATCAAGTCATTAAGAAAATGATCAAATGAGCCGATTGGGCGGGGCTGGCGCGCACCGTTCAGGGACGGACAGGGTTGCCGAGCGCGGTCAGCCCCGCTAGCATAAATGAATGACGATTCATTCATTGGAGGAACAGCGATGAGCGCCACGCACTTCAAGGTCGATCTCGAAGACATCCGGTTCGTCTTGTTCGATCAGCTCAAGGTCCAGGACGTGCTGAAAGACGTCCCGGAGTACAGCGCGTTCGACAAGGATCTCTATGATGCGACGCTGGACGAATGTCGGCGCATTTCGGAGGAGGTCCTGTTCCCGATCAACCGGTCGGGCGATCGCAGCGGAGGCGTGAAGTACGACGCGTCCAACAACACGGTCAAGACACCCGAAGGCTATAAAGCGGCTTGGGAGCAGTACTCCTCTGGCGGCTGGATCGGAGCGGCCGCCAACCCCGAGCACGGCGGCATGGGACTCCCGATGGCCGTCGGTGTGGCCGTCGTGGAGATGTTCACGGGTGGCTCGATGGCGTTCACCATGTACGGCGGCCTTACGGCCGGCGTCGCGCGCGTGATCGGCACGTTCGCGGGCCCCGACCACAAGCCGTGGGCGCAGAAGTTGTTCAGCGGCGAGTGGGGCGGCACGATGTGCCTCACCGAAGCTGGCGCGGGCACGGCCGTCGGCGACAACCGCACCAAGGCGACGCGCACCGAGACGCCGGGCACGTACCTCCTCGAAGGCGAGAAGATCTTCATCACCGGCGCCGAGCAGGACCTGACCGAGCAGATCGTCCACCTCGTACTCGCACGCACGCCGGACGCGCCGGCGGGCTCGAAGGGCTTGTCGATCTTCCTCGTTCCAAAGTTCATCCTCAACGCGGACGGCTCGCTCGGCGAGCGCAACGACGCGTTCGTCGTGGGCGTCGAGCACAAGATGGGCATCCTCGGCTCGGCCACCTGCACGTTGGCGCTCGGCCAGCGCACCAACAAGTGCGTCGCTTACCGCGTCGGTGACGAAGGCCAGGGCATGGAGATCATGTTCACGCTGATGAACGAGGCCCGCATCGGCGTCGGCATCCAAGGCGTGGCGACGGCCGCAGCGGCTCACAGCTGCGCGCTTTCCTACGCGAAGGAGCGCGTGCAGGGGACGTCGGTGGCCAACATGCGCGACGCGAACGCCGCGCGCGTGACCATCGTGAACCACCCGGACGTGCGCCGGAACCTGCTCAATCAGAAGGCGATCGTGGAGACGATGCGCAGCCTCGTCTACCGCATCGCTGTCAAGAACGACATCGCCGAGCACACGACGGACAAGGAGCTCAAGGCCAAGCTGCACGGCACGGTCGAGCTGCTCGTGCCGATCTTGAAGAGCTACTGCAGCGACCAGGGCTACCAGGTTTGCGTCGATGCCCTGCAGGTGTACGGCGGCTACGGCTACACGGCGGAGTACCCCGCCGAACAGTACGTTCGCGACGCGAAGATCACATCGATCTACGAAGGCACCAACGGCGTGCAGGCGATGGACCTGCTCGGTCGCAAGCTGCGCATGAAGGGCGGCGCCCTGTTCATGGCGTGGATGCAGGAGATCCAGCAGGACCTCGCGATGGCGTCGTTTGAGGGCTTCGGAGAGCAGAGCGAAATGATCAACAAGGCGCTGAACCAGGTCGGCTCCGCCGCGATGCACTTGGGCGGCCTCGGCATGCAGGGCAAGGTCGACGGCGCCATGCTGATGAGCATGCCGTTCCTCAATGCCATGGGCAACGTCGCGCTCGCAGTGGAAGCGATGGAGCAGGCCCGCGTGGCCAAGCGCCTGATCGCCGAGCGCGGCGAGACGCCGCACCTCGTCGGCAAGCTCGTCATCCTCGACTACTACGTGAAGAACATCCTGCCGGCGGCCACGGGGCTGTGCAAGCAGGTGCAGAGCGGCGACGAGTCGGCGTTGGACGCGCGGCTGTTCGCGTAGGCCCTACTCGTACTCCACGCCTTTGATCTTGATTCCGAGGCGTTGGACACGGTAGTTCAGGTTCGAACGTGAAAGGCCCAGGCGGCGCGCCGCTTGGGCCTGCACGCCGTTGGCCTCCTTCAGGGCAGCGACGATCACGCGGCGTTCGTACGCATCGAGCGCGTCGACGATCGTGGTGCCCACGGCCGGGAGCGGGTCGAGTGCGATCGGCTCGGCGGCGCGCTCGTTCGGCGCAGGCTCGTCCGGTGCGCGCAGGTCGAGGTCGCCCTCGCGATGCAGGATGACCGCGCGCTCGACGGCGTGTTCGAGCTGTCGCACGTTGCCGGGCCACGCGTAATGGGCGAGCCGCTCGATGGCGCCCTTCGCGATGGTGGGGATCGGGCGTCCGTTCTTGGTAGCGAACTTGTGCACGAAGTGTTCGACCAGCACGGGGATGTCTTCTTTGCGCTCGCGCAGCGACGGCACGCGCAAGGCCACGACGTTCAGGCGGTAGAACAGGTCCTCGCGGAACCGGCCCCCTTCAACCTCGCGGCGGAGATCGCGGTTTGTCGCGGCCACCACGCGCACGTCCACCTTGAGCGTCTGCTGCCCGCCCACGCGCTGGAACTCGCCGTTCTCCAAGATGCGCAGCAGCTTCACCTGCATGAACAGATCGATCTCGCCGATCTCGTCGAGCAGCAGCGTGCCGCCGTCGGCCTGCTCGAACTTGCCGTGGTGTTCGCGCACGGCGCCGGTAAACGAGCCCTTCTCGTGCCCGAACAGCTCCGACTCGAGCAGCGTCTCTGGGATCGCTGCGCAATTCACGCGCACGAACGGGCCCGCCGAGCGGCGGCTGCGGCGGTGGATCGCGTGGGCGAGGAGCTCCTTGCCCGTGCCCGTGGGACCCTGCAACAGCACCGTGGCGCTCGTGTCCGCGACCGCGGCGACCTCGTCGTACAGGCGCAGCATGTGTGGGGACGCGCCGATCAGCGCCTCGAACCCGTACTGGCGGTCGACCTCCTGCCGGAGCTGCACGAGCTCCTGCTGCATGGCGCGTTTTTCGAGCGCGCGATCGAGGATGACAAAGAGCTCGTCTCGCTCGATCGGCTTGATGATGTAGTCGGCGGCGCCGGCCTTCATCGCCGCGACCGCGTCGGTGACGCTGCCGTAGCCGGTCATGACGACGACGGGGACGTCTGGGTAGGCCGTCTTCACGCGCCCGAGCAGCTCGATTCCGGTGGAGCCGGGCATCTTCACGTCGGTGAGGACGAGATCGACGACGCGGGTGTGCAGCGTGACGAGCGCCTCATCGGCGGAATTGCACAGCACAACCTCCGCGCCCGCCTTGGTGAGGTTGACGGACAACGCGGCGCGCACGGCCTTGTCATCGTCCACCACCAGGATTCGCCGCGTGCCGAGGCTCATGGGATCACCGTAAACCCTTCTTGGGCGAAATCATCATCGAGGGCGACGGCTGTGTCGATTCCGAGGCGCTTCATCAGCACGAACGAGGTGCAGTCGGTGAACGAGTACACCTTGTCGGGGCGCTCGCCGTGGAGCTTCCACGCGGCGTCCTCGTCGGGTCCAGTGATGCGTACGAGGTCGACGGCGGCCGGGTTGCGCAGCGTATCCCCAGCCGTGCGCGCGACTCCGTGTCCGAGGCGGCGGCACAACGTGATCGTCTCGTCGAACACGAACGTCGAGGTCACGAACCGCACGTCGCGGGCGTGAAGCGCGTGGGCGACCGCTGCGTGATCGGGGTCCTTGCGGTTCACGAACGCGTACCACGCGCTCGTGTCGACGAACACGCGCCGCATCAGCCGCGCTTCTTCGCGGATTTCCGGCGGACGGGCTCCGCGTACAGCGGGTCGTCATGTTGACGCGCGGAAGCGTTCTCCGTTCCGATGCCTTCCATCGCGAGCAGCGGGGATTGTGCGATGTCGTCTTCGGGCGCGAGGTACTCCGACAGCACGCGGCGCACGAGCTCGGAGAGGCTGATGCCAGCGCGCTCAGCGCGGGTTCGCAGCGCGTCGTACTGCCACGCTTCGAGCAGGAGTTGTGTGCGATGCATGACGGCCTCCGCGTTCATGCATACATCTTACATCACTCGCGGTGCCCGTCCAGCGTGGTGAGCGAGGGGTCGTACATCCAGACTTCTTCAGGATGATCGGCCATGATCATCGCGGGCGCGAACGCCTGGGCGAGGGTGCGCACGAACGGCGGCAGCTCGGTCGTCGTCTCGAGCCGGGCGGCGAGGTCCGGAAACAGCGTCCGAACCATGGTCTCCGTCACCTTCATCTGCGTCGGTGCGAGGGTCTCGAGCATGGTGCCGCTCGGGGAGTAGCTCACGATCGCGACGGAGCGCCCCTCGGGGATTCCCGCGCGCTGCCGGGCGTCGTCGATCGCGTCCTGGAGGCTGCCGAGGTTGTCGACGAGGCCCTGCTCCTTGCCTCGAGAACCGGCCCAGACGCGGCCGCGCGCGACCTCCTCGACCTGCTCGTTCGTCAGGCCGCGACCGTCGCCGACCTTCTTCTTGAACTCGTCGTACGTGGCGCCAACCATCGCGTCCATCCGCTCGCGCTGCAGCGCGTCCCAGGCCTGTACGCTCGAGTTGATGCCGGCGTTGCGGCCGCGCTCGTACGACTCGATGTGGATGCCGACGCGCTCCATCAGGCGCCCCGTCGCGAACTTGCCGGAGTACACGCCGATCGAGCCGGTGATCGTGGTGGGCTCGGCCCAGATCGCGTCGGAGCCGCACGCCACGTAGTAGCCGCCGCTCGCGGCGAGGCCGCCCATCGAGACGACCACGGGCTTTCCGGCTTCCTGGATGCGTTCGACGGCGCGGTGGATGTCGTCGCTCGCGAACGACGAGCCGCCTGGGCTGTCGACGCGGAGGACGACGGCCTTCACCTGGTCGTCTTCGCGCGCCTTGTCGAGCGCGTTCACGACGGTCACCGAGCCGGCGTTCGAGCCGCCGCCTCCGAACAGGCCCCCGCCGACGGCGCTCTGGCCGAGGACGATTGCGCCGTCGATGTACACGACGGCGATCTGGGCCGAGGCCTTCCAGCCCGAGTGCGGCTGCGGCATGTCGGCGAGGTCGGTCAGGTTGACCGACCCGTGGCCGAGGTAGTTCTCGATCGCGTCTTCGACCTGATCGGGGTACGCGATCTCGTCGACGAGGCCCTTCTCGAGAGCCTCCTGCGCCGTATACGGGCCCGCGTCGATCAGCGCCTGGACGGCGGCGGGCTCGAGGTTGCGTCCCTGCGCGACGCCAGCGACCAACGCGGCCTGCAGATCGTCGAGGAGCGCGTCCATCTCTTCCACGGCGGGCGGGGAGGGCTCCGTGTTCGTGTACTGCTCGACGGCGGACTTGTACTCGCGCCGCCGAACGAATTGGGGCTCCACTCCGACGAGATCGAACGCCCCGCGGAAGAACTCCTGCTCGGCGCCCACGCCGATGAACCCGAGGTCTTCGGACGGGTGAAGGACGATGTGGCTCGCGGCGCTCGCGATGTAGTAGTCGGTGCTCCCGCCCGAGCCGTACAGGTAGGCTACGACGCCCTTGCCGTTGGCCTGGAGCGCGAAGATCCGCGCGCGCAGCTCCTCGGCCTGCGCCCACGACATGCCGGCTCCCTGGAGCACGATCGCGACGCCGCGGACGGCGTTGTCTTCCTCGGAGCGCCGCAGCAGCTCGAGCGTCTCGAGGTAGGTCGTCTCGGACGGAGCGAGGAAGCCGCTGCGCTCCTCGTACGCGAGGCGATGGTCCAGGACGAGCACGGGCACGCGATCGCCGGTGCGGATCAGGGCTTCGCCGGGGTCCTCGGTGCCGATGAACCCCACCAGTCCGGTGTCGCTCCCGTCGTTGACGGCGTAGGCGCCGCCGCCGAAGTCGCCGAAGAACACCTCGAGTCCGCCGCCCACCGTGAGCCCACCTGCGAGATCGGCGTCGACGTTGCCGCGCAGGAACAGGCCGCGCACGGGCCGCAGTCGGATCGACGAGCTGATCACGTTGTGGGGCGTGTTGGGATCGAACTCGTGTACGAAGTCCGACGAGATCGTCGCGAACTTACCGAACGGCCGAAGTGCTAAGCCCACGGCGGAGCGCGCCGGGGCGGACGGGTCGGGCGTGGTGATGTTGTCCGCGACGGCCCCGAAGCCGAGCCACGGCAGCGGACGCCACGCGGCGCCCACGTCGTACGACACGAAGTTGCCGAGGTCCTTCAGGTGCCACGCCGCGCGAAACCCGATCGCGAGGCGCTCGGGGAGGCGTACGCCCGACGTGAAGTCGAGCGACCAGTCGGACCGTCCGCCGCCGAGGTCGCGCGGCACGGACACATTGTGCACGCCCACCCCAACCCCGCCGGTGCCGGCCATCGCCGCGAACGACGTTGGATCGCCGCCGAGATCGTTTGCTACCCACAGGCCGTAGCGCGCGTCGGGGTCGTACACCTGGTTCGCGGGGTTCACCCACAGCGATCCCGGCCCGCTCTCGGCGGCGACCCCCGATGACGGGATCAGGGGGCGGTCGTCGGCGACGACCACCTGGGCGTCTGCCGCGCGCAATGCGAGCAGAGCGAGGGCGGAAATCACGGCTCCTCCTTGGGCATCGGGTACTCGTCGGTCGGCGGGTCGGACAGGCTGGTGGCGAGATCGACGCGGGCGAGGAACGCCTTCATCGGGTCGCCGTCCAGCACTTCCTTCTCGATCAGGTTGTTGCTCATCTCGTCGAGCAACGCGCGATGATCAAGCAGGATGCTGACGGCGCGGCTGTGGCAGCGCTCCAGGATGCTTCGAACTTCACGCTCGATCACCTCGGCGGTGTCGGGCGACCGCGCGCCGGCGTCGGACACGGCGTAGCCGAACGCGGTCTGGCGCTCCGACGCGTAGTCCACGGGGCCGAGCGTCTTGGACATGCCCCACACGGTCACCATGCGGCGGGCGATGTCGGTCGCGCGCCGGATGTCGTCCTGCGCGCCCACGCTCACGTCGCCAAACACGATCTCCTCGGCGGCGCGGCCGCCGTAGAGCCGCGTGATCAGATCGAGCAGGTCGCTGCGCGTCTGCGAGTAGCGCTCTTCCGGCAGGTATTGCGTGTACCCGAGCGCGAAGCCGCGCGGGATGATGGTGATCTTGGTGACCGGGCCGCCACCTTTGGACGCCGCTCCCACGATCGCATGCCCGCACTCGTGGAACGCGGTGACCTTCTTGTCCTGCGGCGACAGGCGCATGCTCTTCTTTTCGAGGCCGAACGCGACGCGCTCGATCGCCTCCTTCACGTCGGCCATACTGATCGATTCGGCGTCGCGGCGGGCGCCGAGCAGGGCGGCCTCGTTCAGTGCGTTCGCGAGGTCCGCGCCGGCGAAGCCTGGCGTGAGCTGCGCGACCTCCTCGAGGTTCAGGCCGGGCGCGAGCTTCACCTTCTTTGCGTGTACCTGCAGGATCTTGATCCGCGCGGCGAGATCGGGCCGGTCGACCTGCACCTGGCGATCGAAGCGGCCGGGGCGGAGCAGCGCGGGGTCGAGGATCTCGGGGCGGTTGGTGGCCGCCATCACGATGATGCCGCGCCGGTTGTCGAACCCGTCCATCTCGACCAGGAGCTGATTCAAGGTCTGCTCGCGCTCGTCGTTGCCGCCGGGGCCGCCAGCGCCGCGCGTCTTTCCGACGGCGTCGAGCTCGTCGATGAACACGATGCACGGCGCGTGAGCGATGGCGGTGCGGAACAGGTCGCGCACGCGAGCCGCGCCCACACCGACGAACATCTCGACGAAGTCGCTTCCCGAGATCGAAAGGAACGGGCAGCCGGCTTCCCCAGCGACGGCCCGCGCGAGGAGCGTCTTTCCGGTGCCTGGCGGGCCGACGAGCAGCACGCCTTTGGGTGGGCGGCCGCCGAGCGTGGTGAACTTGTCCGGCGTCTTCAGGAACGCGACGATCTCGCGCAGCTCGAGCGCGGCTTCTTCGACGCCGGCGACGTCGTCGAACGTGATGCCGGTGCCTTCCTCGGGGACGAGCTTCGCCTGGCTGCGGCCGAACGTCGCGACACCGCGGCCCGGATCGCGCCGGAACAGCACGAACGCGGTGACGCCGATCGCGGACGCGACCAGGAACAACATCGCGCTGTCGAGCGCGCTGCAGCCGACGCCCTCGGCGCGCACCTCGAGCCCGTGTTTCTCGGCCAGCGGCAACAGCTCGGTCTCGCCCGAGACCCGGTGAGCCGTGACCCACTGGGGTGTCCCTGTCGCAGAGCCCTTTACGCGACCGTGCGCCTCCGTCTCGGAGATTCGCACGGCATCGAACTCACCGGCCTCGACCTTGTGTTTGAAGTCGGTCCAGGCGATGTCCGAGGCCTGCGCGTTCCAGGCGGTGTTCATCACCCAGGCCAGGATTCCAGCGAACAGAATTACCGAAAACAGCGGGGCCAGCTGGCGGGGATTCAACGTGCGGTACCGGACGCCGGCAAGTCCGCTGGGCGCGCAGCGAGCTTCGCAAGCGAAGCCGCAGAAGCCGTCTCGGCGTCAAGGACCTGCAGCGTCTGCCGATACAGGAACCGCGCCTGCTGAGGGTTGTCGCCGATAGCGACCAGGCCGAGTTTGCCGTACTCAGACAGCGCGCCGATGAGGTGGAACACGACGCCGCGCTCGGAGGGGCCGTGGAAGTGCAGGCCGTTGTACACGGCGATGTCGACGAGGTCTTCGGGGATGAGGCCCTTGTAGCGCTCGTTCTGCACCGTGTCGGTCGCGAAGTAGTACTTCGGCTTGCCCGAGGGGGCGTAGAACAGGCCGTCTTCGACGTTGTACTGCCCCGTCGTGAGGAACTTCAGCGTGAGGAACGGGTGGGTGGTGCCGCCCTTTCTGAGGTTGATCTCGATCGCGAAGTGCTTGTATTTGCCGTTCGGCTCCTTCACCGAGACGAAGTCGATGCCGAAACGGCCGATGACACCTCGCTTCGCGAGCTCCTCGGCAATCTTGATGCCGCGGTCCTGAACCTCGAGGCGGTAGGGGTCGCACGCCGGGAACGTGGCGCCGAGGAACACCTGCCCCGTCGGCCCGCCGAGCACCTGGTCGTGCGTGCTGATCGCCTGGGCCTCGCCCATCGCGTTCACGCGGCACTGGGCGGATGGTGAGACCTTCTCGTCGCCGTCGACCCAGGCTTCAACGATGCCCTGCATCTCGCTGTACTTCTGGACGTACGCGTCCCACGTCTCCTGGGGGGCCTCGAACCGCGTGTACTTCGGCAGCGCGTCTTTGATGCGCTCGAGATCGTCGCTATGGTCGACCGCGTCGTACTTGAAGATCGCGTTCCCTTCGCCGGAGAACCCATCGTTCAGCTTGATCACCGCGCGGGACAGGGACGGATCACGCTTCTTCAGCTCGGATACGCCGCGCGCGATGTCATCGGCCGACACGAGGTTTTCGAAGCCGTCGGGCATCAACACGCCGGCCGCTCGGAACGTCTCGCGGGAGCCCGACTTGGTACCGAGGTTGTTGAGCGCTGGATCTACGGAGTGCAGCGGGAGGTTGAGGCGGACGGCGAGCGTGCGCTCCCAGTGGGTGCTGTTGAAGCACACGATATGGGAGCGTGCGGGATCTCCGGCTTCCTCCGCGATGCGCTTCATGAGGCGCGGTCGCTCGAGGATCTTCTTCGACAATGGCTGGGGCGACGCGTCTGCGCAGTGCAGCAACACGAGCCGCTTGCGCGCATGGGCGTGTGGAACGCCCGACAACATCGCGAGGTAGTAGTCGATGATCGTGGGATCAAGCGCCTGGCTCGTCACGTAGATCATCTTCGTGCGCGGCTGACGCAGGAGCATCAGGTTCACGAGCATTCGCTCTTCGTAGTGGTGCACGCCGGTGATCTTCGCGAGCTCGCGAAAATCGAACGACAGCGACGGCACGACGACGACCGACTGCCTCGCGCGGGGGTCCTTCATGAGCAGCCGATACAGGTCTGGAATGCGCTGGCTTAGCGCCTGCCAGGCGACTTCTTCTGCAGGGCTTCCGGCGGCGGGCCAAAGGGCGGGGTCCATCATGCGTGGAGCATACAGCGGATCGAAGTGGAGGTGACCCCTGCGCCTGGTTCTCGTTAGGGGAGGGGATGTGGTTTCTGCTCGCTTGCGGCGCTCCGTCCGACCCCCAACCGCTGCCGCCCCTCGGCGCGGCTTCCTCGGTGCATGCACCCGTGGCGCCCGCGCCCGAGGTGGCTGCGGCTCCGGGGCCATCGTCCCACCGCACCTCCAACGGGCGTGTGGTGGCGGTCGGCGATCTGCACGGCGACGTCGCCGGCGTGCTGTCCGCGCTCACCCTCGCTGGGATTGTGGACGCGAGCGGCGCGTGGATCGGCGGCAAGGATACGCTCGTGCAGACCGGCGACGTGACGGATCGCGGGCCCGACAGCAAGGGCGTGCTCGCCCTGCTCCGGCGCCTGCAGGGCGAGGCTGCGGCCGCGGGCGGCGCGGTGGTGCCGTTGCTCGGCAACCACGAGGTGATGAACATCCGCGGAGACTGGCGGTACGTCTCTGCGGCGGACCTCGAAGGCTATGGCGGCGACGAGAAGCGGAAAGCCGCGTTCGAGAAGAGCGGTGAAGAAGGCTCGTGGCTCGCCACGCTCGACGCGGTCGCGGTCATCGACGACACCGTGTTCTGCCACGGCGGCCTGCGGGAGATCTGGGCCCGGCTCGGGACGGACGCGGTGAACCGGCAGGTCCGCGAAGGCATGTTCGCCCTCGCCTCCAAGTCGCTGGTGATCGGGGACTCGGGTCCGATGTGGGATCGCACGTTCGCGCAGGCACCCGAAGCCGAGGTGTGCGACGAGCTCGGGCGTTCGCTCGAATTCGTTGGCGCGCGGCGCATGGTCGTCGGTCACACCGTGCAAGAAGACGGAAAGATCCACACGCGCTGCGACGGCCGGATCGTGCTGATCGACACCGGAATTTCGGCGCATTACGGCTCGCACGGCTCCGCGCTGCAGGTCGTCGCGGGTGACGCGAAGGCGCTTTACGCCAGCGGTGTGGTGGACGTGTCTGACCCGATCGTGGAGCCCAAATGAACATCGTCCGAACCAGCCAGCTGCCGTGGACCGACGCGATGGACAAGGGCCCGTTCAAGCAGCGCCGAAAGCAGCTCGGCGGCGACAAACTCCCGTGTGGCCTGTGGGAATTGCCGCCGGGCAAGAAGTCGTTCCCGTTTCACTCGCACGAGGTCACCGAGGAGGCGCTGTTCGTCGTGTCGGGCACCGCAAAGGTGCGCACGCCGGATGGCCTCACGCCGATCGGCCCGGGGGACTTTGTTTCGTTTCCGGCCGGCGGGCCCGCGCACCAGCTCGTGAACGATGGTGAAGAAGCCCTCGTTTACATCGGCATGGCCGCCGTCGCTGGAATGGACGTGGTCACCTACCCGGACTCGGGAAAGGTGATGACCAGCGTAGGCGGCTTCCCCAAAGCCAAACTGCGCATGATGTTCAAAACGGACGCCCAGGTCGACTACTTTGATGGCGAGTTGCCCTGACAGCGAATCGGCGCGGTCGTGCGCGATCGGGACTGTCTGCGCTGTCGGCACCGTGCAACCAAATGAATGGCGCCTCACTTTGCAGGTGGCACCTGGATAATCCGTAGGGTGGAGGGGCGTTGTCGTGCGTACGACGGACGGCCCATTCCGGTTCGGTAGACCTGCGTTACATTGCGACCCCGAACGACAAGGAGCCCGACAATGGCGGCAGCATCGGCATCAACGGACGCAAAACGACAAATCCGACAGGCGCTGGATCGTTGGAAGGGCTCCCTCGGGGAAGCCGAACTTCCGTTGTTCCGCGCGTTCGTAGAGGACCTCGTCGGGAGGATCCGCGGCCCCTTCTTCTCCCATCACGCGGCGCTGTCCGCGCTTGAGCACCTCGAGGTCGCGTTCCGGTTCGCGCTCGAGCGGCGCGGGGATGAGCAGCGCGTCGAGATTCGCGGCGGCGCCAAGAAGGGCGCGGTCGTGCTCACGTCCATGCCCGACCAGGCGTTCATCGTCGACACCACCCGGCTGTTCCTGAAGCGCTGCGCCGCCAGCTATTGGGGCGGCTTCAACGTCGTTTATCACCCCAAGCGCGACGCCAACGGTCGGCTTGTCGGCTTCCTCGACGGCGGTGAAGCCGAGGCGATCGGGTACGTCGAATGCGACGAGGGCCAGCTGTTCGGCGATGTCGCTGCCTCCACTGCGCTGCTTCGCGAGCACCTGGTGCTCGCCCGCGCCACCTCCGTGGATTTCAAGGCGATGACGCGCACGATCGAACGCGCGATCGAGCGGTTCGAGGCGGCCGCGGATCAGGGCGCCGCCCTGGCGGAAGCCAACAGCGAGACGGCGCACTTCCTGAAGTGGCTGCTGCGCGAGAACTTCGTGTTCATGGGTCTGTCGGGCTTTGGAGAGCCGCTCGGAATCGAGCGCGTCGACAGTCGGTTCAAGGGTGTGACAGGCGGGGAGTGGCCTCCGGCGCATCCGCCTGGCTACGTCTCGGTTCGCAAATCAGGCATCGAGTCGCCCGTTCATCGCGCCGGTCGCATCGACGAGATCCTCGTTGCCATGCCCAGCGGCGAGTCCATGCTCGTGCGCGGCATGTTCACGTACCGCGCCATCACCCAGCCTTCGCGCAACGTGCCCATCCTTCGCAACGTGCTCGGCGGCATCCTGCAGAACGCGCAGAGCCGCCCAGGCAGCTACCGGTACAAGGGCATCGCCAACGTCTTTGATTCGCTTCCGACGGAGTTCCTGTTCACCGCGACGGCGCAGGCGATCGAGGACATGACGGATCTGGTGTTCGAGGCCGAGCAGCAGCAGGAGGTCGGGGTCACGTTCCTCATGATGGGCCCCAGCGCGGCATCCTGTGTGCTCGCGATGCCAAAGTCTCAGTACAACGAAGACCTCTGCGAAGCGGTCGAGGAAGACATCCGCAATACGCTGTCGGCGACGTACTCCGACCGCGGCGTCTTCTTTGGTCGCTACGACACCGTGTTGCTGCACTACTACCTCACCGGCGTGAACTACCCGGGCGACCAGGGCGTGCGCGGCATGACCGAGCGCATTCGCGAGCGCGCGACCCCGTTCGTCGCGCGACTGTGGCATGCGATCGCCGCGAAACAGGGTGAGGCCGTCGCGGATCGCCTGGTCGACGTGTATGGGCAGGCGTTCCCGGAGGCCCTCCTTCGGCAACAGTCGTTCGACCGCTGCCTCGCGGACATCGCGCGGTTCGAGATGCTCACCGCTCACCGTACGCTCGTCGCGGATGTGTTCGCGATCCCAGGTACCGACGGGGGCTCTGAGGGGCTCGGGCTGTCGCTGTACCAGACCGACGACGTGTACCTCACCGCCATCGTGCCGGTCCTCGACGCGTTCGGTCTCGTGGTCGTGGACTCGCAGGCGTTCGACGTCAAGCCAAAGAGCGGAAAGATCAACATCGATACGTTCCACCTCGACCCGAAGGGTGGGGTCGGGCGCGACGCGATCCTCGCCAATCGCGAGCGGCTGCTCGAGGCACTCGCTGCGGTGTTCGCGGGGGACGTCGAGAGCGATCGCCTGAACCAGTTGGTCCTCACTGCAGGACTTACTTGGCAGGAGGTGGACGTCGTCCGCGGCCTCGCCCGGTACTCGCGCCAGCTTGGGATCAAGCTCGCGATCGTGCGCGTCCAGGAGATCCTGCTCAGCAATCCGCACATCGCGACGCTGCTGGTGGACCTGTTCCATACCAAGTTCGACCCCGATCGGAACGAGGCTCGCGCGGAGCGGACGGCGGCTGCCGAGACGGCGGTTCGCGACGCGCTGCGCAAGCTGCGCGGCTACGACGAGGATCACCTGTTCCGCGCGCTCCTCGAGCTGATGACGGGCATGATTCGCACGAACTACTACCGCACGGATCGGCCGTTCCACTACCTGTCGTTCAAGTTCCTCGGCGCGAACGTGCCGATGATGGGCGCGCGGCGGCCGATGTTCGAGATCTACGTACACAACCTGGAAGTCGAAGGTGTCCACCTTCGCTTCGGCAAGGTCGCTCGCGGCGGTCTTCGCTGGTCCGACCGTGAAGACTTCCGTACGGAAGTGCTCGGCCTTGTCAGCACGCAGCAGGTGAAGAACGTCGTGATCGTGCCTGAAGGCGCCAAGGGCGGGTTCTTCCTCAAGCGTCCCGCACGGGACATGGCGGCGCGTCGCCAGCAGGCCGATCGCCTGTACCAGACGTTCGTCCGCGGCCTGCTCGACCTCACGGACAACGGCGCTGGCGGCAAGATCACCAAGCCGCCGCGCGTGTTCGCCTATGACGGCGACGATCCGTACCTGGTCGTCGCAGCCGACAAGGGCACGGCCCACATGTCGGACACCGCCAACAAGCTGTCGTTGGGGTACGGCCACTGGCTCGGGGACGCGTTCGCCTCGGGCGGCTCGGTCGGGTACGACCACAAGAAGGTCGGCATCACGGCCCGCGGCGGCTGGGTGCTCGTCGCGCGGCACTTCCGCGAGATGGGGAAGGACCCCTACAAGGAAGAGTTCTCGTGTGTCGGCATCGGCGACCTCTCCGGTGACGTGTTCGGAAACGGCCTGATCGAGAGCGATAAGACGCGCCTGTTCGCGGCGTTCAACCACGTGCACATCTTCCTCGACCCGAACCCGGACGCGGCCACCTCGGCGGTCGAGCGCATGCGGCTGTTCAAGGCCGAGCGGCTTGGCGGCTGGGAGAACTACGACCGGACGAAGATCAGCAAGGGTGGTGGCGTGTTCGACCGCACGGCCAAGAGCGTGCCGCTGTCGCCCCAGGTCCAGGGCATGCTCGGCATCCACGCGGACGAGGCGGAGCCCGAGGTCGTCATCAAGGCGATCCTGCTCATGGACGTCGACCTGCTGTGGAACGGCGGCATCGGGACGTACGTGAAGGCGTCGACCGAGACCCACGCCGACGCGGACGACCGCAGCTGCGACAACATCCGCATCGACGGCAACCAGATCCGCGCAAAGATCGTTGGCGAAGGTGGAAATCTCGGGTGTACGCAGCGCGGGCGCATCGAGGCCGCGCTCAACGGCGTACGCATCAACACGGACGCGATCGACAACTCCGGCGGCGTCGACATGTCGGATCACGAGGTCAACCTCAAGATCCTGCTCGACCGCATCGTGGAGCGCGGCGAGATGACGTTGCCTGGCCGCAACGAGCTGTTGGCCCGCATGACCGACGAGGTCGCGGTGCTCGTGCTCGCGAACAACGACGCGCACGGTCAGCAGCTGTCGCGCGATCAGGTGCGCAGCCAACGTGACGTGTTCTCGTTCGGGCGCGCCATCGCGTTCGTCGAAGAGCGCATGGGCACCACCCGCGACGCGCTGCGTCTTCCAACCGACAAGGAACTCGCGCGGCGCGCCGAGACGGGCGCGGGGCTGACGCGGCCCGAACTGTCGGTGTTGTCCGCGTGGGTGAAGATGTACGTCTACCGCGAGCTCGTCGCGGGAAATCCGAAGGCGCTGCCCGGCTTTGACGACCTGCTCCTCACGTACTTCCCGACCGAGGCTCAGAAGTCGCATGTGAAGGACATCCGCAACCACATGCTCGGCAACGAGATCGCGATGACTGTCGCGACGACGCGCATGATCGCCGACGCGGGCGCCGCGTTCTTCCCCATCATGGTGGAGACCACGGGCTGCACCGTCGGGCAGATCGCGGAGGCCTACCTGAAGGCGCAGGAGCTTGCGGGTGTGTCCGCGGCGCGTGCCGGGATCGAGGCGAACGCCTTGGGTGCCCAGCAACTTGCGCGGTACGAGGCCTGGGTCAAGCTGGACGAGGGCGTGCGCGAGGTTGCAGCCTGGTGGCTGTCGACGCGCGGCGAGGTGCCGAAGGACGCCGAGCTTACGAAGATGGCAGGCGCAGCGGCGACGGTCATCCGTTCGTTGCCCGGCGACATGAAGGCGGCCGGTGCGGCCGAGAACGCGCGGTGGCTGGCCGCCGGTCTCGATGAGCGCACCGTAGGCCGCGTCCAGGAGGCGACGTTGTTGCCGCTTGCGGTGATGGCGCACGCCGAGGCGCTCCGAAACGGTTCACCGCTGGGTGACGTCGTGGTCCGTCAGCTCGCGGTCGCGCGGGCCTCGCGGCTTCAGGACGTGCTGGACGACCTCGCGACGCGGCCTGCCACCGGTCGGTGGGACCCGATCGCGCTCGAGATCCTGTACGACCGCTACGCGGCGCTGCTGCAGAAGCTCGTCTCCGTTGTGCCGGTGCCCACACCCGTGCCGTCGGTCGATGTGCTCGTCGCGACGCTGTCAGCCGGCGCGCTCGCCCCGGTGCGCGCCCAGGTGGACGCGCTGATCGGCAAGTCCGGAACGCCCTCGATCCCCACGTTGATCGTGCTTGAGGAGCGGGTCGCCGGGCGGATCGCGCGCATCACCGAGCAGCATCATTGATGAGGAAACGCACGTGGTGGCTCGTGCGCCACGGCGAATCCGTCGCGAACGCGGAGGGCTGGCTCGCAGGAGGCAGCGTCGACGCCGCGTTGACGCCGGTCGGGGTGGCGCAGGCCGAGGCGCTCGCTGCCTCGTTTCGCGCTCTCCCGATCGCGTTCGTCGTCAGCTCGACGCTGTCGCGCGCCCGCATCACCGCCCGGCTCGCGACCGGCCGTGAGCCCGATATCGCACACCCGGGACTGCGCGAGCGGGAGCTCGGGTCGTGGGAGCGAGCCACCAAAGAGGGGTTGAAGGCGGATGGCCGGTGGGACACGCTGCTCGCCTGGAGCGAGGGCCCGCCGGGCGGCGAGTCCCAGATGGCCGTTTCGCGGCGCGTGATCGCCGCCCTCGCCGAGATCGACCACGCCCTGCCACCGGGCAACGTCGCGGTGTTCTCGCACGGCACCGCGTTGCGGTGCGCGCTCGGGGTGCTCGACGACGTCGATCGCGCAAACATCGGCCATTCGTTGCTGGGGAACACGGAGTTTGCGGTGCGCGAGCTCCCGATCGGTGCCTGGCACGGGGTCAGGAATTGACGATTGCACATTTCGTTCGGCGTTCAAGCTGAATCGAAGTGGGTAGAGGGGCTGCGAATCCACCGGCCGATGGTGCTGGATTGCGCCGCACGCACCCAACGGGGTGGAAATCAGCAATCATCAATTCCTGACCCCATGTACGGGAAATCAGCAATCGTCAATTCCTGACCCCTAATTTCCGAGCAACGCGGCGATGGCGCCAAAGAACATCACGCCCATCACGATGAACAGCCAGACGACGCCCACGACACAGCCCACCACCTGTCGCCCGCCGCCCTGGACCTCGCGCGTCGCCCGCTGGACCGCCGCGCCGGGGACGTTTCCGTCGCCACCGTCCAGCGCGTTCGACTCGAGCAGGTCCTTGTCGATGATCACGGCCTGAGCGATCAATAGCGGCGTCGCGGGCTCCATTCCGGGCGGTGCCTTGCGGACCCCCGTCCCGATGCACATCACCTCGATCAGCCCGGGGCCGAGCTCCTTGATGATCAGCTTGTTCCCGATCACGCGCTCGCAGCCGAACCGCTCGGCTTCCTTCCGGAGCACGCCGATGCAGTTCTCCCGTGCTTCGTAGACGATCTTCGTCAGCTCGGGGATCTCGCCCTGCGTCATCCCCTTGAACATCGCGCCGAAGCCGCCGACCACACCGAGCGAGTACACGGACGTCGCCATGCACAACTGCACCGGCACGTAGCCCATGCGCGCCAGGTTCCAGAGCTCCTCGCCGGTGAGCTCGGACGTGACGACGTCATCGTCGGTCGCGGGCGTCCCCAACGCAGGATGAAACGACGCTGTACCGGTCATGAGCAGCTCCGTCGCGGTCGGGCCGAACGGCTGCAGCTTGACCTTCACGTCGACCACGCAGTTCGCGCCGACCTCACGGGCCTCCTTCCGCAGTCGGTCCAACGCGAGGTGGCGGATGTGGTTGTACATCTGCGAGAACTCGTGGACCTCGCCGCGGGCCATGGTGCGCACGCTGCCCACGAGCCCCTGTCCGATGCCGAGCGCGTAGGCGACGTTGCCCATCGCGAAGTGCATCGGCTTGTAGCCGGCGTCCAGGTGGCAGTACAGCTCCATGCCCGACGCCGCCGTGGTGAACGTTCCCTCACCGAGCCGATCACCGGTGATGCCCGTGCCCTGTGCGAGGAACTCCATGTAGCCGCCCAGCGAACGGAGCTCGCTCACCACGCTGGTGACGCCGACCGCTCCGCTCTTTTCGGCTTCCTTGACGAGGCGCTTGATCGCGGCGTGCCGACCCTCGGAGATCATCTTCGTGACGGCGCCGAGCTCGCCTCCGGTGATTCCCTTGCCCCAGGCGCCGATGCCGCCCACGACACCGAGCGACACGACGCTGTTGCCGACGACGATCTCGCCGGGCATGAAGCCCTTTTGTGCGAGGCAGAACGCCTCGTTGCCCGACATGCCTGAAACGATCACGGCCACCTCACGGCGCCGTCATAACACCCGCCGTAAGCAGTCCCGCGAGCTCGCGATCCGTCCGCGTCCACGCGAGCAGGGACTTCGGGTCGCGCTCATCGACCCAGGCGGGCAGCGCGCGTGACTCGCGCAGCTGCAGTACGACCTCGACCTCGCGCAGCCGAAGCTCCCGCTCGCGCACCGACAGCCACGCCCGCGCCACCCAGGCCGCGAGCGGGAGGCCCAGCACCACCGCCAGCGGCGCGGCGAGGACCGACGCCATGCCAAAGAAGATCGTGAAGATCTGAAACGCCTCGACCATGTCCGCCTCCAAATCCGAGGTACGGCGGCGGCGTGGACGGCATTTCATCAGGCGCGGCGAAAACCTACAGCGTGGGAGGCTCGGACACGTCGTTGGTGCCGGCGGCGTCGCGGCGCTCTTTGACCCGCTGCCAGGCGGCGAAGGTGACCTCCTTCAACCCGAGGCCTGCGACGGCCGAGATCGGGATGACGCGCCGACCGGTGGCCTTCGCGAGCTCGGCGACGAGCGCGTCGCGCGACTCCTCGTCGATGATGTCGCACTTCGTGAGGACGACGATCTGTTCGCGATTTGCGACGTCTTCGTCGTACTTCAACAGCTCGGCGTCGATCGCGCGCAGGCGCTCCAGCGGCGACTGGGGACCTTCCTCGCAGGAAACGAGGTGCAGGTAAAGCGCGCACCGCTCGACGTGCTTGAGGAACTGGTGGCCCAGGCCTTTGCCTTCCGACGCGCCCTCGATGAGGCCCGGAATGTCTGCGACGACGTAGCTCTCGCCGACGCCCACGCTCACGACGCCGAGGTTCGGGTGCAGCGTCGTGAACGGGTAGTCGGCGATCTTTGGCCGAGCTGCGGACATGCGCGAGATCAGCGTGCTCTTGCCGGCGTTCGGGTACCCGAGCAGGCCGACGTCCGCGAGGATCTTGAGCTCGAGCCTTAGCTTTCGCTCCTCACCGGGCTTCCCCTCTTCGGCGAATTCAGGGGTCCGCCGTGTGGGCGTCGCGAAGTGGATGTTGCCGCGCCCGCCGCGCCCGCCCTCGAGCCGCCATTCGGCCCCGTCCGTGTTCAGGTCCGCGACGAGCTCGCCGGTCTCGGCGTCATGCAGCATCGTCCCGAGCGGCACGAGCAGCACGGAGTCGTCCGCCGCGCGTCCGTACATGTCCTTGTCCATGCCGCGCTCGCCGTTCTGGGCGCGGATGATGCGGCTCCAGCGGAAGTCGACCAGCGTGTTTCGCATGCGGGTGGCCCGGAAGATCACGCTCCCGCCGCGCCCGCCGTCGCCGCCGCTCGGGCCGCCACGCGGCACCTTGGACTCGCGTCGGAACGCCACGTGGCCGTTGCCGCCGGTGCCTGAGGATACGGTGATTTCGACTTCATCGACGAATCGCAAGGGCGTGTCCTTCGGATCGCATGGGCGATAGGTTGCAAGCGAAGCGCGCAGCGAGCTTGCGAGCGTAGCAAAAAGAAGAAAGCCGCGCGGAGCGACGAGCGCCCAGCGCGGCTACAGCGAGATCAATCTTGAAGCGGCCGGCCTAGCTGGCGGCGGTGACGATCTCGACGTAGTTGCGGTTCTGGCGCGTGCTGAACTTCACGACGCCGTCCGCTTTCGCGAACAGGGTGAAGTCACGCCCGAGGCCGACGTTCGCGCCGGGGTGGATCTTCGTGCCGCACTGGCGGACGATGATGCCTCCTGCGCGGACTTCCTGGCCACCGAAGCGCTTGACGCCGCGGTACTGGGGGCCGCTGTCGCGACCGTTGCGGGAAGAGCCCTGACCTTTTTTGTGTGCCATTGGGAGCTCCCTTAGCCTTCGATGCTGACGATTTCGAGGGTGGTGTTGTGAGCCCGGAAGCCCACGCGACGGCGCATACGCTGCCGGCGACGGTACTTGAACGTGATGAGCCGCTCGCCCTTGCCGTGTTCAACGACCTTGGCGGTGACCTTGGCGCCCTTCAGGGTAGGCGTGCCGATCTTGGGGGCGTCGCCACCCGTGATCATCAGGACTTGATCGAGTACGACCGTGTCCCCTTCGTTGGCCTGCAGGCGGTCGACAATGATCTTGTCGCCTTGCTGCACGCGATGCTGATGTCCGTTGGCCTCGATGACCGCAATCATGTCGTCTCCTTCTCGGTGGGGTTCCACCTGGCCGGCGCACCTCGGGTGCACACGGCGAGTCCCGGGCGTTTATGCGGTCTGGGAACGGTCGGCAACTCAGGCCCGGTCCGGCCGGCAACTCATGGAGTCGTCGGAGTGCTCGTGGTCGGGGCGTTCGCGGTCGCGAATTTCGCCTCGGCCGACGACAGTGCGGCCTCGTAAAGTGCGATATCGAGCGCGTACTGGTTCGTTGAAAGGACGGCGCGCGCCTTGCCGAGCTCGACCTTGGCGTCGAGGACCTCACGCTTTGCCTGCAGCGCGTCGATCTTCTGGTGGGCGGCGCGGATCTCGGGGCTGTCGATCAGCGCCGTCTGCGCTTCCGCGGACTCTGCCTTCTGCGTCTCGAGGTTCGTCTTCGCCTCCTCCTCCGCCTGGGCGCCGCCTTCCTTGGCTGCGTCGATCGCCGCCTTTTGCGCGCTCACGGCCGCCTGGGCGTCGTCGACTGCGCTCTTCTTCGTCTCGACATCGGCCTTCGCGTCGGCCACCGCCTGATCGGCGGCCTTCACCGCGGCCTTCTTCTCGGCGAGCACCTGCTTCGCGCCGCTGACGTCGCCCTTGCCGATCTTCGCCTGCTTGACCTGCTCCTTTGCAGTGTCAACCGCGAGCTTGGCGGCCGTGACCTCGGCCGCCTTTACGCCGATCAGATCCTGGGCTTGTGTAACCGCCAATTTTGCTGTCTCAACTGCGGTCTTCGCAGCGTCAAACTTCTGTTTTTCTGCTTCGACGGCGGCCTTTGCTTCCTCCTTCGCCGCGTCTACACCCGATTTCGCGGCCTTGACGTCGCTCTTCTCGGCAGCTGCCGTGTCCTTCAGCTGGCCTTTCGCAGCCTTGGCGGCCTCGAGCGCGCCCTCTGCGGCGGCGATCTCCTTGCCGATCGCCTCCAACTCGGCCTGGTCGGACGCCCACGCGGAGCGTTGCTCCGGGGGGAGGTCCGTCAACAGCGCGTCGGGCACCTTCGGGCCGGCGAAGGCCACCGTGGGAACGAGCAACAGCGCGAGCCAGACCGTGCGAAACATGAGTCCTCCATCGCGGGCATCGTAGTCGGCGAACCGGTGTGACCACAAGTCGTTATGCGGGTCGCATGTTGATCAGCAGGTCTTCCCTCGCCCTGATGGCGTGCGGCGGCTTCACCCCGCGACACCATGACGATCGGCTCGCGGTGTGGGTAGAGTTCGTCGAACCCTCCGATCTCCCCGCGCGAATCGACCAGGTGGGGGACCTTCGGGTCGACGCGAACGTCGCGTTCGAGCGCGGATTGCAGACCGAGGACGATCTACGCGCCACCTGCCGCGCGGCCGATCAAGCCGACGTGGCCCTGTTGCTGTGGCCCCTGCTGCCCGAAGCGGAAGGGTATTGGGCGAACCAGGAGAACGCCGACGCGTTCGCCGCGTGGACCCGGACGCTCGTCGGGTGGGCGGAGCGCGACTGTCGGCGCGTCGACGGCGTGGTCATCGACCTCGAGATGCCGATCGATCGGATGCGCGCGCTCGAGGACGTGGTGGCGAACGGAGGCGGTGCTCTCGACGTCGCGACCGTGCTGCTGTCGAGCGTGGACGAGGCCGCGTTCGACCACGCGCGCGGTGTGTTCGCTGACCTGGCAGACGAACTGCGCGCACAGGGGCTGCGCGTCGAGCTTACGGCGCTTCCAGTGGTGGCGGACGACGTGCTCGACGGGGACGAGGGCATCGCGCAGGCGCTCGGGACGCCGGTGAGGGGCATCGATGCCGACGCGATCTCGTTGCAGGTGTACCGGTCGTCGTTCGACGCGCTGTTCGCGCCCGCCCTCGACGACCCGACGATGCGCTTCGGGCCGGGTCTGGTGACGAGCTACGCGGGCACGGCGATCGACACCTGGGGGGACAAAGCGGCCCTCGATCTCGGCCTCACCGGGCCCGTCGGGTTCGACGACTCGGGCGGGCTCGCGAGCGCCGCGGAGCTCCACGCCGACGTCGCGGCCGCGCTGGCGGCGGGCATCTCCGTCGACCGTATCGCGATCTACTCGCTGGAAGGCCTCGATGAGAAGCCGGATGCGGTAGACTGGCTGACCGTTCCGTTGCCTTTGGAACCGCCTGAGGATCCCGCGACTGACGAGATCAGAGGCCTGTTCGCTACGTTGGACGCGCTGCGCTGACCGGGGGCCAGCACACCTCGAACACGGCGCCGACTCCTTCGCCCGGTCGCACGGTGACCGTGCCGCCGTGGGCCTCGACGATCGCCTTCACCAGCGCCAGACCGAGCCCTGTCCCCTTGTTGTCGGCCCGCCGCGTGTAGAAGCGGTCGAACACGCGCGGCAGGTCCTCGGGCGCGATGCCGGGGCCGTCGTCGGCCACGGTGAGCACGACGCGAGAGGCGTCCTGGGTGACCGCGATCACCACCTTCGAACGCGCGAACGAGGTCGCGTTGTCGACGAGGTTGCGCAGCACGCTCTCGACGCGATCAGGGACGCCGTCGATGAACGCCGTGCCCCCGTGGGCGACGACCTCGGGACCGCCGCGCGCGGTGACGGCCTCCGCGAGCCCTACCGCGAGGGCGTACAGGTCGATGCGCACGCGCGCCTGACCCGACAGGCCCGCCTCGGCGCGCGCGATCTCGAGGAATTGCGTGACGATCGTGTCGAGGCGACGGCTCGCGTCCATCAACACGGTCCCGAGCCGCTTCGCGCGCTCTTCGTCGACGGGTCGGCCACCCTCGAGGGACTCGGCGGCGACGCGCACTGCGGCGACGGGGTTCTTCAGCTCGTGGGCGAGGTCGGCCATGAAGCCGGCGTTGGCGCGGTTGCGCGCGTCGAGCGTGCGCACGAGATCGTTGAACGTGTCGGCGAGCTCACCGATCTCGTCGGGGCGCCCGTGCTGGACCGTCACCAGGTCCACCTTCCGGTCGCGGATCTGGTCGCGGAGGTGCAACACGGGCGCGACCATTCGCCGGTCGAGCCACACCCACAGCGCGAGGCCGACGAGCAGCATGTAGAGCGTGAGCTTGATGAACGGGTAGCGCACGTCATAGAGCGCGCGAATCGCGCGGCGCGAGCCGATCTCGACGTGAACCACGACGTCGCGCTGCCGGAGAGCGGGCGCAGAACCGCCCGTGTGGTCGGCCGTGCGGCGAGCCGACGCGCACAGCAACACCGGCCCCGGATCGGCGCGGGTGCAGCGCGAGGAGCCTCCGCCGCTCCAGGCCGATCGGGTCTCGGCTCGCTCCGACAGCGGAGGGAGCGTCGCGTCCGCCTGGGCGAACGATGGTGGACCGGGGCCGAAGAACACGAGCGCGGCGAGGCCGTCCAGGAGCGGAAAGCCCTCGTGATCGACGTCGTGGAGCACGTTTCCTTGGGCGTCCGTGACCCGGATCCGCGCGAACGCCTGCGAAGCGAGCGCGTCTGTCCGGGCCCGCGCGTCCTCCTCGGTCGCCAGGTGCCCCCACGCCTCCGCCGCGCTCTCGGCGACGCGAGCGGAGGCGAGCTCCATGCCCTGGGACGCGGCGCGGTCGGCGAGATCGGACAGCCACACGAACAGGAGCGGCAGCATCACGACCCCTGCGACGGCGAAGAACGCGCGCCAGCGGAGCGAGCGCCGCTTAGCTACGCCAGCGATAGCCGGCCCCCACCACCGTCTCGATGCGGTCGAACGCGGGGTCGATCGCCTCGATCTTTCGGCGGACGCGCTTGATGTACGTGTCGACGATCCGCTCGGCGACGATCGAGTCATCGCCGCGCATCAGCTCCATCAGCCGGTCGCGGTTGAACACCACGCCAGGCCGCCGCGCGAGGGCTTCGACCATCCGGAATTCCGTCACCGTCGTGACGAACAGCGTCGTGTTCCAGCGCACCTCCAGCCGTTCGATGTCGAGCTCGAGCAGGCCGACGCGCACGAGCGGCTTCGGCGGCTCGTTCTTGGCGGCCTCGCGGCGCAGCAGCGCGGCGACGCGCGCGAGCAGCACGCGGGTGGAGAACGGCTTCGCGATGTAGTCGTCGGCGCCGAGCTCGAGCCCAAGGGCCTCGTCGAGCTCGTCCGACCGCGACGTGAGCAGCACGATCGGCACGCCATTCCTGGCTTCGCGCAGCTTGCGGCACAACGTGAACCCGTCGACGTGGGGCATGTTCACGTCGCTGATCACGAGGTCGGGGCGGTCGGCGTCGATGCGCGCGAGCCCCGCTCGTCCGTCGCCGGCGGTGAGGCTGTCGTGTCCCGCGTCCTGGAGCGCCATCGCGAGCACGTCGAGCAGCGCGGGGTCATCGTCGACTACGAGGATCTTTGCCATGTGCGGACTATAGCGCGCGCCCGGTGGGTCGTTTGGCATACGATGAGCCGAGCGAAAGCGACGACCCCTGTGATCCGTTGGACCGGGGCTCGTGGAGGGATCGTGACCCGGATGCTTGTTGGCCTCGTTGCGCTGCTGTTGTCGTCCAACGCGTGGGCGGCGGGCGGCGTGGCGGTGTTGTACTTCCAGAACGAGGGGAACGTCGCGCTCGAGCCGCTCAAGGTGGGCCTCGCGCAGATGCTGGTCACGGATCTCACCACCGACTCCGATCTGCCGATCATCGAACGCTCGCAGTTGCAGGCCGCGTTGGACGAGTTCAAGCTCGGGCACGACGGCATCGCGGACCCGGTCTCGGCGGCACGCGTCGGAAAGCTCGTGGGGGCGCAGTACTTCGTGATGGGGACGTACTTCGAGCTGTTCGGAACGTTGCGGATCGACACGCGTATCGTCGAGGTCGAGACGGGCCGGATCGTGTTCGCCTACGGGACGAACAGCCCCACGTCGGCGTTCCTGACCATGGAGAAGGACGTCTCCGCCGCGTTGCGCTCCAAGCTCGACTCGCTGCAGCTTCCGAAGGCGAAGACTCCCTCGGGGACGCGCTCCACGGAGGGGGCGTCGGTGGTCGCACCGCCCGCAGCGACGGCGGTCGCCTCCACCACCGTCGTCACCACGGAACGTCACACCCTCGACGCGGCGGTGGCGTATTCGGAGGGGCTCATCCACCTCGACCAACGGGACCTTCCGCGCGCCCGGGAGGCGTTTGAGAAGGCGGTGGCGGCCGATCCGCAGCTCGAGGCGGCCCGGGCTGAGCTGTCGCAAATGACGCTGTGAGGCTCCGGGCGCTCACGTGGATGAGCCTGCTCGCTCTCGCGCTGACGTTCGCATCCCAGGCGGCCTCCTCGGTGGTCGACGAGGAGCTCAGCGCCGGTGACGTGGCCGTGTCCATCGGCGACAGCGCCGGCGCGATCCTGCACTTCGCGCGGGCCAGGGCCCTCGCGATGCGCGACGGCGATCGCGCCTCGGAGATCGAGGCGACGCTGCGCGAGGCGGCCGTGTATCGGACAATGGGCGACATCACCCACGCGAGCGAGCGCGTGGCATACGCCGAGGAGCTCGCCGTCGGCGCGCCCGAGCGCGAGGCGGACGTCCGGCTTGCGCGCGGCATGCTCGACCTCGACGTGGGTGACGCGCGGGAGGCCGAGCGGGTGTTCCAGCTTGCGTTCGAGTCCTATCGCGATCTCGGCGCTCCCCACGGCGCCGCGAACGCGGCGATCGACCTCGGGCTCGCGCGAATGGCCCAGGGCAGGGACCAGGAGGCGCTGCGCGCGTTCGATGCGGCCGGGACGCTGTTCCAGGCGCTCGGTGATGAGAAAGGTCGCGCGGACGCGCTCGTCAACGGCGCGATCGCGCTGCGCCGCGGGGGCCGTCTGGCCGACGCTCGCACACGCCTCAACGACGCGGTCGCGATCTACCGCGCCGCGAAGGACGTCGTCGGCGAGCTCGATGCCATCGGCAACCTCGCGTTGGTCGTGCAGGACGCGGGCGACTTCGACGGCGCGCGTACGCTGTACGAAGATGCGCTCGCAGGCGCCCGCCAGCGAAAGGACGCGGCACGTCAGGCCGTGTTGCTTCAGGACCTCGGCACGCTCGAGCACCGCGTCGGCAACGCGAGCGCGGCGGTCGCGCATTACGCCGCATCCGAGTCGCTGTACCACGACCTCGGGCGCGAGACCGACGCGCTGTCGGTTCGCATCGATGCCCAGGCGTTGACCGGCGCTACGCCCGAGGCGTGGGCCGCGGTGGTGACGCGCGCCAAAGGCGCCGGAGATCCGCGCCTGCTCGCTACCGCCGAGCTCGACCGCGCCGCTGCGC
The DNA here is from genome assembly GCA_947505245.1 of Pseudomonadota bacterium. GTDB lineage: Bacteria > Myxococcota_A > UBA796 > UBA796 > SYKL01. The sequence goes on along the minus strand of CANNIZ010000002.1, from coordinate 1,101 downwards.
TGCGGGGGGCCGACCCCGAGCGCGCGATGAAGTCCGCCATCGCAGCGCGCGATCTCGCCGATCGAATCGAGCTTCGGGGCGTGCGATGGCGGTCCCGGTATGTGCTCGGGTTGTTGCAGGGTGATCGGGGCCAACAGGCGCTCGGCATCGAGTCGCTGACGCAGGCGGTGGACATCCTCGACGAGAGCCGCGCGGGCCTCGACACCTCCTCAGCCCAGGAGTTCGTAGCCTCTCACCTCGACACGTACCGCGCGCTGGTGGACGCGCTGGTGACGGCGGGCCGCGCGGACGAGGCCGTGCTCGTCGCCGAGGAGTTGCGCACCCACGCGCTCCCCGACACGCTCCCGGACGATGATCCGCTCGTGGCGCGGTACAAGGCGCTCGACGAGCAGGCGCGCTGGGTCGAGTCGCAGGTCGGTGGCGCCCAGGGCGCGCGGCAGGGCGCGCTTCGCGAGCAGCTCGCGGCGCTTCGCGTCGAGTTCGCGCACACGGTCGATGAGTTGCGGGTCGCGCACCCGGAATTCGACGATCTCGTGCGCGTCGAGCCCGAAGACCTCGAAGCCGTGCAGGACGATCTCGACCCTGGGGTGGTGGTCCTCGAGCCGGTCCTGTTCGATGATCGGCTCGTGCTGCTCGTGTTCAAGCACGACGGCACGGTGGCCCGTTCGATCACCGTCGATGCCCATGCGCTCCAGTCGACGATCGACGTGGTGGTGACCGGCTTGCGCGGCGGTGATGTTTACGAAGCGGCGGCTACGCGTTCGGCTTTTGATCAGCTCGGTGAGTGGCTGCTCGCGCCGATCGCAGCCGAACTCGTTGGTGCGGATACGCTCGTGGTCGCGGCGGACGGCCCGTTTCGCGAGGTTCCATTCAGCGCGCTCCGGCGGGGCGGCCGTTGGCTGACCGAGGATCTCGCCGTCGCGTACGTCACCCACGTCGGGTCACTCGACCGTCGTGGCTCGGCCGAACCGGCGTTCCGCCTCGACGGCCCGTCGTTGCTGTTGCTCGGAAACCCGGACGGCTCGCTGCCCGGCGCGGAAGCGGAGGTCGCGGCGATCGCGGCGCAGTTCCCTGGCGCAGATACGCTGATCGGCCCGGCCG
>CANNIZ010000001.1 GCA_947505245.1 Pseudomonadota bacterium | reverse complement strand
GTCGTCCGCCTGCCAGAGTAGATCTCAGGAGCGCGTCCGTGTCGATCGCCTCACGCGGGAGCCGATCTGGCAGGCCCAGACGCTTCCGACGGACTTTGCGATCGCCCTGGCGTGTTCGACCGGCGGATCGTCGTAAGTCACACCTCGGGGATGCTCCCGACCGGACCGGCCGACGTTTGGGGCATCGCCGAGGAGTTTCCGGACGGCGGCCTGAATCTCACCCGCTGGTACGCCGAGGGTGTCGGCTATGTGGGCCTGGGCGGGAACGAAAACGTATGGTCTATGATCGACGGCTACGACGCGATGGTCGTGCCCCTGACCCCCCAGGACCACGTCGAACCCGGGCTCGATCCCGCGCGCCTCACGAGCGTGCTCGCGCTGCCCGGCCCCCAAGAGCTCTGGGGCCTCTCTGGAGCCGTGATCGACGGCGTTCTGTGGGGCTACCTCGACGGGGAGGCCCCCGCCTGGGGCTACACGCGCGCGTGGCCGCACGACTGGTGCGCCCGCCTCGACGAATCGGCCAAACTGGTCGACGTAACGAACAGTGTCTACGTCGATCCCCAATGCCCGACCTATACCTCGGAAAAGCCAGACGAATTTGGTGAAGGCTTCACCCCCGTGCAGGAGATCGCCAACGCAGCGCAGATCCTCCCCGGTCTCACGGCACGTGTCCCCCTCGATAGCGCTGGCGCCGTCGCGCCCGTCGCCGGTAACTCGATGCCCGTCACGCTCACCGGGTGGGCCATCGATGGCGTCGCGCACACGCTGATCCACCAGATGCTCGGCAACCCGCCTGCCCAGTTCTTCCGAACCGTCCCCGATCCCGTCAACCCCGTCAACACCGTCTACACCGCGCTGACCGACGGCATCCTGACCCGCGCCATGTTCACCGACGGCCGCCAGGATGACCCGATGGGCGTGGGCGAAGACTGGAGCGCCCTCGTGGGTCAGACCTGGATCGGACCTGCGGTGGTCGACTCCGAGGCGACCGTGCATTTCGCGGTCCTTGGCCTCGACGGACAGCTGTTCCGCGTGACCCTCACCGACGACACCCTGTCCGGGTTCGTACCGGTCGGTGTACTCCCCGGAGCGGTGTCCATCCTGCTCGACGGAAACGAGCGCGTCGCGGATTCGATCACCACCGACGGGCGGGTGTTCGAGGCGCGCATCGACCAGACGACCGGCGAGGTGGCGATCACCGCGCTCGGGTCGGTGCGCGTGGAGGAGCCCGGCGGCGCCTATGAATTCAAGGGCGTGCTGGTCGACCCGACGCACCCAGGCGACGTGTTGGTCGCCGCGATCGCGACCTCGGCCACCTCCGTGCCGTTCTACTCGAGCGGATTCTTCAAGGCGCACCTGGATCAGGCGCCCATCGCCTTGCGGTCTGCCCCGTCCCTGAGCGTCGGGGCCGGGGAGATCCTCGGGGGAATCGCGGTTTGCTGGCCTGTATCCGACGAGCCGTTCGACGGAGAGGGTTGGACACTCCGCGGCGAGCCCGTGCAGGTCGCGGGTCCGTTCGGTCCACAAGGGAATTGCGCGATCATTTTGGACGATCCGAGCGCTCCGGTTGACGCGAACTGGACAGGTTCGGAGAGGGCGATCGAGGCCACGCTCCCCGGGGTCGGCGCGGTACGGCTCGGGTTTCCCGCGCACCGATACGCGGGCACCTGGATCAACTCCAGCGTAGCGCTGCTCAGGGACGGCTCGGTGATCGACGTGGCCGGAAACGCGCTCGATCACGATGGCTTTCCGTTGTCGAGGACCTACACGGGGTGGCAAGTCGGGATTCGGGACCTGGGGGGGTACGGACTTTGGGTGACCGGCGGCCCGTGGGAATATTCGACGACGATGCGCAACATCGGGGGTGGCATCCCCATGCCGCCGTGTCCCTCGACGGAGCCGTGGATCAGCTGCATGTACGGCGGCCCCGTGCAGGGCGGCGGCGCGCTGTTTGCGCTCTACGGGCCCCAGTGGCAGGTCCCGACCCCGGTCCCGTCGGTCCAGGTCATCCGCCCGGACGGGACGGTCGAGGATCTCCCCGCCGCGCAGAGCGCGGAAATGGTGGGTGGAATCCTCCTGACCGACGGGCGGCTGTGCGGGGTCGGGGGGGGCCGCCTCGACTGTGTTGACGCCAGCGGGGCCCGAGAGACCGCCCAGAAGGTCGGCGACACGCCCTTGGTGGGCTCGCAGTGGTGGCCGCTGTCGGACGGGTCGCTGATGTTGGGAGAGCCCACGATGGCACCCACCTGGCGCTTCGACCCCATCGCGATGACGGTGGCCGTCCTCGACGAGCGGGCGCTGGTCGCCCCGATCACCTCGACCGACGGCCATGTCTACGCGACCGCCTCCCAGCCGGATGGGACGGGCGAGGTCGTCGAGGTCACCCCCACCGGCGTGATTCCGATCACCGCCACCACCAACGGGTCGATCTACGCGGTCGTGCTGCCGATCGACGGGGCCTTTCTCATCGGCCCGCCCTGGACGAGGGTCCCCCGATGACGCGTCACACGGTGTTGGTCTTGGGTCTCGCGGGCATTGCGGGGTGCAAGGCCTTGCAGCAGGACCCTTGTGAAAAGGCGGCCGCGCAGATTCGTGGGAAGTACGCAGACTGCGGTCTGAGCGTCAGCGACGACGAAGACACAGGCGCGTCCGAATCGCCGGAATGCACCGACGCGGCGGCCGCCGAGACGCAATGTACGGCCGACTGCTACACCGCCGCGGACTGCGGGGTCTTCACGGGCGAAGTCACCGTCGACTGGGCCGACCCGAGATGGACCGACTACATCTTTTGCCTCACGGACTGCTCAAGCGCGGGCAGCGAGTGCCAGGAAGGGGACACCGACTGTCCCGTCGTCCCCGAGTGCCCCGCGGACACCGGCTCCCAGGCGCACCCCGACTTCGCCCTCGTCCCCGCCAGCACGTTCGACATGGGCTGCACGCCAAATCAGCCGTACTGCGATCCAGACCAGGTCCTGCACAGCGTGACCCTCACCCACACCTACGAGGTCGGCGCGACGGAGGTGACGCAAGCCGAGTTCCAAACGACGATGGGGTACAACCCGTCGACCTTCTCGACCTGCGGCGCGACGTGCCCCGTCGAGACCGTCTCCTGGCATGAGGCGGCGGCCTACACAAACGCGGTGTCCCGCGCGGCGGGCCTGGCCGAGTGCTACACGTGTACAGGCGAGTCCCCGGCCGTCCAGTGTGTGGTGGCGGCCGACCCCTACACCTGCGCCGGCTACCGGCTGCTCACCGAGGCGGAGTGGGAGGGCGCCGCGCGCTGCGGGACGGACCTGCGGTATGCGGGGTCCGACGCCATCCTCGACGTCGGGTGGGTCACCGAAAACAGCTGCGCGACGACACACCCCGTGGCCGAGTTGGTAGCGAACGCGTGCGGCCTGTACGACCTGAGCGGCAACGTGCACGAGTGGACGCAGGACTGGTATGGGGCCCTGTCTACCAGCGCAGCGACCGACCCTACCGGCGCTGACCCGACGGCGGTCCCTCCCCCCTCCGAACGCGTCTTTCGCGACGGCGCCTGGAGCGAGGTGGGTGTGCACGCGAGCGTCGCCTTCCGCTACCGCACCGACCCCGCGCGCGGCTGGAGCACCATCGGCTTCCGTCTCGCGCGGACGAGCCCTAATTGATGCGGTCGATCTTCACGTGAAAGCCTCGACGAGCGCTTCACCGATCAGCCGGGCTCGGAGGGCAGCCACCATCCGCCGATGTCGAGTTCCACCGCCTCGAACGGCTCTGCGCGAACGCGCTCATCGCCGCTGAAGGCCTGAACGCGCCGGTAGGTCCCGCCTTCCAGGCGGAAGACCTCGAGGAGCTGGCCGATCGGATCGACGATCCACAGGTGCGGGATGCCGCGGGACGCGTACACGTCGGGCTTGACGATTCGATCGCGGCGGGTGTTGCGCGGTCCCGGCGACACGACCTCGCAGATCCAGTCCGGCGCCAGCGTGAACGCTGGTGCGCGGGGGATCGTCGGCAGGCGCGACCGCCGCCAGGCCGCCACGTCGGGCACGGCGACGAGGGATTTGGGATCGGGGTCGCCGAGGTGCATCTCGGGCTCGACGATGATCCACCAGCCGCCGGGTCCGGTGCCGCCCCGGCGTCGCCCGAAGGCTTCGCGGAGATCGCCGAAGATGTCGCCTTCCGCGATCAGGTGGTCGCTGGCTGGGCGCGGGGACAGGAACAGCTCCCCGTTGAGGATCTCCGCCGTCATCCCCTCGGGCGCGTTGAGCACGTCCTCGTAGGTCGCGACGCGCTTCGCAGGCTCTCCCATCGGACCTCCGCGCCCATTTTATCGCGCTTTCGCGGCGCGCGGATCGCGGGCCGGCGATTCAAGGCCCGTCGCGCGGACGAGCCCCTGAACGCTCACGGGCGCCGTTCGAACCGTCCGATGCGTTCGGTGAGTCGGATCCGGAACAGCACCGCCGAAACGTGGCCGACGTCCGCCGCGTGAGCGCCCGGGTGGGGAGCAGCTCCCGGCATGCCGTGCGACGGCTGGGCGGTCTCGCTCGTCAACAGCGGCATCACCCGCTGCATCAGCGTCGCCATGCCGCGCTTGGCGTCCTCGCCGGTGAGCTCCTCGAAGGTTCCCCACGCGATCACGCTCCGCCAGTTCGCGAGGTTGTCCGTGTGGTCGACCTCGAAGCACACGGCGGGGTTCGCCCGCATCATCTTCACCTTCATGCCGACGGCACTGTGTGCGTACACGCACTCCCCGTCGTACGCGTAGGTCACCGGCACCACGTAGACGCGACCGTCCGTGGTGCAGCCAATCCGGCCGATGATCTCGGTGCGCAGGACCTGTTCGATCTGTTCGCCATCAAGGGTACCCAACATGGTGCCTCCGATGGTCGAATGCGCTGCACGACCCGTGCCGCGCGATCGGTCCCCGCGAGCCCCTAGTTGATGCGGTCGATCTTCACGTGAAAGCCGACGTCCTGCTCCATGATCGCCGGGAACATCGGGTTGCCGAACACGTTGATCGACACGCCCTTACCGACCAGCTTCCAGACATAGAAGATGCCCGAGCTTTCGCCGGTGGCGATGTCCATCGACTCCGTGCCCTTGTACTTCAGCACCACCTCGCGGCCGTCGATCGTCGCCGCGGTCTTGCCGCTCTTGGCGATGTCGTCCATCTGCACGGAGCTCAAGAACACCGTCGACGTGCCCGGGTGCGCGCCGGTCTCGCCGTTCGCGAAGTAGTTGTCCTGCGCGCGCGCGGACGCCCGGTCCGCCTCGGTGATCGTGCGCGAACCCTCCATGCCTTCGCCCATCGACCAGTCGAACACGAGGTCGCCGGTGACCTGCTTGAGCGTCACCACCATCGTCTTCGTGTTGCCGTTCATGTCCACCGTGTACGTCATGGTGGTGCCGGGCACGACGAAGGACGGCGCCTCGGAAGGGATCATCGCGGGGACGGCAGCGAACGCGTTCACGAGCAACAGGTGTGCGAGCAACATGGAAACCTCCGCGCCCGGTGTACCCCGTTTAGCCCGAAGCCGGGCGAAGCCGAGCCACCAAACCACCGAGTGCCCCGACCACACCCGCCGCCACCGCCCCGAGCAGCACGCCGACGACGAGCGGCACGAACGCCATCACCCACCCGCCCGCGGCAGCCCCGACCGCGCCCTCCACGACGTGGTGGAGCGCCTCCTCAGCGCCGTGGAACGCGTGCAGCACGATGCCGCCGCCCACGAGGAACATCGCGACGGTTCCGACGACTGAGATCACCTTCATCAGCACGGGAGCGGCACGGACGAGCAGCGCTCCGGCGCGATGGCGACCGCTCCCCGCCGGTGACCGCTGCAGGAACAGCCCCACGTCGTCGAGCTTGACGATCATCGCGACGAGGCCGTAGATCGCGACGGTCATGATCGCGCTCACCACCACGAGCACGACCGCCTTGGTCGCGAGCGGTTCGTCGGCCACCGCGCCGAGGGCGACCGCGACGATCTCGGCCGAGAGCACCACGTCGGTGGTGATCGCCTGCTTGACCTTGTCCCACTCCACGTTCGCGAGGGCGTCCGGTCCGGCCTGCAGCGCGACGATCAGCTCCTTGTGGTGCGCGTCGTCGTGCGCGTCCTTGCGGTGGATCAGCTTGTGGAACCCCTCGTAGCAGAGGAAGGTGCCACCGACCGCGAGCAACGGCGTGATCGCGGCCGAGGGCAGCAGCAGCGCGACCGGCACGAGCACGCACTTGTTCACCGCAGAGCCGAGAGCGACCTTGCCGACGATCGGCAGCTCGCGGGACGGATCGATGCCCACGAGCGCCTCGGAGCTCACGGCGAGATCGTCGCCCGCGATGCCGGCCGTCTTCTGCGCGGCAACCTTGGTCAGTACAGCGACGTCGTCGAGGATCGCGGTCACGTCGTCGAGCAGGGCGAGCAGTCCGGTAACAGCCATTACGGCTCCTTCTGAAGGACCCCGAGGTCCAGCGCGAGGCGCACATAGTCCGCGCGCGATTGCACGCCGAGCTTCTCGTTCACACGGCGCTTGTAGGTGTCCACCGTCTTGGGCGACAGGTGGAGCCGCTCACCGATGTCAGTGGAGCCGTGACCATACGCGAGCAGCCGAAACACGTCCCGCTCGCGGTCCGAAAGCGTCTCGTACTTCGAGCGCACGTCGTCCTGCGAGGCGCGGCGCCCGAGGTTCGCGGCGAGCAGCGACGCCGCGGACGGATGGACCCAAACGCGGCCGCTCGCGACCGTGCGGATCGCTTCGAGCAGGTCGTGGCTGGCCGCGCTCTTCATGACGTACCCCATGGCGCCCGCTTCGAGCGCAGGCACGAGGTAATCGGCCTCCTCGTGCATGGTGAGCGCCAGCATCTTCGGCGGCGACGTTCGGCGGGCGAGCGCCCGCATCGCGGTGAGACCGTCCATGCCCGCCATCGACAGGTCCAGGATCACCACATCGGGCGACTGTTCGGCGCACACGCGCAGCGCCTCGTTGCCGTCGTTGGCCTCGCCGACGACCTGGACGTCGGGCGCCGCCTCGAGCAGCGCGCGCATGCCGAGCCGGACCACCGCGTGGTCGTCGGCGATCACCACGCGGATCAAGGAGCCTCCAGGGGGATGGACGCGGTGACGGTGGTGCCGGCGCCGGGAGCGCTCGCGATCGAGAGCGTTCCCTCGACCAGCGCCACCCGCTCTTGCATCACGAACAGGCCCATGCCGCCAGACTTTGCGGGCAGAGCACGATCAAAACCGATGCCGTCGTCCTTCACGACCAGCTCGGCGCCAGCGTCGTTGACCTCGAGGTGGACGTCGACAGACCGCGGCCTGCCATGCCTGAGCGCGTTGTTCAACGCCTCCTGACCGACGCGGTACAACACCGAGGCCACCGTCGCATCCGGCAGGCGAGGGGAGTCCACCGTCACCTGGATGCTCACCCCAGGCCGTGCCATGCGCCTCGCGAGCGCCTCGAAGGCGGCCGGCAGACCGAGATCGTCGAGCACCCGCGGGTGCACGTTGTGGGACAGCGTTCGCACCTCCGACAGCGTCTCGGCGTTGATCTGCTGCATGCGCAGCAGGCGTTCGCGGCACGGCGCCGCGGCGGGATCGTTGACCGTGGACTCGAGCAGCATGTCGAGGGCCGACAGCGACTGCGCCGTACCGTCGTGGAGCTCGCGGGCGATGTGGGCGCGCTCGCGGTCGCCCGCGGCCACCAGCTCGGCGGCCAGGGCCCGGACGCGTCCGCGCTCAGCCGTGACGCTGTCGATCAGCGTGTTCAGCGTGTCGCCGATGCGTGCAAGGTTCCGGTCCGCCCCGAACCCCATCCGCGCGCGAGCACCGTAGTCGCCTTCGGACACGCGGCGCGCCGTCTCTTCGAGCACGCGCAGGGGAGACAGCGCCCACGCGACGAGCCCCGCGTTGAGCACGAGCACCACCGCGAACGACGCCACGTTCACCTCGAACGTGAGCTCGGGAGGTGACTGGTCGAGCACGACGAGGGTGGTGACGTTGATCGCGAGGTCAAGCACCACCAGCTTCGTGAGGAGCGGGGTGCGCAGCAAGCCGTTCGCCGCCATTTCACATGTCCTTAGGGGGCACCCACCGGGTACACCTGCAGCACGGACTCCAGGAGCCACATCGGGTAGATCCCCGACGTGACCAGGACGGCTATCACCGCTCCCGACAACCAGCGCTCCGACATGGACAGGTCGCCGGCCGTCCACACCTTGAGGGGGGAGCCGAGGAATGCCCCGCTAAAGCCGCGCAGCAGGCCTACGGCGAGCAGCGCCGAGGCCACCAGCATCAACGTGGAGGCGAGTGGGCTCTCCTCCCAAAGCGCGTGCAGGAGGAGGTCGTCGGCGGCGAAGCCGATGGTGCCCGGCAACGCGATTCCCGCGGCGGCGAAGAACGCGAACGTCCACGTGATGCGCGGGAACGACGTCGAGCGCCCTCCGCCCGCGCGCAAGGTGACCGGACCGGTGCGCGACTCGATCGCCACGACCATGGCGCCGAACCCGCCGAGCGCGAGCGCGAACGACACCGCCACGAAGATCGCGGCGGCGACGTGCCCGCGCCCGGCAGCCCCCACCGCCGCGAGCAACATGCCGCCGTGCATCGAGTACGAGGCCGACCACAACCGGCGCAGGTCCGGGGCGGACACGCTGGCGAGGCCACCGATGACGGCCGCCGCAGCGCCGGCGACCACGGCTACGGGCGCGGCGGCGTGTGCGAGCTCCGGGGCAGCCGGCAGCACGTGGTGCAGGTGAACGAACACGGCGGCCGGCAGGGTCGCCGCGAGATCCACCAGCGCACCCGGCCGGCGCTCGGCGATGGCGGCGGTTCCGACGTGGAGCGGCCACCCGCCCGTTCGCAACGCCAACGCCGCGATCGAGGCGACCCACGCCCACGCGCCGAGATCGAGCGCCAGCGCGAGCCCAGCGCCGAGCGTCATCGCCGCCGCGAGGGCGAGACCCGCGGCTCCCGAGCGCGACCCGCAGGTGCGGGCGTGAAACAGGAGGCCCACCGCCAGGGCTGCGAAGGCGATCTCCCCGACGGGAGCAAACAGGGCGACGATCGCGGCGACCGCCGCACCCAGCCGCACGCCTCGGGCGGGCGGGGCGTGGTCGACGAACAGCATGGGCAGCGAAGAGGCCACCGCGATGATGACCGCCAAAACGAGCTGCAAGGTCGAGATCATGACGGCTCCCGGTCGAGCGCAACGCGGCTCCGCCAGCGGGCGTCGAGGTCCGAGAACCGCGTCGCCGACCACCACACCCAGGCCACAGCGGCCTCGGTCCACTCGTCCAGCCGGAACCTGTGCAGCGACGCCGCGAACAGCCGCGTCCGCGCCGCGTCCCCGAGCGCCCGCTCCCACCAGATGGCGTGGTTTCGGGTCTCGCCGAGGAGCAGGTGCGCGTCGGTAAGCGTGCTCGGGGCACGCAGGTACTGGGACATGCGCAGCAGCGCGTGGCCGACGAGGTGTACCAGCGCGAGGGTGGTGAACCCCGCGGCGATCTCGGCGAGGATGAGCCCGGTCTGCGCGAGGGTCGAAAACGCGATCGTGCTCTTGGCGTCGGTCTGCACGCGCGCCACGAGGGCCGCGAACAACGCGGTCAACAGCCCGAGGCCGACGCCGACCCCCTGCACGACCGGAGCGACGTCCAGCAGCGCGTGGGTGCGCAGCAGCAGGTACAGCCCGGTGTGGACGGAGATGCCGCCATAGAACAGCGCCGAGGAGGGCGTCGGGCCCTCCATCGCGCGCGGCAGCCATGACGAGAACGGCAATTGCGCGGACTTCCCGAGGGCCGCCAGCAGGAAACAGGCCGCCAGGACGTTGCGCGCAAGGGGGGAGAGCGCGCCGGCACCCTCGAGCGCCGAGAGGCGCGTGCTGCCCAGCAGCTCGTGCGTAGCGACCAGGCCGAGAAAGAAGCCGATGTCGCAGGCGCGGTACGTCGCGAACGCCCGGATCGCGGAAAGGAGCGGCTCCCGACGGTCCTTGAAGAAGCCGATGAACAAGGCCGACGCGAGCCCGATCAGCTCCCAGCCCGCGAAGAACAGGTCGAGAGCGCCCGCAAGGGCGACCAGCTGCACGCCCGTGCCGAACAGGGCGAGCACCACGAAGTACCGCGTGTAGCCCGGCTCTCGATGCAGGTACGTCGACGAGAACCGGGCCGAGAGCAGCGTCAGCAGCGCCGCCAACGCGGAGAACACCACCGAGAGTGCGTCGATGTGAAACACGATCGGCACCACGTACGAGCCCATCTTCAGCCACGGGGAGAACTCGACCTCCGCGGGGAGGGGCGCCAGAAGCCACGAGCCGCCCGTCGCGAGCGCCCCGGCGAGCGACACCGACAGCCCCCCGATGATGGCGCCTCGGACCAGCCGCTCGGATGGCAGCTGCGGCATGAACACGAGGTTGGACGCGACGAACAACACCGCGACGAGCGGTCCGAGCACCGTGAGCACCACCGAGACCGAGAGTGCCGTCTCAAACATGGGCAGGTCCGATCGCGGCGGGTCCGAGGAATTCCCGGCTGGAGGCGCACCAGTCGGACGAGCGCGCGGCCCGCGGCAGGGGTCGCTCGTCCGGCGAATACGGCACGAACGCGCCGGCGTGGAACCGCTGCATCCGCCCCGACGAGGGGTCCAGGGACACGAGCTGGATCCACTCGTTGACCACGAGCTCGCGAACCTCGGCCTGGCGGCCCGCGATCTGGAGCAGGACCTCCGGCGTGGCCTCGACGATCAGCAGCAAGCGCATGGGCTCGTGCAATTCGACCATCTGCCACGGCAGGCCCGTGCGCAGGTCGCTCTGGTGGCCGTTCATCACGCCGAGGAGGCCGGTGACGTTGTGCGGCAGCTTCGTGCCACACCCATAGACCTCGTTGTCGACGGACGAAAACCAGTACTCCAGGTTGATGCCCGCTCCCACCGGGCCCACCGCGGCCAGGATCCGCTCCAGCACGGCGCTGTGGGGATCGACCGCGGGGTCGTAGCTGACCAGGAAGGGCCTCCGGTCGAGGAACAGACCGCGCGTGAGGGCCCGCCTGCCGACGATCGCTACCGCATTTGTGCAGTGGCCGTATTCGGGGCGCGGTTGCGCGAGGCTCGACGCCCGCCCCTGCACGTGCCGCAGCGCCTGCTCGGGCGACAAGCCCAGGGGAGCGTCGTCGAACCGCCGGGCGCGCTCCCGCGCGTTCTCGCGGCGCGCGTTCTCGAGCGTATGCACGACGTGGTCGAACGCTTCGGTGTGGGTCGAGGGGAGTCGATCCAGATCGTAGTAGGTCATGTCGTCGTTCGACGTGTCGTGCAAGGCCCCCACAAACCAGGTGTGGTCGTCGATCGCGATGCCGCGCTCCCGGACGCCCGCCCGCACCTCCGGGCGGTTGGCCATCTCAGCGAACAGCCTCGCGTTCGCCCCGCCGCGACGTCCGCCGCACGCGCCGCAGTCGTGGGCGGACTCGTGGGGGTTGTTCAAGCTCGTGCTGCCATGTCCGATGATGACGAGGATCGGGGGCAGCTCGCGCACGAGCCCGAGGTTGGTGAGCGTCGCTACGACCCGGTCCACCTTCTCCGCCGTCGTGAAGCCCAGGTGTTTTCCCCGATCGGTCAGGGCGCCCAGCGGCTCCCGGACGGATCGCAGGCGCGTCGTCGGCATGGGGAGCACGGCCGCCGACAGCCGCGCGTGCATGGTCGACACGGCGCGCGGCGCGAACACGTTCCCGATCATCGACGCACCTGACATCGGACCCAGCACCAGCGACTGAAACGCTCCGCCGGCGAGGTGGCGGGTGCCGGATTCGAGCCGCCGCATCAGCCGCCGCCACAGCGAGCGCCGATGCTCCCGGCGCGCCAGGCGCGCGCGCTGCGGAAACACGGGGTGTTCGTGTACCTCGTGCGCCGGGGTCACCGGGGCCGGGCAGTGGGCGCCGGGCGCGTGGTCGTCGAGGCCGCGGTAGTCGATCGCGACCCCGAAGAAGCCGGCGACGCCCCACGTCTCGAAGCCCGGGTCCTGCTCCTCGACCGCGCGACGGAGCGACTCCTCGCGCTCGTCGATGCAGAACACGAACCCGGCTTTTGCGGGGCCTTTTCGCAGACGCGAGAGCGCCTCGGGTCGGTGCGCGGCCACCGCGTCGAGGATCTGGCGGCGGTAGCGCCCCTCGTAGGCGTCCTGAAACACCCGCCTCCGCGCGACGGGCGGGAAGGCAAGCGCGGCGTCGAACAGCCGCCCGAGCGCGCCGTCATCGAGCTCCTCGACCGCGGTCGCCGACGCGCCGGCGGCCTCCGCGAGCCCGCAAAGGAGCACGGCCGCGGCGAGGGGATCAGTCCGCGACTCGCCAGCCGGCATCTCACGAAGCGCTCGCCAATCCAGCGGTACGACCGCTTCGCGGCACGCGTCCGCCACGAGGTGGCGCTCCAACAGCAACCGGACGGCGAGGAACTCGACGAGCCGGGCGTGCGGGTCGTGGTGGGCCTCGTCCGGCCGCCGCTCGAGGCGACTGAACATCCCGCCCCAGCCCGGCAACGCCAGCAAGGTGGCGACTACGAACTCGTCTCGGGTCGCGTCATCCACGCCGAGCGCCGCGAGGGAGTCCTCGACGATCACCTCGGCGGGTCTCCCCGCGAGTCGGTCCAGATCGGCCAGGAGGCCGGCGCCCCCGCGGGGCACGCCGCCCCCAGCTCGGTACAGGTGCTCCACCGCGCGAAGGAAGCCCGCCGCGCGGTCTGGCATGACCCACAGCGCCTGCCCCTGGTCGAGGAAGGCGGCGCACAGCCGCTGCAGCTCGGCGTGGACGCGCACGTCGGGGTCAGGTCCCCCCAGAGCCATCAGCACGTCCCGGTGGCGGCGCGGCGGCCGGATCGCGTGCGGCGGCGCGGACCACCCACGCAGTCGCTGCTCGCTCGCCCGCCACAGCGCGGGGTCAGGGCGGAAGGCGCCCGTGCGCAACCGGTGGCGGAGGCCGTCCACATCGTCGATCTCGAGCGGCGCCATCAACAGGGCGAGGCGCACGCCGCGCTCCGTGAGGCCGAGTGCGACGGGGCGATCCGATCCGGAGAGGGCCTCCTCGAGGTCGCGCCGCTCGATGCGACCCTCGCTGACGGCCGCACGAAAGCGCGCCTCCGGAAGATACGGGCGGGCCCCGGTGTACGAGGCGCCCTCGGCGACGGCCTCGTGGAACGGCAGGTGTTGCAGGCCATGCAACGTGTTGTGGTGGACGAAGATCCCCATCGGTCCCTGATCGGGCAGCAGGTGCCGGGCGTGGTCCAGGGTCGCCCGCAACCACGGAGCCGGCTCGAGGGCCGGCGCGAAGAAGTGGGGATCAGTGAGCGCCGCCACCGGTGACCCCCTTGAGGTCGAGGCCCAGCACCGAGAAGTCGATGTTGCGCCGCCGGGCCTCGACCTGGAAAGCTGCGACGAGCTCCTTCATGTCATGGTCCATGTACTCGCCCGAGGCGTCGAGGATCGCGTGGCCGCTATCCGGTACGCGATCGAACGCGGACTGCAGCGCGGCCTTGGCGACGAAGGTCCCGTCGCGACGCAGGTGGAACAGCCACTTTCCGCCTTCCTCGCGGACCGCTACCGTGCCGCGGGCGGTGTGTCGCAGGACGAACCCGATGCCGACGACGATGCCGATCGTCACCCCCACCAGCAGGTCTTCGTACAGGATCGCGGCCACGGTGATGGCGAACGGCGCGAACTGGTCAAAGCCGAGCCGGTACTGCTCCTGCCACAGCGACACGCGGCACAGGGTCAGCCCGATCTGAATCAACACGGCGGCGAGCACGGCGAGCGGGATGTGATTCAACAGCGGCGCGAGCCCCACCACCGCCACGAACAGGAGCACGCCGTGCACGACGGCCGCGAAGCGCTCGCGGCCCCCCGCGGCGACGTTGGCGCCCGACCGCACGATGACCGAGGTGATCGGCAGGCCACCCAGCAGACCCGAGACGATGTTGCCCAGGCCCTGGGCGACGAGCTCCGTGTCCGGTGGACTGCGACGGTGCAGGGGATCCAGCCGATCGACCGCCTGAACGGACAACAGCGTCTCGAGCGACGCGACGATGGCGATGGTTGCGGCTACCACCCAGGTGCTCACCTCGGGCAGCGCGCCCAACGTCGGCCTCGGGAGGGCAGAGGCCAGCGAGAACAGGCCCCCGGTGGGCACGGACACCAGATGCTTCGGTTCGAGCGCCAACGCCGGAGCGAAGGCGCCGAACAGCTCGGACAGACCGGTGGCCAGGGCGACGACGACCAGGGCCGGCGGCAACCAGTAGACGCGCTGCAGCGGGCTCGCACGCCACGCGTACAGCACCACCAGAGACACCACCGCGATCACGGCCGACCCTGGATGGACGTAGGTGGCGATCTCCGACAGCGTCTTGACACCCAAGGCCGTCGGGACCTGCTTGAGGACGATGGTGGCCCCGATGGCGGCCAACATTCCCTTGATGACCGAGCTCGGAACGAGCGTCGAGTACACACCTGTCTTCAGGACGCCAAACGCGACCTGCATCAGGCCCGCGAGGATGACGGCGGTGAGGAACGCAGGGAGTCCGATCGCCTCCACCTCCACCAGGACGATGGCCGCGAGGCCGGCGGCGGGACCGGACACCGAGAGCGACGAGCGGCTCAGAAACGGCACCACGAGCCCGCCAACGATTCCGGCCACGAGGCCCGACACCGGCGGGACGCCCGACGCCACGGCGATGCCGAGGCAGAGGGGCAGGGCGACGAGGAACACCACGATCCCCGCGACGAGGTCCTGTTTCGGGTAGGCGAACATCTGACCGAGCATCAACGCAGACTCCTGGGAGACAGCGTTCTGTACGCACCGCCCAGGGAGATCGCATGTCGGGCAATGTCCGCGTCTCGTGTAGGGGTTTTCCCGACACCGGACCCCGGAAGATTCCGACACGGATCGAGGCCCCTCACCGACAGGACGCGCCTCGCGCGATGCCTACCTTCGCGGTGGAGGCACGATGAAAGCTCACACCCGCGAATCCCAGGCCACGATGACCCCGAGGCGCTCGCTCGAGTTCCTGCAAGAGGGCAACGACCGGTTCATGCAGAACCTGCGGGCGCACCGCGACCTTCTCGATCAGGTCAACGCCACCCGGGAGGGGCAGTTCCCGTTCGCCACGATCCTGAGCTGCATCGACAGCCGCACGTCGGCCGAGCTGGTGTTCGACCAGGGGCTCGGCGACATCTTCAGCATCCGGCTCGCGGGGAACGTGGTGAACGCGGACGTGCTCGGCTCGATGGAGTTCTCGTGCGCGGTGGCAGGTTCGAAGCTGCTCGTCGTGCTCGGCCACAGCGCGTGCGGAGCCATCAAGGGCGCCTGCGACAACGTTCAGCTCGGGAACCTCTCCACCCTGCTCAACAAGATCCAGCCCGCCGTGTACTTCGAGCGCACCACGGTGAACGATCGCACCTCCGCCAACACCGACTTCGTTGAGCGGGTCGCCGAGCTGCACGTTCGGCGCTCCGTACACGACGTCATCGAGCACAGCGTGGTGTTGCGAGACCTCATCGAGCGCGGCCGAGTGGGCATCATCGGCGGCATCTACGCGGTGGATTCGGGGAAGGTCCACTTCATGGACGACACGTGGATGTGCGGCGAGATTCGGGACTACCCGATCGCCTCGAACGAGCCTCCCACGCGCCTCGCGAGCAAGTAGAAAGACGGTTTCATGTTATTCGTCAGCGCAGCCCACGCCGAAACCATCCACGACCTGGCTACGTGGACGGCGGTCTCGGCGCAGGTGGACCTCCACGAGGGCCAGGACCATGGACCACGGCTGCTGGCGGACGTGCACGCGCGTCGAACGGGCGCCGCGTTCACCGCGATCGTTCGCCCAGCCGTCGGATGGGACGTGAACAAGTCCCTGTCGCTCGCGGTGGGCGGGGCGTGGGTGGGGCAACGGGGGGCCTCGACCGAAGACGATCTGGTCTCCGAAGGGCGTGTGTGGGAGCAGGCTCTCGTCACCGGCAAGGTCGAGGACGTAGCCCTCGGGCTAAGACTTCGGCTGGAACAGCGATTCCTGACGGACGGTGCGGGGCACCGGGTCCGCGTATGGGGACGCGCGGCGGCGCCTGTCTCGGACGTAATCTCGCTGATCGCCACGGACGAGGTGTTCGTCGGGACGTTGGGGCCGAGCGCGCCGGTCGCGTTCGATCAGAACCGCCTGTTCCTGGGCCTCGCGCTGCCGGTGTCGGACGTCGGCAGGCTCGAGGTGGGGTACACCCACGTCCTGCTGGTGCGGGGTGACGTGACTTCCCACGTCCACGTGATCGCGTCGAGTCTATTCCTCTGACAGATCCTCGGCATCAGCCCGTCACGTCGTCAAAGTCGAACCGGTACGCGTCGTCGATCCGGGTGTCCGGATCAAGCTGCACGAGCGGCTTGATCAGGCCGTCCGACAGCGCATACACCCAGCCGTGCAGCGTCGGGCGCTGCTCTTCGTGCCAGGCGCGCTGGATGATCGACGTCTGAACAAGGTTGTGGACCTGCTCGACGACGCTCGCCTCGACGAGCGCGTTCACCCGCTGGTCGTACGTCTCGAACGCGTCCACCTCGGCGCGGTGGTGGTGGTAGGTGTCCTTGATCTGGCGCAGCCACTTGTTCATCAGGCCGTACCGCTTGTGCGACAGCGCAGCCTTCACGCCCCCGCAGTTGTAGTGCCCGCAGACGATGACGTGCTTCACCTTGAGCGTCTCCACCGCGAACTGAAGCACGGACATCACGTTCAGGTCGGTGTGGAGCACCAGGTTCGCGACGTTGCGGTGGACGAACAGCTCACCCGGGGACGTGCCGGTGATCTCCTCGGCCGGCACGCGCGAGTCGGAGCAGCCGATCCACAGGAACTCGGGCTTCTGCTCCTTCGCCATCTCGGTGAAGTAGTCGGGTTGCAACGATAGCTTTCGCTCGACCCACGCGCGGTTGGCCTGCAGCATTCGCTTCGTGGAGTCCAACGGTCACACCTCGGTCGGGCCCTCGACTCTAACCGGCCGACTCGCAGGTCGAACGGGCATGTTTCACGGCACCAGGAAATCTCGCTGTACGGCGTCGGGGCTTCATTCTCGTGGCCCAGGTGGGGCCTCGGGTCCATCGATGATGCCCGTGTTGCCGCCATCTGGAGGAGGGTGCCCGCCAGCCGCAAGGAGAGCGGTCAAGGCACCTCCAGTCCACGCGTCGACAGGTCAATGGGCCGCCAATCCACGCCGGGGCGGGTGAACCGCTCGCACTCCGACCGAAAGACGGCGTTCATCGGTTGGCGTAGGCCGGGATGGCATGGGATCCGTGGATTCAGCCCGCGTTGACCGACCGATGCGTGGATCCCACGGTCATTGACTGCAGTCGGCGACCTGGCGCTCGAAGATCACCGGCCCGTGGTCGGGGTCCCAGTCGCTCACGGCGAGGTCCCCCGCCGTTCGTGCAACCATGAAAACCCGATCCTCGAGATCGACATTTCATGGTCGCTACAAAAACCCTGGACCGCGGCGATCAACCCAAGAACGGGTAGCGCCAGTCCAGCGCCGGGGAGAACGTCTCCTTGATCGTGCGCGGGCTCGTCCACCGCAGCAGGTTCGAAGGCGCCCCGGCCTTGTCGTTCGTGCCCGACGAGCGCCCGCCGCCGAACGGCTGCTGCCCGACGACCGCGCCCGTGGGCTTGTCGTTGATGTAGAAGTTCCCCGCGGCCCCGCGCAGCGCCTCCTCGGCCTGCGCGATCACGCGCCGATCTTCGGCGAACACCGCGCCGGTGAGCGCGTAAGGGCTCGTCGTGTCCACGAGGCGCAGCGTCTCCTCCCACCGCGACGTGTCGTACACGTAGGTGGTGACGATGGGGCCAAAGATCTCCTCCTCCATCAGGCGGTGCTTGGGGTCTTCGACGCGCACGAACGTAGGCTCGATGTACCAGCCGAGGTCGTCGGTCGCGGACCCGCCCGCGAGCACGGTCGCGGTGTCCGACGCGAGATCGAGGTACTCCTTGTGCTTTCGGTACGCGCGCTGATCGATGACCGCGGCGGTGAAGTTGCTGAAGTCGCGTACGTCGCCCTGCTTCATCTCGGACAACCCGCCGACGACGCGGTCGCGCACCTCGTCCCACAGGTTGGTCGGGACGTAGATGCGGCTCGCGGCCGAGCACTTCTGCCCCTGGTACTCGTAGCCGCCGCGCAGGATGGCGACAGCGAGCGCAGCCGGATCAGCCGAGGCGTGGGCGAGGATGAAGTCCTTGCCGCCCGTCTCGCCGACGAGGCGCGGGTACTGCTTGTAATGCTGCAGGTTGTCCGCCACGGACTTCCAGATCTTCTGGAACGTGCCCGTGCCGCCGGTAAAGTGGATGCCCGCCAATTCGGGGCGAGGGATGACGCGGTCGCTGACCTCGGGGCCGCGGCCGGGGACAAAATTGATGACGCCCGGCGGCAGACCGGCCTTCTCGAGCACCTGGTAGAGCATCCAGCACGACAGCGATGAGGTGACGGCCGGCTTCCAAAGCACCGTGTTGCCCATCATCGCGGGCGCCGTGGGCAGGTTGCCG
Organism: Pseudomonadota bacterium; assembly: GCA_947505245.1. GTDB lineage: Bacteria > Myxococcota_A > UBA796 > UBA796 > SYKL01. The sequence goes on along the minus strand of CANNIZ010000001.1, from coordinate 219,856 downwards.
GCGATCGACGTGAAGTTGAACGGGGCGATCGCGTACACGAAGCCGTCGAGCGGCCGCCAGTCGAGCCGGTTCCACATGCCCGTCGGGTTGCGCGGCGGCTGCTCCTGCCCGATGCGATCCGCGAACCAGGCGTTGAACCGCCAGAAGTCGATCAGCTCACAGGCCGCGTCGATCTCGGCCTGGTGCACGGTCTTGCCCTGCCCGAGCATGGTCGCGGCGTTCACGCGGTCGCGCCACGGCCCGGCGAGCAGCTCGGCGGCGCGCAAGAAAACCGAGAGGCGCTGGTGCATCGGCAGCGCGGCCCATTCGCGGCGGGCCTCCATCGAAGCCGACACGGCGCCGTCGATGTCGCGCGGGCGGGCGCAGTGGAGCTTGGCGAGCACGTGCCCGTGGGCGCACGGCATGGTCACGTCCACGATGTGCCCGGTGAAGATCCGCTCCCCGCCGATGACGCAGGGGATCTCGATCACGTTCGACGCCTGCCTTAGCAGCTCGGCCTCGATCGACGCGCGCTCCGGGCTGCCTGGGGCGTAGCCCCGCACGACTTCGTTGGGAGGGGAGGGCACGGCAAAGGTTCCAGCGGACATCAGGCCTCCGGGCGATGGTGAAATGCTAACGCGTGCTAGAGTCCGGCCGTCGGGGGTACGTTGGGCGCAGGAGAGCTGTCGGTCGTCGCTGCGGTGCTTGTCACCCTCCTCCTGGTGGTCGCAGGGGTAGCGGCGTTTCTATTCATCGCCATGGGCGCGATGTGGTTCCTGAGGGGGCGCTCTGCACCCGACGAAGCCGACGCCGAGCCGTCCATATCGAAGAAGAAGAAGAAAGCGAAGGTCGAGTCCGAGGTGTCGACGGTGATCCGCGAGCCGAAGGGCGCGCCGGTCAAGGAGTCAAAGGCCATGCCGGCCCCGCTCACGCCGGCGGCAGCCGTGCGGGGCGAGGCGGGCAAGGCCGCCGCACCTGCGTCCTCGCTCGCCGGTCCGTCCGGGTTCCTCGCGCCGCCGCCGCCCCCGCCGTTCAAGGCGCCGGGCGCCACGGGCGGAAAGGCGGGAGACGCCGGGGCTGGCGGCAAGTCAAAGGGCCCTTTGCTCGGCTTCTTCGACGAAGAGAAGCCCCAGGAGCTCGAGCAAAAGACGGAGCTGTTCTCGCGCGACATGGCCCAGCGCTACGCCGCGATGCTCGACGACGAGGAAGACGAGGGGGAACACACGGAGCTGTTCTCGTCCGCCCAGATCGACGCAGAGATGGCCGCCGCCCTGTTCGAGGACGACACAGGCGCGAACCCGAAAGAGCCGGGCAAGGTCGTCGCGTCCGACAAGAAGTAGGCCGCGCGTGCTCATTCGCTGACTTGGGTAGGCCGTTCACGGAAGCCGGAATCACGCCGGCTTCGCTACCCTCGCCGCGCGCGCATACAGGAACGCAGCCGCCGCGGGGAGCAGGATGAAGCCTGCGATCGCGTGGACGAAGTCACCCGCGGTCACGAGCAGCCCGAGCGAGCGGATGCCGCGGTTGCCGGCGAACAGGAGCGACAAGAAGCCGAGCATCGTGGTGATCATGCACAACACCGACGCGAGGCCGCTCGTGAGCACCGCGCGACGCACGCCGAACGGCCCCTCGTCGCGCAAGCGGTGCATCAAGAAGATGGCGAATTCGATGCCCGTGCCGACGCAGATCGGGATGCCGACGAGGTTCACGAGGTTGAACTTGAGACCGAGCGGCACGAGCACGGCGCCCGCCCACACGAGCCCGACGATCTGCACGAACATGCCCCAGGTGGTGTCGCGGAAGTTACGAAGATCAAACGCCATCAACAGCGTGACCAGCACCAGGGCGACGATCGCGATGCGCGGCCCGTCCACCTGAGTCATCTCGTACAGGCCGGCCTGAATCAGGTACTCACCCGCCATCTGACGGCCCGGGAGGTGCGTCCGCACCGCCTTGGCGAAGCTCTCGTTCTCGCGCAGGTCCCACATGTTGCCCGCGGGCATGAGCAGCATGCGGTGCTTGTTGCCGTCCGCGCCGAGCAGGTTCAGCAGCGGCTCCGGGAGGTCGTCCTTGGTGAGCGCGAACCGCTGACCAGGCTCGAGCGACGTGAGGGCCGTGAGGTTCTTCTGCACCGGGCGCGGCAGGTAGCGGATGTTCGGGTTGTGCGCGATGTTCGCGATCTCGTCGAGCACGACAGCGCGCGCGTCCGCGTCGGGTGGCAGCACGGTGCGGATCGACAGCGCCCGCGTCACCTCGGGGAACTGCCCGCCGTCGATCAGCTTCACCACGCGCTCGTAGTCCTGGCTGAGCGCCGCGTCGTCGGGGTAGTCCACGACCAGGGGCGTGAAGCTCTGCCGGACCAACGCCTGCTCTTCCGCCGGAAGCTCGGCGTAGGCGAGGCCGACCTGGCGCAGCGACGAGAGGTCGAAGTCGAACTGGATGTACGGCAGCGCCGCGCTGGCCGCCACGGTGATCAGCGCGCATACGCCGAGGACGGGCCCCGCCCACGCATACGTCGGCATAACAGCCTTGTCCGGGATGTCGATGCGCGCGGGGAACAGGCCGCCTTCGGGCTTGGGGTCGAGCATCTTGAGCAGGAGCGGCACGAGCACGAGCACGCACCCGAAGCACAGCAGCACGCCCACGCCGATGATGATGCCGAGCTGCTGGAACCCGCGGAAATTCGCGACGAGGAGCGCGAAGAAGCCCGCCGCCGTCGTGAGCGCGGACGTGAGCGACGGGGGACCGGCGGCGTCCCACGCCTTGATCACCGACTCGTTGATCGACAGGCCGCTCGCGCGCTCTTCGCGGTAGCGCGCGTACAACACGATCGCGTAGTCGTTGCCGAGGCCGACGAGCACCGCGACGGCGAACGAGGTGAACATGTTCACCGAACCGACCGCCACCTTCGCGAACCCGAGCGTCCAGATCGAGCCCACGACCTGGGGCACCATGATCACGAGCACCGCGCGCCAATCGCGGTAGGCGATAAGCAGGGCGAGCGAAATTAGCGCGATGGCGGCGAAGCTCGTCCACGCGAGGTCGTGCTCGATGCCGGCGACGTCTTCGAGGCCGTGGCGGTAGGGACCACCGATCCACGAGATTCGCACGTGGGAAGCCTCGGGGTTCACCTCGTCCATCGCGGCGTAGACCTTGGTCATCATCTGCTTCGCGAACTTCACGTCGTGGTGGCTGCCGTGCGGCCGGATGATGAGCTTCCCAGTGTTCGGCGTCGCCGACAGCGAGAACGACGGCGCCGATGCGAGCTTTTGCGTGAGCGGGCCGAGATCGAGCAGGCGGCCCGCGATGAACGGGTTGGACGCCGCGGCCCCGAGCGCCACAGCGCCCTTCAGGCGGTCGCGGATGGTGGTGAGCTCGTCCACCGTGAGCTGCATCGCTGCGAGGCGGTTCGCGATCTGCGGCTCGACGTGCCACATCGCGTACCGCACCTCGGGCAGCGCCTCGATCTTCGGCTCGAGCCGGCCGAGGAATCCGTCCACGTCTTCCTGTTTTTCGCCCGACACCGAGATCGTGAGGAACGCGATGCCGCCTTCGGTGCGATCAAGCTCGTGCATCGCGCGCACGTCCGGGTCGTCCGGCGGCATGAGCTCGAGCGTGTCGCTCTTCACGGTCAGATTGACTGCGAGCAACCCACAGATCACCGTGACGACGGCGATCGCGAGCCACCAGCGCCGCGGGTGACGCAGGACGTTCTTTGCGATCCTTCCGAACAGATCGCGAGGTTTTGGACGATGATGACGGGCGTGTTCAGGTCGCGGTGTCGACATGGTCCGAGGTCACACGGCGTGGACGCTGCGTCGAGGGTCCGGATAGAGCGTGCAACTGAGGCAACCATGGCAGTCCTTCCGATCCTCGTCGCGCCGCATCCCGTCCTCGCACTGAAGTGCCGTCCCGTCCGGGACGATGAATTCGGGCCGGCGCTCGCCCAAATCCTTTCGGACATGGCGGAGACCATGTACGCCGCGCCTGGCGTCGGGCTCGCCGCGCCGCAGATCGGCGATCCGCGCCGGTTCATCGTGATCGACAGCCAGTCCGGCGAAGCGCGCGGAAAGCAGCTGTACCGCATGGTGAACCCGGAGATCGTGAAGCGCGGCCAGGAGAAGATCAACTGGAACGAGACGTGCCTCTCGGTGCCGGACATCGAGGTGGACGTCGAGCGCGACAAGCGCGTGCTGGTGCGCTGGCGCGAGGCCGACGGGTCGACCCGGGAAGAGTGGTTCGAAGAGTACGACGCGGTCATCGTTCAACACGAGCTCGATCACCTCGCCGGGAACGTACTTCTCGACAAGGTGAGCACGTTCCGCCGCAGCCGGTACCTGAAGAAGGTCAAGGCCCGCCAGCTCGTCGCGCTGGATCGGTGATCGGACTGCTGTTCGGCTGTCCACCGCCGGTGGACACCGACCTGACCGAGCCCCCCTGCGGCCAGCCCTCGCTCGCGGCCGAGCCGACGTGGGAAGGCGCCGAGCGCACGCACGCCACCGGGCTCGCGTGGGCCGACGTGAACGGCGACGGGTTCCGGGACCTCGTCGTCGCCTCGGGCAACGATCAGGCCGCCGAGCCGATCACCGTGCACACCCGCGGATCGTTCGGAGAGTCGCTCGAACCCCAACCCGACTGGACGAGCGCGACCGTCGCGTTCCACGGCCACGTCGCGGTCGGCGACCTCGACGACGACGGCTACGATGACGTCGTCGCGACGCGCTTCATCGGTGACGATGACTTCGCGACCCCGGGCGGCGTCGACCTGTACCGCGGCGGCCCGGACGGGCTGATCGAGCCCCCGGCGTGGTCGGTCGAGGGCCTGTACACGTTCGGCGCAGACCTCGGAGACGTCGATGGCGACGGCGACCTCGACCTCGCGCTGGCGGTCGGCGAGCCCTACCACCACGACCCGTTGCGACAGGTAGTGTTCACCTGGGACAGCGGGTTTGCCGGGGTTCCAGACTGGACGTCCGACGACGAGGCCCACGCGATCGACGCGACCTGGGTGGACGTGGACGGGGACGGCGACCTCGATCTCGCGCAGGCGCGCTCCGGCTCGCCACACGTCGTGTACGAAAACGTCGGCGGCACCCTCGCGGCGCTGCCGATGTGGGCGGCTCCCGGGTCGGCGTGGGACGGCATCGCGGTGGAGTCGGGGGACGCGAACGGCGACGGCGCCGTCGATCTGCTGATCACGGACAACAATTTCTCCGGCGGGCCCGGTCTGGTGCGCGTGTTCTGCGGTCCCGGGCTGGACGTTTGCTTCGAGCGCGGCGCCGGCGAGGCGTGGTCCGCCGCGGCCCTGTTCGACCTCGACGACGACGGGGCGCTCGACGTCGTCGCCGGCCAGTGGTTCGGGCCGATCACCGCCTGGCGGTTCGACGAGGAGGCGCCGTTCGTGCGCACGTCCCGCGAGGTCGTCGCCGAGGCGTTCGCGTGGGAGGACGTCGGGAGCGACGGCCGGGCGGACCTCGCCGTGAGCGACTGGGACCCGGACCACGGGCCGGTGATCTTCGAGCGCGAGGTCGCCGACTGCAGTCAATGAGGGTCGTATCCACGCGTCGGTCAGTCAACGCCGGGTGAATCCGCGCATCCGCTGCCATTCCGGTGTGCGCCAACCAACGAACGCTGACTTTCGGCCGCGGGGTGACCAGGGCGCCCGCCTCGGCGTGGATTCGCGGCACCTTGACCCGTCGAAGCGTGGATTGGCGGTGCCTTGATAGCTACCCGGCGACGAACAGGTGCTCGCGGTTTCGCAGGTGCCCGGGCACGCCGACCTTGTTCCCCTGCGGATCGTAGATGCCGATCTTCGCGCCAACGTACCGGGGATGGTCGAAGCTGACGGTGCGAACGGGCCCCCGCTTCGCGAGCAACCCCTCGATCTGCTCGCGGGTGACGTAGCCCTCGTCCGAGAACGACACCACGACGTACCGCGCGTCCACCGCGTCGATCACGTCCGACAGCGCCTGCAGGCAGGTCTTCTTGCTGTTGAAGTCGCTCTTGCGCGTCTTGCAGTCCACCCGCTTGTTCGCGATCCCGTAGGTCTCGGGCTCGTCCCAGCGCACCAGCGTCTCCCACACATGGTAGTTGCCCACGTACTTGTGCTGGTTGTACGGCGGGTCCAGGTAAACGACGTCGCCCGAGAGGGCCTTTGAAGCGTCGAGCGCATCCAGACAGGTCGCCTGTCCTTTTCCGTGCTGGGACCGCGGCAACACGTCGGGGACCCGCAGCTCGAGCGGGTTGTGGGCGCGCTTCGCGTACTGCTTGAGGTACGCCATCTGCACGCCCACCGTGCTGTCCACGCGGTCGGCGGCCTCCATCAGCGATGTGAGCACCACCGCTTCAAGCTCGGGATCGAGCGCTTTCGAAGCGATCCCCTCGCGGATCGCCTCGACGCGCGCTGCGTTCTCGGGCGTGAAGTACCGAGCGTTCACCGCCGTGTCCCGCGTGAACCACCCGGCTTTTCCCCCGACCGTCGACAGCTCGGCGAGCAGCCTGGTGGCGTCGTCGACGACGTCTTCGCGATCCGCCTGCACGTAGCAGCGGGCGAGGGTCGCGGCGTAGGCGTTGTGGTCGTTCGCTGAGACGCTCAGCCCGACGCGTTTGCAGGCGTGGCCCACACGCGACGTGCCCGCGAACAGGTCGACGACCGATCGGACCTTCGGTAGCGAAGTGATCGTCGACAAGATCGCGGGGACGAGGAGCCGCTTGCTGCCGAGGTACTTGATCATCGCCAGCGCTCTATCGCGGCCGCGGCGTGGCGCGCGGCAAGACCGGCGAGGAGGACTCAGCGTGGTCGGCGGTTTTGTTCAATACCCACGAGGATGGATCGACGGGGTCGGGGTTCTTGCCGCCCGCGGCGACCGCGGCCGGTGGTGGCCGGGCCAGGCGCTGAGAGGGCGCGCGCAGCGCGGTCCCCGAGGGCACTGCCCGAGGGACCGAGCGCGCAGCGCGAGCCCGGGAAGCGCCGACCGCGCGTAGCGCGGGGGCCCCCAACCTACGCCGGGTAGTCGGTGTAGCCCTTCGCGTCCGCCGAGTAGAACGAGGCGAAGTCGGGCGGGTTGAGCGCGGCGCCCGTCTTGAGCTTGGTCACGAGCGTAGGGTTCGAGATGAACGGGCGGCCGAACCCGACGAGGTCCGCCTGCTTCGCGTCGAGGGTCGCGTCGGCAGACGCGCGGTCGAAGCCGCCCGCCGCGATGTACGCGCCCTTGAACGTGTGGCGGATCGTGTCCTTGATCGACTGCGGCACGGGCGGGGCGCCCATCGCGCTGTGGTCGACGACGTGCACGTACACGAGGCCGAGGTCCGACAGCGCACTTGTGAGCTTGGTGTAGAGCTCGGGCGTGGAGTCGTCCCACTGCATTCCGCCAGCGCCGCCGTAGGGCGAGAACCGGATGCCGAGGCGATCGCCACCGATCGCGGCAGCCACGCGCTTCGCGACTTCCAGCGCGAAGCGGATGCGGTTGTCGACCGAGCCGCCCCAGCGATCCGTGCGGTGGTTGCTGGTGTTGTTGAGGAACTGCTCGATCAGGTAGCCGTTGGCCCCGTGCAATTCGACGCCGTCGAACCCGGCTTCGTTCACCGCGAGGGTGGACGCCGTCACGAACCCGGCGATCGCGGCCTCGATGTCCGCCTCGGTCATCTCCCTCGGCACGGGCATCGGCTGGTTCTGCTGCTGGTCCGTCCACATCGCGCCCGGGGCCGCGATCGCGGACGGCGCACGCATCGCGGCGCCAGCGGGGACGTTGAGCGGATGGGCCATGCGACCGCAGTCCATGAGCTGGACGAACATCTTGCCGCCCTTGGCGTGCACCGCGTCCGTGACCTTGCGCCAGGCCGCGGCCTGGGTCTTGTTGTAAAGGCCGGGGATACGTGCGTAGCCGAGGCCATCGGCCGAGGGGGAGACGCCCTCGGTGATGATCAGGCCCGCGTCGGCGCGCTGGCCGTAGTACTCGGCGACCAGGTCGTTCACGACGTTACCGATCGCGCGGCAGCGCGTCATCGGGTTCATGACGGTGCGATTCTTCAGTTCGATGCGGCCGAGGCGAAAGGGCGTAAACAGCAAGTCGGACACGTAGACTCCTTCGTGGAGGCGAAGCATTCACGCGGCAACGGAATCGACAAGTGCGGACGCGGCTGTCACCTGGTGACACGACGGTGCCCGCCGGCCGGGACCACGCTACGAATCGCGGGAATGCCCTCGGCTCCGACCCCGATCCCCGCCTCCCCAGCGCTCGCCGCGCTCTACCGCTACGTGCCCGCGATCGGCGCGCTGCCGACCTACCGGTGGCTCGACGCGCGCGCCGACTTCGTCGCGGGGCTCACCGTCGCGGCGGTGGCCGTGCCCCAGGCCATGGCGTACGCGATGGTCGCCGGCGTCGAGCCCCAGTACGGGCTGTACACCGCGGTCGTGATGACGTTCGTGGGTGCCTTGTTCGACTCCTCCCGGCAGCTGATCAACGGCCCGACGAACGCGACGTCCATCGCCGTCCTGTCCGCGACCGCGATGGTCGCAGACCCGGCCCACCGACTCGAGGCCGTGGTCACGCTCGGGTTCCTGATCGCACTCGTGCAGCTTGGCATCACGTTTCTCCGGCTTGGCGACCTGACGCGGTACATCAGCCACTCGGTCATCGTGGGGTTCACCCTCGGCGCCGGCACGCTGCTCGTGCTCGACCAGCTGAAGAACCTGCTCGGGCTCACGAGCCGGGGTTCGCCCGAAGACCACTTCCTGATGCGGCTGCTGCTCACGGTCTGGGAAGGCGGCGCCGTCCACCACGCCACGCTCGCGATCGGGCTTTCAACCATCGCGCTGGTCATCGGCTTGCGCTGGCTGAAAGAGAGGCTCGGACTGCTCGTGTTCCCCGAGCTCCTCGCCGTGGTCGTACTCATGGCGGCCGTCACCGGGTACCTGCACCTCGACGAGCACGGCGTGAAGGTCGTCGGCGAGATCCCCACCTCCCTGCCGCCGTTCCGCGTCCCGCACGTCAACCTCGCGACGGCGCGGGAGATGAGCACCTCCGCGTTCGCCATCGCGCTGCTCGGACTGCTCGAAGCGCTCGCGATGGCGAAGGGCATCGCGCAGCGGACGGGTCAGCGGCTCGATCTGAACCAGCAGTGCCTCTCCGAGGGCCTCGCGAACCTCTCGGGCTCGTTCTTTCAATGCATCCCCGGCTCAGGCTCGCTCACGCGCTCGGCGATCAACCAGCAGGCGGGTGCCGCGACGCAGTGGTCGGGCGTGTGGTCGGCCGGAGCCGTGCTGCTGATCATGCTGCTTTTCGGCTCGTGGGCGCGGTACATCCCGCGCGCGGCCCTCGCCGGACTGTTGATCGTCACCGCCTGGCGCATGGTCGACAAACAGGCCCTCTGGTACAACGTGAAGGCCACGCGCTTCGACGCGATCATCGTGTTCGCCACGGCGATCTCGGCCGTCGCGATCTCGGTCGAATTCTGCATCCTGATCGGCGTCTTCCTCTCGTTCATGCTGGTGATCCCGCGCGCCGGCCGCATGATGATGACCGAATTCGTGGTCACCCATGACCACCCCGGCATGGTGCACGAGCGGTTCGCCGACGACGTCGCGGACACCGGCATCCTCGTGTTCGGTCTCGAAGGCGAGCTGTTCTTCGGCGCTGTCCCATCGCTCGAGCCGCTGCTCGACACCATCGAGGGGCGCATCCGACCCGAGACGCGCGTCGTGGTCCTGCGCGTCAAGCGCGTCCGCAACCCCGACGCCATCGGTACGCACATGCTCGACGGGTTCGTGCGTCGCCTGCACGGCCGCGGCGTTCACGTGCTGTTGTGCGGCGTACGCGAAGACCTGAACCGCGTGTTCGTGCGCACCGGCCTCGTCGACTTGATCCACCCCGACCACGTGTTCCTCGAGCAGCCCGTGCGGCAGACGAGCACCGCGGCCGCGGTCCGGCACGCGCTCACGTTGCGCGACAAACGAACGCCGCGCCCCCCGGCGTAGGCGGCCGGTTACCTGCGCAAATGTTCAACGAGCTGATTGCGCCGCTGCTGCCCATGTCGGGCCGCCCACCGAGCCTTCCGCAGGACCGCGCGGGGTGGATCGAATTGGCGCTGGCCGTGCTATCGACCTGGCCCACCGCGATGGCGATCACGAGCGGTATTGGCGCGCTGTTCGGGCTGCTCGAGGCGGCGATCGGTTCAGTCTCGTTCCTGGTGGCGGGCTCGTTCAACCTGATCTTCGCGCTCGGTCTCTTCGCGCAGACAGCGCTCGGTCTCGTGCTTACGCTCGTGGCCGCCCTCTACCCCGGCGCCCGAAAGCGCCTGATCGTCGTGTTCGAGGTGCTGTGGATCGTGGTGTTGCCGCTTTGGGGACTCGGTATCAACCTGTCGCTGCCGGTGTGCGACCCGTGTGTCGACCAGAACCGCGCCCTCGGCATGCCGGGACTCGTCGCGCTGTACGCCGCGTATGTCGTCGCGGCCGGCGCGTACGCCGCGTCCCGCGCGCTGCCACGCCGCCTCGGGAACGGCGCCGAATTCGCGCTGAGCTTGGCCCTCGGCGTCGGCGTGTTCACCGGTCTGCTCTTGATCGTGCAGTTCGGCGGGGTCGCCATCCTGGCGGTGGTGTTCGGGTTCATCGGCCTGCCGCTGCTCGCCCCCCACATGGTGACCGCGCTGTTCGTCGCGCAGCTGGCGATTCGGGCGTGGCGCGGCGGCTCCCGTCCCGTCGGCGCCGGGCTCGCAGCCGCTGTCGGACTCGCCGTCGTCGACGTCGGCGCGCACGTGCTGATCACCGGCTCGCCCGAGCTGTTCGCCGGCGCGTTGTCGCAGACCTGCGGCTGGACGTTCTCCGTGCTCGAGCCGCCGCCGCAGGACTGTCACTACCTGTGCACCGTGGCCGCCCGCGGGCATCCATGGCTCGTCGGGCCCGAGCGCCTCGGTCGCCGCCGCGGCAAGATCATCGTCGTAAATCGCCAACTGGCGGTCGCGAACGCGTTCGAGGACCTGCTGCACGAGCGGTGGCCCCGGTTCGGGCGCGCCGCACGCACGAGCTACGATCGCGTCGGGCTGCCGCTCTCAGCGTGGATCCGCCACCCGGTCGCGAGCGACCTCGTGTTCGTCGCGATGTTGCCCGCCCAGGCCGGGTTCGAGCTGTTCCTTCGGGCGTTCGACCGGCATCCCGAGGCGCGCATCGATCGGATGTACCGCTGACTACAGCGTCGCGTTCTGCTTGAAGGGCGTGAACGTCGTCGTGAAGTCGCCCGTCGGACTCAGCGTCGTGTAGCTCACGGTGATGCCCATGTAGTACGACGACCCGTACGAGAGCGTGAACGCCAGGTAACCGTCGCTCGTCTTGTACTGCGTGAGCGTCGCGCCGCCCGCGTAGTTGTTGCAGCTGCCGCTGACGATCGAGTCGGTGGCGCTGTACAGGTACCCCACGCAATCGGAATTTACAGGCGCTCCGACGCCATACATGTAGCCCTGCACGGTCACGCGGTACATCGCGCCGTTGTTCGTGCGCCACTGAGTCTTCAGCTGGAGCGAGATGGCGTTGTTGTCGGCGGTATTGTACTGAAACACGTTGTTGTGGATGCCCGTCGGGGGCGTGATCGCGGTCACCCGGCCCGACAACGTGGTGAGCGCTGCGCTGGTCGCGCTCACGGTCGTGTTCGTCGTCGCGAGGTTCGTGTTCGTCGTCGCAAGGCCCGTGTTCGTCGTCGCGAGGTTCGTGTTCGTCGTCACGAGATCCGCGGCCGTCGTGGCGAGGTTCGTGTTCGTGGTCGCGAGGTTCGCGTTCGTGGTCGCGAGGTCGGTCGCGAGCGCGTAGCCGTTGTTGGACACGGCGAAATCGACAGCGCCCTCACTCAACGGGAGCGCCGTCGAATCCGTACAAACCCAGGCGCCCGAGCTGTCTGCGGCGAGCACCTGGTTCAGGGTGCACGTCTGCCTTGCCGCGTAGATCGCGTCCAGATCGATACGCAGCTCCTCAAGCGTGTCGTAGGCGGCGGCTTTCGCCCACCCGTCGATCGTCGCCTTGTCCGCAGAGAACTCGGTCCCGGTCAGGCTCACCCCGGTGCCGGCCGTGTACTTGGTGTCGTTGTCCCCATCCGCGAGGCCCGCAGGCAGGGTGCTTGACGTGATCTCCGACCAGGAGACGGGGTCGGCGAGCAACCGGATGTCGGCCGGGTCGATGCCACCCACCACCGCGGCCTCCTCGCAGTACTGTGCGTACGCCGCGAATGGCGCCGTGGCGACGTGGAAGCGTGGCGTCAGCTCCGCGTCGGTTCCGAGGGCCATTCCGAGGTACCAGGTGCCGCTGTCGCGGAAGTCGCTGAGGTCGAGCGGAGTTTCACTGCCGAGGTACACCGTGAACTGCCCACCATCGACCTCCACGGCCTGGAGCTCGGACCAGACGGCCGAACCTCCGGTCGGGGCGGCGTACAGCGACAACCGGAGCGCCACGGAGTCGGTGATCGGCGCGCCAGCATCGTCGGTGAGGTAGCCCGTGACCGGGATGAGGGAGGGCGCCTCGGCCTGCGCTGCGAGGGGGGCCAACAACGCGAGAGTAACGGCGGCGCAGCGGATCATCTTCACCTCTCTTGCAGGTTACGTCGCGGTCCTACGAAGGTCAATCGAGATCGGTTAGCCATGTACTTCAGGGGAGGAGAGATGCGCTACCGCGTCACGCTCATCGAAGGCGACGGCATCGGGCCCGAGGTCACCGGCGCCACGCGCAAGATCCTCGCCGCCGCCGGCGCACCTATCGACTGGGAGCCCGTCCCAGCCGGGGCCGCGGCGTTCGAGAAGTACGGCGAGGCCCTGCCCGAAGCCGTGTTGACCAGCCTGCGCACGAACCGTGTCGGGCTGAAAGGTCCGCTCGCGACGCCGAAAGGCGGAGGCTACACGTCCGCAAACGTCCGGTTGCGCCAGGCGCTCGATCTTTACGTCGGCTGGCGGCCGGTCCGCTCGCTCCCAGGGGTAAAGAGCAAGTACCAGGGCGTCGATCTGGTCGTGTTGCGCGAGAACACCGAGGGCCTGTACGCGGGCATCGAACACGAGGTGTCCCCCGGGACGATCGTGAGCCTCAAGGTGAGCAGCAAAGGCGCGGCCGAGCGGATCGCGCGGTGGGCGTTCGAGAACGCCCGCTACACCGGCCGCCGCAAGATCACCGTCTGCCACAAGAAGAGCGTGTTGCCGAAAGGCGACGGCGCGTTCGTGGACGCGTTCTTCAACGTCGGCAAGGAGTACCCGTTCATCCAGCAGGACGAGATCTCGCTCGATGACCTCGCGCTGGCGCTCGTCACCGACCCGGCGCGGTTCGACGTGATGCTGCTCGAGAACCTGTACGGCGACATCCTCTCCGACCTGTGTGCGGGGCTCGTCGGCGGCCTCGGCGTGGTGCCTGGGGCCAACGTCGGCGCCAACATCGCGGTGTTCGAAGCCGTCCATGGGACCGCGCCCGACATCGAAGGCAAGGGCCTCGCAAACCCGCTCGCGGTGTTGCTCTCGGCCGTGTTGATGCTCGAGTACATGGGTGAACACAAGGTCGCCGACAAGGTCACCTGCGCCGTTCACGACGTGCTGGCGAAGGGAGTGGTCCGCACCGGCGATCTCGGCGGAAAGGCCGGTACAGTCGTGTTCACCGACGCGATCATCGATGCGCTCTGACCGGATCGCGCCGCGTGGCAGGCATGCCCCCCGAAACGGAACATCCGCCGAGGCAAGCCGGGCCGATCGGAACGCTTCCGGGCTGCGGTGCGTCGCGGCAACGATTAAACGCCGGTTTTCACGCACGCCGAGGTCCGTTGGCCGTGCCGATGTTCCGATCGGGGTGGCTTGCTTCCTGTCTTGTTCCGTTTTCGGGGGCTTGCGTCCCCCAGAGGAGGTCGCATGACCCGCGTCACCCTGATCCCCAGTGATGAGAACGGCGCCGAGATCGTCGCCGCCACGAAGCGCGTGCTCGCCGCAGCAGGCGTGCCGATCGCGTTCGAGGAGGTCGCGCTGGCCGGCGCGGTCGCGTCGCTGAAGTCGACGAAGCTCGGCCTGATGGGCTTCCAACACGCGCCGCATCGGCGGCACGACCCGCCGCCCATCGTCGGGTTGCGCGACGCGCTCGGCATGTACGCGAACGTGCGCCCGATCAAGACGCTCAACGGCCTGCCGACGCGCCACACCGGCATCGATCTGGTGCTGATCCGCGAGGTCACCGAGGACGTGTACCGGCACCTCGAACACGAGTCGATCCCCGGCGTGTACGAGTCGCTGAAGGTGACGACGCGCGCCGCCTGCGAGCGCATCGCGAAACACGCGTTCGACTACGCGCGGGCGTCGGGCCGAAAGAAGGTCACGATCGTGCACAAAGCGAACATTATGAAGAAGTCCGACGGCATGTTCCTGGCCACCGCGCGGAAGGTCGCCGAGGCCTACCCCGAACTCACCGTCGAAGACGTGATCGTCGACGCGTTGTGCATGAAGCTCGTCCTCACGCCCGAGCGGTTTGACGTGCTCGTCGCCGGCAACCTGTACGGCGACATCGTCGCCGACCTGTGCGCCGGGCTCGTCGGCGGCGCCACCAACTGCCCGTCGATCAACATCGGGCCCGACGCGCGCGTGTTCGCAACGCCGCACGGGGTCGCCGGGCCGGCGGACGCGGGGAACCCGCTCGAATTGGTGATGCCCGCGATCGAGCTCGCGCGCCACCTCGGTCATGGCGCCGCCGCAGACGCCCTGCGGTCCGCCGTCGAGGGCGCGCTCACGAGCGGCGTGCGGCCGATCGCGATCGGCGGCGACGCCGGGTGCGAGCGATTCACGAGCGCCTTGGTCGAACGGCTCGCGTGATCGCACCCGACCGACGCGTCGGACAGCTCGCGCACGCGCTGGCCGCCGCGCGTGTGGGAGACGACACGGAGGCCGTCCACAAGCTGCGGGTCGCGTCCCGCCGGCTGGCCGCGTGGCTCCGCCTCGGCGGCTACACCGTGCTCCGGGACGATCTCGCGTGGCTGCGAGCCGCTTGCGGCGCGGTGCGGGACCTCGACGTGCTGCTCGCGGCCGACGACCTGCCGACGTCGTTCCGGAGCTGGCTCGAGGAGCGTCGCGCCGCGCTGCGCCCGGGGCTGCGCGACGTGCTCCACGACCCGCGGTGCGACACCACCGTCGAGGCGCTTTCCCGGTTGCCGGCCATTCCCGAGGACGTCGCGCACCGCAACCTCGTGCGCGTCCTCGCCAGCGTGGTCCGGCGAGGACGGGCGGTTGACGCGAAGCACGACGACGTCGAAGCGCTCCACGCGCTGCGGCGCACCCTGCGCAGGCTGCGGTTCGCGCTCGAATGGGTCGGCGCCGGGCAGCCGTTCCTCGTCGACCTGCAGGACGCTTTCGGTGTGCTGAACGACACGGTCCTCCGGAAGCGCCTGCTCGACGAGTTCCTCGACGCCGACCCCGCGTTCGTCCGCGCGACAGGCCGTGACCTGGACGCGGCGCGAGCGGCCGTCGTGCGCGCGTGGACGAAGGCTCAACCCAACCTGATGGAGCTGGCGGAGAGATGGAACTGTTCGTGATCCGTCACGCGGAGGCCGACCCCCGCGAAGCGCACCCGACCGACGCCGAACGCCCCCTCACGCAGCGGGGTCACAAGCGCTTTGCAGCCGTCGTAAAGGCCCTTGAAGCGCTGGACGTGCGGTTCGATCGCGTGCTCCACAGCCCATGGCTGCGCGCGGTGCAGACCGCCGACCTGCTCGGACCCCTGATCGACGGCGAGACCGAGGTGACCGCGCTGCTCGCCACCGAGCCCTCTGCGGCATTGCTCGCCAAGGTGCAGGGCGCGCGCGTGGCGTTGGTCGGGCACGAGCCGTGGCTCAGCGCGACCGTGGCGTGGCTCGTCACCGGCGATCGCGCGCTCGGAACGCAGTTCCCGCTCGACAAGGGAGGCGTCGTGTGGCTCGAAGGCGCGTGTGCGCCGAGGACGATGGTGCTCCGCGCGAGCCTTCCCGGGGGAGCGCTGCGGGCGTTGAAAAGGGCCACTGCTCCGTAAACGACTATCGGGCGCCCTTCGCGGTGGACATGGGAATGTTGGGGCTCTCGGGGTTGACGAGCACTTCGCGCGACAGGGGACGCACGATGAGGTCCATGTCTTCCATCGGGATGGCTCCGAGCAGCACCTCGTCGCCAAGCACCATGGCGCCAACGAAGCAGCGTCGATTGCCGAACTGCACCTGCACGGGCCCCACGTACGACACGAGCTGACGCGAGCCGTCGGCCAGCGTCACCTCACGTTTCTCGTGCTCGACGAGGCCGAGCTGAAGCACCACGTGTGGCGGCAAGCACAAATGAACGGCGCCCGTGTCCGCGAGTGCCTGCACGACGAGAGGCGCGCGGGCGGGGTCCACGGGGTTGGAGAGTGTCAGCGTAGAACGAACCAAGCCCATCGACGCCTCTGCACCAGTGTATCGCGACTTCAATCTCCGGGAGAGGTGGACGTCCGACCGTGCATTTCCGCACGCGATCCGACGGGTCGGACGCCCCTACAGCTGGCCTGAGCTTTGCACCAGCAGCCAGTGGGAGGTCCCCATGTCGTCCAGCCCTGTTGCTGCGCTGTCAACCGCGCTGGCCAGCACGCGCCGGCAGCTGTTTGAACCGTTCGACGCCGCACGGTACGCCGCGCTGGCCTTCTGCGTGTGGCTCGCCCAGCTCGGCGGCGCCGGAGGAATGTCGCCCGGCGTCGGCGGCAACCCGGTTCCGGGAGGAGGGGCACGTCCGTCAGGTCCGATCGAGGCCCCCGACTCAGCCCAGCTCCAGGAGGTGACCACGACGCTCGCACCGTGGTTGCCCGTGATCGCCGCCGGCGTGATCGTCGCCGCCGTGGTCGGGTTCGTCGTCGGCGCCGGGCTGTTGTGGCTGCAGAGCCGCGGCACCTTCATGGTGATCCACAACCTCGCCAAAGGTGAGTCCGCCGTCGTCGAACCCTGGAACGCCCACGCAAAGCCGGCCAACGCGCTGTTCCGGTTTCGCCTCGTCGTAAACGCCCTCGGCGGACTCGTCGCGCTCGCCGCTGGCGGCGTCATCGCGTGGGCCGTGTGGGGCGGCCTCGTGGCCGGAGCCTTCGCGCCCGCGCTCGTCGCCGCGGCCGTCGCGGCCGGTGCGATCGCCGCGGGGATCCTGCTCGTCGTGGGAATCCTCGACGCCTGCTCCACCGAGTTCGTCGCGCCGGTGATGTATGTGCGCCGCGGATCGGTGCGGCAGGGCTTCCGGGACGTCGTCGGCTTCGCGACGACCGATCCAGGCAGCTTCCTCCTGTACCTGCTGCTCAGGGTGGTCGTGGGCATCGGTGTTGGCGTGTTCACCGTGCTCGGCACCGTGCTCACCTGCGGGTTCGCGATGCTGCCGTACGTAGGTACGCTCGTCGTGCTCCCAGCGCTCGTCTACCAGCGCATGTACGCGCTGCACTTCATGGCCGGGCAGGCCGACGACCTCCGGACGCTCGCGCGGCTCGTCCCCTACGAGACCGCGGCAGAGCGGATGATCACCGAACCGCTGCCCGCCCGATAGGCGCGCCCTTCACTCCGCGTGCTGGACCGGCTCGATGACCGTGTCCACCTGCACGCGCTTCTGGAGGAACAGCAGCAGCGGCAGGCTCGCGAGGAACAGCCCGAACAGCGTGAGGAACATGTCGCGAAACGCGAGCTCCACCGACGCGTGCATCACCTGACCGTACAGCCGGCCCACGCCGAGCCCCTGCGCTTGCGCCGGTGTAAGGCCCATCGCCGTCGCGCCATTCGCCGCCATCGCGAGCCGCGCCCGCACGATGTCCGAGTACGGGCTCACGTACGCGACGAGGTCCGCCTGGTGCACCGCGCGGTAGCGCCCGAGCAGCGACGCGAGCCAGGTGATGCCGAGGCTGCCGCCGATCTGGCGCGTGAGCGTGAACAGCCCCGTCGCCTGGCCCATGCGCTCCTTCGGGATGCGCGACATCGCCGCGACCGACAGCGGCACGAAGCAGAAGCCCATGCCGATGCCGCGCAGGATCTGCGGGATGAGCAGGTCCGAGAACGCGGCGCGGCTGTCGAGCCGGCTCATCAGGAACATGCTCACCGCGAACACGACGAGGCCAAACGCGGACAACACGCGCGGATCGGTGCGGTCGGTGAGTCGCCCGCAGATCGGCATCGAGACCGCGGTGGCGAGCGCGCCGGGAACCAGCGCGAGGCCGGACTGCGTCGCGTTGAAGCCGAGCATCTGCTGAAGAAACAGCGGAAGCATGAACATGCCGCCCATCAGCCCCACCCCGACGGCCACGTTCACCAGCGCCGCCGCGCGGAAGCTCGGATCCTCGAACACCCGCAGATCCACCGCGGGATCGGGGTGTGACCACTCCCACACGACGAAGCCGGCCAGCGCGAGCACCGCCCCCGTCAGCGCGAGCACGACCCAGTCGGCGGAAAGCCAGCCCGCGTCTTCGCCCTTCTCGAGCACGTACTGCAGCGTCACGGTGCCGGTCGCGAGCAGCAGGATGCCCATCAGATCGCCGCCCGCCTTCGCGCGGCGCCGGAGGTACGGCGGGTCGCGGAGCACGGCGGGGACGAGGAACGCGCCGAGGATGCCGATCGGGATGTTGATGTAGAAGATCCACGGCCAGCCGTAGTTGTCCGTGATGTAGCCGCCGAGCGTCGGCCCGATCGCAGGACCCACCATGATGCCGAGGCCGAACACGGCCATCGAGGCGCCGCGCTTCTCGGGGGGAAAGGTCTCGTACAGGATGGACTGGGCGGTCGGCATCATCACGCCGGCCGCGAAGCCCTGGAGTACGCGCGCGGCGATCAGCAGGCCGAGCGTGCCCGCCACGCCGCAAAGCGCCGACGCGATCGTGAACACGACGATCGCGATGCCGTACATGCGCGCGCGACCGATCACCGAGCCAAGCCAGGCCGACAGCGGGATCATCACCACGTTCGCGATCGCGTACCCCGACGCCACCCACGCGACCTCGGTGACGCCGACGCCGAGGGTGCCCATCATGTGAGGGATCGCGACGTTCACGATCGACGAGTCGATGATGCTCATCATCATGCCGAGCATGACGACGAACGTGACGAGCCACGGGTTGGGAGCGGCCTCCACCTCGGGGAGAGCCACGTCCGCGGCGACGCTCACTTGGCACTCTTCACGAGCACCGTCGCCGAAATGCCCGCCGGGTAGGTCGAGGCCTTCGGGTCCGTGACGGAGATGCGCACGGGCACCCGCTGCACGACCTTGATGAAATTGCCCGACGCGTTGTCCGCCGGGATGAGCGCGAAGATCGCCCCGGTGCCCGCGCCGAGGCTCTCGACCCGGCCGACGAGGTCCGCGTCGGGGTACGCGTCGAGCTCGACGTCGACGGCCGCACCCACCGCGATGCGCGAGAGGTCCGTCTCCTTGAAGTTCGCGACGACAAACCGGGCGTCGGGCACGATCGCGAGCGTGGGCTGGCCGCGCTGCACCATCTCGCCGACCTGCAGGTCCACCTTCTGCGCGACGCCGTCACAGGGCGCGTGGACCTCGGTCAGATCGAGGTCGCGCTGCGCGAGCTGAAGCGCGATGCTCGACACCTCCACGCGAGCAAGGGCCGCGTCGATCGCCTTCTCCGCGACGTCGATCCCGGCGCGCACCGTGACCTCGTCCTGCGCAGCCAGCGCGGCCACCGCCGACGCCCGGTCCACCGCGGCCTCGACCGAGGCGCCCCCTTCAGCGAGCCGGCGCTGGAGGTCCGCTTCGCGCTTCGCGTCCGCGACCCTCACCGTTCCCTTCTTCGCGTCGGACCGCGAGACAACCACGGCGCTTCGCGCTCGTTCAACGTCTTCTTTGGCCGCCTTCAGGTTCGCGTCCGCCTGGGCCACCTTGAGCACGTAATCGGTGTTGTCGACCTTCAGCAGCAGGTCGCCCTTCTTCACGTGCTGGTTCTCGGCGACGTGTACCTCGACGATGCGACCACCAGCCTCCGCCGGCACCTGAACCACGTCCGCGCGCAGGAACGCGTCGTCCGTCGACACCCCGAGGCTGTTGCGCCACACGAGGTAGCCACCGACACACGCCACGATCACGACCGCCGCCACGAGGAACAGCACCAGGCGGACGACGCGGCCGAGGCCGCTCGCCGGTACCACCGTCGCCGAAACCACCGTCGCCGGGGCTTGCGTGACCGGCGTGACCGGCGCCTGGGGGATGGGAGCGGTGTCGTCAGCCATGGTTCCTCACTTCGCCCACGGATCTGCGCCCACGGCCCGTTCGAGGGCCGCCTCGGCGCGCCGGGCGTCGTACAATGCCGTCGCTTGATTCGAGCGGGCCCGCACGAGCGCGGCCTCCGCGTCCAGAACTTCCGTCATCGCGCCGCCACCGGCCTGCAGCCGGACCTCGACGATGCGCAGGCTCTCCTCGGCCACGGCGATGCTCGCGGTGGCCACGTCGTACGCGCCCGCCGAGGCGTTCAATGCGTCCGCCCGGCTGCGCACGTCCACGCGGACCCCCGCTTCCGCTGCCTCGAGCTGCATGCGCTGCACCTGCGCCAGCGTGCGCGCGAGGTCGAGCGCGTCCGTCTTCTGGCCCCACGACCACACCGGCCAGTCCGCCGTCACGCCCACGAAGCCCGCGTCGCGCTCGGCGAACAGCCCCGTGCCTTCTGAGTGCGTGTACACGCCCACCGCGTTCACCGAAGGCAGCCGCGTGGACGCCGTCACCAACGCGTTCGCGTCCGACGCTTCGATCTGCGACCGAAGTGCCGCGAGGTCGGCGCGGTCGTCGAGCGCCCGCTTGATGAGCCCGTCCACTTCCGACGCCGCACGCGGCGCTTCGTCCGAACTCCCCTCAGGCACGACGGGAAAGCCCCCGTTTCCGATCGCGAGCCCGAGGCGCGCCTGGGCCGCGTCGCGCAGCGCACCACCCTGCAGCACCGCCTGCTTCGCCTGCGCGAGCGCCAGCTGGCCGAGCAGCACGTCGTTCTTCGTCCCGCCCTTCGCGGCGTACGCGGCCTGCGCCACCGCGACCCGCGCTTCGAGGCTCTTTACCTGCGCGTCCGCGATCTCGAGCTGCCGGTCCGTAGCGACGGCGAGGTACCACGCGTCCGCCGCCTGGTAACGCGCCTCGCGACGCGCCTGCTCCGCGGACGAATCGGCGGCGTGAACACCCGCGTCCGCCGCGTCGATCATGTGCCCGATGGCGATCTGACCGGTGAGCGGCTCCACGACGCGAGCCGTAGCAGTGCCCGTCACGAACGCGCGCACCGTGATCTCGCTCGACAGGCCCATACACAGCGGCACCATCGCGGGGTCCGCGAGCGCGCCGCAGTCCATCGTGCCGGGCGGCAGGAACGAGATCTTCTGCGAGTCGTTCCACAGGCTCACGGTGGCCTGCAGCGACGCCGTCGGCAGGCGGCTCTTGCGCACCTGATCAAGGCGCAGCGCGGCCATGTCCTGCCCCAGTCCCGCGAGCTCGACACCCGACGAGCTCCCGTCGGCGAGTGCGAGCGCTTCGGCGAGTGAGACGGAGCCGGGGCTCGCGGGGGGCTCCGCGGCGACCGCGATGGACAACGCGACGAGGGCGATCACGGACGCTCCGCGAGCAGGGAAAGCTGCGCGACGTATGGTCATTGCTAAAACCGAATGATATTCACGTCAAGGAGTCGGCCTCGCATGGTGAGTGAACCTCAGACGCCGCGACGGGAGCGTGAACGCCTGCGTCATCGCCGGGAGATCCTCGACGCTGCGCGGCGGGTGCTGAGCGCGCGCGGGGTCGAAGCGTTCACGATCGAGCACGTCGCAAAAGAGGCCGAGTTCGCCATCGGTTCCATCTACCGGCACTTCGCGTCGAAAGAAGAGCTGATCGACATGATCGCGGCCGACCTTTCGGAGCCCCTGTTCGCCGAGGCCGAGGCGCTCGCCGCCAGCGACCTGCCGTTCGAGCAGCAGCTGGAGCGGCTCGTCCGCGCCACGCTCGCCACCCTCGCGGACGACCTTCCCCTGATCCGCGCGTTCGGAGCCGGCTCGGGCAGCGAGCGCCTGGCGCCGATCCGCGCGCGCTACTTCGAAGCTTTCGACGCGATCGTCAAGAATGGGCAGCGCGAGGGGGTGATCCCCAAAGGTGCGCGCGCCGCCAAGGTGGTCGCCCTGATGGGGCTCGTGGCCGGGTTCGCGAAGTGGCGCACGTTCGACGCCCTGCCGAAGCGGTTCGACGCCGTCCCGACGATCGTAGGCGTCTGGCTGGGCGGCGTGGCCACCGCGACCAAACGGCCCCGCAAGGGCCGCTAGTATCGTTCAACTCGCCGCGCTGGAGGAAGCACCCGGTCGCGCTTGACCCTCGGGTGGGACCGGACTAAGCTTGGTCATGGTCAACATCCACCAGGCCAAGACCCACCTGTCCCAGCTCGTCGAGCAGGCCGCTGCTGGCGAGGAGGTCGTGATCGCCCGCGCTGGTCGGCCCGTCGCGCGGCTCGTCGCCTACAACGCGCCGCAGACCCGCGGCCTCCGGTTCGGCCTGTTTCGCGGGCAGATCGAGATGGCAGAGGACTTTCGCGACATTCCGGCGGACCTCGCCGAGGCGTTTGACGCGACGTGAAGCTGCTCGCCGACACCTGCGTGGTGATCTGGGCGCTCACCGAGCCGGAGCGGATCCCCGCGCCGGTGATGGCCACGCTCTGCGGCCCCGGCGTCACGCTGCTCGTCAGCGCCGTTACCGCGTGGGAGATGGCCGTCAAACAGTCGATCGGCAAGCTGCGCCTTCCGGGACTCGCCGAGGAGTGGCTGCCCGCCGCTGTGGACGGGCTCGGGGCGACCTGGGTTCCGATCACGCCCCGTCAGGCCCTGATCGTCGGCCGGCTCGCGCTGGTGCATCGCGATCCGTTCGACCGCTTGTTGGTCGCGCAGGCGATCGACCTCGGGGTCACGCTGGTGTCCTCCGATGGTCGCCTCGCACCCTACGGCGTGCCCGTGCTGTGGCAGTAGCGAACCTGCCGCCGCGTGACCACCGTCGTCAGGACCCGATCCCGTTCATCCACCGGTCCAACGCGCGGCGCAGGCCGAGCTGCAGGATGTGGCTGCCCGAGCGCACGTCGACGTCGGTGCCGAAGTGGGCCGCGAGCCGCTTCGCTTGGGCCAGCCCCGTGATCGCGTCCCCGCGCGCGGCGAGGATGTGGACTCGCTCGGGCGCCACCAGCGACGGGCGCGCCATCGGCGACACCGGTCGCAGCGCTCCCTCGAGCGCCTCGTGCAGCGCTGCCGACGTCGGGCCGCTGCCGAGCCGGCCGTGAATCAGCGCGTAGTCAGCGATCGACGCGAGCGGGATCAGCATCCCCGCGAACGCGAGATCGGCCTCCAGCGTCGCGAGCAACGCGGTCGTGTACCCGCCGAGCGACATGCCCACCATGCCGATCGGCCCGGACCCTTCGGCGCGCAGCCACGACAGCAGGCTCGTAATGTCCGCCACCGCGTGCCGGAACCCCTCCACGTTGAGCCGCGGGTCGGCCCCCGGGAACGGCGGCGCGTACGCGCGACCCGGCAGCGCGCGGCGACCGTGGAACGGCAAGGTGACGAGCACCACCTTCAGCCCGCGCCGACGCCACGACCGGATCGGCCACAGCCGCTGCTCGAAGTCGAAGGCGCCCGTTCCGTACCCGTGCACGACGACGACGGTGCGAGGCCCCCCATCGAACACCCGCGCGTGGCCCTGCAGGTTCGCCGCTCCCGAAAGGTAGATTCCGCGAACCTCGGGGTTCCACGGCTCATAAGGGCTCGGCCATGCAAGGTCCTGAACGCCGGCTCCCACCCGAACGACGCTCGGCGAGATCGGCGCGCCCCGAACCAGCAGACCGCCAGGGTACGCGAGCAGCGCGGGGTCGTCGTAGGTCTGGCGAAAAAGGTGAAGCCGCTCCAGCCGCTCGGCGTGGCTCAGCGCGTCGACCTCGGCGCTGCGGCCCGTGCTACGGGTCTGCCCGCGCAACACGAGCCGATCCAGCCACTGCCCGAACACGTCGATCGGACCGGCCATCAGGGCACCCTTGACGACTTAGAAGCTGAGGCCGCTGATCTTCCAGGTGCCGTCGGCCTGCTTCACGAAGTTCGTCGGCACCGGCATACGATCCGCTTCGCAACGGACGTAGATGGTGGCGCGCGAGTCCGTGGCGAAGTTTCCCTTCACGCGGGTGACCTCGAGCGTGTCGCCTTCGTGCAGGCAATCCTTCGCGTGCTCGGCGGCGTGCTTGAGCGCGTACGCCTTGAGCGACTCGAGGTTGCCGGTGTTGCAGTAGCCGGGGTCGCAATACTTCGCGACGAAGTCGTCCAGCTTGCCGTCCTTCAACAGCTTGAGCGTCTGCACGATCGTGTCTTCGGGGGTGCCGGCGGCGGGCGGCGCCGCGAGGGCGGGCAGCGCGAGGGCGACGACCAGGGCGGCAACAGCGACAGAAATCCAGCGTTTCATGCAAACCTCCAGAGACCGCACGCTAGCAGCGCGGGTAGCCCGACGCAAACCCTCGAGGCCTCCAAGTTCTTCCACGCGCCGAAGCGCACCTTTGGGTGGCATACTCGCGACTTCGCAGACGGCGATGCGTGCTACCGGAACGCCGAGGCCACGATCGCGTCGGCGCGTGGCCGCTGTTCGCGCACGGCGCGGGCCAACGAGGCCTGCCCGCGCGCCCGCAGCAGGTTGTGCTCCCCACGCGTCGCAAACCGCGTGGGATCCCACCCGAAGTAGCCCTCCATCAGCGCGTCGGTCGCGAACCGGGCCGCGAGCTCCACACAGATGCGCTCGACGCCGGGAGCGATGGAGCGCACCTCGTCCGGAGTGACGCTGCCCTGGGAACCTTCGGCGTAGCCGCGCACGGCCGCCTCGAACAGCGCGAGGTCGAACACGGCCTCCGTCGTGTCCTCCGATGCCGGGTTGCACCAGCTGCGGAACGCGTCGCCGAGCTCCGCGTCGAGCGTGCCGCGGCCGAGCGTGTCCAGGTCGATCAGCGCGACAGCGCGCGGGCCCTCGAACCGAAGGTTGCTGATCTTCAGGTCGCCGTGCACCACGCGCTCGGGCAACACGGTGGGGCCGTCCCACCCCTCCCACGCGGCGAACAGACCGTCGGCGAGCGACTTCACCTCGCCGAACAGCCGGTGGTTCGGGTGCAGCGCGAGGGCGTCCGCGAGCTGGTTCAGGCGCAGGCCGGTGTCGTGAAACCCGCCGCGAACGTGGACGAACTCCCATCCGAGGTCGGCCGTTGCTCGGTGGAACGCGGCCACCAACGCGCCCGCCGAGTGCGCGTCGGCGGGGTCCGTGAGCTTCTCGACGGTGCGGTCCCCGACGGGCGTCAACATGCGCCACACCTCACCGTCGGCGGTCTCGTGCCACAGGCCACCCTCCAGCGTGCGCACGAGGCGAGGCGTCGTGAGGCCCTTCGCCGCGAGGTGCGCCGTGACGGCCTCGATGTCCTCGTGGACGTGAGCCTTGAAGATGCCCGTGTTCAGGCGCTGCAGGACGCCGACGAGGTGTCCCGCATCGCGCACGAGGTACGAGGCATTGATCAGCCCGCTGTCGGCGCGGCGTGCGACCGCGGGTTCGAGCCCCCACGCGGCGAGGACCTGCTGCGGCTCCACGATCAGCCCGCGAACCGGATGACCGGCTTGGTAAACTTGTGCAGCACCGTCTCGAAGCCCTCCGTCGTCCAGTCTTCGATCGGCACGAGCGTGCCGTCGCCCCCGTTCAGGATCACCTCCCAAACCGCCTTCTGGATTCCGTTCTCGGTGTTCTCGAGCAGGCCGCGCGTGGTGGTCCACGTCTCGAACAGGCGCCGACCGACCACGCCGTGCAGCGTGAGGCCGTTCATCACGATTCGGTGAGCGTCTTCGTAGACCGCGTCCCCGTTGCGGAGGCCGAACAACACGACGTGACCGCCGCGTCGGACGAGCTTGATCGCGTTGTTCACGGACGAGGGGTGCCCCGCCATCTCGAGCGCGACATCCACGCCGACGCCGTCGGTGAGGTCGTGGACCTGGGCGACGAGGTCCTTGTCGGACTTCCACGGCGATTCTGCGGGCGGGCGGCCCGGCGTGAGCACCACGTCGCAGCCGAGGCGCTTCGCGAGCGCCGCGTTGTGCGGGTCGGGCTCGATTCCGATCACCTTGGCGGCCCCCATGCCGCGCGCCACGAGCACCGCGAACAGGCCGATCGTGCCGGTGCCGAGGATCGCCACGTTCCGCCCGCGCAGATCGGCGACCTGGCACGCGTGTACGGCGTTGCCGAACGGCTCCTGAACGGCCGCGACCTCGGGACGGATCTTCGTGGTGTCCGTGGGCCAAAGCGCCTTCGCAGGCAGCTTGATGAACTCGGCGAAGCAGCCGTCCTGGCTGATCCCGATGATCTTGTCCTTCGCGCACACGTGGAATTCACCGCGGCGACACTGCACACAGGTGCCGCAAACGATGTGGCTCTCGGTGCTGACGATGTCGCCTTGGCGGTAGCCGTACTTCTCGGTGACGCGGGAGCCGACCTGCACGATCTCGCCGAGCATCTCGTGCCCGACCACGCGCTTGGTGCGGCCTTCGTCCGCGAGCGAACCGAGGATCATGTCGCCGAACGCCTTTCGCGTCCAAATTCCGCGATCCGACCCGCAGAACCCGGCGAATTTCACTTTCACGATCACGCGCGAGCCGTCGGACGAGTCCACGCGCTCATCGAGCACCGGCACGGGGACGCGCTCTTTGACGAGCCCCTTGCTGGTTTCCCAAGGCTCGCGCGCCTTATCGAACGTGAGCGCCCACATCTCGGACATGCACACCTCGGCGGCCGCAAGCTGTATCGCGCGCTACACCCGGAGGCGATGTGGTTGTCGTTCGCGAGCGCGGCGTGGGCGTGGGAACCCGCACAACCGGTGTTCACACCGATCGGCGCGGTCGCCGATGTGGTCGCGTTGCCCGACGGGGTCATCGCCACCGGGCCCGCTGGGACCTTCCTCGTCCGCGAGGGCGCGGCGACCCACCTCGGGGACGCGGGGCTCGCGCTAGCGACAGCGGACGTCGATCGCGACGGCCACCCCGACGTGTTCGTCTGTGGCCCCTCCGGGCTCGCGTGGATGAACGTCGCGGTCCCCGGGGCAGAAGTCCCGATCCGCACCGGGGCGTGCCTCGCGGTCGCAGCCACGGACGCGTACGTCGCGTGGGTCGGGGCGGAGGGCGTCGAACGGATAGCCCTCGCGGGGGGCGCGACGGGCGAGGGAACCGTCGTGTCGAACACGTCGCCGAACGCCCCTCTGCTGGCGCTGCTCGATGACCGCGTCGCGCTCGCGGAGCGCGGCTCGACCGTCGTGACCGAGCTGTCGTCGCGGGGCACGTCGTCGTTCGCGACGTCCGGGGCCATCGCGGATCTCCACGTCTGGGACGGACACTTCACCTGGGTGCTGCCCGACCGCGCCGTCCTGACCGACGCGACCGGTCAGGAGTCGGCGTTGGCGCCCCTGCCAGGCCTTTCGACCGTCGCTACCCTCGACAGGGAAGCGACCGCGGCGTGGATCGTCGCCCACGGTGCCGACCGCGTCGGCGTGTTCGCTCACGGCGTCGAGCGCATCTACCCCGTCCCCGGTCCGATCGCGGCCCTCGCCGCCGGCGACGTCGACGGCGACGGCTGCAGCGAGCTCGTCGTCGGGACCGATACGGGCGTCTCGGTCTCCGGCGGGACCTGCGCACCGCCCGCCCCCTCGCTCGCCGCCCCGCGAATGCCGCGGCGGTTCCGGTTCGACGCGTGCACCGCGATGGCCGGGGTCGCGTTCGGCGGGACGTATGCGAGCAGCTGGGAGACGGTCGGCGACTCGCCGTTCGAGCCCTCGATCTCGCCGGCGCTCGCGGTCGCATGTGAGCTCGCCGGCCCGCTGAAGCTGTTCGGAGGCCTCGACTCGGCGATCACGTTCCGGTATGCCGTCGACAACGACATCACGGGCAGCCACGTGTTCGGCGTGTCAGGCGGCTTCCTTTACGGCGGCGATCGGTTCCGGATCGGTCCGATCGGGACGGTGGGCACGGTGCTGCTCGGGGCCGGCGCGCGCGCGTTGTGGATGCCGTTCGGCGGCGACGGCCGCACCCTGCGGGGCTTTGAGGGCCGCGTGCTCGCCCTCGGGCCCACGAACAACCAGGTGCCTGCCGTCGAGGTGATGCTGATGTACGGCGTGGAGCTGCGCGAGTTTCGCTGAAGGTGCGGTAGGCTGCCGCCGAGGTTCTCATGCTCGATCCAGACTTGACGAAGCAGCTCGAATCGATCGGCCTTTCCGCCGACAACGCGCGGATGGTGGCGCTGCTGCCGCTCGTGCAGGTGGCGTGGGCCGACGGCGCGGTTCAGGCCGAGGAGCGCACGCTCATCCTCGACATCGCGAAGAAGCGGGGACTCGTCACAGAGAGCGGCGCCCCCGTGCTCGAGAAGTGGCTCACGAGCGAGCCCTCGCGGTTCGTCCACGTCACCGGGCGCAAGATCATCGCTGGCCTCGTGGCGCGAAAGAAGGAAGAGCTCCCGAACCTGGAGGGCGCCTCACCGGCGGAGGTGGTCGCGTGGTGCGAGGGCGTCGCCCAGGCCGCCGGCGGGTTCCTCGGCTTCGGGAACAAGGTGGCCGGCACCGAAAAGACCGCGATCGCCGAGATCGCGGACGCGCTGCGGGTCAAAGACGCGAAGTCCTGGGACGTCGTAAAGGTCGAGCTCAGCTGAGCTTGCGCCACATGCGAGCGATGTCGGCCTTCACGGCTTCGAGATCGATCGTGGCCTTGCGAAACCGCCCTTGGAGCGCGAAGTAGCGAGCGAGCGCCGCCACGTCGTGCTCGGGCTGGATGTTCACGACGACCCGCTCGCCGTCGAACACCTCGTACACCGGGTACAGGCCGGAGCGCACCGCGAGCCGCACGAGCTCGAGGCCGTCGGCGGGCTCGGACTTCCAGCCGGTGGGGCACGGCGACAGCGCGTGGATGAACCGGAAGCCGCGCGTCTCGAAGGCGGCGCGCAGCTTGCGGAGCGCGTCCTCGGGGTGCGCGAGCGACACCGTCGCAAGGTACGGCACGCCGTGGGCCGCGATGATGCCGAGCACGTCCTTCTTTCGGACGGTCTTGCCCTTCGGGGTCGTGGTCGTGGAGGCGCCGAGGGGTGTCGCGGACGAGCGCTGCCCGCCGGTGTTGCCGTAGATCTCGTTGTCGTAGCAGATGTAGAGGATGTCCTCGTTGCGCTCGGCGGCCGCTGAAAGCGTGGCCATGCCGATGTCGAACGTGCCGCCGTCTCCCGCGAGGCAGCACACGCGCGTCTCCTCGCCGTTCATCGACGCGGCGTAGGCGAGGCCCGTGGCCATCGCGGCGGCGGACGCGAACGTAGACGCGAGCGTAGGGGCGCCGTAGGCGGAGCACGGGAACGCGCCGGCGGTGACGATGCCGCAGCAGGCGGGGATCACGAGCTGAATCGGGCGCTGGGCCGCCGCGCGCCCGAGCATCTGCAGCACGATGCTCATGCCGCAGCCGCCGCAGTTCGTGTTGCCCGCGCGGAGCATGGGCTCGGCGCGGTCCGTCGCGGTCTGGGCCATACCGCCGAGGACGGGCTCTTCCATCACGACACCTCCACGAATTCGGGCGGGCCTGCGACGTCGCGCGTGCACATCCCGGAGAGGATGCGCTCGATGTGGGCGGGCCGAACGTCGCCCCCGCCGAGGCCGATCATGTAGCCCTGGACGAGCGGGAGGCTCGTCGCCGCCTTCAGCTCCGCCCACAAGATCCCCCCGAGACCGGGCGAGATGTCGCGGTCGAGCACCGCGACGCGCGGCACGTGCGCGAGCAAACGCTGGACGTCTTCACCGGGAAACGGGCGCATCATCGCGACGCGCAACGACCCCGCGCGAACGCCCTCGCTGCGAAGCTTATCGACGGCGACCCGGGCGGTAGTGGCCGTCGTCCCGATCGACACGACGGCGACCTCGGCGTCCTCCAGGCGGTACCCCGAGACCGCGTCGGGGAGCTTGCGCCCGAAGGTGGCGGTGAACTCGGACTGCACGTCGCGCCAGGTCTCGGGCACCCGCGCCATGGCGGCCGCGGCCTGCCGGCGGTGCACCTCGGTCTCGCGGGGAAAGTCGAGCCCGCCAACGGTGCGCGGCTTCGTCGACAGCCGATGCGCGAGGTCGAGCGGGGGCAGGAAGGCGTCGACGTCGGCCTGCTCCGCGATGTCCGTCGTCATCAGGGTGTGGGACAACACGAAGGCGTCCTGGCACACCATGACCGGCAGCAGCACGCGCCGATCTTCGGCGAGGCGGTACGCTGCAAGCACGAGGTCGTGCACCTCCTGGTTGTCTTCGCAGTAGATCTGAATCCACCCTGCGTCCCGCAACATCAACGTGTCGCCGTGATCCACCCAGATGTTCCACGGCGGGCCGAGCGTGCGGTTGACCGCCATCATCACGACGGGCAGGCGGTAGAACGCCGCTGCGAACACGTTCTCGGCCATGTAGGCGAGGCCGTTGCTCGACGACGCGGTGAAGGTGCGCGCGCCGCCCATCGCGAAGCCGATGCAAACGGCCATCGCCGAGTGCTCGCTCTCGACGAGCACGACGCTGCCTTTGTCGAACGTCTGCGCGGCGAGCAGCTCGATGCACTCCGTCTGCGGGGTGATCGGGTAGATCCCGCTGCCAAAGCCGCGCGCGACGCGGTTGGCGCGCCCCGCTGAGGTGGCGGCGTAGGCCGCGGCGTGGTTTGCCGTGAGCAGCTGGGCGCTCATGAGCTCATCTCCATGCCCGCGCGCGGGCACTCGCGGACACACAGGCCGCAGCCCTTGCACTGCGAGGGGTCGATCATGTAGGCGCCACCTGCGCGGTGAATCACCCCCTCGGGGCACACGACGAGGCAGGTGTCGCAGTGGTTGCAGTGCCCGCAGCTCAGGCACGCCTTGGCGTCGCTCGCGTCGACCGGCCCCAGCGCGACCTCTTCGCCCGTCTTTACGCGGCGCTCGGGCTCGACCTTCCGCACCGCGGCTTTGTGGCGCCGATCGAAGTGGTCGAACCGGAGGTCCTTGGGGCCGACCACCTGCGGCTGAAGTTGCGGCTCGGGCTGCACCTCGCCGAACCACGAGCGGGCCCGCACAGCGGCCTTCATGCCGTCGCCGATCGCGTGGGTGACGGTGCCTTCGCCCGTCGAGAAGTCGCCCGCCGCGAACACGGGGAGCGCCTGACCGTCGACATGCACCTGACCGTCGCGCACCACCCAGCCCTCGGGGAGGATCGCCGACGGCTCGGCGGTCTGGCCCAACGCGAGCAGCACCGCGTCGCACTCGATGAAGTCGCGTTTGTCGGTGGCGACGGGCCTGCCTCCGCGCTCACCGGCCTCCATCACCGCGAGCTCGAGGCCGCCGATGTGGTCGTCGCCGAACGCCGCGATGGGCCCGCGGAGGAATCGGAACTGCACGCCCTCCTCGTGGGCCTCTTCGATCTCCTCGACGATGGCGGGCATCGCGTCCCGCGTGCGGCGATACACGACGGTGACCTTCGCGGCGCCGCGCCGGAGCGCGCTGCGGGCGCAGTCGATCGCGGTGTTTCCGCCGCCGATCACGACGACGTGGCCCCGCTCCTGGCTCGCGAGGCCGGCGTTCGCGCCGCGCAGGTAGTCGAGCCCCTGCTCGATGCCGTTGAGCGCGGTGTTCGACAGCTCGAGGTCGACGGCGCGGGTTTGACCGGTGGCGAGCACGACCGCGTCCATCTCGCGGGACAAGGCCGCGACGACGTCCGGTCCGACGCGCTCCCCGCCGTGCCACGTCACGCCGAGGTCGAGGACGGCGTCCACCTCGCGGTCGAGCAGCGCGCGCGGCAACCGCCACGGCGGGATGCCGGAGCGCAGGAGGCCGCCGGGCCGGTCCGCGGCGTCGAACAGATCGACGTGCCAGCCCGCGCGCGCGAACTGGTACGCCGCGGAGATCCCCGCCGGACCACCGCCGACCACCGCGGCGCGGCGCCCGTTCGAGGCGGCGTCGCCGCGGGCGACGGTGGCGTGATCACCGATCCACCGCTCGAGCCCGCGCGTGTCGACGGTGTCGTCGAGCGTAGCGCGGTTGCACGCGAAGTTGCAGTACCCGGGGCACACGCGGCCACACACCGCCGCGAACGGCGTGGTGCGCGCGAGCACCTGGGCGGCGGCCTCGACGCCGTCGGTCGACAGCGCCTGAACGAACCCGACGACGTCATTGCCCGCTGGGCAGGCGACGGAGCACGGCGCGGGGCGCGTCACGTAGCGTGGCGTGGACGAGCGCCAGCTGCCGGTGCGGACGGCCGGGGTCGCTCCTTCGACGTGGGCGACGAGATCGAGCACCGCGGCCCCACCAACAGGTGGAGCCGCCGCGTGCGGTTGCCCGGCGGCGGCGCACATCCGTACGGCCTCCCAGGCGTCGCGCGCGGCCGCGACGTCGGCGGCGAGGTGAAGGTCGATCAGCGCCGCCTCGAGCGCGGCGAACGGCAGGTCGAGCGCCCGGGCGAACGCGCCGGCGATCGTCGTGTTCACGATCACGACCGAGCGGCCGCCGATGCCGCGGGCCCGCGCGATCGCGGTGGCGTCAACCGTCGCGATGTGGAAGCCGGGGAACCGCCGCGCGACGGCTTCGGGCGCCTCGGGCGTGTTGACCACCAGCGTGCCGCCCGCGCGCAGGCCCGCCACCGCGGCCGCGTCGAGCAGGGCGTGATCGAGCACGAGGACGTGGTCCGGCGCGTAGACCTTGTTCCGGTTCGTGACGGGCTGCGAGTCCACGCGCAGGTACGCACGGACCGGAGCGCCGGAGCGCTCCCCCGCGTAGTCCCCGAAGGCCTGGACGCTCATCCCGAGGCGCGCCCACGTCGCTGCGAGGATCTTCGCGCACGTTACCCCGCCCTGCCCACCCCGACCGTGCAAACGCACTTCCATGGCGACCTCGCGGTGGTGGGATCGAATCAATCCACACCAGGTCGACATCCTATCCCGCGGTCCAAGACCGAGCCCCGGGTGGGCCCATCGCAGGCCCTCCTTCGTGCGCCTCCGATCGTTGCGCCGACTGAGGCAGCCCTTGGTTCGGCGCTTCCTGGGGACCCTAGGGCTGTTTGACCCCTTCCACCCAGTGTTCTACGCGGTCGACGCTGCCGTCTTCGTTCCACCACGTCCACTCACCTTCCGGGACACCCGCGATGAAGCGGCCCTCGCCCTTCTTCTGCCCGTTCGGCCAGCCCTGCGACCAGATGCCGTTCTCCTTCCCGTCGAGCAGATCGCCCGAGAACCGCAGCGCGCCGTCGTCGTACCAGCCCTCCCAGTGGCCCTGTTTTGCGTCGGCGTCCCACACCTGCACGGCCTTTTTGGCGCCCGTCTCGTACGACAGCGTGAACGTACCCTGCTTCTTTCCAGCCTCGAACGTCCCTTCCGAGACCAGCGCCCCGTTCGGCGCGTACAGCTTCTCGACGCCCTGTTCGAGGCCGGACTTGAACGCCACCACGCGGTCGACGCCGCCGGCTTCGTGCCAGGTCGTCCAGGTCCCCGTCTTGATCCCGGTCAGGTAGCTTCCTTCGGAGCGCTTCGAACCATCCGGCCAGAACTGAACCCAGACGCCGTACTTCGCGCCGTTCAGGAACCGCCCCTGGGCCTCGAGCGCGCCGTTCGCGTCCCAATACGACCAGTCGCCGTGCGCCTTCCCGCCGACGTAGGCGCCGGTGTACCAGCGCGCGCCGCCCGGGTGGAAGCCCTCGGTCGGGCCCGCGCGCACCCCCGGCGCAGACGCCCGCTCGCACCACACCTCGGCGCCCGGCGTCCCCGCCAGGGTCAGGTTCTCCGGGCACGTGAGCGCCAGAGCCGAGGACAAGACGAGGTTCCACATGCGGCCAGCCTACACCGCGTGGACACGCCTAGGGTTTGCTGGCTTCGACGAGCAGGACCTTGAGCGCGTCGCGGTTGGCCGGGTCGCCGAGGTCGTGCTCGGAGAGGTTGTACACCGCGGTCTTTTGACCCTTGCGGTCGACGATCACGACGTCGCGCCACTGGCCGCCCCACTTCGCCCACACGTTGACGTCGGCGGTGTCCTGCAGCACGGGCAGATCGGCGGGCATCTCAGGCAGGCCGCCCTCGAGGCCTGTGAGGTTCACGGCGACGAGGTCGATCGGCAGCTCCGGGTGCTCCTTGGCGAGCTCCTGGTCGATCTGGGCAAGGTAGCCAAACTGGCTACGACAGCCGCCTCAAGTCGCGTGGGTGAAGTAGAACCCGGCGGCGCTGCCGACGTAGTCCTTGGGCGACACCGGCTGACCGTTCCCCGGCGACTTGGGGTTGCGGTCCATCAGCGTGAAGTCCGGCGGCACGGCGCCAATTTCGACCAAGGAACCCTGTGCGACCACGGGAGCCGCGACGACCGGAGGCGCGACGACAGCTTCGGGCACGGTCGCGACCAGCGACACCGCGGGCGGCTGCTCCGGTTGTGGGGGCGGGTTCACACAGGCGAACAGCGTTGCGATCAGCATGAAGCCACCCTAACACGCCCGACGACGACGACGCGCCAGCAGCGCGAGCGGCGCCGTCCACAGCAGCGAAAGCGCGCTCCCGCTGCCGCAATGGCAGCCCCCGCCGGTCACCCACTCCGCGGCCGTTTCGAGGTCCGACGTGTCGGTGTCTTCGGTGTCGGCGGTGTCCGTATCCAGGACCGCCGTGTCGCAACCCTCGTCGAGCAGACCGTCACAGTCGCTGTCGATCAGGTCGCACTGCTCGTCGGCGCCGGCGTGGATCGCCGGATCGTCGTCCGCGCAGTCCGTGACATCGGGGTCGTCGTCGTTGTCGTCGTCGTCGTCCACGCAGTCCGCGACGTGGTCACCGTCAACGTCGGGGAACCCCTCGGCCGCGTTGCCGTCGCAGTTCTGGTCGATCGCGTCGCACAGCTCAACCGCCGTATGCGAGATCAACGCGTCCAGCGGCTTGCAGTCGCTCTCGTCGAGGTCCAGGTCGCCGTCGTCATCGTCGTCGACGCAGTCCGGTTTGGCATCGCCGTCGGTGTTCTCAAACCCGTCGACGAGGTCGCCGTCGCAGTCCTGATCGACTTCGTCACACAGCTCAGCCGCGCCGTGGAAGATCGTCTCGTCGAGCGGGTCGCAGTCGGCCCCGTCGAGGTCGAGGTCACCGTCGTCGTCGTCGTCCGTGCAGTCCGGCGTGCCGTCCCCGTCGGTGTCGACGAACGCGTCGACCACGTCGCCGCTGCAGTTCTGGTCGACGAGGTCGCACAGCTCGGTGGCTCCGTGGTGGATCGCCGCGTCGAAGTCCGCGCAGTCGCTCACGTCCGGGTCGCCGTCGCCGTCGTCGTCGAGATCGACACAGTCGATCGACGC
This sequence comes from Pseudomonadota bacterium, assembly GCA_947505245.1. Taxonomy (GTDB): domain Bacteria; phylum Myxococcota_A; class UBA796; order UBA796; genus SYKL01. The sequence continues at coordinate 184,593 of CANNIZ010000001.1, read as the reverse complement.
GTCACCATCAAAGTCGGGAAAGGCCTCGTTCACATCGCCGTCGCAGTCCTGGTCGATCGCGTCGCAGACCTCGACCGCGAGCGTCGAGATCGTCGGGTTCACGTCGTCGCAGTCGGTGCGATCGAGGTCGCCGTCGTTGTCGTGGTCCTGGTCGATGCAGTCCGGGATGCTGTCGTTGTCGAGGTCTCCTGGGGGGCACTTCGTGACGACGTGGGTGCCGGAGGCGTCCCCGCTGTAGCCGCCGTAGTACCAACGCGAGGAGACGTCGGTGCTCGCGCGGGTCGGGTCGTACAGCACGCGCGCGCGCCAGTGGTAGGACGTGTCGTCCACCAGTGGACGTGCCGACGTCAAGGCCGTGGTTCCGAACCGGAGCGTGTCTGCCCCCACCGCGGTGTATTGGGCCGGGCTCCCGAACGCCGACCCGAGCGGCTGGACCTCGACCTCGATCGCAACAACCTGTCGGCCGAGGTGAGTGCGCGTCGCAAGGAAGCCAGCGTCGAACCCGTTGGCAGGCACCCGGAGGCCCGGGCTCAACGCCGGCAACGCGCCGGGACCCTCCTGGTGCGCCGCGATGCGGGGACCCGGAGTGGGGTTCGGCCCATAGTCGGCGACACACCCGGCGTACAAGTGCACGCGGTTGAGAGACGCCTCCGAGATCACGATGTCGGCGCACCCGTCGTGGTTGTAGTCGCCGACGTCCACGGCCGCGCCGAACTCGCCGTTGGGGCCGTTCGGCGATCCGTAGCCCCAGCTCCCGCCTGGGAAGCCGACGGGACCGTTGAACTGGTCGTAGGTCGCGAGGCCCGTACCGGGGTTTGTCGCCACCAGGTCGCCGTAGCCGTCGCCGTTGAGGTCCCCGGCGGCGAGCGCGAAGCCGTTCCGACCTTCCGGCGTGGAGCCCGTGTGCTGCCCGAGCACCGACACGAACTCCGGTCCGTTCACGGAGCCCCGCCACCGTCGCACCATGCCACCGTTGACCGCGCCGCCCGAGGAGCGCCACGCCCCCAGGAACAGGTCCGCGTACCCGTCGCGCTCGACGTCCACCCGGCCTACGATGCCGTCGCCGTCAGATGTGTTGGTGGTGACGTCCCAACCCCCGCCGAGTCGCACGCCCTCGGCCTCGCCCTCGGTCGACCACTTCGAGTCGAGGCGGAGCCCCGTAGGCGACCCGAGCACCACCTCGACTCGTCCGACGTCGGGCGTCGACCCGTTCCAGAGCGGCGCGTTGAAAACGACGTCGGCGTACCCGTCACCGTTCACGTCGCCGGCGGCGTCCACGTTCGCGCCGAGCTGCGCCTCATCTTGCGTCCCCGCGAAGAAGTACGCCGGCGCAGCGCCGAGGCCGGCTTCGCCCCCCCGGAACAGGTGCACCCGGCCGCGGTTCGGACCACCGATGTCGCACCCCGGCGCGCCCACCAGGAGGTCGTCGAATCCGTCCCGATCGACGTCACCGGCCGCAGCGACGGAGCCGCCGAACGCCGACTGCGCGAAGTTGATCTCGAGCTGCAGGGACGGCGTCGGGGGTAGCGGCCACCCGTCGTTCCGCCACACGAACACCGCGCCTTCGTCGGTCGAGCCGCCGTCCCAGCCCGGGGCCCCGACCGCAAGATCCAAGCGGCCGTCCCCGTCGAAGTCGCCGGAGGTCACGCTGGCGCCGAGGCGGCCGCCGACCTGCGTGCCTGACAGCGTCCACGACGGGCTCACCTCGAGGCCGTTCACTCCGCCTCGGTACCCTCGCAGACAGCCGACGTCCGTGCCCCCGTCGTCGCAGCCGGGCAGCCCCACGACGACCTCGTCGTACCCGTCCCCGTCGAAGTCGCCGACGATCGCGACGCTGCCCCGACCCGCGCCCACGGTATTGGTGCTGCGTTCTCCGATCCTTCCAGTACCAGCCGCCTGACCGCGATGCAGCTGCACGCGCCCGCGAGCAGGGCCGAGCAGGTCCCAGCCGGGGACACCGAGGGCAGCGTCGGTCAGCCCGTCACCGTCGAGGTCCCCGACGAGCGCGACGGCGTGGCCCAGGCCCGCCAGGGCTCGCCCACCCGTGACGAGGGGCGTGCTCGAGAACATCGGGGTGGCGCCGCGCGTCCCGAACAGCGCATACACGGCGCCTTCATCCGTGATGCCGTAGTGGGGCGCTCCCACCAACAAGTCGGACAGGCCGTCACCGTTCAGGTCGCCGCCGCCGTCGAGCCCGGTCCCGAAGCTCGCGCCCGTGACAGTGGGCTCGAACTTCATCATCGGCACGCCGCCGATGCTCCCGTTGGCGGAGGCGTTCCCGGGGTACACGTAGACCGCGCCGGCGTTGGGGGAAGTGCCGCTCTGGTTCGGCGCGCCCACCGCGAGGTCGGCGTACCCGTCGCCGTTGAAGTCGCCGGCACCCGCCACGGAGGCTCCGAACCGACCGCCCAGGCCTGTCAGCGTGGTGACGAACGTCGGCAGGCCGGCCGTCACGCCCTTGTAGACGCGCACGGCCCCGAGGTTCGTGCTGGTTCCAGGGGCGCCGGCAGCGAAATCGTCGAGCCCGTCGTCGTTGATGTCGCCGAGTCCCGCGACCGAGGCCCCGAGCTGCGCGTTCACCACGCCCTTGTCGATCAGGGTGGCGAGGGTCGGATTCAGGCCCCGGATGATATAGACCGCGCCCTGCTTGGTCAGGGGCGAAGTCAACTCCTGCTCCCCAACGACGATGTCCGAGAGACCGTCGCCGTCGACGTCACCGGCGCCGGCCACCGTGACCACGTTGGAGCCGGAGCCGATCGGGATGTCCGACAGGGGACTCAGGGAGCCTGTGATCGTGCCTCGCAGGATGCGCACGAGCCCCTGGCCGCCCACCACCACGTCCGTTCGTCCGTCACCGTCGAGGTCACCCGCGGTGGAGACGGAGATCCCGAGCTGCTGCGCGGCCACCGTCCCGAACTGCGTGAAGGACGGCGTGGCATCGACCATGCCCGGCACGCCCTTGCCGTTAAAGATCGCGAAGCCGCCGGCGTTGGTGAGCGGTCCGCCCGACCACGAGGGGAAGCCGACGATCAGGTCCGGGATGCCGTCGCCGCTGACGTCGCCAGCGCCCGCGACCGTGCCCCCGAAGCGCTCGCCGTCCGTGGCGCCTTCGAGCAGGGTGGTGTGGGGCGTGAGCACTGGATCGACCGTGATCGGCAGCTCGGCGTCGGCGACGTCGATCACCAGGGCGACGCCTCCGTCCATGCCCTCGAACCCCGCGTCCAGCTCACGCCCGCTCGCGTCGGTGGCGACGAGGTGATCGTACCGCCAGGGCTCGCCCATGGCGGGGGTCAGGGTGACGCCCTCGGCGTCCACCGCGACGGCGGCGCCTTCGAATCCCACCTCGATCACGAGCCTGGGACCCTGGACCACGTCGACGGTGAACCCGTGCTCGAAGCCCTCGGGGCCGTTCTGCCACCACTCCGTCACGCCCTCGCGCGCTACGTCCAAACGGCGCAGGCAGGCACCCCACAGGTCCACCCGCCCGTCCGGTACACACGCGCCGGCGTCGGCCACGCCGGGCGAACGGACCCCGTCCACCGCCAGCGTGCGTACGGTGAAGCTGTCCCGACCGGCGTGTGCGACGACCAACGCGTCACCGTCGACGTGGGCGCCGGTTCCCCTGGCCGGATTCGCGAACCGGAAGCCGACCCCGTCCGCGACGAGCTGGTAGGAGGACGCGTCCGCGCGCGCGCCGAGGTCGCCGAGGTCGATCGGCGCGGGCGGAGCTTCCGCTGGCGCGCAGCCCGCAGCCAGGGCGATCCCCAACGGCAACACCGTCCGTGAAACGCGCATGAAACCCCCTCGGGCGACCATACCCGAAAGCGGGCGGGAACCGCGACCTTAGATGTCCAGGTTGCGGACGTCGAGGGCGTTGCGCTGAATGAACTCGCGCCGGGGCTCGACCGCGTCACCCATGAGCACCGTGAACATCTCGTCCGCCTTCTGGGCGTCCACGACCTCCACCTGCTGGAGCGTGCGAACCTCCGGGTTCATCGTGGTCTCCCACAGCTGCTCCGGGTTCATCTCACCGAGGCCCTTGTACCGCTGGATGTCGAACCCGCGCTGGGACAGCTCGAGGATGGCGTTGAACAGGTGCGGCCACGTGTCGGCCGTGCGCTCCTGACCCCCGGCCCGCGTGACCGTGGGCAGCGGTGCGAGCGCGGTGAGCTTGTGGAACACCTCCACGAGCGCCTCCTGATCACCGATGAGCAGCGAGCGGTCCAGGCGCAGGCGCTTCTCCATCGCCTCGCGCTCGATCACCAGCAGGATCGCGCCGCCGTCTTCGGGGTCGTACGAGACGCTCCGCACGTGCAGATCGGGCTCCGTCTGCGTCAGGCGCTCGCGCAGCGCGACCGCCGAGCGCTCGAGGTTGTCGAGCGTGCCGCCGGTGACCTGCAGGAACGCGTCCACGACGCCGGGCGGGAACCGCCGCTCGAGCCGACCGATGCGGCGCCGGTACTCGCGCAGCAGGACGAGCAGCTCCTTCGTCTCGTCGCCGGAGAGCTCCTTGCCGTTGGCCGAGATCTTCACGCTGCTGGACGCCTGGTCGAGGAAGTAGGCCTCCATGGCAGCCTCGTCCTTCAGGTAGCGCTCGGACTTGCCCTTCTTCGCGCGGTAAAGCGGCGGCTGCGCGATGTAGATGTGCTTGGCTTCCACGAGCTCGCGCATCTGCCGGTAGAAGAACGTCAACAGCAGCGTGCGGATGTGGCTGCCGTCGACGTCGGCGTCGGTCATCAGGATGATGCGGTGGTAGCGCAGCTTCTCGAGCGAGTAGTCGGGCCCGATGCCGCAGCCGAGCGCGGAGATCAGCGTGCGGACCTGCTCGTTGCCGAGCATCTTGTCGAACCGGCTCTTCTCGACGTTCAGGATCTTGCCGCGCAGCGGCAGGATGGCCTGCGTCTTGCGGTCGCGGCCCTGCTTTGCCGAGCCACCGGCCGAGTCACCCTCGACGATGTAGATCTCGCACAGCGCGGGGTCCCGCTCCTGGCAGTCCGCCAGCTTGCCGGGCAGATCGCCACCTTCGAGGGCGGACTTGCGCCGGGCGAGGTCGCGGGCCTTGCGGGCGGCTTCGCGCGCGCGCGCAGCGTCCAGGCCCTTTCCGACGATGATCTTCGCGACGGAGGGGTTTTCTTCGAGGAACTGCGTGAGTCGGTCGGCCACGAGCGTCTCGACGAGGCCCTTCACGTCGTTGTTGCCGAGCTTGGTCTTGGTCTGGCCTTCGAACTGCGGCTCGGGCACGCGAATGGACAGGACGACGGTGAGCCCCTCGCGGATGTCGTCGCCGCCGAGGTTCTCGTCCTTGCCGGACTTGAGCAGGCCGCTCGACGTGGCGTAGGTGTTGACCACACGCGTGAGCGCGGCCTTCAAGCCGGACACGTGGGTGCCGCCTTCCACCGTGTTGATGTTGTTCACGAACGAGTACAGCGTCTCGGTGTACGCGGCCGTCCACTGCAAGGCGACGTCGACTTCGATGCCGCCGCCCGCGCCCTGGATGCGCACCGGCGGGTCGTGCAGCGCCTGCTTCGCCTGGTTCAGGTGCGACACGAACGACGCGATGCCGCCGTCGAAGTAGAACGCCTCTTCGGTGTCGATCCGCTCGTCCGCGAGCACGATGCGGACACCGGGATTCAGGTACGCGAGCTCGCGGATGCGCGTGGCGAGCACCTCGCGCTCGAACTCGACCGTCTCGGTGAAGATCTCCTTGTCCGGCAGGAACCGAACGCGCGTGCCGCGCCGGAACGCCGACTGCTGGCCCGAATCCGACGAAATCGACGAGTCCATCGGGGCGACGCCCGCGTTGAGCAGCCGGCCTTCGGGGATGCCCTTCGCGTATTCCTGGCTGTAGTGCCGACCGTTGCGCCAGATGTCGAGCCAGAGCTTGCTCGACAGCGCGTTCACACACGACACGCCGACGCCGTGCAGACCGCCGGAGACCTTGTACGAGCTCTTCTCGAACTTGCCGCCGGCGTGGAGCACGGTCATGACGACTTCAGCGGCGGACACGCCGCGATCGGCGTGGATGTCCACCGGGATGCCGCGCCCGTCGTCCGTCACCGAGCAGGTGCCGTCCACGTGAATCCGCACCTCGATGCTCTTGCAGTGGCCGCCGAGCGCCTCGTCGATCGAGTTGTCCAGCACCTCGTAGACGAGGTGGTGCAGACCGCGGGGACCCGTGCTGCCGATGTACATCGCGGGACGGGTGCGGACCGCCTCGAGGCCTTCCTTGATCTGGATGCTCGAAGCGTTGTAATCGCCAGTGACCGTAGGCTCCATTCGGACGTCTCCCAGGACTCCGCTCCTTAACGGAAAGAAGGGGCGTGGGCCACGGTTATTTCAGGCTGATCTGGCGTCGATACCGGCCGCACTTCACCCGAATCGGGTCACTTCGCGGTGTGCGTTCGCGGTGCGCCAAACGACTTGTCGAAGCCAATCTTTGGCTGCCAGGCGGTGATGCCGCCGTAGGTCGAGCTCGCGATCTCGGCGCGAATTCCGATGGCCTCGGTCGCGTGGACGCGGACGCCCAGCAGCGCATGGAGCTCGAGGAACGGCAGGGATTCGGACTTGTTAGCGAAGTCTCCGTCTTCGATGTCCTGCTGAACGTCGGGATCGTCCGACGACGTGTTCATGCCGAGGCGCCCTGCGCCGATCAGCAGGCCCGCGCCGAGGAACGGCGAGACGCCGCCGCGCCCCTCCTTCCCGAACAGATCCAGGCGCAGGCGATAGCCCCCGGCGATGGTGAGCAGGCTCGCCCCGCCGTTGAGCGGCACGTCGCCGTAGTCGACCCCGCCAAACGACGTCGTGAACTGGACGAGGAACTCGTGGTTGACCCAATCCCCGATCTGGTAGCCCCCCTCCACGACAGGCCCCACCAGCGGTCTTAGCGTCGCGGAGCCGAGGTCCACGCTTGGCGCGAGCACCACGCCCGCGGCAGCGGTGGGGCCGTGGGGAGCGGCGAACGCGACACCAACCAACGCGAGCATGGTCATTTGCGGACTCCTGGGCGATCGAGTCTACCGGTTCGGGTCGACTACCGCGCGACGAGTCCCACACACGCGGCTTTCGCTTCGTCGAAGATCGCGTCCGCGCCCGCGTTGTCGGACACGATCGTGCAGTGGACCTGCCACGCCATTCCGGGGTCGTAGCGCATCACCTCGAGCGTGCGCGTCGCAGCCGGACCGTATTCGAGGACCCACGCACCTGCGCTCACGGCCTCGTTGCGTCGCACCGTCGCACCGAGCGAAGACCACGCCTCCGCCGTCGCCTTCGCCTGGGCCTCCGCCTCCTTCGCGAAGTCTGCGGGCGGCGCGTCCAAGCCCACGGCCAACACGGTCATCCCGTCCGGCGCGGTCCAGCGGGTGTCGGATTGGAAGTCCTCCTTGCTCGGCGGCGCGGCGGTCCACCCGTCCGGGAGCACCATCGTTACCTTCAGCTTCTTGTCCGGCTCGTCGAACGGCGCCACGTTCGTGAGCGTCACCTTGCTGGCCTTGGTGCCCCACGACATCGCAGGCCGTTCGCCGAGCGGCGCGCAAAGCTCGAACGGGACCGTGCCGTTGATCACCAGCCGCGGCCCCGCGACGTCGACCTCGATCGTGCCGCCGGGCCCGGGCGCGTCGGGCACCGAACCCACCGTCACCGCGCGCCGATCGAGCGCCATATCGGCGCCCTGTGCGTCCGAGGAGAGCAGGAACGTGGCCGGCGCTCCCGGCGTCGCCGAGCCGAACATCACCACCAGCCGCGTCTCCAGCGCGGCAGCGCCCGCCGCGAAGTCCGGGCACCCGTGCACGCCGTCGCTCACCAGCACGCCCCACACCCACGGCCGGTGGGGATCAGGCTTCGCGACCGCGGTCTTTACGACGTACGGCGCGCCATCGAGGGTGGCGACGAGGTCACCGGCGTGGGCGACAGACAGCGCGAACAGCAACATTGGGCCTCCAGCACCGCCTATGGATGAACGGACCGATCGTCCAGGTCAAGCCCTCGCGCGTCACCCGGGGTGTACAGGACGTGCAGCGTCACCCCCGTGAGGCCCGCGGCGTGCAGCGCCCCGTCACCGCTGTCCTCGGCGGACACGCTCGGCGACAGCGTGCGCCACGTGGCGGAGTGGGCGTCGAGCACCATGGTCGCGATCGGGGCGCCGGCGCCGCTCGCGCCGAGACGCACCAGGGATTCACCGGCCGCGACCTCGAGCGCACCCCCTCGGCCGACGAGGAACCCGAGCGCTTCGGGGTGCTCGTACAGCGCGCGGAACGCGACCTCGTCGTTCGCGCCGCGGCGGTCCGAGCCATGGGCGTCCATCAACCCGAACGCGTCCGGCAGGAGCGGCGTTGCGTCGCCGCCGCGCAGAGCGTAGGTGTCAGGGCTCCGCTGCACGACCCATCGGAAATTCTCTTCGTCTTCCGGACTCGCGCCGCTCGCGGCCCAATCGCCGGTGTGAGCGGCGTCGAACGGCGCGGTCTGCACGGGTTCGGCGTCGGCCGGGCGGTTCGCCACACGCGTCGCGAGGTCGTAGTGGCAGCCTTCGGTCAGCCGATCGAGCCCGAGTCCGGCCCAGATCAGCGGCTCGCCGGGGATCCGCACCGCGGGCTCGTCTCCCGGTTGCAGGAACACCACCGAACCGACGCCGCGCACCTCCACGTCCGACCCGCGCACGACGAGGCCGGTCTGTTCGTCGATCCCCACTCCGAGCAGATCCGCCGGAGCCCCCTCCGCGATCGCCTTCGCGAGGGCGCCGGCGAGTCGACCGAGGCGCCCGCGCGCTGAGAAGTGGGTGTCGACGAGCGCGCCCGGGACGAAGCCAAGGAAGTCGTCGTGCAGGCTCGTGCCGCCGTCGGAGACATCATCGAGGTACGACGTGCAGGCGTCGGAGAGCACGTCCGCGCTTACGTAGTCGGCGCTTCCCGCCAGCGCGTAGGCCGACAGCGACATCGCTCCGGCGCTCGTGCCGCCCACCCCACCGCCGCGCGCGCGAACCGCCCGCACCTGCGTCTCGAGTACCGACTCGTTCCAGGCGTCGTAGTACTCGCCCTGATCGCCGCCCTTGATGAACACGGCGTCCACGTCAGCGAAGGTGGTGACGAGCGCCGGGTCGTTCGCGGCGGCGGCGCTCGCGACCCGCTGGTTGAACGCCTCGCTCGCGCCGAGCCAGGTGAAGTAGGTCGGGATCCACGCGGTCTCGTCCGACGCGGAGAGGACAGCGACCCGGACACGCCCGTCACCGGTGACGTCGCCCCCCTCGAGCAGCGCCGCATAAAGCCCGGCGCTCCACGCCGTCGCGTCTTCGTCGTCGCCCTCGGAACCACCGCCCGCGAGCACGAGGACGCCCGGCGGGACGGCAGGAAGGTCGGTGTCGGGTGGGGCAGCGCTGTCGATCGGGACCGACGCGCACGCGAGCAGGAACAACAGCATGCCGTACCGTAACCCCGGTAACTACGCCGCGAGCGGGCTCGCTACCGCGGCCGCCGGCGCGCGGCTGTACGAACCGGCGACGAGCAGCCCGGCCGCGACGAGACAGACGATCGGGCAGGCGACGAGGCCGGTGCTCCCCTTCGGAACCACGTCGTTCAGCGCGCCGAGCATGGGAGCGCCGAGGCCGTAGGAGAGCAGGTTCACGACGAGGTAGTACGACGAGATCGCGACGCCGCGGTGCTCAGGCGCGACGAGGTCCTGCACGTCAGCGGACGCGGGCCCGAGCCACGCGAGGCCGAACGCCATGCCGAAGGTGACAGCGATGTACGCCACGTTCGGGGTCTCCGCAGTGAGCAGCCCGAGCCACGCGAACGCCGACAGCAACGCGACGATCGCGCCAAACGCCATGCGTCCGCCGAGGAACCGCCGCTGCAGAAGGTCCGCCGTGACGCCACCGAGCGTGGTCCCGATCAGGCCGCCAACCACGGTGCACAACCCGAACATCAGCCCGACGTCCTTGAGCTCGAGGCTCCACCGCGCAGCGATGTACGAGGGCACCCAGATCGACCAGGCGGACGCTGCGATCGCGAACGTCGCGTAGCCGAACGTGTGCAGCCACGGGGTGACGCTGGCGCGCAGCACGACGCCGAACGGCTCACCGGCTTCGGCGACCGAGCCCTTCGCCGCGCCGCGTTCGGGCTCCGGGAGCATCATCACGACCGCCGCGACGAGGAGGCCCGGCAGCCCGAGCATCGGGAACGCGGCGCGCCAGCCCCAGTCCTGCGCGATAGCCCCGCCGGCTGCCATCGCGAGGCCGCCGCCGAGCGGGATCCCCGCGCAGAACAACGCGGCGGTGGTCCCGCGCCAGCGCGGCGGGAACCAGTCCGCGAGCAGCGAGTACGCCGCGGGGCCGAGCGTCGCTTCACCTACGCCAACGATCATCCGACACGCGAGCAGGCCCCCGAACGTCGTCGCGAACCCGGTGAGACTCGACGCCACGCTCCACACCACCAGCCCCGCCGCGATCAACCACGTGCGGCGGTAGCGATCCGCGAGGCGGCCGAACGGCACCCCGAGCGTGGTGTAGAACAACACGAACGCGGTGCTGCCGAGCAGCGCGAGCTGCAGATCGGTGAACGCGAACTCCGCCTTGATCGGCTTGAACAGGATGTACACGAGGCTGCGGTCGAGGAAGTTCAGCGTGTACACGATGAACAACACGACGAGCACGAGCCAGGCAATGGGGCGGGGACGATCGGTGTCGGTCATGGCGATCTCCAGCGCGGACGATGTACCCGGATCAATATTGCGACGCAACAAGAAATGTTGCGGTGCGTCAATACAGCTTCCCACCCTCGATCCGAACGAACTCGGTGTCGCCCTTCGGCAGGTCGACGAGGTGCTCGGGGTCGGTGGTGGTCAGGAACACCTGGGCCTCGAGCTCGCGCAGCACCTCGACCAGGCGCCGCTTGCGGTCGCGATCGAGCTCGCTGCCGATGTCGTCCACCAGGAACAGCGGCATGTCGCCGCCGCGCCGGCTCGCAGCCACCATCTCGGCGAGCTTGAGGGCCAACACCACGCTGCGCACCTGTCCCTGCGACCCCCAGGCGCGCGCGGAGCGGTCTTCGAGCGCGACCTCGACGTCGTCGAGGTGGGGCCCGACGAGCACCATCCGCCGCTGGCGCTCCCCCTTGCGCGCGTCGGCGAGCCGGCCGCGAAGCGCGTTCGAGCGTGCCGCCACCGAATCGCCCACGGCCTGCGTGCGGTAATGAAGCGCGAGCGCGCCACGCTCAGCGGCGAGCATCGTGTGGATCGCGCGCACGTGCGGGCTGATCTCTTCGACGAGCGCCGTGCGCCGCTCCACGAGCCGAGCGCCGGACTCAGCGAGGCCGTCGTCGATCGCGTCGAGCACGGCGTCCGCGACGTTCGCGCGCAGCGCCGCTGCCTTCTGATCCAGCGCGCGCTTGTACCGCTTCACCGCTTCGAGGTGCGCCGGGTGTGCGGTGAACGCTGCGCGATCGACCCAGTTCCGCCGCCGGGCCGGCTCGCCCGTGACGATGCCCGTGTCCGACGGCACGAACGCGATCGCGCGCGCCCACTCGAAGTACGCGTCGAGCGACGCCGTCTTGCCGTCCACCTCCGCGCGCCGCCGCGACCCCTCGAGCACGACGCGGAGCTTGCGCTCGGCCCCCTTGGACGTGACCAACGCCTGCACCCACGCCGCCTCGTCGCCCCATCGAACCAGGTCGCGCGGCCGCCGGGCGCGCAGCGGCTTCAACGTCGCCAGAAGGTAGACGGCCTCGAGCACGTTCGTCTTGCCCTGCGCGTTCGGGCCGTGCAGCACCACGAACGACGTGCCGATCTTGCGGTCGAACGGCTCCAGGTTGCGGAACCGCGCCGCCGCGAGGCGGGTCAACCGCACGGGAAATTCACCGCCTCGGGCGACTTCAGTCGAGTCTCATCGGCATGACGACGAAGAACGCCTCGTCCGATTCCGGGTCGCGCACGAGGCACGGCGCCAGCGGGTGCGCCATCTCCAGGCGGATCGTCGAGCCCTTGGTGACGGCGAGGATGTCTTGCATGTAGCGGACGTTGAAGCCCGCGACGATCGGCTCACCTTCGAGCTCGATCGGCAGCGACTCGACGATCTCGCCGCGGTCCACGTTGTGCACCTGGATCTCGAGCTCGGCCTCGCGGAAGCTGAACTTCACGGCCCGGGCGCGATCCTGGACGAGGATGGCGACGCGCTTGAGCGTGCTCGAGAGCTCCTCGCGACCGATGATCGCGACGTGTTTTCCTTCCTTAGGGACGACGGCGCTGTAGTCCGGGAACTCGCCGTCCAGCAGGCGGAACCAGAACGTCTGACCCGCGCGCTGCAACCGGATGGCGCCTTCGCCAAACCCGAGCTCCACCGTCTCCGTGTCACCTTCGAGCAGCTTCTTCATCACCGCGAGCGCCTTGCGCGGGACCAACATGCGCGGCGACAGCGCGACCTCACCCTCGATGCGCGCTTCCGCGGCCGAGAGGCGGTGACCATCCGTCGCGACGATGCGCAGCACGCGCTCACCTGCGGCGTTCTTGCGCTCCTCGAGGTGGGCGCCGTTGAGCCCGAAGCGGTGGTCTTCCGAGGCGACCGCGAACGAAGTCTGATCGACGAGGCGCCGCAGCGCACCCTCAGAGAGCCGCGCCGTCCCGCGGGGATCGAACGCTGGCATCGCCGGAAATTCGGACGCAGGAGCGCCTGGCAGACGCACTTCCGAGCGCCCGCACGACACGTCGAGCTTGTTGCCCGGCAGGGTCTTCATGTGCACCGTGGTGTCGCCGTACGCGCGCACCATCGCGAACAGGTTCGACGCGTCCACAGCGAGTTCGCCAGGCTGCTGAACGTTCGCCGGCAGGTCGCCGATGTACGCGACCTCGGTGTCCGTCGCTGTGACGCGGAGCCCGTCTTTGTGCGCGTGAAACAGCACGTGTGACAACATGGGGAACGTGCTGCGCCGCTCGATCACGCCCTGAACGCGCGAAAGTCCGACGGCAAGCTGATCGCGATCGATGTACAGGTCCATGGAGGCTCCGCTCCCGCCGTCTAACCGCTCCGGTCGTCAAGCGGGACGACGTTGGCGCCCTTTCTAATTCGGATCGATCCAAGGTTGGATCGATCAGACGTAGTGATCCGGTCCTGTGGATTTGTGGATTTCGTGCGATCCTTTCGATCGCGAGGTGATCCCCGAGGGCGAGTCGATCCGGGGATCGATCACTTGTCCTGGGGTGGGACCTGGGGGTCTCGGTGGCCGGACAAAATGCTCCCCGGTTTGTCCTCATGTTGTCGGCAGGAAGTCCTCGTGGATCTCCCCAAGCGTCGAACATCCTTCTTCAGCCCAATTTCTCGCAGAGCGCGCCAAGACTGGGCAGAGCTCACAGAGGGGTTGATTCTCTGCGAACTCTGCCCAATCTCCCGCGCCTCTGCGAGAAACGAACCACGTGGTTCCATCGACAGCGCGCCCGGAGATCTACCGCGCCGCGATGCCGAGCCCCTGCTCGATGATCTTGATCTTGTACGCAAGATCGGGATTATCGACGAGGTCCTCTTCGATCCGATGGCACCCGTTCTGGATCGTGGAGTGGTCGCGCCCACCGAACTCGCGCCCGAGCTCGGGGAACGAGATCCCGGTGTGCCGCCTCGCCATGTACATCGCGATGTGCCGCGGCCGCGTCATCGTCCGGGTGCGCTTGTCGCCGGTGAGATCGGCCGGGCGCAAGGCGTGGTAGCGCGCCACCGCCTCGATGATCGACGTGACGGTGATCGGCGCAGACTTCGGCGACGAAAACAGATCCGGCAGCTTCTCGCGGACGAATTCGAGCGAAAGCGCCTGCTTGTAGAAGGTGTGCAGCGCGGAGAGTCGGGTGAGGACACCTTCGAGCTCGCGCACGTTGCCGGCCACGTGCTGGGCGATCGCGAGCGCGACATCGGACGACACGGTGAACCGCAGGCCCTGCGCTTTTTGATGGAGGATCGCGAGCAGCGTCTCCTTGTTCGGGGCCTGCATGTCGGCCTGCAGACCGCCTTCGAACCGCGTCCGCAGGCGGGGCTCGAGCTTGTCGATCTCCTTCGGCAACACGTCGGCCGACAACACGATCTGGCGCCCGAGCGACTGGAGCGCGTTGAACGTGTGGAAGAACTCCTCCTGGGTGCCGTCCTTTCCGGACAAGAACTGGATGTCATCGACGAGGAGCACCGTCGCGAGCTTGCGGTAGCGCGCGCGGAAGTCGTCCATGCGCTTGAACCGGATGCCGTTGATCATGTCGTTCGTGAAGTCTTCGGCGGTGACGTACACGATACGGGAGTGGGGATCCCGCATCAGGATCTCGTTCGCGATCGCGTGCATCAGGTGCGTCTTGCCGAGTCCGGTGGCGCCGTAGATGAACAGCGGGTTGTAGGCCTTCGCAGGCGCGTCGGCCACGGCCCGGGACGCGGCGTGGGCGAAGTTGTTGCACTCGCCGACGACGAAGTTCTGAAACGTCTGACCCGCGTTGACCCCGAGCCCGCGCGGCTCCTGGGCGCCGCCGTGGCTGGCGGCTGGTGCCGGGCTGTCTTCCGTCGCGGAGTCCTCACGGTAGATGAATTCGACGTCGACGCGGCGCCCCGCGACCTTGCCGATCTCTTCGCGCAGCGATTCGAGGAGGTTGTCCGAGATCCAATCGCTGTAGTACCGGTTGCTCACTTCGAGCACGAGCACGCCGCCCTCGAGGCGTACAGGGTGCGTCGGCCGGAGCCAGATCTCCACGTTTTGGGGCCCGGTCCGCGCTTGCATCGCGGTAAGGGCGCGCTCCCAAACGGCGGAGAGATCCATCGACACCTTCCAGCTGTGGAGAATCGGAACGGCACCGCCACTCGATCGGGGAGAACACCTCCGGATCGCGTAAAGGCGGGGCTGGGGACGAACTGGGGGAAACCTATCCCCAGGAGCCCTGATCGGACAAGCGGGAGGCGTCCAAGATCCGATCGTCGGACCCGTCGGGTTGCCCGGTGCGTCGGGCTGCGATACGAGGCCAGCCTCTTTTGCGAGTGAATCATGAAGCGCACATTCCAGCCCCACAACCTCAAGCGCGTTCGTACCCACGGGTTCCGCGCGCGTATGAAGACCGCCTCCGGTCGTGCCCTCCTCGCGCGTCGTCGCGCAAAGGGCCGCCAGCGGCTCACCGTCACCGCGTACGACAAGAAGCACTGATCCTGTGTCGGCCGTTGGCCGAGACACTGATCCTGTGTCGGCCGTTGGCCGAGGTGGGGTCAGCGGGGGCGCGCGCTTCGGGTTCCCCAAGGCTGCTCGTCTCCGAAAGAGTCCGGAATTCGCGCCCGTGCAACAACGCGGGCGTCGGATCAAGGGCTCGCTTCTGGTCGGTGTGTTTCTCCAGCGCGGCGCCGGGCCCGCGCGGTTCGGCCTCGCCGTATCGCGCAAGGTCGGTGGTGCGGTGGTGCGCAACCGCGTGAAACGCCACCTGCGAGAAGCGATTCGGCATGTCCGCCCAGGGCTCGACGGTGTCGATCTGGTGCTTATCGCTCGTTCGGAGGCGGCCCACGCGGGGTCGGCTCAGTTCCGTCTCGAGGTCGAGCGGATCTGTACGGCCGCGGCGTCGAGAGCCCCCCTTCGATGAAGTCGATCCTTGTCGCACTGATTCGCTTCTACCAGCGATACATCTCAGCGTACACGCCGCCGGTATGCCGCTTTCAGCCAACGTGTAGCAGCTACACGCTCGAAGCGATTCAGACGCACGGCGCCATTCGCGGCGTCGGATTGGGAACCTGGCGCATCCTGCGCTGCCAGCCGTTCAGCGCGGGTGGCTACGATCCCGTCCCACCGGCCTCCGGCCGGGTCGTCTCGCCCGCCGCGGGCCAGGTCACGTCCTCCAAGTCCCAGGAGGCCTGAACGATGGATCGCCGCACCATCCTTGCGCTGCTGATCTCGTTCCTGCTCGTCCAGGGGTACTTCTTCTTCTTCGTGAAGGCGCCGGTGCCCCCGCCGCTCGACACGAGCGCGCCGATCGAGACGCCCGCGTCGCCTGCGTCCGCCGCATCTTCGCCTGCGTCCGCCGCATCGTCGTCGCCGCCTGCTGGCTACGTCGAGAAGACGCTCCCGTTCGAGTTCTGCAACGTGAAGGCAGCCGTCACCACTAACGGCGGCGCGCTGCGCGACCTCACACTGCCAAGTTGGAAGGCTGACTTCAAGGCGACGGCGGTGTGGACCTGGGCGTGGCATCGCATCAACGGCACCACCACCGACAGCTGGCACCCGTATGAGACGGAGGGCGGGCCCGCGCGCCTGCTCACCGCCGACTCGACGATGCTCGCGGTGGGTGCGGGGTCCGCGGACGCCGTTCCTGCCAGCTTCACGGTCGTGGACGCCAAGCTCGATTCGATCGCGTTGAAGGCCAGCGCGGGTGGCGTGGAGATCGGTCGCTCCTACACGGCACGTCCCGACTGCCATGTCGACGTCGTCACGACGTGGACGAACCCCGGCACCGTCGCGTGGTCGGGCGACGTGTTCCTCGAAGCTTACGACGTGATGGACGCCACCACGAGTCGAAGCACGCTCGGCGCGCGTCCGATCGGCATGGCCGAAGGCTCCGCAGTGCGGTGGTCTAGCCTGCCTGAGGAGATCTCGCCCTATGCGGGTCCGGTCCAGTGGTTCGGCATCCACGACCACTATTTCGGCGTGTTCGCTGTGGGTGGCAGCCTCGGCAACGAGTCGCTCACGTTCGGTCCGAAGGTTGCGGGCCAGGCGCTGCTACACGGCGTCGAATGGCGCGCCCCGGTCACCGTGGGCGCTGGTCAGGCCATCGTCGTGAAGCAGACCGTCTACGTGGGGCCGAAAGAGATCGAAGAGCTCGCGTCGGTGTCTCCGGATCTGAAGAACGCGATAGATCTCGGTTATTTCGGAATTTTCGTGCGGCCGCTGCTGTGGCTGTTGAAGTTCCTCCATGGCTACGTCGGAAACTGGGGCCTCGCGATCATCGCCCTCACGTTGCTCGTGAAGAGCGCGCTGTATCCGATCCAGCTCAAGGCGTTCCGCAGCGGTCAGGCCATGCAGGACCTGCAGCCCAAGATCAAGGAGCTGCAGGAGCGCTACGTGGACCAGCCGGAAGAGCTGGCGAAGAAGCAGATGGAGCTGTGGTCCACATCGGGCGCGAGCCCCGTGGGCGGCTGCCTGCCGATGGTGGCGCAGATCCCCGTGTTTATTTCGTTGTACACGATGATCGGCAGCGCGGTGGAGATCCACCAGCAGCCGTTCTTCTACCTGAAGGACCTGTCGTCGATCGACCCGATCGGCATTCTTCCTCTGCTCGTCGTGGGAGCCATGGCGCTCCAGCAGCGGACGATGCCGACCGGCAACCTCGACCCGGCCCAACAGCAAGTGATGAAGCTGATGCCGCTGATCTTCGGCGTCATCATGTTTTCGGTGCCCTCGGGGCTCGTGGTGTACTCGCTGGCCAACATCGTGTTGTCCATGCTTCAACAGTGGTGGATGAAGCGCGTTCATACGCGCGTACCAGCGCCCGTTCCCGCGTAGTCCGGTTGCGAGCCGAATCGGCGGCTCAGACGGATGCGGGACGGGTCCTGGGAACAAACGGAGGAAACGGGAAATGAGCTCAGTTCCAGAAGGCGTTCAGACGGTCAGTGGGGAAGGCAAGGATCTCTCGGCGGCGATCGCCGAGGCAGCCACGGCGCTCGGCGTCGACACGAACCGCGTCAAGTACAAGTTCGACATGTCGCACTTTCGCAGCTCGGCGGGTCGCCCCGTGCCGCGGACGACGGTGAAGATCACGGCCTGGGCGGGAGATCCGTCCGAAGAGCCGCCGCCGCGCGAAGCCCGCACCGAGTCGTCGGACCGGCCCGAGCGCAGCGACCGAGAGGATCGCGGCGATCGCGGCGATCGCGGCGATCGTCCCCGCGGTGGTGATCGCGGCGACCGCGGTGATCGCGGCGGCCGTGGCCGTGGACCTCGTCGCGACGAGCGCGGCGGCGGTCTGCCCGTGGAAGAGGGTGCGCTCGAGGCGAGCGACGCCCCGGCCGAAGCGGCGGCCCCCCGCGAGCCCCGTGAACCCCGTCCGCCTCGCGAGGCGCGTCCGCCCCGCGCGCCGGCGCCCGAGCGCGACCGCGATCGCGATCGCGATCGTGAGGCCCCCTACAAGCCCGAGGCTCTCAAGGGCGCCGAAGCCGGCCCGACCGACGCGTCGCGGTTCGCCGAGACCTGGTTCGCCGAGCTGATCAAGCTGATGGACGTCGCGGGCACCGTGACGGGCACCGGCAGCAGCGAGCGCGTCCACCTGCGCGTTCAGGCCGAGCGGGCCGGCCGCATCGTCGGCAAGCGCGGCAGCACGTTGGGCGCCATCCGCCACCTGCTCAAGCTCGCGCTCGTCAAGGCGTACGGCGAGCTCACGATCGACGTCGACGTGGCCGATGACCGCCCGCGCGGCGAAGAGGCCCCTCGCGAGGCCCGTCCTCCCCGCGAAGAGCGTCGTGACCGCGGCGATCGTCCCCCGCGTCGCGAGCGCGGCGGCGGCGGCGATCGTCCCCGCGGTGGTGATCGCGGCGGCGACCGTGGCAGCGATCGTGGCGACGAGAAGCGCTACGGCGAAGACACGCTGAAGGAGCTCGCGCGTCGCGCGGCTGGCAAGGCCAAGGAGACGGGCAAGACGATCACGATCAAGCTCGACCTCAACAGCTACGACCGCCGCATCGTGCACCTCGAGATCTCCGGCATCGACGGCGTCTCGAGCAAGTCCGAAGAGAAGGACGGCCAGAAGTTCATCCAGGTCATCCCGAACGAGGCCAACTGACCTCGCCGTGGACGCGGTAGTCGCGGCCGCCACGCCCCCGGGGCGGGCGGCCCTGGCGCTGGTTCGACTCACCGGACGCGACGCGATCGTCGTGTTCGGTGCGGTCGCCGCCTTGCGAACCACGTCCCTGCTATCCGACCGGCGGCCGCGCCGCGTGGACCTCGTCGACGGTGACGTGGTCTACGACGACGGCGTGGCGGTCCTGTTCGCCGGCCCGCGCTCGGCGACGGGTGAAGATCTGATCGAGATCACCTGCCACGGAAACGATCACATCGTTCGTCGGCTGATCGCGTGCGCGCTCCGCGCAGGCGCGCGCGCGGCAGACGCCGGCGAATTTACGCGCCGTGCGCTCGTGAATGGACGAATCGACCTCGCGGGCGCCGAGGCGGTGCTGTTGATCGCCGAGGCGACGACGGACGCGGGGCTGTCGGTGGCCCGCGCGGGCCTCGACGGGCGGCTGGCCGAAGCCGTGACGCGGCTCCGTTCGCCGCTCGTGGACGCCGCGGCGGACCTCGAGGCGCGCCTGGACTGGCCCGACGACGAGCTCGCCACCGTGCCGGACGACGCGTTGATCGACGGCCTTCGCGCAGCGTCGGACGCGACCCGCGCGTTGGCGGCGACCTGCGACGTCGGCCGCGTGCTCGTGAGCGGCGCGCGCGTCGCCCTGGTCGGCACCGTGAACGCGGGCAAGTCGTCGCTGTTCAACGCGCTCCTCGGACGACCCCGCGCGATCGTGCACGAGAGCCCGGGCACTACGCGCGACGTGATCGAAGCCTCGTTCGATCTGGAGGGCGTCCACGTCACGCTGCTCGACACCGCCGGAGAGCGCGCCACAGGCGATCCCGTCGAGGCGGCCGGGCTCGCGTTGGCGCGGGAGCTCGTCGCGGACGTCGACGTGATCGTGGTGGTGCTAAGAGCGCGCTCCGGAACCGATCCCGTCGAGCAGGAGATCCTCGAGCGCACGTCGGCCCGGCGGCGGTTGGTCGTCTACAACGGCGTCGATCGCGAAGGCGTGGACGCGGCGCCGTCGGGTGCGATCGCGACGTCGGCGCGGTCAGGGGAGGGCCTGCAGGTGCTCCGCTCCGCGCTGCGCGAGCGCCTCATCGGCCAGCCATCGGTGGAAGAGGTCGTGCGCATCGCGTCGACGCGGCAGCGCGATCACCTGCTCGCGGCGGCGGGCTGCCTCGACGAGGCGTGTGAGGACGTCGGTACCGCCGGGGTCGCTGTCGCGGCCGACGCCGTGACGCGGGCGATCCGCGAGCTCGACGCGATCGTCGGGTTGGACGCTGGGAAGGACGTCCTCGACTCGCTGTTCGCGCGTTTCTGCATCGGAAAGTAGGGGTCGGGTAGCGGTCATGGGCAGGTGCGGTGTCTTGCCCAACGGAAGCCTTTGCTGGGGGAAGCTGCATGTCGGTCGCTGCACTTCCGGTCGCTCTCGCTCTCGCCTACCACGGGGACTTCCTCTCGCACCCGGGCCTCTCAGCGCGTGCGGAATGGGGGCATGAGCGGCCGCTCGGCGTGAACATCGAAGCCGAGGCCGGCGCGTATTGGCACCCGAACCTGATGGTGGCGGTGTTCGCGCGGACGGGGCCGGCGCTGCGGTGGACGCGCCCGCACGGCGGGACGTACGGTGCGTTCGTGAACGTTGGCTTCGAGCATGGGTTCTGGGCCGCGCCGACCTGGCGTGTCGTAGACGGCGAGGTGTCACGCGCGTGGCTCGCGGGTGACAGCTGGGGCACGGCGTCGACTGGGGTCGAGCTTGGCCACACCGTCGCGAAAGGGGCCGTCGGGGCCTGGTTCGTGCGACCCCAGGTGGGGCTGCGGTTCCCGACGTTTCACGGCGTCGGCGTCGATCTCGCGGTCGCCGGTGGGGTGAGGTTCTAGTGCGTTTATTCCTGGCGTTTTCCTTGGTTGGATGCGCGAACGGTCAGGTGCGCGACCACCTGTTCGTGTCGACCGACGACGCGGTGCTCCCGGTCGCGGTGTTCGGCAACATCGACAGTGGAACGCTCATCCTTTTCGAGTCCGGCGGCCCGAGCGGCCCGAGCATCGCCGAGCGGGCCGTAGGCTACACGCCGTTTCAGGACACGCTCGAGCCGCACATGGCCGTGGCCTGGTACGACCGGCGCGGCACGGGCAACGCGACCGGCGATTACTCCGAAGCGGACCAGTCCATGGGCCAGCTCCTCGCCGACCTCGATGCCGTCGTGGCGGTGCTCGACGCGCGTTACGCGCCCGACAGGTTCGTGCTGATGAGCCACTCGTTCGGGACCTACACCGCGGGCGTGTACCAGCTCGATCATCCCGGCGTGTTCGACGGCTGGGTCGCCGCGGCGCCGGCGTTCATCGCAGGCCCCGACGAGCTCTACATTCGCTATCGCCGCGACTTCGCGTGCCGCGTCGCCGGCGTGCAGCTCGCTGCGGGGGCTTCCGACCCTCTGTGGAACGAGATCCTCGCGTTCTGCGACGCGAACCCGACGGTGGCACCTGTGTGGGACACCCCCGAGCGCGAGCAGTTGTGGCGCTACCTCAACACGATCGAGGATGAGCTGGAACCGTGGCCTCCTTTTGAGACGGCGGGGCTGCTCGGTACGGTGTTCGGCTCGCACTACAACCTGATCGACTCGCAGGTCACGAAGAACCGGATCTCGTCGCATATCGACGCGGACCCTGGCCGGGAGGACCTGCTCCCCGAGCTCGGCGTCGTCGACATTCCCGTCGTGGTCGCGACCGGCGAGTTCGACGGCACCACGCCGACGGAGATGGGCGCCGCGATGACCGAGGCGATCGGGCCGTCCGCCGAGCTGTTCGATTTTCCCGGCGCCGGGCACTACATGATGGTCGATGATCCCGAGGGATTCGCGGATGCCGTGCGGTCGCTGGTCGATCGGCTGTAGCGACCTCGAATGCCCTGCGCGCCCCGAGCGTAGTCACTGCGGGGGTTCACATGGACCGCGGACTGTTGATCGCAGGGGTGGGCGTCGTCGGCACGCTCGGTACGATCGTCGCGCTGGTCGCGCTGCTCACCGCTGGTGGCGCCCAGGCCGCGTTCTCCGCTTCGGAGGCCCCCGCGCCGCCTCGCGTCGCGCGGAACGTGCGCGTGGCGAAGGCGCCGGTCGCGCCGGTCCCGCAGCCGCCCCGTGCGCACGGCGGCCGCATCCGAACAGACGGGACCCGTGAGGCGGTCGTAGCGGCCGCGCCGCACAAGTCGGCGACCGTGGCTCGTTCGGCACCCGCGGGCCG
This sequence comes from Pseudomonadota bacterium, assembly GCA_947505245.1. Classification (GTDB taxonomy): domain Bacteria; phylum Myxococcota_A; class UBA796; order UBA796; genus SYKL01. The sequence goes on along the minus strand of CANNIZ010000001.1, from coordinate 162,606 downwards.
GTTGAAGGCCTCGGACCCGTTGGACGACTCCGATCTGTGGGCGTCGCCGGAGGCCTCCGCGGCCACGGTCCCGGCGGTCGCGGTCGCAGACAACGCGCCACCGGTCGATCCCGACGAGGATATGTCCGACTTCGAACTCGTGCTTGGGCCGCGGGGCGGTGGCGACGACACGGGCCGCGGTCGCTAAGACCTATTCGACGTAGCCGAGGCCCCTCAGCGCACCGCTCGTCGCGTCGTTGATCGTGGCTTCGGGCTCGCCGTAGGCCGCCACGAACGCAGCGCGGCTTGCCTCGTGTTCCGTCCTCCAGTCGACGAGCTCCTGCATCAGGGCGTCGTCGGCGATCGTGGTCGTCATCGTCGGATCCGCGACGCGATCAAAGCAGCCCGTGACGAACGGTGGCTGTTTGGATGCGGGCGCGCGAGGTGGAGCAAAGTCGCGCAGGCACGCGTGGGTTGGCGTGTACACGGCGGCGCGGTTGGCGGCGCGAAACCAGGTGTCGGCGAACACGCGCGTCTCGCCGGTGTCGCGGGATCCCCCGGTGAGAAGAGCGGAGAGATCGCGCCCTTCGAGGCCTGGCGCCGGGGGCAGGCCGAACAGGCCGCCCAGAGTCGGGGACAGATCGAGCTGTTGCGACAGCCCACCCACGACGTTGCCGGGCGCGACGCCGGGCCCGCGCACGAGCCACGGCACGTGCAGCGCGCTCGGGTACAGGTAGGACCCGTGGGAGACGCCGTGGTGCTCGGGCTCGTAGAGGCCCTCGCCGTGGTCGCCGATCACGACGAACACGGTGTCGTCCGCCACGCCGCGCGCGACGAGGCCGTCCCACAGGTGCTCGAACGCGCGGTCGAGGTTGCCGAGCATCGCGCGGTACTGGGCGACGCGCTTCGTGGGGGAGAACGGCTGCCAGAACGCGGCGGCCGCGTCGCCAGCGTCGTACGGGAAGTGCGCGTCGACGAGGAGCACCTGGGCGTAGAACGGCTGGTCCGCGGGCAGGTTCGCGAGCACGTCGTCGATCACGACGGTCCCAGCCACCTTGTTCTCACCCTCGCGCCACAGGCCGGTGCCTTCGTAGTAGTGGTCGAACCCCTGTTCAAAGCCGAACACGACGTTGTTGTTGGGGTTCGCGGTGCCGCCGACCGTCGCGTAGCCGGCCTCGCGAAACCGCTCGGCGAGCGTCACCGCCTGGTCGGGGAGCCGCTGATCGTCACCTCGGTTGGGCGCGTTGACGGCGAGGTCGAGCGCGTACTGGCCGCTCACGATCGAGGTCGTGGCGGCTTTGGTCCACGGGGCGTTGGCGAGCGTCTCGTCGAACCGCGTGCCCTCGGCCGCGAGCCTGGCCAGGAACGGCGTGGTGGAGGGGCCGCCGTAGGGGGTGGTCTGGTCGGCGCGGAGGGTGCACCCGATCGCGACGACGACGTTCGTTCGTCCGGGCACGACGGAACTGGGCGCCCCAGGCGGCGTGGACGAGCGACGGTGGAACCCAACAGCGAGCGCGAGGAGCGCCACCGAGAGACCCGCGATGATGATGGCGCCTCGGTTTCGCACGGCGGCGCGATGGTATCAGGGCTCAGGCCGTCGTGCAGCTTGCCGATGTGTCCGCGCTGGAGGCCCGATGGTCTTGAGGTGGCGCGTCGCGGACACCGTGCTCCCCGTACTTCCCGACACGGCAGAGGAGCGCGCACGACGGGGCGAGTCCATCGAGGTCTTGCGCGGCACTGCGGCGGACAAGCTCGCGGTCGCGATGGAGGAGCTTCCACCGCGTGGACCCGCGGGCGAGCGAGTTCGAGGTGAACGTGCACGCCGCGGAGCTCGAGCCCCTGGGGATGGTCGCGACGGCGGGCGGGTCGATCGCGAGCGTGGTTGGTGGGGAGCGGTCGTGGAGCTGCAAGCTCGCCAGCCTGTGGTCGGCCTTCAAGTCCTATTTCCTTCCGTTTCAGCAGGGGGGTTGAGGGAAGTCGACCTCCGATGGACTCTGTTCGGTTACAGGTGGACAGCCCGAGGTCGCGCATGAACGACGAGCTGGTGGTGGCGATCGAGGTGAACGGTGAGACCGTGCGCAGGCTCGTGCCCGCGTCGCGCACCCTGCTCGAATTCCTGCGCGTCGACCTCGGACTCACCGGCAGCAAACACGGCTGCGATGTTGGCGACTGCGGCGCGTGCACCGTGCTCGTCGACGGGGTGGCGCGGCTGTCGTGCATCACGCTCGCGGTCGAGGTGCGCGGTCCGGTGCGGACGATCGAGGGCGTGCCGGCGGACGACCCGATCGTCGCCGCGTTCGATCGGCACCTCGCCTCGCAGTGCGGCTACTGCACGCCGGGGTTCGTGATGAACCTGATCGGCGTGCGCGAAGACGGCGGCGCGCCCGACGAGGAGGCCCTGCGGAACGCGCTCGGCTCGAACCTGTGCCGCTGCACCGGCTACACGCGCATCCTGGACGCCGCGAAGGACGCGCTCGGTCAGGGGTAGCCGATGGCGAGGTCGTAGGTCCCGCAGTCGAAGTCGGACAACGTTCCATCGACGATGATCGTGTACGTGGCGCCCTGGACCACGTCGAGGTCGAGCGTCTCGTCGGCGCCCCCGCGCGCGTCGTCCGCGCAGCCGAGCTCGGTGGCGGGCGCCGCGCAGTCGGTGCGAACGTAGATCGCGAGGTCCTTCTCGGCAGCCACGTTGTCGAGCACGAAGCGCGCGCGCCCGGTGGTTGGCGCGGTCCACTTCCACAGCTGCTCGTGGGCGACGTTCTCGGGCAGCGTGCAGCTGCCCTGGAACGACGCGCTCGGCGTGTGCAGCGCGTCGCCGGACTGCAGATCGGCAGCGACCGTCGCGTTGTCGCACAGCCAGTCGAGCTCGACCGTGCAGGTGGCGGAGCAGCCGTCGTCGTCGAGCGGGGGCTGCTGAGCGTCGTCACACGCCTCCAAGCCCGTCAGCGAGCCGTCGCCGCACACGTCGGGTGTGAACGCGGCGACCACGCTGAACGCGCCCGCATAGCGGTCGTCGTACCCGTCGACGAACAGCGTGTACGGCACGCCGCCCTGCACGCCCGTCCACAGCGACTCGCCGTCGCCGTAGTAGCCGAAGTCGCTGCACGCGACCTCGGTCGCGTCGTCGTCGCAAGTGGCGCGCAGGTAGAGGCCGAAGTCCTCGTCGACGGACGACAGCGTCACCTCGAGCGTGCCGGTCTGGCCGAGGTCGCCGGCGGTGACGGTGTACGCGACCTCGCGCCCGTCACCGGTACACGAGCCCCTCGTGCCGTCCGGTGCGGAGGTCGTGTCGCCGGCGGTGGGCGTGTTCAGCGCGAGGGTCGTCGCGAGCTCGCAGACGTCGCCCGCGACGCCGGTGTCGGTGTCGACGGGATCGGTGTCGACCGGGTCCGTGTCGGTGTCCGCGACGAGGTCGGTCTCGACGGGGTCCGTGTCGGCGGGGTGACAACCGACGCCGATCAGCAGGGCGAGCGCGACCGTACGCATGAAGACCTCCTGCCGCGGCATAACGAGGCGTCGGTTTGGGGGCCCTGCTATGCTCCACCCATGAACGACGACCAGCCGCGCATCGACGGCCTCGCGCGCATCACGGGCCGCGCGGTGTACGTGGACGACCTCGTGCGGCCGCGCATGGTCGTCGCGAAATTCGTCCGCTCGCCGCACCCCCACGCGACGATCGTGTCGATCGATCTCACTGCGGCGCTCGCGGTCCCCGGCGTCGTGGGCTCGATGGTGGGCGACGAGCTGCCCGTGAAATTCGGCCCGATCCCGGTGGGGCGCGACGAGACCGCGCTCGCGGTCGGCAAGGTGCGCTACGTCGGCGAGCCCGTCGTCGCGATCGCCGCGGTGGACGAGGAGACCGCGCATCGCGCGTGCAGGCTCGTGAACATCGTCTACGAGCCGCTTCCCGCCGTGCTCACGCTGGACGACGCGTTGGCCGAAGACGCGCCGCTGATCCACGCCGAGAAGCGCAAAGCGACCAACGTGCTGCGCCGCGTGCACCAATCGCACGGCGACGTCGACAAGGCCCTCGCCGGCGCGGCCGTCGTGATCGAGCGCGCGTTCAGCTACCCGGGCAGCACCCACGTGCCGTTGGAGCCGCACGCCGCCCTCGCCGAAGTCGAGCCCGACGGGCGCCTCGTCGTGTACGCGAGCACGCAGAACCCGCACTACCTGCACAAGGACCTCGCGGTCGTGCTCGGCCTGCCCGAACACCGCGTGCGCGTCGTGAAGCCCGCCGTCGGCGCGGGGTACGGCGGCAAGTGCGACCCCACCTCGGTCGAGATCTGCTCCGCGTTCCTCGCGCGCAAGCTCGGGCGGCCCGTGAAGATCGCCCTCGAGCGTGAGGAGGTGTTCTACCAGCACCGCGGCCGCCACCCGGCGGTGATGTGGATCCGCCTTGGGCTGAACGCGGACGGCTCGCTCGCCGGCATCGACTTCAAGGCGAAGGCCGCGGGCGGCGCGTACGCGAGCTACGGCGTGGTCACGGCCTACTACCTCGGCGTGTTCCTCACGCTGCCGTACCGCGTCGACCACGTGCGGTTCGAGACGCTGCGCGCGTACACGAACGAGCCGCCCTGTGGTCCGAAGCGTGGCCACGGAGCCATCCAGCCGCGCCTCGCGGTAGAGTGCGCGCTCGACGAAGCCGCCGCGGCCCTCGGGCTCGACCCGGCCGCGGTGCGCCGGCAGAACGCGGTGCCTGACGGTCACGTCACCGCGAACGGCCTCGTCGTCGGCACCTGCGGCCTGGTGCGCTGCCTCGACGCGGTCGTCCTTGCCTCCGGGTGGAACGAGCGGCGCGGGAAGCTCGGCCCCAACCGCGGCCTCGGCATCGCCGCCTCCAGCTACATGTGCGGCGCCTTGCACCCGGTGTACGACGACGCGATGCCGCAGTCGGCCGCGGTCGTGAAGCTCGATCGCAGCGGCGAGGTCGTGTTGTTCGTCGGCACGTCCGATGTCGGACAGGGCAGCTCGGACGTGCTCGCGCGCATCTGCGCGGAGCGCTTGGGCGTCGACGTGGGCCTCGTGCGCGTGGTCGAAGGCGACACGTCCCTGTGCCCGGTGGACCTCGGCTCGTACTCGTCGCGCGTGACGTTCTTCGCGGGCAACGCGGTGATCGCCGCCGCAGATGCAGCAAAGAAGCGCCTCCCCGAGGGGGTGCCGTGGCTCGCCGCGATCCAACAGGCCGAGGAGAGCGGCGGCACCGTCGTCGGCGTCGGCTCGTATTCGCCGCCGAAGGTGGGCTCGCGGTTCAAGCGGCAGTCGGTGGGCCCGTCGCCGGCCTACTCGTTCACCGCGCAGGTCGCCGAGGTCGAGGTCGACCCCGAGACCGGCATCACCCGCGTCGTGAAGGTGTGGTGCGCCCACGACGTCGGTCACGCGCTAAACCGCGGGTCGTGCGAGGGACAGATCGAGGGGTGCGTGTACATGGGGGTGGGCGAGGCCCTGTACGAGGAGCAGGCCTACCGTGCGGGCGTCGTGAAGGCGCCGAGCCTGCTCGAGTACCGCGTGCCTACCGTCCACGAGACGCCCGAGATCGTGCCGATCCTGATCGAGACGTTCGAGCCGGCCGGTCCGCTCGGCGCGAAGGAGGTGGGCGAGGGGCCGCAGCTGCCGACCGTCCCTGCGATTGCGAACGCGCTGTACGACGCGATCGGCGTCCGGTTGTACGACGCTCCGTTCACCCCGGATCGCGTCCGCAAGGCCGTGCTCGCGGCGTCGAAGGGAGCGCGCTGATGCTGCCCTTGCCGCGTTTTCAGCTTTCGCGACCGACCTCGCTCGCGGACGCGCTCATCGCGGTGGCCGACGGCGCCGTGGTGATCGCGGGCGGGACGGATCTGCTGCCGTCGATGAAACATCGCCTGTTCGAGCCCGCGCGCGTCGTGTCGCTCGCGGGCATCGCGTCGCTGCGCACGATCGTGCCCCAGGAACGCGGGCTCGTGCTCGGGTCGGGGTGCACGCTCCGCGACGTCGCGCGCGACCAGACTGTTCTGCGGCTGTTTCCCGCGCTCGCCGCGGCCTGTCGCACGGTCGCGACCCCGACGATTCAAGCGATGGGCACGATCGGCGGGCAGGTCGCCCTGGACACCCGCTGCGTTTACTACAACCAGCCCGCGGGATGGCGGCAGAGCGTCGGCGGCTGCCTGAAGAAGGACGGCGCGGTTTGCCATGTCGCCCCGAAGGGGACCGGCTGCTACGCGGCGCACGCGGCTGACACGGTGCCCGCGTTGTGGCTGTACGACGCGGTGATTCAGCTCGCGTCGACCGCGGGCGACCGCGAGGTGCCGCTGCGCGACCTGTACGGCGACGACGGTCGCACCTGGCTTGGCGTGCGACCGGACGAGCTCATCACGTCGATCGCGCTTCCCGCACCTGCGTCATCGGTGGTTCACCGCAAGGTCCGAACCCGCGCGGCGATCGACTATGCGGCGCTGCTGGTGGCGGTGAGTCGCTCCGATCAGGGGCTGCGCGCCGTCGTGTCAGCGGTGGGCCCGCGGCCGATCGAGGTCGCAGCGGCCACCCCGGAGGCGCTCGCGGAGGCGGCTCACGAGGCGGTCCGTCCGTTGGGCACACACCTGCATCCGGTGCCGTGGCGGCGGGCGCTCGTGCGCATCGAGGTGCTGCGCGCCGTCAACGGGCTCATCAGTCCGTGAGCGGCTCGCAGGTCGTGCCGCCGTGCGGCGCGACCGGGATCGCGACGTCGCTCGGGAGATCCTGAAAGAACTCGGACCCGGAGTCGCCAAAGTCCTGATCGAGGTCTTCTGCGCACAGCTGCCCGTCGCTGTCTGCGTCGACGTGGAGCGAGAAGTAGTACGACGCGTCGGACGCGGCGACGGGGCCGTCGTACTCGGTGATCCGGGTCCAGGGCCTCGGCTCGAGCGCGAGCGTCTCCGTGTGCGGCAGCGCGTCCACCGGGAAGGTGAACGCACCTACCTCGGTGGCGGGCACGTCCTGGATGTTGGGATCATAGCCCCACACCGTGACGTGGGCCGTAGCGGCCGGAGTGAAGCTTTGGTCGCCGAGGATCGTGAACTCGATACCGGATCCGCAGGCGATGAGGGAAAACATGCCGAACATTGGAGCTCCTCGGGTTGTTCTGCAACGAGCGTGCAACGACCGTACCCGGGTGCCAATAGACTTTCAACCGTTCCTCTGTGCGAAGTTGGCCGCCGGACCACGACGGTGGTGTCGCGGTCGAGGTGCCGGATCGGGCTCGGTGGGGTAGTAAGGGCGGCCTTTAGGAGGAACACATGCGTACGTTGGTCCTTTCCTTCGCTGTCCTGGCCCTCGCCGCTTGTCCGCCCGCCCCGCCCGACACCGGTGGTGACACCGATGCCGACACGGACGCGGACACCGACTCCGATACGGACGCGGACACCGACGCGGACACCGACGCGGACACCGACGCGGACACCGACGCCGATGGTTGTCCGGTTCCCGACGGCTCGTTCCTTGGCCAGCTCGGCTCATCGGGCAACATCACCACCACCGCGTACACCAACGACGGTGGCATTGACGACGTGATCGCGGCGAAGCCCGCGGAAGGCCAGGTCACCACGGGCCTCTCCATCGCCGTCACCAACGTCACGGTCGCGTCCGTCGGCTACAACCCGTCCACCGCGACGGAAGCCTGGAGCGTGTGGGTGGCCGACGCCAATGGCGCCACGCGCACCTACCTGCAGAACAGCGCGGTGAAGATCCCGCTCCCGATCGAGCCGGGCGCGGTGATCAGCTTCACGGTCACCGAGTTGAACAACTACGGTGGTGAGCTCGAGATCACGGGAATCACTGCGTTCTCGAAGTCCGCCTCCACCACGCCCGTGTACGTCAAGGACGTGACGGCAGCGGACATCACGCTCGGGACGCACGCGTCGGCGTTGGTCCACGGCTACGGCGAGCTCTCGACCGAGCCCGCAACGTGCGGTGGCTCGTCGGTGTGCACGGACATGGTCACCTCCAATAACCAGACGGTCCCCTTCCGCATCAAGGCCGTGTTCGAGCCGCAGGTCGGCGACTGTATCGAGTTCTACATGCCCGTCGGCACGTTCAGCGGCGCGCCGCAGCTGAACGTCGACAATTTCGACTGGGTCGAGCTCTACTAGCCATGTTGGCGCTCGCGCTACTCTTCGGGTGCGCGGCGCGCGAGCCCGAATCGACGGACGGTTGGTGGGACGCGGGGACGCAGATCGACGTCACCGAGGCCCTCGAGTTCACCACGTCGAGCTACGGCTTCGATGGTGGCATCGCTGAGCTCGCTGCGGACGTGTTCCCGACCGACGGGGACGTGTTCGTGTTCGCGCCAGACGACGACTACGGGGACGCGCGGTGCACGACGGACACGTCGAGCGCCCTGCCGACCCAGATCACGGGGGTGGTGACCATCCACCCGCGGTACTACTTCAAGACCGCCGGCTGCACGAGCGACGACGAGAAGTTCTACGGGAGCTTCTTCCTCGAAGACGATGACCTCGGTCTGTTCGTGCTCGGCGACAGCAAGGTGGCGCACTTCACCACCGGCGACGTGATCACCATCAACGTGCGGGGCGTGCGTACGCGCAACGACCTCGACATGGTGTACGCCTGGGACCTGCTTGACGTCGATCCGCAGGGTCGCGCGATCAAGTACACCGAACAGGTAGGCCCCTACGGGGTGCCCGACCTCGGACGCGTCCGGCGCATCGCGGGCACCGTGACGACGAAGCCCGACACGTTCGGCGCGTTCATCGTCACCGGTGACTCGGGGCAGGCCTGGGGAGCCGCGCTGGACTCCGAGCTGAACCGCCGCGGCATCACGTTCGCCCAGGGCGATCGCGTCACCGCGACCGGCCCCATCCTGCGCAATTACGGCGACAATTTGATCATTCAGAGCCTCGGCCAGATCACGAAGGAGTGAGTGTGACTTCGATTCTCCTCTCCACCCTGGCCGCATTCGCGGGCGAAACCGACGTCGAGTACACGATCGGCAGCGCGGTGATCACGTACGACAACCTCGACTTCCGCCCGTTGGACGAGTCGAGCGACCAGACCATCCTCGACAGCGACGATCGCACCACGTTCGCATACCTGTGGGTCGGCGCGAAGCTCGAGCACTCCGTCTCCGACGCCATGGCGGTGAAATTCGACCTCTCGCACCGGGCGCTGTGGGGCGGCGACGAGATCGGCTCGGTCAACGCCTACGGCGGGATCGTCTATGTGCGTGAGCTGGACATGGACTGGGCGCCGATGGGCGCGCTCGCGACGGACGACGAGGAGAGCGTGTTCCGCGTGCGGATCGGTCGCCAGCGGCTGTCGCTCGGCGGCACTCCCGGCAAAGACTATGTCTATGACGACATCGCGGACGGTATTCGCGTCGACGTCCCGCTCGGCAAGGTCGGCCACCTCGAGCTCGTGCCGCTCTCGATCGTGAGCCAGGCGGGCGACGTCGCGAACACCAACGTCGCGGACATGAAGCCCTCGAGCGCCGGCCTGTACAATTTCCGCGGCGACAACCTCACGACGCGCGGCGGCGGCATCCTCGTGCTCGACGGCATGGTCGAGGGTCTCGACCTGCGCGCGCACCTGTTCTATACGGACATGTCCGCGCGGGGCACCGGCGCCGATATCAGCTACGACGGCATGCTCGGCAACTTCGCCGACAACGACTACACCGGCAACTACGGCCTGCGCGGCTCGTACGCGGCCGGCGCGCTCGCCGCCTCGGCGGAGTTCGCTGGCAGCTTCGGCGTGGACCGCAAGGAGCTCATCGTCACCGACGCCAGCACGACCGGCTTCGCTGGTGGCGCCACCGTCGTGATCGACACGAGCGACGTCGATGCCGAACAGGGCGGCGTGCGTGTCAACCTCGACGGCTGGTACGCGCAGGGCGGCGCCTACGCGCAGGACGGCATCCTCTACTCGCACGGCTACGTCAGCATGAAGGGCGACCAGGCGGGCGGCTTCGTCGCGGACACGCTGATGGGTTGGCACCCGTCCGCCTACAGCGACGACATCGGCGTCGATCACAACGTGCATGATCGCGCGCGCAAGTCGGGCTCGCTCGTCGGTCACGGAGGCTTCGCCTACGTGAAAGGCGACACCTCCGAGTTCGGTGTGGACGCCTGGTACCTCGCGGATACGAGCGTCTCGTACGTCGACTTCGACAACATCGACGCGTTGATGCCGCCGTACGGCTACTCGCGCGAGGAGTTCGCGGCTGAGCAACGCGCGGGCAAGGGCCTCGGCATCGAGGTCGACGGGCACGTCAAGGTCCAGGCGAACGACCATCTCTCGTTCGCGGGCACGGGCGGCCTGCTCTCGCCTGGCGGCTTCTACAAGATCAACGTCGCGCGCGTGGCCGGCAACGGCGACGACACTCAGCTCGGGCCGAACGCGCAGGGCCTCGTGGCGCCCGCGTGGGCGCTCGGCATCGGGACGGAGGTCACGTGGTGAGGTCGTCCGCCATGCTGGCCCTCGGGCTGGTGCTGGCCGGGCTCGTGGCGTGCAACCCCGATCCGTCCGACCAGATGACGGAGGGCGTCACCTACCGACCGGCGGATGACGACGAGCAGCAGTCCGGTGAGCGCGGCACGATCGTGATCTCTGAGGTGCTGTGGTCCGGCTCCGTCAACGGCGACGGCGTGTGGGACGTGACCGACACGTTCGTCGAGCTGCGGAACGAGGGAAGCTTCCCGACCAACGTGTCGAAGTGGCGCCTCGACATGACAGGCGCCATCGTGCGCACCTGGATCCTCCCCGACATGGTGCCGTTGGACGTCGGCGAGCACGTCTTCATCGCCGCCAAGAACACCGGCTGCTTTCCGGCGCCCGATGGCCTCCTCCCCGACCTCGAGTTCGGTCGCGGCGACACCTTCGAGCTCACCCTGCGCGACGGGGACGAGCGCCTGATCGAAGGCGCCGGAGACGACAACGCGCCCCCGTTCGTGGGCGGCTGGGACGGCGTCCGCAGCCGCTCGATGGAGCGTGTCGAGCTGATGTTCGGCGGTGAGGGCAGCGAGGCGCAGGCCTGGCACTTCTACACGCCCATCGCGGTGGACGTCCCCAACGACGATCGCGTGCTGGATACCTGCCGCGGGCGCACGCTCGCGTCGCCTGGACGCCCGAATTCACCCGATTATTCCGGCGCCTTCGCCTCGGGGAACTTCGATTGATTACGCATCCTTTGGCTACGCTCGCGAAGCTCGCTGCGCGGTACTCACCGCCGCGCTGCGCGGCAGTTCCGTGCCTTGCGCTCCTTAACGCGTGTGCCGCCCCTGACGGGCAGTTCAACCACCACGTCACGATCGAGGCGCACGACGGCGCCGACGGCGCGAACGCCGCGTTTCTCGACGTGTTCGACCGCGCGACGACTGAGCTCCGCGTCGCGCTGCCGGCTGGCACCGACACCGCGCTGACGGACGCGCTGCTCGCGGCGCATGACCGCGGCGTGGACGTGCGCGTCGTCACCGACGTCGATCGCGCCTCCGACCCTGGCTTCGTCACGCTCACCGAGGCGGGCATGCCCGTACAGTACGGCGACGGCGCGGTAGCCTACTTCGACTTCAACTCGAACGGCGACGTCAGCTGGACGTCGGATCAGGTCGTGTTGTCCTCGGCGTTCGCCGTGGCCGACAAGACGTGGTTCGCGGGCGCATCGCGCGCCGGCGGCACCGAAGACGGGCAGACGCTCGTGGCCTACGGCCAGCACCAGGACCTCGCAGATGACCTGTGGACCGAGCACGTGCAGCTGTACGGCGGCATCGATGCCACCGCGCTCACCGCGTTCTCCGCGCCCGCCAAGTCCATCGCCGACATCCGATGGCGCTACGGCACGGGCACCGACGCCGAGCTCGAGGTTTGGTTCGGCCCGCAGCAGCGCCTCACCAAGCGCGTCATCGACCTCGTGTATTCGGCCCGGCAGAGCGTTTGGATCCTCACGGACGACCTCGCGAACGACGGCCTCGCGCGGGCCTTGCAAGAGAAGGCGGCCGACGGCTTCGACGTGCAGGTCATCGTCGGCCCGAAGTTCGGCGCCTCCGCTCCGCTGCTCTCCCGCGTGCTCGAAGACGACACGCCGGACGTCGTCAAGATGCAGGTCGACCGTCCCTACGTGCCCACGGTCGTGATCATCGACGCGGACCCGTCGCTGAACGCGCAGGAGCGCGCGCTGTTCATGACGCACGATCTTTACTCGGCGGGTCGCCTCTACCGCGGCTCGTCCATCGTCAGCGACCAGCTGATCGACGGCGTGTTGTGGCAGGTCGACGATTGGGATGAGCGCTCCGTCGCGTTTGAGCAGGTCCTGTCGGTGTGGGAATCCCACCTCGACCAGGCCGGGGAGTTCGCGCCATGATTCCGCGTCTGATGGTACCGGCGGCCGTGGCCGCTTCGCTGCTGGCGTGCAACCCGCGCCCGTCCGAGGAAGAGCTCACGCAGTCCCGCGGCGGTCGCGTCGACGTGTTCTTCAACGACCCCGGAACCCGCCCCGACAACGTGTTCGACGCCGATCTCGCGGGGCAGCTGGTCGCGTTGGTCGATCAGGCTCAGGTGAGCATCGACTTCGCCGTGATGGGCTTCACCTACACGCCGCTCGTCGACGCGGTCGAGCGCGCCTGGGATCGCGGCGTCGTGGTGCGCATGGTCGGCGACGCGGGCCACCTCAACAACTCGGGCTACGCGCGGTTTCGCGATCGCCACTTCCCGATGATGGTCGGCAACCTCGGCCACATCATGCACGACAAGTTCATGATCGTGGACGGTCGGTTCGTGTTCTGCGGCACCGCGAACTGGAGCCAGTCGGACCTGATCCAGAACAGCAACAACGGCATGGTGATGGACAGCCCCGCCATCGCCGCGGACTTCACGCAAGAGTTCGAGCAGATGTTCGGCGGGCGGTTCGGCAACAACAAAGTCGAGATCGATAACGGCCGCACATACCAGGTGGGTGACACCAACGTCGAGGTGTGGTTCAGCCCCAACGAAGACGCCATGGGGCGCATCCTGGAGGTGGTGAAGGCCGCCGAGGAAGAGCTTCACTTCACGATCTTCGCGTTCACCAAGGACCAGATCGGCAGCGAGTTCGTGCGCCTGCACGAGAGCGGTGTGTTCGTCTCCGGCGTCATCGACCAGTCGCAGCTGCACAGCAACGGGCAGTACCACGAGGCCTATCGCCTGATCGGCGCGGGCATCCCGGTGCGAATGGACGGCAACGACAACAGCACGCTGCCTGGCGACTACCAGGCTGGCGGCGGTCGCCTGCACAGCAAGACGATGGTCATCGACCCGAACGGCGCGAACCCCACGATCATCACGGGCTCGTTCAACTGGTCGTCGTCGGCCACGCAGAGCAACGACGAGTACCTCGTCGTGCTGCGCGGACCGCGCGTCGCCGAGGCCTATTCCCAGTACTTCGACTACCTGTGGGACAGCGCGCGGGTGCTCGGGTCGGACTTCGCGGGGGAAGGTGACCGGGACGTGCACCCCGGCGACCTTGTCATCAACGAGGTGATGTGGTTCGGGTTGAACGCGAGCGACGTCGACGGCTACGACGAATTCCTCGAGATCAAGAACCGCACGGACCGCGACATCAGCCTGGACATGTGGTCGATCAGCAACGAGCAGGACGTCGTGGTCGGGTTCCCTCCCGGCTCGCTGATCAAGGCGAACAGCACGTTCCTGGTGCTCGACCACACGCTCGAGACGTACGCCGATGGCGCACCCCAAGACGAGGTGTCCGCCTACAAGGACGGCGACCTCGTGTTGAACGCGTTCAACGACAACCGCCAGTCGCGGCTGTACCTGAAGGACGGCACGCTCGAATTGTACCTGCGCGATCCGCGCGGCGTGCTCGTGGACCGCGCAGGCGACGGCGGAGCGGCGTTCGCAGGGGGGCCTGACGGGCCAGTGACGCGGAGCATGGAGCGCAACGCGAACCCCGGCGACGGTGCCTCCCCAGGCGCGTGGCACTCGTGTGACCAGGCGGAGGGCGGCGTGAACGTGAACGACGCGTTCAAGGAAGACATCATCGCGACGCCCGGCGAGGAGAACTCGCCAGGATGAGCGCCTCGCTGGCGCTCGCGCGCGGGCTCGATCGCCTGGGTGTTCCCGGGGGCGAGCCGGCTGGAGAGGCGCTGGCGAGGCGGATCGCGGTCACGTGTGTGGTGGCGGGAATTCCCGTCGCTGCGATGCTCGCCGTGGGCGCGGCGCTCGGCGAGAACGCAGCCGGCTTCGTGTCGAACGCCGGGCTGGCGGTGTGGCTCGGTGGCGCGATGTTTGCGTACGTCGTGCGGCCCGATGCGCGCGCGTTGGCGCACGTGCTGCTCGCAGGGGGTCAGGGCTCGCAGCTGGTCGCCGGCCTTGCAACGGGCGGGCTCGGGGCGTCCGGCGTGAGCCCGCTGTGGGGCCTCACGGCGCCGCTGTTGTCGACGATCGTGCACGGCCCGCGCGCGGCGTTCTTCTGGCTCGTCATGCACCTGCTCACGGTCTCGGCCGTTGCCCTGATCGACGACGACCCGACGGCCGCGCACACCTGGCTCAACGTCGTGCTGGTCTCGCTGTTCGTGTACGCGGGTATGGCCACCTTCGTGTACCAGCGCGACGCCGCGCTCGCCGACGCCCAGCGCGAGCGCAACCGCGCGGACGGGCTGCTGTTTGACGTGCTGCCGAAGAGCGTCGCGAACCGGTTGAAGCGCGGCGATCCCGTGATCGACACCGCCCAATCCGTGGCGGTGATGTTCGCGGACGTCGCCGGCTTCACGTCGATGACGTCGACGATGCCGGCGGGAGCGGTGGTGTCGATGCTCGACGCGTTCTTCCTCGCGGTCGACGCGCTGGCCGAGCAGCACGGCGTCGAGAAGGTGAAGACGATCGGCGACTGCGTGATGGTCATGGCCGGACTGCCCGAGCACGACGAGAAGCCCGCCGTTCGTCTCGCTCGGTTCGCGCTCGCGCTGCGCGACCTCACCGAGTCGCGCGACTTCGACGGCCACCGCCTCACGTTGCGGATCGGCCTGCACACCGGACCCGCCGTCGCGTCGATCGTCGGCAAGAAGCGCTTCTTGTACGATGTGTGGGGGGACACGGTGAACACCGCCTCACGGATGGAATCCACCGGGGCGCCCGGGCGCGTGCAGGTGAGCGACGCGGCCCACGCGGAAGCGGGCGACGTGTTCGCGTTCGAAGAGCGCGGCGACGTCGAGGTGAAGGGCAAAGGCGCGATGCACACCTGGTGGCTCGTCGGCGCGGCGGCTTCGTGAGCGTGCTCGAGCGCTGGTGGTCGCTGGTCGATCACCTGGGGGTCCCCGACGTCGAGGTCGCCCACCAGGTGCTGCCGCGTCGGGTGGCGATCACGTCGATGCTGATCGGCGTGCCCGCGTGTTTCGCAAACGCCGCGATGGACACGCTCGTCGGGCACCCGGAGCTCGGGCTCGTGACCGGGACGCTCGGGATCTGGCTCGCGGGGGCGCTGTTCGCGCACGCCGTTCGGCCCGATTCGTTCGCGCTCGCGACCGTGTTCGGGATCGGGAACCAGGCCTGCACCGTGTTCTATGGTCTCGTGTCCGGAGGCCTCGTGGACAGCGGCGCGAACGCGCTCTGGGGCATCACCACGCCGCTCGTAGCCGCGGTGCTGATCGGCCCCCGCGCGGCGGCGTTCTGGCTGTTCGTGCAGATCCTCGGCGTCACGCTCGTCGCCGCCATCGATCCGCACGAGGAGATCGCGGCCCGCATCTGGTTCAACGTGGTCGTCGTCTGCGCGTTCGTGTCGGTCGCGATCAGCGTGTTCGCGAACCAGCGCGCCGTCGCGCTGACCCTCGCTGAGCACGAGCGCGAGCGGGCCGACAAGCTGCTGTTCGACGTGCTGCCGAAGAGCGTCGCGCTGCGGCTCAAGGCCGGTGAGGTGGTCACCGACGGTCCGGTCGCGGTCGCCGTGCTGTTCGCCGACGTCGCGGGCTTCACCTCGATGAGCGCGTCGATGTCGCCCGAAGCGGTGGTGCGCATGCTCGACGCGCTGTTCGACGCGGTGGACGATCTCGCCGACAAACACGGCGTCGAGAAGGTGAAGACGATCGGTGACTGCGTGATGGTGGTGTCCGGTCTTCCCGAGGCCGACGCGGCTCCGGCCGCTCGCCTCGCGTCGTTCGCGCTCGCGCTGCGCGAGCTCACCGAGTCGCGCGACTTCGACGGTCGCAAGCTGCACCTGCGCATCGGCCTGCACGCGGGGCCCGCGATCGCGTCGATCGTCGGCAAGCGGCGCTTCCTTTACGACGTGTGGGGCGACACGGTGAACACCGCCTCGCGGATGGAGTCCACCGGCAAGCCCGGTCTTGTGCAGGTGAGCGACGCCGTGCGCGAGGCCGTCGGGGCGGCGTTTGCGTTCGAGGAGCGCGGCGAGGTCGAGGTCAAGGGCAAGGGCCCTATGACGACGTGGTGGCTCGTGGGGCCCGCGGTCGCGTAGAATGGGCACGGAGGGGCCCCATGGGTGAACCCGCGCGCCGGCTCCCGACCTACGACGATGTGGTGAACGCGCCCGACGGTGTCACCGCCGAGATCCTGGCGGGGGAGCTCGTGTTGTCGCCGCGCCCAGCGGTGAGTCATTCACGCGTGGAGGGCGGTCTCGGCGCGGACCTCGAGCTGTTCGCGCGGGGGAGCGGCGGGCCGCGAGGGTGGTGGTTCCTGCGCGAACTGGAGCTTCACCTCGGGGCGCAGGACCCGAAGTCGGTGGTGGTCGTTCCCGACCTCGCGGGGTGGCGACGGGACCACATGCCCGTCCTGCTCGATGCCCCCGCCATCACCTTGCCGCCCGACTGGGTGTGTGAGGTCCTGTCGCCGGGGCCGGTGAACACGCGCCGCGACCGCGTGCTCAAGCCGATCGTGTACGCGGCCGCGGGGGTTCCGTACCTGTGGTACATCGACCCCGTCGAGCATCTGCTCGAGGTGCGCAAGCTGCAGGGCACCGTCTACGCGGTGATTCAGACGTTCGTGGGCGAAGACCGCGTGCGCGCCGAGCCGTTCGACGCGATCGAGCTCGACATGGCGAACTGGTGGCTGCCGCCCGCGACGCCCTGAGCGTGATCTTGCTCGCTGGCGGTCAGTTATGCTGCGGCGTGGGCCGACGCGGCCTCTTGGGAGTCTCGATGCGTTTGATGGCGTTGCTCGCGGTGTTGGCGCTCGGTTGCCGGAAGGTGAGCGACCTCGACGGAGACGGCTTCGGTGCGGAGGAGGACTGCGACGACGCGGTCGCGACCGTGAGTCCCGCCGCCCCCGAGCTGTGCAACGGCGTGGACGACAACTGCGACGGGGCTGTGGACGTGGGCGCGGTCGATGGCTCCATGTTCTACGCGGACGTCGATGCGGACGGGTACGGCGCGGGCCCCGTGATCGAGGCGTGCACGGCCCCGGACGGCAGCGCGGTCGACGCGACCGACTGCGACGACGCCAACGCGGACGTCCATCCCACGGCGGTCGAAGCCGACTGCGACGACCCGGTCGACTACAACTGCGACGGGTCCGTCGCGTACCAGGACGGCGACAAGGACGGGTTCCCTGCGTGCAAGGACTGCGACGACGCCGACGGGGACGTGAACGCGGACGCGACGGAGGTCCCGTACGACGGTGTGGACAACGACTGCGATGCGGCGACGTTGGAGGACGATCTCGACAAGGACGGCTTCCCCGCGGCGACCGACTGCAAGGACGACGACGCGACCGTGAACACGTCGGCGGCGGAGGTGCCGTACGACGGTGTGGACAACGACTGCGATGCGACGACGTTGGAGGACGATCTCGACCAGGACGGCTTTCCCGCGGCGACCGACTGCAAGGACGACGACGCAGCGGTGAACACCTCCGCGGCAGAGGTGCCGTACGACGGTGTGGACAACGACTGCGATGCGACGACGTTGGAGGACGATCTCGACCAGGACGGGTTCGTGAAGTCGGCCGAGTGCAACGACCTCGTCGGGACGGTGAACCCAGGCGCGGCTGAGGTGCCTTACGACGGGGTCGACAACGACTGCCTGGCGACGACGTTGGACGACGACCTCGACCAGGACGGTTTCGTGAAGTCCGCCGAGTGCAATGACGCGTTGGCGACGGTGAACCCGGGCGCGACTGAGGCCCCGTACGACGGGGTGGACAACGACTGCGCGCCGGCGACGCTGGACGACGACCTCGACCAGGACGGTTTCGTGAAGTCGGCCGAGTGCAACGACGCGTTGGCGACGGTGAACCCGAGCGTGATCGAGGTTCCGTACGACGGTGTGGACAACGACTGCGCGCCGGCGACGCGGGACGACGACCTCGACCAGGACGGGTTCATCCGGGCGGCCGAGTGCAACGACGCGGTCGGGACGGTGAACCCGAGCGCCGCGGAGGTGCCGTACGACGGTATCGACAACGACTGCGCGCCGACGACGCTGGACGACGACCTCGACCGGGACGGGTTTATTCAGGCGGCCGAATGCAACGACGCCTTGGCCGCCGTGCACCCCGGCGCGGCCGAGATCGACTGCGCGGACCCGGTCGACTACGACTGCGACGGCTTTGCGCCGACCTGCGCGGAGACCTGCGCGGACACCGTGCTCGGCGGCGACGAGAGCGACGTCGACTGCGGCGGCCCGTGCGCGCCGTGCGACGACCTGTCGACGTGCAACACCGGCGCGGACTGCGCGTCGGCCGTTTGCGGCGCCACCACCGGTACGTGTACCCCCGACGCCTGCCCGGACGGGGTCGAGAACGGCCTCGAGACCGACAAGGACTGCGGCGGACCGGACTGCGCTTCCTGTGTGATCGACCAGGGCTGCGGCAGCGACTGGGACTGCGCGTCGCTCAACTGCGACGCCACGAGCGGTACCTGCAAGGCGACCGACGCCACTGCGCCGCTGTCCTTCCCCGGCCACTACGACTGCACGGACGTCGCGATCGCGCAGGTGGCGACGGCGTCGAGCTCCTGGAGCAGCACCGCCGCGCACGCCTTTGACGGCAATCGCGGCACCGGGTGGAACTCGGGCGGGTTCGCGACCCGGTGGGTGGCGGTGGACCTCGGCAGCGCGCAGCCCGTCGCGGGCCTGACGCTGCTCGTCAACCAGGCGCCGAACGGCGCCACCACCCACCAGGTCGAGACCGCCACGGTCGCCGGCGTGTACAGCACGGCGCGCACGCTGTCGGGCTCGACCGTCAACGCCCAGCAGCTCGTCGTGGACTTCGGCGCGTCGCCGGTCACCGCGCGCTACGTCCGCATCACGACGACGGCGAGCCCGTCGTGGGTGGCGTGGATGGAGATCGCGGTGTGGACCTGCCCGTAAGGGTCAGATCCCGCCGCCGCCGTCGAACACTTCGCTGCGCGCTTGCACCTGCGTGATGCGGCTGTGGGCGGGCACGGACTGCGTCAGCCACACGTTGCCGCCGATGCTCGAGCCGCGGCCGATCGTGACCCGCCCGAGGATGGTGGCGCCGGCATAGATGACGACGTCGTCTTCGACGATCGGGTGGCGGGGGCGACCCTTGATCAACGCGCCGGTCGCGTCGGTCGGGAAGCTCTTCGCGCCCAGCGTGACGCCCTGGTACAGCCGCACGCGATCGCCGATGACCGCGGTCTCGCCGATCACGACGCCCGTGCCGTGGTCGATGAAGAAGCTCCCGCCGATGGTCGCGCCGGGGTGGATGTCGACCCCGGTGATCGCGTGGGCGCGCTCGGCGATCACGCGCGCGACGAGCGGAAGACCGCGCACGTGCAGCGCGTGGGCGACGCGGTGGTGCGTCATCGCGGTGACGCCGGGGTAGCAGAACACGATCTCGTGCAGGCTCGTGGCGGCGGGATCGCCGCGGTACGCCGCGTGAACATCCGATTCGAGCCCGCGGCGGATGGCGGGCAGGTCGTCCGCGAACGACGCGACGATCGCGTCGGCGCGCGGGTTCTCGTCGCATTCACCGGTGAGCGACAATTCGCGAAGCACCTGGAGGTGCAGCGTGCGCAGCGCGGCGTCGAGCGTGTAGCCGACGAACGGGTCAACGCCCTGGGGCGCGAGGCCGCGCGGCCCGAAGTGGTCGGGGAACAAGGCCGCGCGCAGGCCGTCGACGAACTGCGCCATCGCTTCGCGCGAGGGAAGGTCGCAGCACCGCGGGCTCAGTCGCACGTCCTGCTGCGCGCGCTCCGCGCTCAGGCCCGCGACGACTCGCGCCAGGTCCCAGCTGTCGCGCGCGTGGGACATCACGTCGCGAGCCCGTCCGCGCCGAACATGCCCTCGAACAGGATGCTCGACAGGTAGCGCTCGCCGCTGTCGGGGAGCACGACGACGATCGTCTTTCCCTCGCTCTCGGGGCGCTTCGCGACGCGAATCGCGGCGGCGACAGCGGCGCCGCACGAGATGCCGCAGAGGATTCCCTCTTCGCGGGCGAGCCGGCGCGCGTACATCACGGCCTCCTCGTTCGTCACGGTCTGAATCTCGTCCACGATCGACAGGTCGAGCACGTCGGGCACGAAGCCGGCGCCGATGCCCTGGATCTTGTGCGGACCCGGCTTGAGCGGCTCACCGGCGCGCTTCTGGGTGAGGATGGGGCTCGCGGTGGGCTCGACGGCGACGCTCAACACGTTCTTGCCCTTCGTGTGTTTGAGGTAGCGCGACACGCCGGTGATCGTGCCGCCCGTGCCGACGCCCGCGACGAAGATGTCCACCAGGCCGGCCGTGTCGTCCCAGATCTCGG
Organism: Pseudomonadota bacterium; assembly: GCA_947505245.1. GTDB lineage: Bacteria > Myxococcota_A > UBA796 > UBA796 > SYKL01. Next base: position 141,951 of record CANNIZ010000001.1, on the reverse strand, counting down.
GGCCGGTGGTGGCCTCGTGGATGGCCGCGTTGGCGGGGTTCTTGAACTGCTGGAGCAGCACGTACTTCGGGTCGCTCGCGGCGATCTCCTCGGCCTTCGCGATCGCACCGCTCATGCCCTTCGCGCCTTCGGTGAGCACCAGCCTGGCGCCGAACGCGGTGAGCAGCTTGCGGCGTTCGATGCTCATTGTCTCCGGCATGGTGAGCGTGATCGGGTAGCCGCGCGCGGCCGCGACGAACGCGAGCGCGATGCCCGTGTTGCCGCTGGTGGGCTCGATGATCTCCTTGCCCGCGTGCAGTACACCGCGCTTCTCGGCGTCCCACACCATGGCGGCGCCGAGGCGGCACTTCACGGAGTACGCCGGGTTGCGGCCCTCGATCTTCGCGAGGACGGTGGCGTGTGCGCCGTCGGTGACGCGGTTCAGGCGGACGAGCGGCGTCTTGCCGATGCTCATGGCGTTGTCGGTGTACCAGCGGGGCTCGGACATCTCGTCTCCGGGGTGAGCGCGCGGGAAAGGCGCGGGACCGTAGCAATTGGGCACCGTTCGCGCGTCGTCAATGGCGGTATCCGGGCCCGGTGCGGATCGCCGCCCACGACGTTGACGGAATCGCCGTCGTGGCGTCAGTCGGCTTCGAGGTCGAACCGGATGTCGAGCGCTTCGCCGGCCGTGACGGTGAGCTCGTGCCGCGTGCTGTCGAGGTGGTCTGCAAGCGGGAGCGTGCCGACGGTGGCGAGCACCTCGGGCCAGATCGCGTGCATGCGGACGCGGACGGCTTCGACCTCGGCCTCGCTGGCGGGCTTGCGCAGCGGAACGTGGACGAAGCCCTTGAACCGCATCCAGTTGTCGACCCAAAGGAAGCGGAACCCGCTCTCGGGCTCGAACCCGAGCGTGAGCCCCTGCAGGTCGATGTCGAGCGCGGAGTCGCGAAGGATCTCGAGCATGGTGCCGAGCAGGAGCCGGCGGAACTGCACGAACGGATCGGCGCCGTTCGCGGCCTGGCCCTGGTGATGAGCGAACGGGTTGTGCATGGGTCCCTCTGGTCAGCCGAGGTCGCGAACCATCTGGTCCCAATCGGCGACACGGTAGTTGTCCTCACCAGCGGTGTCGACGAGCCACCGCCGAACGTAGTCGCGATCGAGGTCAGCGCGGCGAAGCGCCAGCAGCCGCTCGACGTCGGTCAGGTCCTTCCCGCGATGGAACAGCATCTTCAGAACCGCGATGTCCTCGGCGGACAAGATGCACGCGGGCCGATTCAGCAGCGGCCGGATCCGCGTGCGAAGGGCCGCGCTCTCGTGGAGGGGGATCGAATTCATGAACAGGTCCACGGGGACGTCGCCCGCCATGCCGCGAACGTATTCCCCGTCGGCCGCGCGGGTCCGCCCGGCGGACCGATCCACGACGACTCCAGCGCGCTCCAGCGCGTCGCAGGCCGCATCGAACTGCTGGCCGGGCAGGAACACGTTCACGTCCACGTCGTGCGTGCCTCGCGCCTGACCCCAGTACCCGAGCGCGAGTGCCCCACCGATCGCGTAGGGGAGCCCCAGCGCTTCCATCGCATCTGCGACTCGTCGCGCGACCAGGAGCGCGTCCGCCGAGTCTGTCAACGGCGCTGCCGGAGGATCTGGCGCAGGCTCTCCCGCGGCGGCTCCGGGATCAACAGTTCCTCAGGGTGCTCGCGTTCGAGCCGCTGCTGATGGGCGACGCGCACGACGGCCTGCAAGCGAAGGTCGCGTTGTTCGGGGGAGAGACCACGCATGTCCTCGACGTCGTCGTCGACCTCTTGTCGGCGCGTGCGCGCGTCCGCTGCCTGGAGCAGTCGCACGACGTTCTCACGCATCCGAGCGGCCTGATCGTGCATCAAACCTCCGACTTCAGCGTACCACGAGCGACCTCAAACAGGGAGCGCGAATTCGCGGAGGACGGCGTTCAACGACGTCTTCTTGTCGGTCGACGCGGAGCGCTTTCCGATGATCAGCGCGCACGGGAGGTGGTAGTCGCCCGCCGGGAACTTCTTGCTGCGCATGCCAGGCACGACCACGCTGCGCGCGGGCACGCGGCCCTTGTACTCGACCTCGACAGGTCCGGTGACGTCGAGGATGGGCGTGCTCGCGGTGAGCACGACGCCGGCGCCGATCACGGCTTCTTCTTCGACGAGGACGCCCTCGACCACGATGCAGCGGCTGCCGAGGAACGCGCCGTCCTCGATGATCACGGGCCGCGCAGAGGGCGGCTCGAGCACGCCGCCGAGCCCGACGCCGCCGGAGAGGTGCACGTTTCGCCCGACCTGAGCGCACGAGCCGACGGTGGCCCACGTGTCCACCATCGTGCCGGCGCCCACGTATGCGCCGATGTTCACGTAGCCGGGCATCACCACGCAGCCGGGCTCCAAGAACGCGCCGCGCCGCACCGTGCCCGGGGGCACGATGCGCAGGTTCTGCGAGCGCGGGTCCTGCTTGAGCGGGATCTTGTCGTGCCAGGTGTACGACCCCCACGAGCCCTGCTCCATCGGCGAGACGCGGAAGTACAGCAAGATGGCCTGCTTCAGCCACTCGTTGACGACCCAGACGCCGTCGGTCTTCTCGGCGACGCGCACCTTTCCCGTGTCGAGCAGGATGATCGCCTCTTCGACAGCCTCCCTGTCGACTTCGCCCGTCTCCCACGATCGGGTGATCCGCTGTTGGAGCAAGGACCCTCCTCTACCCGCCGTGCGGGTTGATGCTGCCGCGGCGAACCGGAGGCTCGGGCGTGGTGGGCGTGCCGGTCGCGGCGTCGACGAAGAAGCTGATGTCACGGAACGAGACCTGGATCTCGGTGACCTTGTTCGAGCGCGTGCCCCGCAGCACGATCGCGCGCAGTTCGACCCACGCGGTGCGGCCATCTCCCCTGATCAGCCTCAGCGTGTCGACCTTGCCCGAGGGCAGATCGCCTGGGGTGGCCGGCAACGTGGCGAGGTCCGACGGGAACACGAGCTCGAACAGGCCCTTGCCGACCAGCTGTTCGGGAGCGAGCTTGAGGACCTCTCGCGCCGACGGGCTCGCGTAGCGGATCACCCCGTCGGGCTTGCACAACACGATGAGGTCGCGCGAGAGGTCGGCGATGGCCTGCAATTGCGCTTCGCGCGCGTGGAGCTGGTCCACCGCGAGCTTGAGCGACAAGGCGGACTGCAGCCGCGCGAGCACCACCGGCATGTCCAGCGGCTTGGTGACATAGTCGTTCGCGCCGTTCGTCAGGCAGGTCGCGATCAGCGAGGAGTCCGTCTGCGCGCTGCACATGATGATCGGCTGCTCGGCGAACGTCCACTTCTTGCGGACCTCGGCGAGGACTTCGACGCCGCTCATGCCGGGCATGGTGATGTCGAGCATCACCACGTCGGGGCGCATCGTGCTGATGGTCTCCAGCGCTTCTGCGCCGCTCGACGCCGTCTTCACGAAGTAGCCCTTGCGCTCCAGGCGGCGGGACAACAGGTCGCGGTTCGCCGGCTCGTCATCGACGACCAGGATGGCGAACATTGCGGGATCGAAGGGATCAGCCATGGATTATCCGGCCGCCATCATGCGTCGGGCGAGGGCCGTACACAAGGCCATCGTCGTGAGAGAAGGATTTACCCCGAGGGACGTCGGAAAGATGCTCGCGTCCGCGACGTACAGGCCCTCGAGCCCGTGCGTACGGCCGTCGCCGCGCACCACGCCCTCGGCCGGGTCGCTCGCCATGCGGCAGGTGCCCATCGGGTGGCTCGCGTACAGGCCAAAATCTTCGATGCGACGGTCTTTGAGCGCGGCAGCGAACTCGTCGACGTCCGAGTGCCAGCCGACACCGAACACGAGGCCCATGACCTCCTTGGCGCCGCCGGCCATCAGCACCTTCGCGGTCTCGACCATGCCGAACTTGATGCGCTCGACGTCATCGTCGGCGAACGTGTACGCGAGGTCGGCGCGACCGTCCGACCGGACATTCACGGTCCCATCGCCGTGATCGCTCACCATCACGACCGAGCCGCAGAGGTACGGCAGCAGCTCGTGGGCCTTCTTTGCGTCCTGTCCGACCTTCCCGAGCAGCACGAGCGTGGCGCCTGGCGGGGCCGAGAACGTGTGCGGCAGGATTCCCGGGTGGCCGGGGATCTCGAAGTAGGCGCCCTGGGTGGCCCCGCGCCAAAGGTTCACCGGCGTATCGCACCGGCCGAGCACGGCGTTGCCGGGGTGGACGTGCAGGTGCTTTCCAACGTGCTCACCGAGGCGGGCGGCGAGGCCGCAGCCGTGCAGCAATCGCGGGGTCCCGACGGCGCCCGCTGACAACACGACGCGCCCCGCCATGACCGTGAGCCGACCGACCTCCTCGCGGGTGTCCTGGTGGTGCACGACGCCGCGGATGCCGATCGCGCGGCCCTTGTCGACGAGGATCTCGCGAACCTTCGTGTCGGCCTGGATGATCGCTCCCTTGGCCATCGCCATCGGGAGGAGGTTCTTGTCCATGCTGCCTTTCCCGCCGACAGGACAGCCGGTGTTGCACAGCCCGCAGCCCGAGCAGTGCGGCGTGTTCCGCGGGGCGAGGCCGCCGGGGTAGCCGAGGGCCGCAGCCCCGCGCGCGATCAGGCGGTTGTTCTCGCCGGAGATGACGGCGGACGTGACGCCCACCCCGATGATCGCGGCGACCTCGTCGTACACGGGGTCGAGGTTCGCGCGCGAGAACCCGTCGTCGCCAGCGAGCCGGTCCTTCCAGCCGTCGAGCACGATGGGGGGTGCGCGGAACGTGATCGCCGAGTTGATCAGGCTGCCGCCGCCCACGCCGCGGCCGGCGGCGATCGGCATCATCGACGCGGAGCGGGCCACCATCATGCCGTCTTCCTGCATGTGGTAGCGCATCGTGTGCGTCATGTTCGGGCGGAACACTGGCAGAGCGGGCCCCTCTTCGACGAGGACGACGGACGCGCCGCCTTCAGCGAACACGCGCGCGGCAGCCGCTCCGCCGGGCCCGGTGCCGACGACGACCACGTCGCACGTGAGCGTGATGTCGCCCTGCGCGTCGGCCCATGATCGGAGGCTCATGCTGTCACCCCAGGCACGGGTAACCGGCGGGCTTGCCTGTTGCTTCGCTGGGGGCCCCCGCGCTGCGCGCCGTCGGGCGCGGTCACCCGCCGCGGCAAGACCACCGGATACGATGGATCGTCCACGCCGATCTTGCCGGTTTTCGCTTCCGAATCGGGCGCCCGACGGCGAGAACGTGCCTCATGACCCGGTCATCCGCGTCGCTCTTGCCGTCCGCCGCACGCCGCGCGGCAAGAACTCCGGCCACGTTCCGTCCTCCCGCGAGGTCTTGCCGTCGCGCGGACGGCGGCATTGAGTTCACCGACGCGACGGCCCTTCTCGGCCGGCACCGGACAACGACGCGGCCAGGGTCACCCCCGATCGACGTCAGGGTCCGACACCACACGGAAACATCGGCCGGATCACGGTGATCACGTCGGGGTGCTGCGTCCAACCTTCGGACAACAGCGCCAACACCGCGCGGATCGCCTGACGGATGTTCGGCGACGGGTTGTCGATCCACTGCGCGAGCACGGTGGTGCGATCGGCGAGGTCGAGGTTGCGGAACCGCGTGAAATGCGACGCGAGCGTGAGATCGTCCAGCGCGTTGAACAACAGCCGTACGAGGCTGCGCTCGGGCTCGGGCATGCGCGCGATCACGACGTCCACGAACGAGGCGAGGCCGGCGTCCTTGCCGGACAGCGCCGGGGTGCCGCCGCGGGGCATCCAGCCCTCGGCGACCGCGTCGATGAACGCGTATTCGTCGTCCGACAGCACCGTGTGGCCCGCGCCGAGCGGGGCGTGCCACCACGAGAACACCTCGCTCCCGGCCCCCGCGCACGCGGCGACGGGCAGAGCGGCCATGGCGGCGAGCACGAGGCGGCGGTCGATGTTCACGGGCTTTGCGTAACCGGTCAGCGCGCGAACGTGAGCGGGCGGCCTCGGCTTCCAGCCACGATGCCGCCGTCGCGGAACACGGGGTTGCCGAGCACCACGGTGAGCACGGGCCAGCCGCGCAGGGTGCGCCCCGCGTACGGGCTCCAGCCGACCTTTGTGAACGTCTTCCCGTCTTCGATGGTCTTGATCGCGTCGGGGTCGAGCAGGACGAGGTCGCCGTCATAGCCAACCTCGAGACGCCCCTTTCGCAGGATACGGTGCGCGCGCGCGGGGCCTTCACACAGCCAGCGGGCCACCTCGGGCCAGGTGATGCGCCCGTTTGCGACCTCGTTCGCGAACAGCGGAAGCATCCATTCGACGCCCGGCATGCCGGAGGGGGCCTTCGGGTAGCCCTTCGCCTTGTCGTCGAGCGTGTGCGGAGCGTGGTCGGTCGCGACGCAGTCGAACGTGCCGGCGCGCAGGTGCTTCCACAGCGCCTCCTGGTGCCGCTTCTCGCGCACGGGCGGGTTGCACACGATGCGCGTGCCCTGGCGCTCGTAGTCGTCCGCCGAAAGGAACAGGTATTGGGGGCAGGTCTCGGCCGTGACGCGGTCGCGCGGCACCGACGCGAGAAAGTCAGCCTCCGCAGCGGACGAGACGTGTGGCACGTGAAGCCTGCGGCCGTGCCGCTGCGCGAGATCGACGGCGAACCGCGTCGCGCGCAGCGCGGTCTCTTCGTCGCGGATCCTTGGGTGATCGGCGGGATCGGACGTTCCGGCAAACTGAAGCTTGCGCTCCTTCAGGCGCGCCTCGTCTTCCGCGTGCACCGCGAACGGCGCGTCGATCTCGGCGAACAAGGCGTTGAGCTTGGCGGGGTCGTCGCACAGGAGCGGGCCCGTGGAGCTGCCCATGAACACCTTCACGCCCACGGCGCGGCCGACGGCGTCGTGAAGGGCGTTCAGGTCGTCGCCGTTGGTGCCGACGAAGAAGCCGTAGTGGACGACCGACTTCTCGGCGGCGAGGGCGAACTTCTCGTCGAGCCGCGCTGCGGTGACACACGGGGGGTCGGTGTTTGGCATGTCCAGGAACGCGGTGACGCCGCCCGCTGCGGCGGCGGCCGAGCCCGATGCGAGGTCCTCCTTCTGCGGAAATCCGGGGTCGCGGAAGTGGACGTGCGCGTCGATCACGCCCGGCAGGCACACCAGGTGGGTGCCGTCGATGATCTCCCCGGCGCTGCGCGGGGCCTGGGGCCCCACGTAGGTGATGATGCCGTCTTCGACGACGACGTCGCCGGTGGCGACGCGGTCGGGGAGGACGAGGCGGGCCTGCCGTACGGTCAGGCTATGGGGCATGCATTCTCCGGAGAGCGCCCCGACTAACCGGTTACAGGTGCCTCATGGCAGACGAGCCTGAAAGCGCGCTGACGAAGGGGCGCACCGTCGATTGGACGCTGCTGGTAGCGATCACCACGCTGGCATCGCTGACGGTGTTCATCCCGGTGCCGCTGCTCGACACGGTCGTGGAGACGTGGCTGCGGAGGCGGATGGTGATGGGCCTCGCGTCGCGCCGAGGCTCCCCGTTGGATGACGAGGCGGTGAAGGCGCTCGCCGACCCCGCTTCGGGCGGGTGCAGGGGCTGCGCGGTCGCCTTGCTGCTTTGGCCGATCAAGAAGCTGTTCAAGACGGCGCTCACGTTCCTGCTGTTCAAGGACATGGCGGACATCAGCTCGGACATGCTGCACCGCGGGCTGCTGCTGCAGGAGGCGTTCGACCGCGGCTGGCTTCCCGGGGACGCGTCCCGCGTGCGCATCGCGATCGACCGCACCATCGAGCGGTTCCACGTCAAGCCGGTCGAGCGCACGGTGTTCGGTCGGTTCCGGCACGACAACACGCCCTGGCGCGAGCAGATCGGCCGCGTCACCGCGCGTTCGAACGACAAGATCGCGGCCGGCGATCCAGTGTCCCCCGCGCTCGCGGCGATGACCGCGGTGCCGGGCCTGTTGCCGGAGCTGCTCCACCACTTCCACACCGAGATGGGGCTCTCCCACGAAGGGGAGACCGGGGTTGCGGGCCTGATCGAGCCCGAGCTGTTGCCCCCGGAAGAGAGCGCGCAGAAGAAGCTCGAGGCCCCGCCGGTGGATGACGCCGAAGAGGTACCCGCGTCGCCCGTCGATTCGAAGCCGCCCGATAGCACGACGTGAGTCCCTGTCCGAAGTGCAAGCGGCCGCCCGACGCCCGCGACGTGGTCGCTGAGCTCGGGATGGCGCGGTGTTCCGCGTGCGGCGAGACGTGGACGGAGGTGGTGGCGCAGGCGCCGCCGGCGGGGCTGAAGCTCCACGATGACGGGGAACGGCTGGTGATCGTCGCCCGCACGCGCGAGGTCGGGACGTTCGTCGAGCTCGTGTTCATGCTCGTGTGGACGGCGATGGCCGCGATGTTCACGGTCATCGGCGTAGCGATCTGGTTCCTCCCGTTCCTCGCGATCAGCGTGCTGTTCGTGTGCATCGGTGTGTACCGCATCGTCGCCGCGCTGGTGAAGGTGTTCGGTCACCGGCGCGTCGAGGTGGGGCGCGGCTTCCTGCGCGTGTTCACCGGGCCGCCCGAGCGCGAGGAGGTCGCGGTCCCGCTCGCGGACGTCGCGCTGGTGGAGATCGACGCCGGTTCGCTGCAGAACCACGTGGTCGTGCGAACGCGCGACGGTCGCCGCATCGAACTTGTGGGAGCGGGGACGTTCGAGGGCGCGGGCTACGTGGTCGCGAAGGTGCGCGGACGGCTTTTGGTGGCGTGAATCCGGGGAGGGGTGATGCGACGAGCGGTGGGTGGGATCGTGGTGGTGAGCATTCTTGGCTGCGGGGGCTCGTTCGATCCGGCAGGCGTCGCCCGCGTGCTCGACGCGGTCGAGAGCACCGGTGAGCCCGAGATGGCCGTGAAGCTGCTCATCGCGGGGGGCGTCGAACCCGAGTCGGGCATGGTGTCGTCGCGCTGCGCTGAGGCGTGGAAAGACGTGGGTGCGGCGGATCCAGAGCAGAGATCTCACGTGATCACGATGGGACTGGTGGGCTACTTCCCGGCGTGTTCGAACCCGTGTTCGGCTGAAGCTTTCAGGACGTTCGCGGAGGTCGCTTCGGAGGAGAGGATGGTCTACCTGCGCGAGAATTGCGCGCCCGACCCGCTGTTCGGAGACCCCGCGCTCGCCCCGCTATACGACCGGCTCGACGTGACCGATTGGATCGTCGTGTACGCCGTCACCGACTCGGTGATGGCGGCTGGAGGCCCCGAGGCGGCTCGGCTCACCGCCCTCGCTCCCCGGCTCGCCATCGGGATGATCGCGTACCCCGAAGTCCCCTGGGACGACTCCGAGCAGCCCGCCGCCGGGTCGCTGAGCGTGCAGGCCCTGCCGGCCGATCTCGCCGTGACGGACCTCGTCACCCCGTACGCCGACGCCCTGCGCGCGTGCCTGCCCGAGGGCCGCGCCTCCGGAACCGTCCGCGTGGTGCTCGGCACGGACGGCAAGGTCGCCCGCCTGCTGGCGTCGTCTGCGGCCGGGCCCCTCGATTGTTGGGACGCCGTGCTTCGACCGCTGGCGTGGCCGTCGTCCGGAGTGGCCGTGATCGACGTGCAGGTCGCGCGTTAGGCCGTGAACCACCACGCCCACGCGATCAGCACGAGCTGAAACGGCAGACGAGGGTAGCCACCGCGACCGGGCAGCCCGGCGACCGCCGCGTACACATTCGACGGGAACACCGCGATGAGCAGCGCGATCAGGCCCCAGGCGGCGTAGGTGCGCAGCGCGGGGATGAGGAGGGCGAGGCCGAGTGCGACCTCTGCGACGCCGGACAGCGCGACCAGTTCGCGATGCCACGGCAGCTGCGGCGGCATCATCTTCACGAAGAACTTCGGCCGCGCGAAGTGCATCACACCCGCGGTGACGAACAGCGCGCTCAGCGCGACCATGGCGATGAACTTCAGCAAGCTGCGGTCGGGTCGAGCTCGGCGACCTTCTGCGGCCGCACGATGCCCTTGTACGTGCGCTCGTCGAACGGGCCCCACGCGAAGCCCTTCGTCAACGTCACCACCGGGAAGCTCGCGAGGATGCGGCCCGGCGTGCAGCCATTCTCCAAGCGGGCAGCGAGGTTCACGCCGCCGCCGATCGCGGTGCGCGACATCAGCTCGGCGGTGCCGAAGTTCCCGACGGTGACGTAGTCCTGGTGGATGCCGACGCGCATCAACACGTCGTGATCGAGACCCTCCGCGCGCCACTTGTCCGCGAGGATCGCCAACGCGGCCTGCATCTCGACTGCGGCTTGTACGGCGCTCTGGGCTTGATCCGCGGGCGGACGCGCGGTGGGCGTGCCGAACAACACCATCAGCCCGTCGCCCATCATCTTGTCGACGGCGCCGCCATGTTTCTCGATGATCGGCACCACGGCGGACAGGAACTCGTTGAGGAGCGAGGTGACGCGCTCGGGGCTTGTGCGGTCGGACAGGTCGGTGAAGCCGCGCAGATCGCTGAACATCACGGTGATGAGCACGCGCTCGCTCTTGACGACGGCCTCGTCTTCGGACGCGAGGATCCGCTGCACGAGGGCCTTCGGGAAGTAGCGACCGAGGCGGTTGGCGGCGAGCGCGCTCGCGGAGGCGGCGTCGCGCTGAGCCATCACGTCCTGCAGGCGCGCGGCGAGGGCCATCGAGAACCCGAACAGCTCCCACGTCGCTCCCGCGCGCAGGAGGTCGAACGGGCTCACGGGCAAAGCCGCGCCGAGCAGGAGCGCGATCAGGCCCGAGCCCATGAAGATGGCGAAACCGAACCATCCGACGCCGATCCACTGGGCCCCGCGGACACCTCGCCGCCAGGCGATCAGTGTCGCGGACGCGATCAGGACGAGGTCGATCGTAGCGGCGACGAAGACAATCGCGTTGGCCTCGTGCCAGGGCAGGATTGGGCTGCTGACGAACATGAACGTGCAGATCGCGAACGCGAACAGCGCGAGCAAGGCCGCGCGCAGGCGAGGCTGGGCGGACCCGACGAACAGGGCGGCGAACAGGATCGCGCTGACGTGGCTGAGCCCGCCGGGTATGAGGAAGATCAGCCGTGGGGCGGCCACGGTGAGGGCTGGCAGGGCCTGGGTCAGGTGACCATCCCCGACGGCCATCCAGGCGACGAGCGCTGCGGTGTAGAGCGCGTACACGCCGTACACCGGATCGCGCATGCGCACGGCCAACAGGGTGGCGATGGCGGCGGCGAAGCCCAACGCGCCGTAGAACAACCCGTGCAACACGGTGGCGCGGGCGACGTGGGCGGGGAGGGCCGCGTCCCCGATCGCGAGGACCTGGAACTGGCGCTCGTTCTCGGATTGCACGTGTCCGACGACCTCGACCGTGGAATTCGGCGCCAGATCGACGGGGAACGCGGGCACCGGAGTCGAAGTCGGCCAGTCCGCCCGGGGCACGAGGAGGCCGGCCGCGCCGAGGGAGCGACCGCCCGCGGTCAACGTCGCGTAGTCGACGGACGCGCTGTTGACCTCGAGCCAGACGCGTCGGGGAGCGGGGTCGGGGTTGTGCAGGGCGACGCGGAACCACAGCGTGTCGGTGCCGAGGCCCTGAGACACGTAGGGCGCCTCGTTGTCGCGCCAGTCGTGGGCGGTCGGCGACGCGCCGGGCGCCAGCAGGGCGATGTCGAGATCCGGGGTGACGACCGCCTGGGGATCGATGTCGAACGGCAACGCCATACCTCCGGGTATCGCGGGGGGACGAGACGCGGCCAACGCCGCGGAACCCGCCGGTGATATGCTGCTTCGGGAGACGCGATGGCGGCGATACCGAAACGCCTTTACACCGAGGCGGAGTACCTGGAGCTCGAGCGGGCCGCGTCCGAACGGCACCAGTACGTCAACGGTGAGATCATCGCGATGGCGGGCGGCACGCCGCGGCACGCACGTGCGATGAACAACGCAGGAGCGGCGTTTTTCAACGCCCTGCGGCAGGGTCCTTGCGCGACCCACTCCTCGGAACAGCGCCTTCGGGTCGACGAGACCGGCGTATACACCTACGCAGACTTGTCCGTGTTTTGCGGGCCGGTGGCGGTCTCGGTCGTCGACCGGACCGCCCTGACCAACCCGACGGTCGTGGTCGAGGTGCTGTCGAAGAACACGGAGTCGGACGACCGCGGATGGAAGTTCGCCCATTATCGCCGCATGGCCTCGTTACGCGCCTACGTGCTGATCGACCCGCGCGATCTGCACGTCGAGGTGTTCGTTCGGATGGCCGATGGACGGTGGGCCATGTCCGAGGCTCATGGCGACAGCTCGATCGAGATTCCCCCGCTCGAGGTGACGTTGTCTCTTCCCGAGCTGTTCGACAAGGTCGCGGAACTCGACGCTGACTGAAGAGCGCGATTACCCATGGCCATGGCTCGCCTCGTCTTCCCCGCCACCGAACGAAACCGCGAGCCGATCCTCGCGGTGCTGACGCGCGTGTTACCGCCGCGCAGCCTCGTGCTGGAGGTCGCGTCGGGGTCGGGCGAGCACGCCGCGTATTTCGCCGAGCGGCTGGACGTGACGTGGCAGCCGAGCGACCCGGACCCCGTCCACCGCGCGAGCATTGACGACTGGTGCGCGGGGCTTTGCCCGCCGGCGCTCGATCTGGACGCCGCGAAGCCCTGGCCGATCGACCGCGCCGACGTCGTGTTCTGCGCGAACATGGTCCACATCGCGCCGTGGGAGGCGTGCCTCGGCTTGCTGGCCGGTGCTTTGACGGTGCTCGCGCCGGGCGGCCTGCTCGTGATGTACGGGCCGTTCCTGCGGCACGGCGCGCACACGTCGCCGAGCAACGAGGCGTTCGACGCGTCGCTCAGGGCTCGAAATCCGACCTGGGGCGTACGCGACCTCGACGTCATCGCGTCGACCGCGACCGCCTTCGCGCTCGACGAGGAGGTGGTCATGCCGTCGAATAATTTCACCGTGGTGTTTCGACGTTTGGGTGGCGTGGTGCGGCCGTGATGCTCGCAGGTCCCGTCCCCGAGCACCTCCCCGGGGAGCCGGTCCGCACCGGAGCGAGCCCCGCGGGTATCGCGGTTCGCGTCCTGTTCGCGACCCCTGCGCTCGCGCTGCTTTTCACCGCGACGGCGGGCCTGTGGCCGCTGTACCTCGTGTCCGTGCTCGTATGGGGCTGGCCTCCCAACGTTCCGCGGTCCAGTCAGGTCGCGCGCTACCTGCACCTCGCGTTCACGGCGACCCCGCCCGCGCCGGGGTTGTCGTGGCCTGCGCGCGCGTGGATCGCGTCGTCGGTGCTGCAGAAGGTCGCGATCATGCCGGTCGCCGGGCTGGCGTGGCAGCTCGACGAGCTGCTGTACGGCCGCGCGCTGCGCGACACGCCGGTGGTGGCGCCGCTGCTCGAGATCAGCGCCGGACGCAGCGGCAGCACGCAGATCGCCCGGTACCTCGAGGGCGACCCGCACCTCGCCGCTCCGGGCCTGATCTACGCGATGTTCCCGTACCTGTGGCTGTGGAAGCTCGCGCCGGCGACGGTGGGCCGGTTCATCACGCGCGCCCAGGTCACGCACCGGATCGAGGCGCTGATGCCGCCCGAATTCCTGCAGCGGCACGAGGGCGACCCGTTCCTCACCGACACGTTCGACGGTCCGTTCTACATGGGTCGCTTGAACGGCCTCGCCGGCGCGCTCGGTCCAGACGTGCTCGTCGACGACTTCGGGTTCGCGTCGAACGCGCCGCACGCGGCGACCCTGTGGGAGGAGGACTTCGTCGCGTTCCTCGATCGCGTCGGGCGGAAGACGCTCGTGCACGCGGGCCCAGGCCCCGACGGAAAGCCGCGGCGGCTGTTCGTGAAGGGTCACTTCCTGCGCGCCGCGGACGCCCTCGCGCGCCGCTACCCCGACGCGCGCTTCCTCACCGTGATCCGCGACCCCGCTTCCCGGCTGCAGAGCGCGGTGAACTATATGCGCGCGAACCCGCACGACCCGGTGCTCGGGCCCACACCGTGGGCGTGGTGGTCGGCCGCGCTGGTGCGCACCGAGACGCTGTACAACGCGACCGAGCGCGCTTGGTTCTCGCGACCGGAGGGTCCGCGGCGCTGCGTGGTGCAGTTCACCGACTTCCTCGCCGACCTCGAGGGGACGATGGCGAAGGTGTACCGCGAGTGCCTCGACGTCCCGGAGCTGCCGGCCCACGTGCCCCGCGCGCACCCGCCGCGCGAGCGCACGAAGTACCTGCTCAACCGAACGCTGGCCCAGGCGGGCATCGATGAGGCGGCGTTCGTCGCGGCGCAGGACGCCCAACTGGTTAGTACGCCGTCCGGAGCACCCCCATGAGCGATGTCCTGATCGAGTGTGTCCCCAACTTCAGCGAAGGACGCGACCCCGCGATCATCGCGGCGATCACGGACCAGATCCGCGCCGTCGAAGGGGTCATGCTCCTCGACGTGGACCCCGGCAAGGCGACGAACCGCACCGTGGTCACCTTCGTAGGGCCGCCCGCGCAGGTGCTGGAAGCCGCCGTCCGCGCCGCGAAGAAGGCCGCCGAGCTCATCGACATGCGCTCGCATCACGGCGAGCACCCGCGGTTCGGCATGCTCGACGTGTGCCCGCTGGTGCCGGTGGCCGGCATCACGCTGGAGGAGACGGTCGTGTGGGCGCAAAAGCTCGCTGCGCGCCTCGCCGACGAGGTGGGGCTCACGATCTACTGCTATGAGGCCGCCGCCACGCGCCCCGAGCGGAAGAACCTCGCGTACGTGCGGGAGGGTGAGTACGAGGGCCTCGCAAAGCGCCTCGCCAGCCCGGAGCACCAGCCCGACTACGGCCCTGCCGTGTTCAACGCGAGGTCCGGCGCCACGGCGGTGGGCGCGCGCGACTTCCTCGTCGCGTACAACGTGAACCTGAACACCACCTCCACGCGCCGGGCCAACGCGATCGCCTTTGACGTGCGCGAGAAGGGCCGGCAGAAGCAGGAGAACGGAAAGCCGGTAAAGGGCGCGGACGGTCAGCCCGTGTGGGTGCCTGGCGAGCTCAAGGCGGTCAAGGCGATCGGGTGGTTCATCCCAGAATTCGGCGTCGCGCAGATCTCCATCAACCTCACCGACATCTCCACCACCCCCGTGCACGTCGCGTTCGACGCGTGTGAACGGCGCGCCGCTGAGCGCGGGGTCCGCGTGACCGGCTCGGAGCTGGTCGGGCTCGTCCCGCTGCGCTCGATGCTCGAGGCTGGGCGGTACTACCTGCGCAAGCAGCAGCGTTCGACCGGCGTGTCCGACGCCGAGCTGATCAAGATCGCCGTGAAATCGCTCGGACTCAACGACCTCTACCCGTTCAAACCCGAAGAGAAGATCGTCGAATACGCGCTCGCAGCGAAGCGCGGGAAGGTCGCCCGGCTCGTGGATCTGACGGTCCAGCGCTTCGTCGAGGAGACCGCGTCGGAGTCGCCGGCGCCGGGCGGCGGGTCGATCGCCGCGGCGATGGGCGCGATGGGCGCGGCCCTGGGCACGATGGTCGCCAACCTCTCCTCGCACAAGCGCGGGTGGGACGATCGGTGGGAGGAATTCTCCGACCACGCTGAGCGCGGAAAGTCCCAGCAGGAGGAGCTCCTGCGCCTGATCGACGCCGACACCGAGGCCTTCAACGCGATCATGGCGGCGTTCGGCCTCCCGAAGGGCAACGACGACGAGAAGAAGGCAAGAAAGGCGGCGATTCAGGCCGCCACGCGGCACGCGATCGAGGTGCCGTTTCGCGTGATGGAGGTCGCGCTGGCGACGATGGACCTCGCGCGGAAGATGGCTGAGATCGGCAACCCGAACTCGGTCAGTGACGCGGCGGTTGGCGCGCTCGCCGCCCGTGCAGGTGTGCGCGGCGCCTACCTCAACGTGCGCATCAACAGCACCAGTATGGACGACAAGGTGTTCGTCCAGGACATCCTCGCGCGCGCCTCAGAGCTCGATCGTCAGGCCGAGGTGGTCGAAGTCGACACCCTGCGAATCGTCGAACAGAAGATCGGCGGCAAACCCAGCTGACGTGTGCCCGACGGGGCCTCACGGCGCGGGGACGGTGACCTGCACCGAAAACGTGACGGGTCCCGACCCTTCGGGGGGGAACGCCCAGCGCTTCACTTTGCTCACGAGACATGGGCTGAGCTCTTCGACGCCGATGCCGTCTTGGAGGACCTCGACGACCGTGACGCGACCTGCCGCTACGTCGGCGCGAAGCGTCATCTGGCCGGCGATCGCGGGCTTCTGTTTCGCCGCCATTTCGACGCAGTATTTGAGCTGGCTGACGTTCTTCTGAACGACCTTGCGTTCCCCATCGAACGATTCGGTCACGTCGACCAGCTTTACCGCGACGGTGGAGGGCGGAGCCGCCACGGCAAGGTCTGGCCGCAGCGTCATCCTCCATTCCGGGACGCCGACCCGGTAGTCGTCGCCGATCTGCGAGATCACGCGGTTGTCAGGTTCTTGGGAGAGGTGAACGGGGACCTCGAACGTGTCGGTGAGCGGGCCGCTGTGGGCGCTGATGCGCGCAGTTCCCGCGGCGAGCGGCGTGATCTGCCCCGCCGCGTCGACGGTAGCGACGCTGGGCGTCTCGGACGTCCAGGTGATCGGCGCGTCTGCGAGTGCAACTCCATCGGCGGAAACAACCGCCTGCACCCGCGCGGGCGGCGAGCCAAGCTCGACGTAGGCAGGCACCTCAAGGAACCCGATCGCGTCGGGCAGGGACACCACGAACGCAAAGGAGGTGTGGGCGTCGCCGCACCGGGCCTCGACCGTGGCCGAGCCGTCCGCGAGCGGCACGAGGTCGTGTCCGTCGATGCGTGCCACCGACGTCGGCGTCACGGTCCAGGTGATTTGCGGGTCCTCGAGGAAGCCACCGCTCGTGCTCATCACGGTGGCGCTCGGCAAAGACAGCGGCGTGAGGTCGTGCGTGAGCTTGTCGTCTGGTGGGCCCAAGAAAATGGACGCGGGCGTCTGGACGCACGCGACGAGCGCGAGCGCTACCACGACGAAGCTCGCGACGGGCAGGCCGCCACGGGGACACGGTCCACCTCCGCGGCGTCGAATCGACGCGCGGCGGGCCGGTACGACACGACTAGGGACAGGCGCGCTCGGGGTGCGTCGCGAGGTCATCGATGGCGCGGGCGCCCAGCGTGTAGGGCGACGCGAGGACCTTCGGCACCTGCTCAGGAGTGACGATGAGCAGCGTCACCTCCCCGCGCACGAGGACGGGGACGACCTCGGCGATGAAGCAGTCGCCGCGCACCAGGTCGATCCGGGACATGTCGATGAGCGGGGGAGTTGGCGACGCGATCGCGAGCCCCACCATCCCCGACGGGACCAGGGAGGAGGCCTCGGCCCTGATCAGGCCGTCGAGGCGCGCGGGGTACACCGGGTCGTTTGGAAACATCCGGGCTTGGACGATCGACCCGACGACCTCCTCGGGGTCTGCGAAGGCGCCTACGTAGTAGGACGCCGGTATGTTGACGCCGACGATGTCGGCCTCGGTGATCTGGTGGCCCGGCTCCAAGGGTGCGGCCGCGACGACGACCGTGTGCGTCTCGCACTCGGGGCAGATCGCCGGAGGCGCGGCCAAGGCCAGGGAAATGGTGAAGATCATGGTGCTGCTCCGCAATCGAGCGCGGCGATCGGTGGTTGCAGCGTGTCCGGGTCGTGTCGCAGGGCCAGCACCACCGGACCTGCGCTGACGGCATCGGACAGCGCCTTCGGCACGGCGAGGACCAGGTTGCCGTCGCGCAGCCCGACCACGCTGGCACGAACGACGAGCCGGCACGGCGCGGGCGCCGTCCTCCACACGTCCACGAAGTCACCCACGGACGCGGGCGTGTGGACGATCTCGGCCACGACGACCGCCACCTCACCTTCTGGCGTCAGCGCGGCGGGCCCGGGCTCTGTCGCGGGCGGCGCGAGGCGCTCCGTTCGAATCGGCTCGCCCTCCACGATCGACGCCGACGTCACCCGCCCGATCACCAGCGGGAGTTCTCGCATGGCCGAGTCGATGACATAGGCGGGATCCATCTGCACGACCTGGAGGTCGGAGGGCGTGAGGGCCACCCCCGGCGCGATCGCGTGCGACGCGATGACCACGCTGACGGGGACGACGCCGTCGAGGCAAGGACAGTCCGGCTTGGAAGCCGGGCAAGCGAGCAGGATGAGCCACCACATCGGGCGACATTACCACACGAAGGAGCGTCGTCGCCGGCCATCCAGGGGCGCCTGGCACCGCGCGCGATCAGGGGCAGTACGACTTGTCCTTGCTCGCGATCGCCTTGCACGCGTTGCTGTCGCAGTACGACTTGTCGCCGGACGCGACGCCCTTGCAGTCGTTGTCGTCGCAGTACGACTTGTCGCCGGACGCCCACGCCTTGCAGGAGTTCGAGTCGCAGTAGGACTTGTCCTTGCTCGCCACGCCCTTGCAGTCGTTGCTGTCGCAATAGGACTTGTCGCCGCTGGCGATGCCCTTGCAGTCGTTCGAGTCGCAATACGACTTGTCGCCGCTGGCGATGCCCTTGCAGTCGTTGCTCGACAGGTGGGAGAACCAGCTGCTCTCGAACGAGGCCTGCGGAGCGCCGTCGACGGCGTGCGACCCTGCGTCGGGAGTCCCCACGGACGAGGCGCTCGCAGAACCACAGCCGATCACGAATACGGCACACAGGGCAATCCAACGCATCGGTACCTCCAGGGGACCGCAGTGTACCCCAGGTGTCATCGCCCGGCGCTTCGGCCCTCGCGCCAGACGCGCGGCTTCTGTCGGGTGCGCAGGACCTCGATCGGGTCGCTGGCCGCCCACCAAACGAACGTCGCCGGGCCGCCCTCCTCGATCACGGGCGCCGCGCCGAACGGTCGGTGGTTCTCGGTCCACAAGGTGCGCATCACGCGCAGCATCTCGGCTTCGCTGGTGAGCTGGGCGACGTGCACGAGCATGTACGCGGCGTCGACGAGGTTCGCGGTGCCGAGCCGATACCAGGGGTCCATCACGGAGTCGTGCCCGATGCCGACCGACGCGCCGGCTGCCCACAGCTGGTCGACGCGGGTGATGCCGCGCCGCCGCGGGTAGCCGTCGTAGCGGCCCTGGAGCACGACGTTGTCGAGCGGGTTCGCGATCACCTGCACGCCGGACGTCGCGACGAGCTCGCAGACCTTCGCGGCGTACGGGTTCTCGTAGCTGTGCATCGCCGTGCAATGGCCGGCGACGACGCGCCCGGCGAGCCCGCGATCGATGGTCTCGGCGCACACGACCTCGAGGTTGCGCGAGCTCGGGTCGTCGGTCTCGTCGCAGTGGAAGTCGAGCCTGAGGCCGGTCTTCTCGGCCAGATCAAACGCAAGACGGACCGAATTCCAGCCCTCTTCTGTGGTGCGCTCGAAGTGCGGGATCGCGCCGACGGCGTCCACGCCCATGCGAACGGCCTCCTCCCACCGCTCGCGGCGGCCCTTCGCGCGCAGGATGCCCTCCTGCGGGAACGCGACGATCTGAACGTCCACGCGCCCTCGCCAGCGCTCGCGGAGGTGGAGCAACGCGCCCACGGCGTCGAGGGACCCCGTGTCGACGTGGGTGCGCACGCGCAACGTGCCGTACGACTCGTACCAGGCGAGCACCTGACCGGCGCGATCGAGCACGTCGGGGACGGTGAGCTCCTCGCGCAGCACGGACCAGTTCGCGATGCCCTCGCGCAGCGTGCCGCTCTTGTTCGGCATGCGCGCGCCGAGCAGCGCGGCGTCGAGGTGCACGTGGGGCTCTGCTGACGGAGGCGCGAGCGTGCCGCCTTTGAGGACCTCCTCACCCGGATCGGGCGTCAGCGTGCCCGCGGGGCCGATCACCCGCACGGTCTCGCCTGCACGCACATCGCAGCGATCACCTTCGAGCCACACATCGCGGAACAACATCGCCGCCTCCGTGGCCGTTGTACCGCAGGTGTTACGGCGAACCCATGCCGAACGAACGTCCTCCGATTCTTTTTGTGCACGGTGCCTGGGTGAACGCCCGCTGTTGGGACGGCTGGAAGGCCCGCGCCGAGGCCCTCGGGTACGAATGCCACGCGCCTTCGTGGCCCCACCTCGACGGGGTGCCCGCTGAGCTGCGCCGGCACCCGCCCGCCGAGCTCGCGAACCTGGGCATCGAACAGATCGTCGCTCATTACGAGGCGATCGCGAAGGCGCTGCCGCGGCCGCCGATCCTGATCGGCCACTCGTTCGGCGGCTTGTTCGTGCAGCTGCTGCTCACGCGCGGGATCGGCTGCGGAGCGGTGGCGATCCACCCCGCGCCACCCGCGGGCGTCGTCCCGTCGTGGAGTGCTGTGAAGGCGTCCTGGCCCGTGATCGGCACCTGGGGCCACTGGAAGAAGGTGATCCC
Source organism: Pseudomonadota bacterium (assembly GCA_947505245.1). GTDB lineage: Bacteria > Myxococcota_A > UBA796 > UBA796 > SYKL01. The sequence continues at coordinate 121,692 of CANNIZ010000001.1, read as the reverse complement.
GATGTCGTTCGCGGACTGGGTGTGGTGCTTCACGCACCAGCTGCCGGTCGCCGATCAGAATGCCACCTACGACGCGCTCGTCGTGCCGTGCCCCGGCAAGGTGTACTTCGAGGCCGCGACGAAGCCGGCCCTCGTCACACCGGACTTCGCCACGAAGGAGCGCGGGCCGTTGCTGATCGTGTCCGGCGACGCGGACCGCACCGTCACCGCGATCATGAACGCGACGAACTTCACGCTGTACAAGAAGGGCGCGGTGATCGAGAAGATGCCCACCGTCGGCCGCAGCCACTTCACGCTCGGCGAGCCGGGCTGGGAGCAGGTGTTCGACGACGTGTTCGCCTGGCTGGGTCGCCGCGTATTGAAGGAGGCGAAGTGATCGTTTTTTCCCTGCTCTTCGCGTGCACGCCCACGCACGGCGACACGTCGCCCGACTCGCTCGCGGAGACCGCGGCGCCGACGGCATGCCCGGCCGGCAACAGCGACCTCGATGGCGTTTGCATCGTGTTCGAGCGCACCGGCGCGACGTTCACGCTGGCCGAGGCCGCCGCGGGTGTGTCGATCCCGTACACGGTGGTGGTCGGCGAGGCGCTGGAGATCGTGCCGGACTCGCAGACCAGCGGAAATTGCGGTCAACCGGGGCCCTCCGGGTTGATCGTGTTCGAGCGCCTGTCCGGCGGCGACCAGGGGTATTGCCTGTGCGACAGCGGTCTTTGCGCCGACCGATCCGACCCGACCACCCTCGTTCCTGGGCGCCACGACGCGACGTTCGCGTGGGACGGCCGCAACTGGACGGGCCCGTCGGACTACGGAAACCCCGAGGGCGCGCCGTTCCCCGCGGGCTCCTACACGCTCGAGGTCAGCGCCGTCGGCACGGTCCACACCGCGCCGTTCCGGGTCGCGAACACGTTCGCGGTGACGCTGGTTCGTTAGAGCAGCGTGCGCTCGGCCTTCACCTTCGGGAACTCGCGCTCGGCGAACTCGGGCGGAAGGATCTGGACGAGCTGCTGCCAGCCATCCAGGCCCTTGAGACCGTACGCGCCGAGCTCCTGCATCACGACCTCCTCGGCGGCGAGTCGGTCTTCGATCAGGTCCCACGTCTCTGCGCTCGCGAGGATCTGGCCGCCGTGGCCGGCGCCGCTGACCCGCGCGGCGCGGTTGACGGCGGGGCCGAAGTAGTCGACGCGATCGCCTCCCGCGGAGCGCGGCTCGGGCTCGCCGGTGTGGATTCCCATGCGTACGCGGAGCCCGCGGAAGCCGGGCGCCACGCAGCCGTCCGGCATGGCGAGCAACTCTTCGGCCCACGGCTGCTCGTACAGTCCGCGCTGGACGTCGACGCAGAACCGCATGGCCTGCAGCGGATCGCCGAACGCGACCATGAACGCGTCGCCTTCGGTCTTCACCTCGTATCCACCGTGGCGGTTGAGCGCGGCGCGCATCACGGCGTCGTGGGCGCGCAGGCAGTTGCGGGCGAGGTCCGCGTCGCGCTCCCACAGGCGAGTGGACCCCTGCACGTCTGTGAATACGAGCGTCACCTTGCCCACGGGCGCGACCCGGCTCGAAAGCCTGGGGTGCTCGGTGACGCCTGCAAACCAGGCCTCGGCGATCGCTTCGGCGGTGGGTCCGCGGTCGGCGTCATCGTCGACGAGGCACATCTGCAAAGCGTCGACCCACCGCTGTGGCGCGAGGGGTACGTAGGTGTGGACGGGCTCGTAGCGACCGGCGCGGACAAGCTCGAAGGTGGCCTCCTGGGTGGGGCCTTCGAACGCGACGTGGCCTGTGCAGATGAAGTACAACACGCAGCCGAGGGCCCACAGGTCGGCCTTGTGTCCCGAGACGCGGCTGTCGAAGGTCTGCTCGGGCGACATGTAGCTCGGCGTGCCGAACACCTTCGGCCCCTTGCGGCCTTCGACGACGGTGGCCCCCCATACGCGGGCGAACATGAAGTCCGAGAGGCGGATGCGCGCGGCCTTCCCGGAAAGGTCGACGACGACGTTGCGCGGCTTGATGTGGCGGTGCGCCACGCCGTTCTGGTGCAGCCACGCCAGCCCCTCGAACAGTCCACCCGCGAGCGCGTCGATGCCCCCCGTGTCGAGCTCGTGTGACTCGACGTACGCCTCGAGCGTGGGGCCGTCCACGTAGTCCTGCACCACCACGGGGATGCCGTCGATCTGCAGCACGTCCGTGGCGGAGATCAGGTTCGGGTGCCGCAGACGCGCCTGGATCCGCGCGCCGTCGACAAACCGCTGGTGAACGGCCTTCAGCTCGGGGTTCGGGACCGTGAGCACGTGCATGGTGTCGAGCACCTGGTGGCGCGCGCGGTAGCTGGTCGACATCGCGCCGGCGCCGATCTTGGATTCGACGACGTAGCGTTCGACGACGGTTCCGGGCGCGAGGTCCATGCGGGTCCACCTGAAGGGGGAGTCTAACCCATCACCGTCGGACGGGAATCTACGACGACGCCGAGGTGTAGCTCGCCAAGGCTCGCGTCCACGCGAGCCGCGACACGACGAGGAACGCGGCCGCCACGGTGAAGGCCACCGCGACCAGCTCCCAGCCCCACGCGCCGCGCATCGCCTCGGCGGGGAACGTGGTCACGAGCGCGACGGGCACCACGGCGACGAACAACACGCGCGCCCACCCTGAGAACACGCTCACCGGCCACCGACCTGCGTCGGCGATCGAGAGCAGCAGGAACCTCAGGTTGTCGACGCGGATGAACCAGAAGCTCGTGCAGATCGCGAGCAGCCACAGGCCGTACATCGCCGAAAGCCCGCAGCCGAGCAGCAGAAACGCGACGATTACGTCGAGCGGGCCGGGCACGCCGACCCGCCACGTCGCGAGCCCGAGCACGGCGAACGCCGCGAACACGTCCCACAGGTAGGCGGGATCGACGCGGCGGATCGAAACGAACAGCTGCGCGTCCGCCGGCTTCAGCAGCCAGAGATCCAACGTTCCCTGCCGCACGGCCTCTACGACCTCGCCGAGGTTCGGCTCCATGAGCCCCTCGTGAAACGCCGTCATGACAAGGAAGAAGCCCATCACGAGCATCGCCTCGTCCGCTGTCCAGCCGCTGATCGAGGTGGTGTGCCCGTACACCAGCACGAGCGGCATCACGCGCCCGAACGTGCGCACCACGCCGGTGAGCAGCTCGAACGCGAAGTCGCCGCGGTATTGCAGCGCGACCATCAGCGAGGCGCGGATCAGCGCGAGCGGCACCTTCATGACGAGCCAGCCGGTCGGACTTTCGCCGACGTGGGAGCGAGCCCCTTCGGATTTCGCTGAGCGCGGGAGGTGTTTACGAAAACCGGCGTTCGCGCGTCTGCGCTGCGCTCGATGACGCGTCTGGCGATCCCGTCGGACGGGATCTGCGAAACTCGGAGGGGCTGGCCTCGAAGATCGCGAAACTCGCGCTGGCTGGCTCCCCCTCCCCACCCGGGGGAGGGGGTGGGGGGAAGGGGGTGGGGAGCGCGCAGCGCGGGAATCATGCGCCCACCGCGCCATAGCTCTGCAGTCCTCGGCGCCAGGTGAACGCGACGAGGACCCATGCGACCACGACCCACGCGAGCTGGGCGAGCACGAGCGGCACCGCGTCGTGCGGCGTCGTGAACCCGCCGAGGATCTGCACCGGCACGCCGAGCAGCGCGTTGAACGGCGACCACTTGAGCGCCGTCGCGGTCCACGCGGGGAACACGCCGAGCGGCGCGATGTAGCCCGAGAACAACATCCACAGCGCGAACCACACGCTCCACAGGCCCATGCTGCGGTCCATGAAGAACGCGAGGCTGCCGAAGAACGCCTGCGACAGGTACGAAAGCAGCCACGCGAGCGCGACGGAGACGACGAACAGGCTGACTTCCGCGAGCGACGGCGTGCGCCACGCCTCGGGCCGCCACAACACGACGGCGAGCAGCAGCGGGGTCTGCACGAGCATGCGGAACGGCATGGCGCCGACCATCGTGAGCGCCGCATACCACAGCGGGTGAATCGGCTTGAGCAGCTTCTGCGACAGCGCGCCGGAGCGGATGTCGTAGTTGAGCTCCCAAAGGATCCACGCGCCGGTGAGCTGCCGAACGATCAGCGTGCACACGAAGTACCGCGTCATGCCGTTCTGATCGAAGCCCGCGACCGGTCCATCCGCCGTCACGGCGTTCCACAGCGCGAGCATCACGAGCGGCAGCGTCGTCGACAGGATCCAGATCACCATCTCGGCGCGGTACGCGACGAGCGACGCGACGCTGATCCGAAACAGCGTCGGGAAGGTCCTCAGGTGCGCGAGGATCACGGCGCGGCCTCGGCAGGTGCCTTCGGCCGAAGGTCGCCGAACGCGGTGCGGAGCACGTCTTCGAGCGGCGGATCGGCGATGGAGACCTCGCAGTTCGGTAGCGCCTGCAACACCTCTGAGAGCAGCCCGTTCACGCGCTCGGCTGCCACGGTCGCGACCATCTTCCCTTCGTCGCCGGAGGTGAAGCCCATCGGCGTCAGCACCGTCGCGGGCCCGCGCACCACCATTCGCCGACCAGCGCCGAAGCGCTTTGCGAGCTCCTCCAGCGAGCCATCGAACCGCACCACGCCCTGGTCGATGAGCAGGATGCGCTTCGCGATCGCGCCGACGTCGGCCATGTCGTGGCTGGTGAGCAGGATCGTCGCGCCGGTTCGCGCGTTGTAGTCGAGCACGAATTTGCGCAGGACGGCCTGAACCTCGACGTCCATGCCGATCGTCGGCTCGTCGAGGAACAACACCTTCGGCCGGTGCAGCAGCGCGGCGGCGAGCTCGGCGCGCATGCGTTGACCCAGCGAGAGGTTCCGCACCGGAGTGTCGAGAAACGGCTTCAGATCGAGCAGCTCGGTCAATTCCGCCAGCGTCTCCTCGAACGGCTTCTTGTCGAGGTCGTACAGAGCGCGGTTGAGCAGGAACGACTCGCTACAGGGAAGGTCCCACATCAATTGCTGCTTTTGACCCATCACCAGGGTGATGGCGCGCAGGAAGTCGGGGTTCCGCTCCTGCGGCTTCCAGCCGCCTACGGTGCAGGTTCCCGAGGTCGGATGCAGCAACCCGGTGAGCATCTTTAGCGTCGTCGTCTTTCCGGCGCCGTTCGGGCCGAGGAACCCGACGCGCTCGCCGGCCTCGACCTGGAACGTGACGCCGTCAACGGCGCGTACATCCTTGTATTCGCGCGCGTACAGGGACTTCACCGAGCCCCAGAACCCGGGCTCTTTTTGGGGCACGCGGTAGACCTTCGTAAGCGCGTCGACCTTGATCATGGTTCCAGGCTATCCTGGGCGCTCGGAGGAGCCCGATGATCCCTCGCCTGTTGTCTGCCGTCGCCCTGTTCGCGCCCGTGTCTGCGCAGGCCGCGGTCGTGATCAACGAGCTTTCACCGAACCCCACGGGGACGGACACGGGCTTCGAATGGCTCGAGCTCCACAACACGGGCTCGTCCTCGGTGGACATCTCCGGCTGGAAGATCGAGGACGGAACCTCGAAGTTCTCGGCGGCGTACACGTTTCCCGCGAGCTCGTCCATCCCGGCCGGCGGCTACGTGACCGTTGGCGACGTGAACGTCGCCGGCGCGACGTTTGTTTCCAACCCCACGCTCGCGATGGGCAACGCGTCGAGCGCGGACGCCGTGCGCCTCGTGAACAACACCGGGGTCGTGCAGGACACGGTCGTCTACGGCACACCCAACTCGGACAGCTGGATCGACGACAGCAAGGCGACGGCGACGAGCCTGGCGCCTTTCCCGGTCGAGGGTCACGTGCTCGCGCGCCAGCCGAATGGCGTGGACACGAACCTGTCCGGCGCGGACTTCAAGGACCTCGCAACCGCCACGTTCGGCGCCGCCAACCCGGCGCCTGTCGTATGCTCGACCGCCGGGACCGTGAAGATCAACGAATTCATGGCGAACCCCACCGGAACGGACGCCGGCAGCGAGTGGATCGAGCTGTACAACGCCGGCGGCACCACGGCGGACGTGTCGGGTTGGCAGCTGCAGATGGGCACGAGCGCGTACGACAGCCACATCCTGTCGCTGCCCGCGAACACGTCCATCCCATCGCAGGGCTACCTGCTCGTTGGCGAGACGAACGTGGTCGGCAAGGACGTCGACGCGGGCAACGGCTCCGGCGCCACCTCGCTCGAGCTCGGAAACGCAGGCAGCAACGCGGACGGTCTGCGCCTCGTCGACTGCACCGGCGCGGTGCGCGACAGCGTCGTCTATGGCACGCCAAACAGCGACAACCTGATCGATGACAGCAAGGCGGCGGCGACGTCGATGGCGCCGGGCTCCCCGCCGGACGGCCAGAGCCTCGCGCGCACGTCGGACGGCGTCGACACGAACCTCTCGGCGGCGGACTTCGCGCTGGACAACACGCCTACGCCGAAGGCCGCCAACGATCCCGGCCCGATCGATACCGGCACCGGAAAGTGCGAAAACGTAGGGTTCGCGATCAAGATCAACGAGCTGATGCCCGATCCCCAGGGGACGGACTCGGGCGTCGAGTGGATCGAGCTGTACAACGCCACGGGCGCCTCGGCCGATCTCTCCGGCTGGAAGGTCGCGGCCGGCACGTCCACGTTCAGCCCGGACGTCACCCTGCCGCCGGGCACCACGCTCGCCGCGGGCGGGTTCCTGGTCGTCGGCGGCACGGCTTTGACGTTCGCGGACGTGACCGGGGCGCTGAGCCTCGGCAACGCGTCGTCGAACGCGGACGGCGTGCGCCTCGAAGACTGCTCGGGCGCGGTGATCGACACGGTCGTGTACGGGCAGCCGAACAGCGATGGCCTCGTGGACGACACGAAGGCGCCGGCGGTGAGCATGGCGCCGAAGGCGGGCTCCGGGCAGGCGCTCGCGCGGCACAACGACGGGCTCGACACGAACCAGTGCGGCGTGGACTTCGAGATCGCCCCGTACCCCACGCCCGGCCTCGGCAACGACACGCCCGCGCAGGACTGCGGTGCCGGCGCCTCGCGCCTCAAGGTCAACGAGTTCCTCGTCAACCCGCCCGGTACGGACAGCCAGGTCGGCCTCGACTGGATCGAGATCTACAACGCCGGTACCGCGCCCGAGACCGTCACGGGCTGGAAGATCCAGGTCCGCACGGGCGCTTCGTGGGGCGACGAGGCCACGCTCCCCACCGCCACCATCGCCCCGGGCGACTGGTACCTCGTCGGCGGGGCGAACGTTGCAGGAGTGGACGTGCCGGTCGGCGGCTTCGACCTCGGCTCGGGCAGCGACGGCGACGGCGTGCGGCTGTCCGACTGCAAGGGCTACCCCGTGGACACGGTGGCGTACGGCGGCGTGAACCTCGACGGCATCAACGACGACAGCCATGATCCCGCGCTGTCCGTCGCGCCCGCCGCGGGCGAGAACCAGTCCCTGCAGCGCGTCCAGGACGGCTACGACACCGGCGATTGCCGCCAGGACTTCGCGGTGCAGCTGTCGCCCACGCCCGGCGCGGCCAACCCGGACTTCGAGCCCGTCGTGTGTACGCCCTCCGAAGGCACCGTCGTGATCAACGAGTTCATCCCCGATCCGGACGGCGCGGACGCGGATCGCGAGTGGATCGAGCTCTACAACAGCTCGGGCGACCCGGTGTCCGTGTCCGGCTGGTACATCACCACGGCCACGCGCAACACCGACTACGGGTCGCCGGACGTGCTGTTCCCCGGCGGCGCCACGGTCGGAGCCTCCGGCTTCCTCGTGATCGGCGGCACCCTGGTGCCCGAGGCGGACATCCCCGCGGACTTCAGCATCGGCGGCGGCGACCGCGGCGACGCGCTCGTGTTGTACGACTGCGAAGGCGCGAAGGTCGACACCGTCGTGTACGGTCCCTCCAACGAAGACGGCATGTCCGACGACCTCGGCAACGCGCCGGGCGAGACTTACGGCGACCCCCCGTCGAAGTACGGGATGGCGCGCGTGGAAGACGGCGTGGACGACAACGTCGGCGCGGACTGGTTCCTCGACGGCTCGCCGACGCCCGGCGCGACGAACTTCCAGCCCACCTACGAAGACACCGACACGGGCGGCGGGCCGAGCGGCGGTTGTTGCCGCAGCAGCGGCGGTCCGGCCGACTCGGGTGGTCCTGGCAGCAGCGGGGGGCGGTGCAACACGACGCCGAACGGCGCGAGCCTCACCTTGTTGCTCGGGGCGCTCCTGTGGATTCGGCGTCGCCGCTAAGACGCCTCGCGCGTCACGCGGCAGTTGTCGCTTTCCTCGTCTATTTCGCCGTGGGTGCGCTGTTGTGGGGCTTGCAGGAGCTGATGATCTTCCCGGCTCCGACGGTCGAGTCGTCGCGGCTCGCGGCCGTCGCGAAGGACGTCGGCGCCGAGACGTTCACCGTGCGCGCCGACGACGGCGTCGCGATCTACGGGTGGCACCGGCGGGCCCTCGGCGAGCGCGCCGTCGTGTTCTTCCACGGCAACGCCGAGACCGTGGCGGACCGCGTGCCGCTCCAGGACTGGCTCGTCGACCGCGGCTGGGACGTCGTCGTCATCGCGTACCGCGGCTACCCGGGCAGCGAGATGGTCACCCCGTCCGAAGACGGCCTCGGGCGGGACGCGCGCGCGGCGTGGGCGTACACGCAGGCGCTCGGCATCCCGAAGGAACACATCGTCATCCACGGCAAGAGCCTCGGCGGAGGCGTCGCCGCGATGCTCGCCGCTGAGGTCGGTCCGCGCGCCCTCGTCCTCGAGTCCACGTTCACGTCGATCCTCGACGTCGCCCAGGGCAGGTTCTACATCTACCCGGCGGGGGTGCTGCTAAAACACCCCTTTCTTACCCGGGAACGGGCGCCCAAGATCCACTGCCCGGTGCTCGTGATGCACGCCGACCGCGACCAGACCATCCCCGTCGAGCACGGCCGCGCGCTCGCGACGATGTTCGAGCACGTCCAGTACGTCGAGGTCGCGGGTCTCGGCCACGGCGAGACGCTGCCGCTCGTGGACCCTGGCGCGCGGGCCGCGTACGCCGCGTTCCTGGACGCCGCGAAGTAGGTCTTTGGGCGCGCCCCTCGCTGGCGCTCGGGTCGGCGTCCTGCGCGGCTCGGCTTCGCCTCGGTCCCGCCGAGGCGGCGGGGACTTGCGCCCTGCGGGCGCAACCGCTCCGGCCCCCTCGCGCAGGCCCTTCCGAGGAGCCAGCCCTGCTGAATTTCGCGCGCGGCGGAGCCAGCCCCGTCGAATTTCGTTTTCCCGCCGTGGCACCCCGACCCCGCACGAGTCAACGCCAACTCTCGCGCAGCACGGGGCGCTGGCTCTCCTCGGATTGGCCTTTATGCGAAACTCGAAGGGGCTGGCTCCACGAATCGCGAAATTCAGAGGGGCTGGCTACTTCACGGCCTCGGCGGCCGCCGGCAGCATCCACAGCCAGTCGAGCACGAACACCTTGATCACCTGCCCCAAGATGCCGGTGAGTGCGGCCCCCGCGACCAGCCCGGCGGCGATCGGCTCGACGCTCTGCGCCCACAGCCCGTTGCCGAGGGACTTCTCGTCGCGCGTCGAATAGCGCCTCTCCATGAACCAGAAGAACACGGCGCCCGCCCACATCATGAGCGTAGAGTCGACGGGGATCACGACGCCGAGCCCGATCGCGACGGGCGACAGCGGGAACTTGCCCTTCGACCAGATGCGCGCGGACTCGAGCACCACGCCGACGACTGCTGCCACGCCCATCGCGATCAGCGCCGACGTCTGCAGATGCGTGGCGCCGCTCTCGATCAGCTTGGCGACGCCGATCCACAGGTCGACCGATGGGAACGGGTAGTCCTTCGTCACCTGCGGCCCGAGCGGCAGCGTGGCGTCGTACTTCGGCAGGAACAGCACGAAGAACAACACGGTGGACGCGAGACCGCCGGAGAAGATGCCGAGGATGTGCCCGACGGCCTGCTGCCGCGGCTTCGCGCCGAGCATGTAGCCGGGCTTGATGTCCATGAGCAGGTTGCTCGCGTTGCTCGCGGCCTCCGACGTCATGCCGGCGGTGATCAGGTTTGTGGCGGGGTGCGAGGGCGCCAGCGCTCCGAACGTGAACTGCGTGATCTTCGACAGGCTGCCCGTGGGTGTCGTGCTCGTCAGCGCCGTCGCGTTCGCCGCGATCAGCGTCAACACCAGGATCATCGGGATCGCGAGCGCGCCGAGCAGCGGGTTGATGCCGAACCACCAGTAGTTGAGCGCGACCGCGACGCCGCCGACGATCGGCATGCCGAGGTAGCTGATCCACAGCGGCAATTCGATGTCCGCGACGGGGTCGGGGCCGGTGGTCTTCTGGCCGAACATTCCCTTCACGGCGCCGATGATCAGCTCGGGTTTGCCGAACAGGCTCGTGAGCGAGCCGGTGACCATGATCGCCACGCCCCACCACAGGCACCAGCTGTTGAGCAGGTAGCCGCGGCCGAACGTGCCGTCTGCCTTGGGCGCGATCTCGCCGATGGAGATCATCAGCGGCGCCAGGAACGCCCAGTTGAACAGGGCGCCGAGCAGCAGGCTGTTCGCGACGCGCGTTCCGGTGAGGCCGCCGGCGCCGAACATCGTGACGTCGAGCGTCGGGTCGATGGCGAGCTGCCGCACGTCGGTGCCCATGATGCCGTACGGCAGGCCCTTGATGCGCTCTGCGAGCGGCCAGTACCAGCCGAGCAGGTGCTCGGGCAGGTGGAGCACCTTGTCTTCGGCGACGCCCACACCGCCCCACGCGTGCGCGAGGGCGCCGTACAGCCGGTTCTGGAGCAGGACGTGGAACGACTCGACCTTGAGGAACTCGATCAGAGCGGCGATGCCGGCGGCGCCGAACAGGGCCTTCGCCTTGAGCTCGCCGAGCCAGACGTGATGCGCGTCGGGCGCGGCCTGAACCACGCCGACCGAGTTCGACCCGCCCGGAGGTGCGTCGGGGTACAGCGAGTCGAGCACGACGGCGCACGCGCGGCCCTCGGGGAACGGCTGCTGCTCGTCGTTCACGAACCGGCGCTTCATCGGGAACGCCATCAGCACGCCGAGGATGCTGATCACCACGTTCCAGCCGAACATCTGCCACCAGGGCAGCACGTGGTTGGTCATCACCATGAACGCCGTAAGGCTCGACACCAGCGGGGCCGTCATGTACCCGGCCGCCGTCGCCACCGACTGCACCGCGTTGTTCTCGAGGATCGTGAACGGCTTTCCGATCTTGAACTCGCGCAGCACCCGGAACGCCGCGAACGCCAGGATCACGCTCGTGACGCCCACACCGAGCGACCAGCCCGTCTTCGCGCCGACGTACAGGTTCGTCGCCGAAAGGAAGCCGCCGAGGAAGAACCCCGTCGCGCCCGCGCGGAGCGTGAGCTGCGGCATGTCGCCGCGGTAGATGTTCTCGAGCCACCAGCGATCTTTCTGTTCGCGCGTCCAGGTGCGGACCTGCTCGTCATTCAGCTGCTGGATGGGCACGGCGACTCCGGTTCGAACCGCCGGTTATCCCATCCAGACGGACGGGACGATGCCCTCCGCGAACCGCGCGGTCTACGGGACGGGCACGCGCCCGTGGGGCTTGGGCTCGTTCCAAAGCGCGAGCTCCCAGTCGATCTCCCGGGGGACGCCGGGGTTCCAGTCGTACAGGTTCAACGCCACGGACGTCGTGAGGCGGACTGCGGTGTTCGCCGGGATGTCGACGAGAATCGGTGGCGGCGGCACGGGCGGTGGCATCCGGGGCATCCCCGGCGGTGGAGGCTTGGCTTGCGCAGCCTCGTACACCGGGCGCGCGTGGAACCCGAGCGCCCCCGACGCGAAGTACGTGAGCGTCGCCGGCGTGTCAGCCGTGTTCTCGAGGAGCCCGACGAAGGTGACGACGTCTCCTTCACGCGTCGGCGCTGCGACGCGGAACGTGATCGTGTCGGGGGTCGTTGACGCGCGGGCGGCGTCCATGTCGTAGGACTCGCGGGTCTTGAGCGTGAAGAAATCGATGATCGGCAAGGTGGTCTCCGGGGCGCCGCTCGCAGGTGGCGCGTCGCTCGCAGGCGGAGGTGGCGACGTGCTCGGCACCGGATGGGCACAGGCGAGCAGCGAGCTGATCAGCGCGATGGCGGGGGCAGAACACAGCACCTGGCGGGTTCGGATCACGTGCGACCCTCGCGAACGGGGCGTGGAATGGAGGCGCCTGCGCGACTCTACCACCCGGCCGTTCAGAGCATCCGGATCAGCGCTGCGAGCGCTTCGTCGCTCCGGCGGGTGGCGCCGACGCTGAGGTCGAACGCGGCGTGGGCCGAAACCAGTCCAACAACCGTGCTTTCGAGGTTCAGGCTCCCGGCGGGCCGGTTCGGCTGGCTGGCGCGGGCGACCGCACTGGCGAAGTCGGACATCGAGGAGGCCGCGTTGGAGATGCCGCTGGTCTGGTAGTTGGTAGACATGCCCTGGCATCGGATCATGTCCCGCGGACTTCAAGTCGAACGGCGCCGCAAGCGCGAGTTCCGGCCAGCGCAGGCCGAAAACTCCGGACGTATTCAGCCCCGACGGCGGCGGGCGAGCAGCAGCAGCCCGACGGCGCCCAGGCCGATCGGGGCGCCGGTGCCGTCGCAACCGCAGCCGACGTCTTCGGGGAGGTCGAGCGCCAGGCAGTCCCGGGCCGGGCCGATCTGCCCACCGCGACCGTCCACCTGCACGGCCTCGAAGCACACCTCGGCCGGCGCGGTACCGGTCCACTGCAGGACGAGCGGCTCGCCGAGCGCGGTGGGATCGTAGGTGCCGTCGCCGTTCGGGCCGGACAGCTCCACGTGGGAGAGCCCGGACGGGTCGTCGATCGCGGTGACGCGGACCGTGGCGGACAGCTCGTCGGACACGAGGCCCTGCACGAACGAGGCGTCGATCACCTCCACCGCGAGCGTGCCGTGCAGCGGCGGGATCACCGCCTCCGCCGTGGTGAACGGCACGGAGGTGTACAGGCCGTAGTAGTTGTCGCTCGCCGACAACACGAGGTCGGTGCCGAACGGAAGCGGTTCGGGAGGCACGAGCGTCACGGTCGCCGGCAACGTCGCGGGCAGCGTGTACGGCATCGACGCGAGCACCTCGTTCGTCGCGGGGTTGGTGAGCGCGATCGTGAGGTTGATCACGCCGCAGCCGCCGTCGAACGTGATCGTCGGGCGCACGTCCACCGGCACGTTGACCGCACCTGCGTCGGGTGCTGTGTCGGTCACGCTCACGCCGATGCAGTCCGACGCCGTGTCGGCGACGCCAGAGCCGGTGTCGGGTGGCATCGCGGGCACCGCGTGAGCGAGGGGCATCGGGAGGAGCAGCAGAGGCAACATGGAGACTCCTAACGACGACGGCGAGCGAGGAACAACACGGCGACGGCGCCGAGGCCGATCGGCGCCCGGGTGCCGTCGCAACCGCACCCCGCGGGCTCGGTGAGCTCGAGCGTGGCGCAGTCGCGCGCGGGTCCGATCTCGCCGCCCCGGCCGTCGAGCTGGACGGCCTCGAAGCACACCTGCTCCGTCGCGGTTCCCAGCCACGTGAACGTCAGGGGATCGGCGAGCTCCGCGGGGGACCTCCAGATCGTGCCGTCCGCGCCGGTGATCTGCACGAGCGAGAGGTCGGCGGGGTCGGTGATCGGGGTGACGCGGACCGTGGCGGTGAGCTGGTCCGCGACTTCCCCTTCGACGTACGACGCGTCGATCACGTCGACGACGAGCACGCCATCGAGCGGCGGGATCACGGCAGCGGCGGTGTGGAACGGCACGGTCGCGATGGCGTAGGTGGAGCCGTCCGTTGAATTGGCCGACAGGATCAGGTCCGTGTCGAACGGGAGCGGAGCCGATGGGACGAGCGTAGCGATCGCGGGCAGCGTGGTCGCGGTCCAGTCCGCGGTCGCGAGGACCTCGCTGGTGAGCGGGTTGGTGACGTCGATCACGTACGAGAACGAGCCGCACTGGCCGTCGAACACCAGCGTCGGCTGGACGTCCACGGGCACGTTGGTGGCGCCTGCGGCCGGCAGCGACTCGGTGACCACCACCGGCGAGCAGCCGCCGCCCGTGTCCGGCGCCCACGCGCGGTCACCGGCGCCGGTGTCCTGTGCGAGCGCTGCGGCCGCGACGAGCGCGATCAACGACGGCTTCGGCGGCGGAGCAGGAACCCGATACCGCCGAGCAGCAGGGCGGCGGAGGCGGGCTCGACCTGGGTGGTGGCCATCGGCGGGTTGCCGCTGCCCCCGCAGCCCAGGCCGCCGCCGAGCGGCCCACCGACGATGTCGGCCGCGCCGCAGGCGGTGACCGGGTCGGACTCGCGCCCGGCGCCGTCGATCTGGCTCACGTCCACGCAAAGCTCGTCGGGCTCGGCGGCCTGGCTGAAGAAGATCGAGGGGGTGTAGCTCGCCACGTCCGCGGCGTTCACGAACTGCTGCGTGTTCCCGCCCACGATGTGAACCAGCGACAGCCCGTCGGGGTCGGTGGCGGGCGTGACGGCGACGGCGACCTCGGCCTGGCTGGACTCGCGGTACCACGTGGCGGACGTGACCTCGGCGGTCAACGCGCCGGTGAGGCCCTGAACGGTGCCCGAGCCGGTGGTGAACGCCACGGAGACGTCGCCGAAGTAGTAGCCGTCGGCGCCGGTGGCGCTCAGGACGAGGGCGGTGTTCGCCGGGAGGTCGGCCTCGGGGTCGAACGTCGCCAGCGAGGGGACCGCGCCGTCCCACGTCCATTCCGTGGTGGCCAGCACCGCATCGTCCGAAGGGTCGACGATCTGGAACGTCCACGCCGTCGAGCCGCCGCAGTTGCCGTCGAACACGAGCGCGAAGGTGGTGTCCACCGGCACGTCGACCGCGTCGTTGGCGGGGATCGTCTGCGAGATCTGCAGCGGCATACACGCCATGTCCGCGGCTTCAGAACCGTCTTGAGCGAACGCAGCGGCGAGGAACAGGGACACCATGAGGACCTCCGATGGCCAGGGTCTACGCAAGCGGCGTGCCGACCCTGGCGAGGGCGTTTGAACCCCTACCTTAGCAGATCTGGCCGCGAAAGCGGCGTCCGGATCGCGACTCGGCTGTCACGGTGCGGCGGGCCGCTTCTTCTCCCAGCGCGTCTCCACGCCGAAGATCGGCAGGATCGGCAACCCGAGCGCGTACACCGAGTTTCGCTCGTCGATGCCGTTGATCGCGGGCTCGGGGACGCGGCGGTCGTTCACGTTCTGCACGTCGAGGAACGCCTCGACCTCAGCGTTGCGCAGCGTCCACGTGCGCGCGGCGCGCAGGTCGCCCGATAGGAACGGAGGCGCCTTGCCCCCGAGGTAGGGCGTGAGGTCGACGTCGGACTGGGTGAGGATGTCGAACGCGGTCGGGTCGGTGAGCGCGTCGATCGGGAACCCGCTCGCGGCGCGGAACCGCGCGGAGAACAGCCAGTCGCCGACAGCGCGCGCACCGAGAACCTGCACGAACACGGGCTGCTCGTAGCGGCTCGGCTCCCACGCGTCGCCGGTCTCTTCGCGGCGCAGCGAGCGCATCAGCGTCACGCCGAGCCGCAGCGTCGTGGCGTCGTGTTCGTAGGTGACGTCGAGGTCGCCGCCGCGCGCGCGCGCGAGCAGGTCGCCGAGCGAGCCGTCGCGCTCCCACCCGGTGAGGTCGTGCGTGTCGCGCTGCCACACCTCGAACACGCCGCTCACGTCGTCGGACTTGTACCGCAGTGCAGCGCCGACGTGCTTCGCCTCCTCGAGCGGCAGGTACGGGCCCTCCGGGTGCCCGATCAGCAACAACTCCGGCGGGGCGTGGTGCAGCACGGCGGCGTCGAGGCTCGTCGTGAACCCGCCGCCGAGCCGCACCGCGAGCGCCCCGCGGGGGGACGGCGCGAAGCGCGGAAGCTGACCTGCGACGAACAGCGTGTCGAGGCGTCCGCCAAGGTCGACCCGGACGTCGTCTCCGGTGGCGACCTGCAGGTACGGGTCGGCGTGCGCGAGGGTGCCGCTGCGCGCGGTGCCGTCCCGATCGATCGTGTAGGCGCGGTACTCGCCGTCCAGGCCGAAGCGGACGGCGTCGTTCGACCACTCGACGCGCGCGCCGGGGAACCGCATCTGCTCGGTCTCCTGGCGCCCGGTCGCGTCGATCGTGCGCGCCTCGGTGCCCACCCACGGGCGCACCGCAAACGTTCCGCCAGCGACGTCGGCTTCGACGCGCCCCTGCACCTGCGCGAACCGCTGCGTGATCGTGGTCGCGTTCGTGCCGCCCGCCTCGGCGACGTCGATCGAGTCGGACACGGCGAGGCCCATCACGCCGACGTGGTCGCGGTCCCAGCGCGCGGAGCCGTCCCAGAAGCGGGGAGCCGCCTTGGCGCCGTCCTGGCCGACCACGAGCGCCAGCACCGCGTCGAGCCACGATCGCCGCACCGCGAGTGCGAAGCCCCCACCAGCGAGGGGCGCCTCGGCGTACGCGTGGGCCCACGCGAGGTTCAGCCCCCCGACGGCCCGCGGTACGCCGTCTACCCGGCGCGATTGGAGATCGACGACGGCCGCGGTGGCGCCCCCGTAGGCGGCCGGGAACGCGCCGGGCAGCAGCGCGACGCTGCCGACGAGGTCGGGGTCGAGCACCGACGTGAGGCCGCCCATGTGGAACAGCAGGGGCACGCGCACGCCGTCGACGAACGCGGCCGTGTCGGCGGGATCTCCGCCGCGCACGAGCAACCAGCCAGCTTCGAGCGGCGTCCGGGCGACGCCGGGCAGCACGTGCAGGGCGCGCACCGGGTCGCCCATGGTCCCCGGCATCGCGCGAAACACGGCCTCTCCGACGAGGTACCGCGTGCCCGGCTCGGGGGGCGTCACGTAGGTCCCGACGGCCTCGTCGGGGGGCCCTGGGACCTGCTTGGGAGGTGGCGGAGGTGCAGCCCACTCCCACGTGAGCGGCACGTCGACCGGCACCGGTACGCCGTCTTCCGTCGCGGGGGAGAACCTGCAGGTCGAGGCGGCCGCGACGAGCGCGTCCAGGTACGCGGACGGCTCCGAGCGCGCTGCGACCGCGGTCACCGCGCCTGCAACGTCCAGTGACAGCAGCACTTCGGCGCGGCCCGGTCCAACCAGCGGTGGCACGGCGCAGCCGACGAGCACGGGCTCGACGAGGACAGGGCCCGCGGGAGCGGGCTCCTGCGCTTGGGCGGACGCGAACACACCGAACATCGCCGCATGTTACCCGGTGGACGGAACCGGAGGCTCTCATGCGTGTTTCGTCGCTGTTTTTTGTGCCCGCCGCGCTGGCGCTGCTCGTCGCGTGTAGCGCGGGGCCGGATTTCACCCAGGTCCAGGCCGCGGACACCATCGAAGCCTACGAGGGCTTCCTCGCGGCCGACCCCGAGACGTTCTACAAGCCGCAGATCGACGTTCGTCTCGAGGAGCTGTACTTCGAAAAGGCCAAGGCCGAAGCGACGATCGCTACGTGGGACCTTTACTTCGGCAAGTTCCCGGAGGGCAAACACGCGAAGGAGGGGAAGGTCCTGAAGGAAGACCTCGCGTTCGCAGCCGCTGACGCCGAGAACACGCTCGACGGCTGGAAGAAGTTCGTCGCGGAGTGGCCGGCCGGAACCGCGAAGCACCTCACCCGCGCCAACGGCGGCATCTTCGTCGCCGAGTACGGCAAATTGAGCATCGGTGAGGCCTCCGTGTTGCAGGTCAACCTCGCCGAAGACCCCAAGGGGCCGCTCAACGGCTGGGGCGTGCGCGCGCCCATCACCAACGGCGGCGACAAGACGTTCACCTACGTGGGCGTCCAGCTGGCGCTCCTCGCGGATGACGGCTCCGTCCTGCAGACCAAGGACTACGCGCTCGTGTCGCCCACGTGGGCGATGCCGGCGACGGAAGACCAGACCCGTCCGATGGCGCCGGGCGACACGCGCGTCTGGGCGTGGGACATGGCGCTCGACGGCGCTCCTTCGGAGTGGCACCAGAAGGTGAAGCTCGTCGTTACGGGCGCGCAGTAGCCCCGACCAGCGCCTCGATCGGGAGCCCCTCGACGACCGTGCGCCCCTGCCAGGCCCAGGTGATCACGCCGCCGTGCGCGACGTACGCCGCGCACCGCCGATCGATCGGCCCGCCCAGGGCTCCGTGTCCGGCGCGCGCCACCGTCGCCAGCCACCGCCCGACGGAGCGGGGATCCGCCAGCGTGCGCACGAGCCCGGCGTCCCGCCCGACGTCGAACGCGTCGTAGAACTGCCCGTCGGCATCGTGGACGACCGGGAACCGCACCTTCAGCCGCGGCACCACGTCGTACGCTGCGCGCGAGGTCCCCTCGATCACCGCGACCATCGCGACCTGGCGCCGCTCGAGGTCGTCCCACGCGGCGTCGAGCGCGGACAGGGACGCGCGCGTGCAGCTGCTGCCGGCGTGTCGAAGGAACACGAGCGCGAGGGGGTGCGCGGCGCCGAGGGTCTGAGCGTCCACGGTGCGGCCGGAAACGGGCCGGGCGTGCAGTCGAGGGAGAGGCGTACCGACGGGCAGCATTGGCGCGCATAACGCGCCTCGAACACCGTGGTACCATCCGTCAAGGGAGCCCACCTGTCCGTCGCCGGCCTCGATCCCAACATCGGTCGCACCATCGCCGGCAAATACGCCGTGCGGGAGGTGCTCGCGAAGGGCGGCATGGGCGTGATCTACAAGGCCGAACAGGTCGGCCTCGGGCGCATCGTCGCGCTCAAGATGTTGCTCGCCCAGAAAGAACGCGACCCGATGTTCGAGCAGCGGTTCTCGCTCGAAGCTGCGACGCTCGGCAAGCTCAAGCACCCGAACACCGTGACGCTGTACGACTATGGCTTCGCCGACGACGAGCAGCACTATTTCATGGCGATGGAGTACGTGGAGGGCCACAACCTCGCCCGCGTGGTGAAGGCGACCGGGGCTTTCGCGCCGAGTCACGCGCTCAAGGTCATCTACGAGTGTGCGCGCGCGCTGCACGAGGCCCACTCGATCGGCATCGTGCACCGCGATCTGAAGCCCGCGAACATCATGGTCGGCGGCTCATCGGAAGGCGAGACGGTGAAGATCCTCGACTTCGGCATCGCGAAGCTGATCGAACCGGACCCGGATCGGCTGGACCTGACGGACGATCAGACGATGCTCGGCTCGCCGAAGTTCATGGCGCCCGAACAGATCCGCCACGGCACCGCGGTAGACGTACGAACCGACGTGTACAGCCTCGGGGCGGTGCTGTTCTTCCTGCTCGCCGGCACCGAGCCGTTCACGGCGGCGACGCAGGTGCAGATCCTGATGGCGCACCTGTCCTCGCCGCTGCCGTCGCTCGCGGAGCGCGGCGGGCTCAACGTGCCGCCGCAGGTCGAGGAGATCGTCCGCAAGTGCATGGAGAAGGAGCAGGCCGATCGCTACCAGTCGATGGAGGAGCTGAAGACCGCGATCCGTGGCGTGCTCGGCGAGCTCGAGGGCGGCCCGACGTCGCCGACGATGTCGAAGAAGCGCATCCCGGTCGCGCCGCCTCCAGAGCCCAAAGAGGCGGAGAGCCGAATGATCCCGGTGCTCGCGGTGGGCGCTGTGCTCGTGCTCGTCGTGTCGCTGGTCGCGGGTGGGTTTCTCGGCCTCGCGGCGCTCGGGGTCGGCGTTGGTGTGGCCTCGACGTCGCCGAACGTCGAGGTTGTTCCGTCGAAAATTCCCGCCGTCGCGCCGGTGGCTGCGGCGCCGATCGCGGCGGTCGTCCCAAAGATGACGATCACGTCCGAACCCTCGGGTGCGACGGTGTACGACGGCGAAAACGCGCTCGGCTCAACGCCATTGACGCTCGACTGGACGCTCGGCGCGACGTCGGATCCCCGCGTTCTGGACGTGCGGCTCGACGGGTTCGAGCCATCGAAGGTCTCCCTCGGGGCGATCGAGGCGGACACGCGCCAGCACGTCGCGCTCGCGCCGAAGGTGGTCCCAAAGGCTTCGTCCAAAGCGGCGCCCGTGAAGCCCGTCGCCGCCACGCCGGCGTCGGACGACCTGATGATGGAGCGCTGACGCGATGATCCCTGCACTCCCGCTGATCGCAGCGGTGGCGTTCGCCCAAGATGACGCGCCGGTGACCGACCTGTCCGTCGAGGCAGACGTTCACTTTCGTCACGGTGTCGAGTCCTACAAGGCCGGCGATTACCGGGAGGCGCTCGAGCACCTGATGTTGTCGAACCGGCTCGTGCCGAACCGCAACGTGATGCGCAACATCGCGCTCACGTGGGAAAAGCTCGGCGACTACCAACAGGCGTACCGCTACTACGCGGACTACGTCGCGCTGGAGCCTGATCCCCAGCGGCGGGCCGTGGGCGAGGCAGCGATCACCGCGATCCTCGGCAAGGTCGCGCTCGTGCGGGTGGAGTCCGATCCCCCCGGCGCAACCGTGTACGTCGACCGCAAGAACCTCGGCGCGCGCGCGTCGACGCCGCGAACCCTCGCGCTCCCGCCTGGCGAGCACGTCATCATCGTCGAGAAGGAGGGCCACGTCCCGGTCGAGACGCGCGTCACGGCGGCGATCGGCGGGTTCGACACCGCGGACGTCACGCTCGAGCCGATCCTCGGGAAGCTGCACGTGGACGGCACGGTCGGCGCGTCGATCCGGGTCGATGACGAGCAGTCCGCGGTGATCGGCACGGTGCCGGCAGACCTCGCGCTGCCGCCAGGCCCGCACGTGCTCGTCGTGTCCGCGGCCGGTCGCGAGACGAAGCGGATCGTCGCCGACGTCGACGCGACCGACGCGAGCAGCACGGTCGCCGAGCTCGACCTGCTCACCGGTCGCCTCGTCGTAAACGCGCTCGAGCGCGACGCGCGTATCGACGTGGACGGCGCGACCGCGGGCTTCACCCCGGCGGTGCTCGACCTCGCGGTCGGCGCCCACACGGTGAATGTCACGCTCCAGGGCTTCCGTCCATGGGAGTCTTCCGTCGAGGTCAAGGAGCGCGGCGAGGTCACGCTCGACGTGCGCCTGCGCAGCGTCCAGGAGGTCACCGCTGCGAGTCGTACCACCCAGGCCGTGGAAGACGCGCCTGCGAGCGTGTCGATCATCAGCCGCCAGGAGATCCGCGCCTTCGGGTATGAGACGGTCGCGGACGCGGTCGCCGCGTCGCGCGGCGTGTACACCACGAACGATCTCACCTACGAGTCGCTCGGCCTGCGGGGGTTCGGCCGGCTCGGCGACTATGGAAACCGCGTGTTGTCCACTTGGGACGGGCACACGCTCAACGACGATCAGGTCGGCGCGAGCTACGTGAGCACCGATCTCTCGGCCGACCTGTCCGAGGTGGAGCGGATCGAGATCGTGCGCGGTCCAGGGTCCGCGCTGTACGGCAGCAACGCGTTCTTCGGCGTAATCAACGTCGTCACCTCGGAGGGTGAGCAGGCACCGAAGGCGTCGCTGCGCATGTCCGCGGAAGGCGCGCGGATGTTGCGGTGGCGCACCGGGGCGCGCGTCGGGGACGCGGATCGCGGCGGGCAGCTGTCTGTCGCGGGTTCGGTCGGGCAGGGAGCTGATTACTGGTTCCCCGTGTTCGAGGACGCGTCCGCGGGCAGCGACGGCTGGGTGCGCGGCGCCGACGGCAGCGCTTCCGGGCAGATCACCGCGAAGGCCTGGGCCGGCGACGTCACGGTGCAGGCGTACCACAACGGGCGAATGAAGCGGATCCCCACCGGCGCCTACGAGACGGTGCCAGGCGACCCGCGCGCGACGAGCGACGACTACCGCTCGTTCGCCGAGGTGCGCTGGGAGCCGAAGTTCGGCGAGACCGCGCGGCTGTACGCGCGCGCCTACGCGGATCGGTACGCGTTTGGCGGGCAGTTCCCGTACGACGACGGCACCGTCGTACACGATCGCTGGACCGGCGCGTGGACGGGTGTGGAGCCGCGGTTCGTGTGGACGCCGTCCAAGGCCGTGACTGCGACGGTGGGTGCGGAGGCGCGGTTCAACGTGGTCGCCAAGCTCACGTCCGCCGACAACATCGACGGCGTGTACCTGGACGCGACGCCCACGCAGCAGGCGTACTCGGGGTATGCGGTCGTTGAGGCCCACGCGAAGGACGTGCTCGCGGTGAGCCTCGGAGGCCGCTACGACCGGTTCACGTTGTCTGACACCGGCGCGTTCAACCCCCGGCTCGCGTTCGTCCTCAAGCCGAGCGAGAACGACGTCGTGAAGCTGCTGGTCGGCACGGCCTACCGCGCCCCGAGCCCGTTCGAGCTGAACTACAACGACGGCGGAATCACGCAGGTGCAGCCCGCGTCGCTGTCGCCGGAGAGCGTGCGCACGGCCGAGCTCGAGGCGAGCCACCGGTTCGACGATGTGACCGTGCTCACCGCGTCCGCCTACTACAACGAGATCTCCCAGCTGATCGACACCACCGAAGACGCCGCCGGGCTGATCGTGTACGCGAACACCGACGCGAAGGTGCGGGTCGCGGGCGGCGAATACGAGCTGCGGCGCGACTGGCAGCGCGGCACCATGCTCGCCGCGCAGCACTCGATCGCGGTCGCGCGCGAGGGCTCGCTCAAAGACGGCGACCCGCTCACGAACTCGCCGACGCACCTGATCGGGGTAAAGGCCGCGGCGCCCGTCGTCTCCGGCGTCTCGACGATCGCGACGCGGCTGCGCGCCGGCTCGCCGCGCCTGACGGAGCACGGCGATCACACGCCGTGGAGTCTGCTGTGGGACGTCACGATGTCAGGTGAGCTGCAGGCGGTGCCGGTGAGCTACGCCGTGGGCGTGCGCAACACCCTCGACTGGAAGGTGTGGCACCCAGGTGGCGTCGATCTCGCGATGGACGCGGTGCCGCAGCCGGGTCGCACGCTGTTCGTCTCGCTCGAAGGGCGTCTTTAGCTGTGGAGGGATAGCTCAATGGGAGATCCAGCACGCAAGGTCGCGACCTACCAGGACGTGCTGAACGCTCCTGAGGGCATGACGGCCGAGATCCTCGGCGGCGAGTTGCATCTGTTTCCCCGTCCCGCGGTGGAGCACTCAGCCGTCGAGGGCGGCATCGCCTACGAATTGGAGGGCCCCTTCATGCGGGATCGAGGCGGTCCCGGCGGTTGGCTGTTCCTGCGGGAGCCGGAGCTGCACCTGGGCAAGACCGAACCGACCTCTGTCGTAGCGGCGCCCGACCTCGCGGGCTGGCGGCAGGCGCGAGTGGCGAGCCTGCCTCGGGTCGCGGCGATGACGATTCCTCCCGACTGGATCTGCGAGGTCGTGTCGCCCGGCTGGGCCAATACGCGGCGCGACTACGTCGTCAAGCCCGCTGAGTACGCTGCCGCCGGCGTCCCCTGGTTGTGGCTCGTCGACCTGCAGAAGCGCATGCTCGAGGTCCGGCACCTCCAAGGCGGTGTGTACGCGGTTCTTCAGACGTTCGTGGGCGACGACCACATCCGCGCGCAGCCGTTCGACGCTGTCGAACTCGGGATGG
Organism: Pseudomonadota bacterium; assembly: GCA_947505245.1. Taxonomy (GTDB): domain Bacteria; phylum Myxococcota_A; class UBA796; order UBA796; genus SYKL01. Next base: position 98,352 of record CANNIZ010000001.1, on the reverse strand, counting down.
GCGGCTGGTGGCTGCCCGACGAGACGGCGCGCTAACCGCGGGTCGTACAGGACGATGGAGCGGAGGAGCCGCTCGAGGCGTGCTTACGGGACCTTCGCCCGTACGGCGGGTCGCGCGCTGTCTTCCAGCCGGGAGCGTCCGAGCGGCGCGAACCGAGCGTCCGTGTCGATCCGCGCTGCGGCGAGGTCGGCCAGCGCCACGGCGCGCACCTCGCCGATCACGTCGAGCCCGTCGAGCGCGGCGACCGCGAGCCCTGGGCGGGCCGGATCGACCATCCACGCCTGCACAGCCGTCCAGGCGACGTCGTCGTCGGCCGCTCGCGCGACGCACTTCGCGGCGGTGATCGGCGCCCACGGGGGCCTGTCGGTGGCGGCGAACGCGATCAGCTCGTCGCGTACCGCGTCGTGGGGACCCGCCGCCCACAGCGACTCACAGGTGACGCCGTCACGGGACGCGAGCAGCTGGTACAGGGCTTCGTGCAACATCATCACTCCACGCCGACGTAGCGGTTGGTGATCCCGCCCTGTTGATTGGTGAGCTCGTCTTGGGGCGTACAGGCGCCGTCACAGACGGGGTAGGGGAACATCAAGTTGGAGCCGAGCGCGGACTCGCACGCGTTGGTGGAACCGCAGTCGGGCGTGTCGTCGAGCGCGTCCCAGTGGTCCATCGTCCCCTCGACGGGGTGCGACAGGCCCGTAAAATGGCCCGTCTCGTGCGCCATCGTCTCCCCGAGCAGGCGCACGTCCTCTTCGGAGAACACGAGGTCGGGCCCCGCGTTGACGAGTACGCTCACCGCCACAGCGCTCGACTCGGTGGCGACGAGCGCGCCGGGGATGCCGCCGGCGATGCCGTACACCTGGCCGAGCGAGCTGTCGATGTCCTCGACGATCACGACGTTGACGTTGCGGAAGTTGGTCTGCTCGGCGATCGCGATGTAGTCGGCGGCGTTGCCGTCTCCGGGGGCCGCCATCGTCGCGGGGCCGTCGAGCTCCCAATATTCTGGTTCGAGCGAGATCCCGACGCTCGCGTAGAGGTCCTGCCAGTGGCCCACCGCCTCCTCGACCGCGGTCCGCGCCGCGACGTCCTGGATCACGGGCCCGACGTAGACGATGTCGGCGCCCATCACGCCGCCGGACAGGTCATCATCGGTCTTGAGCTGCGCGTCGAACGCTACGTTCGCGCCGCTGACGTAGAAGCCTTCCACGTCGGTCACGCCGACCTCCACGCTCCACGTGCCCGGCGCCAACGTGTCGGCCGACAACAGCGGCCAGCCAAGGCTCGACACCACGTCGATGTACACCCCACCGACGAGCGACTGATCCGACTGCGCCCACGCCTCACCGTCGACCACGACGTTGCCGTCCGGCCCGTACAGGTTCTTCACGTACGCCAGGTACGGTGACTCCGCGTCGATCGTCACGAGCATCGACGTCTCGGAACCCACGTCGAGGTCAAACGTGACGAAGCCGTCGCCGTCGCTCGTCCAGTCGTTGTGCAGCGTGCGCAGTCCGTCCTGCTGCGATTCCGTGGGCGCCGGCATGCTGCAGCCCACGCTGAGCGCGAGGGCCACCGCGAGGGCAAAAGGGCGGGCTTCGGTCACTGAACCTCCCGTCCGCATGCTACCCCCGAGTGGAGGGGTTGTTCCATGAAGGTCGAGGCGGCGTACGGTGACGTGGTCGATCGGGTCACGATCCTGCTCTTGAAAGAGCGCTTCGTGGCTGACCCCCAGCGCCTGTCGCTCGTCCGCACCGAGCTGGACGCGCTGCGGGAGGCGTGGCGCGCCGAGCAGCTCCCGGCGATGGAGCTGTTGCCTTCGTGGGAGCGGCTGTGCGCCGTGAACGCCGCGTTGTGGGACGTCGAAGACGCGCTCCGCGAGGACGAGCGGCATCAGGACTTCGGCGCCGAGTTCGTCGCGCGGGCGCGCAGCGTGTACGTGCTCAACGACGAGCGTGCCGTGTTGAAGCGGCACATCAACGACGCGCTCGGCTCGCCGATCACCGAGGTGAAGTGGTACGCGGACGGCCGCTCGTAGGCCTGATCGGACGATCAGGGCGCGAAGAACGGCGGCTCGGACTGCACGTCGGCTGCGAGGGCCTTTTCGATGCCCTCGTCCATCTGGCGCACGCTCAACGGGGCCGTCGGCCCAAGCACACCGAACAGGGCGAGCGCGTCCCCGCGCACGCTGCGCCGCAGCTCGAACACGCCGTCGTCGCGTTGGGTGAATTCGAGGGTGCCAAGCGCTCGCATGGGCTCTCCTCTCCAAGGGTAGGGCGACCCGGTTCGCATGTCAACGTGCCGTCTTCCGACGTAGTAGCAGCAGCGTGATCGCGACCATGGCGCCGGCGCCGCTTCGAGACCCATGATCGCAGCCGCACGCGCGCGGCATCGGGATCGGCGCTCCCGGCGACGTACACTCGATCGCATCGACGCGGGTGACGTCCTCGGTGGTGAGCTCCACGTCGTGCCATCCGGTCTCGAGCGTCGCGCGATGCTCCCCGTCGAGCGCGACCGGGGCGCCGTCGGACGTGGCCTCGAGCGTGATCGAGCCCGGTGCGAGCACGTGGAACGCGTCGCCGAAGAACGAGAACCGAAGGTTTGAGCCGTCGATCACGACGTGAAAGCCGTCGGTCTCGAGCCGCTGCATCCGCGGCGCCGGGCTCCAGTTCCCGCCGCCGTCGTCGGTCCACCACGGGCCGGTCGTGGTCGCGACCACCGCGAAGCCGTCGTGCAGCTCGGTGGCGTCGTGGACGGCCGCGGGCAGCAGGCCCGCATCCACGCGGACCCAGGTGTCGCCGCCGTCGTCGGACGCCCAGGTGCGGCCCGCGCGATCGACGAGCACGAGCCCGCCGTCGTCGTCCTGCAGCAGCGCGCGCGCGTGGCCCTCGGGCGGCTGGGTCGCGGGGACGAAGCTCGCGCCGCCGTCATCGGAGAGCAGCACCACCTCGGTCGTCGCGAGCACGAGCCGGGTCGCGTCCCGCGGAGGCCACGCCACGGCACCCGACGCGAAGCCCGGGAACGTAGGAGTCGCGGTCCAATCGCTGCGTCGCACGACCAACCCTGCGGGCTTCTGCAGCAGCGCGACGCGCACGTCGTCGCCGCCCAGGCGCGCGTCGAACAGGTCGAGGATCGCGTTCTCACCGGCGCCGGCGGCATACGCGTCGTCCGTCGCCCACGTGCCGCCGCCGTCGGTCGTCACGGCGATCCGCGATCCCGGCGTGTCGCCGTGTTCGTCGCCGCCGAGGATCCACACCCCGTCGTCGAGGACGCGCACCTCGCGCGCGCGCTCCATCGGCGCCTCGAGCGCGGTCCAGGTCTTTCCTCCGTCGACCGAGCGGTGCGCGACGAGGTCGGTCACGTGCCACACCTCGTCGTCCCCCGGGCCGGCGGCGAGGTCGTTCCCGTGCAGCCCGGTGAGCCCGGTCCCCGACGAGCCCCACACCGCGCCGTCGTCGCTGAACGCGACGCCGCCAGCGTATTCGCCCAGGTAAAGCCGATTCGCCCCGAGCGAGATCCCGCGGCTGTAGTCGGCCGGCAGCAGGTCGGGGTGGTCCCAGGTCGCCCCGCCATCGCCCGAGATCGCGAGGCCGTCGAACCCGGCGACGCGCAGCACGTCGCCGTCGCGATCGGCCCACACGAACGCGTCGGCGGCGTCCGTCGCGTACCCGATCCCGCCCACGACCACGACGTCACCGGTGAATTTCCGCTGCCAGGTCGCGCACGCGTCGGTCGAAACGAACAGCGCTTCGGCCCCGGTGGCGGCGAGCAGCGCGTCCCCGTCGGCGACGAGCAGGTGCACGGCGTTCGCGTACGGTCCGGTGTCTTCGACGGGCAGGGCGCCGCACCGCCGCCAGCTTCCGTCGAACCGGAACACGCCCTTATCCGAACCGGCGTACGGTACATCGGCGAGGGCCGCCGACAGCGCTCTTGCCTGCTCGGGCAGCGGCGCGAGCGCGATCAGCGTCGTCGCAGGCCGCGCCGACCACACCCGGCCGTCGCCGGCCACGGCGATGCGCCCGTTGGGGCCCCACGCGGCGTCGACGAAGCCCGTCTCCGCGGCCTCGACGACGAGCGCGCCCGGCGAACCGGACCACAGGCCGGCTTTCGTCGCCACGAGCAGCGAAGACGCGCCGTCGAAGCTTGTGATCGGCGTGCCGAGGTCGGCCGTGCGCGTCCAGCCGCGCCGATCGATGGACGTCCATACCCCGCCTTTCGCGTCGCCGAGCACCCACGTTCCGTCGACGAACGCGGCGGCGGTCAGGTCCTCGTCGGCGGCCTCGCCCCCGGTGAACGCGAAGTGGCGCCCGTCGTCGCTCGTGACGATCTGGCTCGTGTCGTGGGGGTCGAGGATCGCCAGCATCGAACCGTCGGGCGAGCGCGCGACGTCGACCAGTACGGCGTGCGGCTGGTGAGCGAGGGCGAGCGAGACGGCCATCCACCACATGCGCCAGTCTATCGTGCTAAGCGACGCGCGGGAGGACGCCCTGGTCGGTCTGCTGTCGAGCCTCGTGGCGCTGATGAGCGCGCCGCTGCTGGATCGCGCGGTTGCGCACGCGCCGCGCGCGGCGAGCGTCGTCGACCTCATCGTGCGCGCGCTGGTCGGGGCGATCGTGCTGCTGCATATCCTCCCCGAGGGCTGGGAGACGGTGGGTCTGCTCGCGCCCGCGATGCTCGCGCTCGGCTGGGTGCTCCCGCTCGTGTTCGAGCGCCTCCCCGGCCTCACCGGCGCGCGCGAGACGGTCGTGGTCGTGTTCGCCGCGGTGGGGCTCGTCGTGCACTCGTTGATCGACGGCATGGCCCTCGAACACGCCAAGGAGCCGTGGCTCCCGCTCGCGATCGTGCTCCACACCGTCCCGGTGGGGGTGATTGCGTGGCGGGGGTCCCGCGCGGTCGCGAATGACGCCGCCGGCGTCGGTGTCCTCGTGCTCGCGGCGCTCGCGACGGTCGGCGGCTTCTTCGGCGGGGCGCACCTGCTTCCCGAGTCGGCGGGCTCGGTGTTGGCGGCGTTCCAGTGTCTCGTCGGCGGCACGCTCCTGCACGTGCTCGGGCACGGTCACGTGCACGACGAGCACCTTCACCCGCACGACGGCGCCGATTCGTGATCACCGTCGAGCGCCTCCAGGCGCCGGATGCAGCCTACGTCGAGCTGCTCGACAAGACCGTGTTCGGCAACCGCGGACTTGCGTTCCGGCGCACGAATTGGCCCGACGTCGTCGCGCGCTGGCAGCGGCTCGGGGGCGCGTTCCTCGTCGCCCGCGACGGTGATCGCACCGTCGGAACGTACGCGCTCGTGCCCCATCCCATCCAGCTCGCCGGGCAGGACGTGACGGCGTGGTACCGCGCGGCGTTGTCGGTCGCGCCGGACACCCGCGGGCAGGGGGTGGGCGCGCAGCTGGCGGCCGAGGTGAAGCGCCTGTTCGTGGACGAGGCCGAAGGTCCGGTCGTCTGCTACGGCATCGTCGAGCGCGACAACGAACCGTCCCAGCGGGTGCAGATCGGCGTCGGCTACGCGCCGATCGCGGCCTGTGTGGCCCTCCCCGTGGGTTCGCTGCGGCCGCGCGGGTGTGAAGGTTTTGGTCCGCTCGAGGCGTCCGAGGTCGACCACGTCGCAGGCCTGCTCGCCGAGCGGTGGTCCGGGCACGTGCTCGGCACCGACTTTCGAGGGTCGCTCTCGCCGGACGACACCCGCGTGTTGCGCGTCGACGGACGGATCGTCGCCTCCCTCACGGGCCGTCTCACGAGCGTGGACATCACCGCGATGCCGGGCGTTCGCGGCGGTCTGCTGCGCGCAGCCTCTCCGCTGCTTCGGCAGCTGACACCCCTGTTCGCGACGCGTCCGAACCGCCACCTCGTGCTCGCGAACCTGTGGTGGGAGACGCCAGAGGCCCTCGCCAGGCTCGTCAGCGCCGCCTTGCACGAGCACCGGGTCGCGCACGGCATCGTGTTCACGGACTACCGCTCCCCGCTGCGGCCGGTGTTTCGGGACGGGTTGCGCGGGCCCGTTCACAAGCTCGTCCCGGCGCCCGCGCTCGACGTGTGGGCGGGCTGGAAGGGTCTCACGGACGAGGCGATCCGCGCCCTGTCGGACCTGCCGCACGCGTTCGCTCCCGGCGACGCCGCATGAGCCGCGCTCGCCGCATCGTCGTCACCACGCTGCATGGCTTCTCGTGTGGCCTGCCGAACCCCGCGACCGACAGCACGCTCAAGGCGTGGCTCACCGACGCGCACGTCGGCACCGAGTCGATCGGCCTGTTCTCGATCGTGCGCCTGCCGTACACGCTGAAGTTCCTGTGGTCGCCGGTCATGGACCGGTACGTGCCGCCGTTTCTCGGACGGCGCCGCGGCTGGATGATCGTCACCCAGGGCGCGCTCGGGCTGCTGCTCGCGGCGATCGGGCTCACGCGTCCGGACACCCACCCGTTCATGTTCGGCCTCGTCGCGTTCGCGATCACGTTCGCGGCGGCGTCCCAGGACATCGTCGTGGACGCGTACCGGCGGGAGTCGTTGCCCGAAGAGGAGTTGGCGCTCGGCACCAGCTTGTACATCCTCGGGTACCGCGCCGGCATGATCATGGCGGGCGCCATCGCGCTCGCCGCGTCGTCGACGGTGCCGTGGCCGGTGGTGTACGCGGGCCTCGGCGCGCTCACCGTCGTGGGCGCCTTGGCGACGTTCTTCGGCCCCAACCCGGAGATCGAGGTCGCGGCGCCAGCGTCGTTCCGGGACGCCGTCGTCGAGCCGCTGAAGGAGTTCCTGTCGCGCAAGGGCGTGTGGACGGTGCTCGCGTTCGTGCTCGCGTACAAGCTCGGCGACAACCTCGCCAACTCGCTCACGATGAACTTCTACCTGCAGGAGCTCAAGTTCGACAAGACCGAGATCTCCGCGATCGCGAAGGGCGTCGGGCTGCTTTCGCTCGTGGTCGGCGGCCTCGCCGGCGGCACGATCACGCTGAAGATCGGCACCAACCGCGCGTTGTGGATCCTCGGCGTCCTGCAGGCGCTGTCGATCGGTAACTTCGCGCTGCTCGCCCACTACGGCAAGAGCCACGTCCTGCTCGTGTTCGCCATCGTCACCGAGATGTTCGTCGTCGGCGCGTCCGGCTCGGCTTACGCCGCGTACATGGCGGCCCAGACGGACCGCCGGTACACCGCCACGCAGTACGCGCTGCTCACCGCGGTCATGGGCATGTCCAACACCGTGCTCGCGATGCCCATGGGCTACGTCGAGAAGGCCCTCGGCTGGGAGGGCTACTTCCTGTTCTGCATGGTCATGGCCATCCCCGGACTGCTGCTGCTGCGGATCGTAGCGCCCTGGCCTACGACCCCGGCGGGCACACCCTGACGCCGTCGCGCAGGTTCGGGTCGAACGTCCATGGCCCGGGCTTCTGCGGTGCCGTCACCAGCGGACCGAGCCGCGGGAGGTAGTCTTCGCGTGGGATCTCGCGGGCGCCGAACCGGTCGAGGTGCGCGGTGTGTACCTGGCAGTCGATGAGCGGAAATCCCCAGCGCCGCAGCTGCGTGGCGAGGTGCACGAACGCGACCTTCGACGCGTCCGGCTGGTGCGCGAACATCGACTCGCCCGAGAAGAACCGCCCCACGGCCACGCCGTAAAGCCCGCCAACGAGCGCCCCGTCCTGCCACGCCTCGACCGAATGCGCGAAGCCGAGCTCGAACAGCTTCGTGTACGCGCCTGCCATTCCCTGCGTGATCCACGTCCCGTCCTGGTGCGGCCGCTTCGTCTCGCCGCAGTGCCGCACCACCTCGGTGAACGCGGTGTCGAGCCGGATCTCGTACTCGTTGCGCCGCACGATCTTCGCGAGGCTTCGCGGCACGTGGAGCTCTTCGGTGAACAGCACCATCCGCGGGTCGGGCGACCACCACAGGATCGGGTTGTCTTCGTTGAACCACGGAAATATCCCGCTCGAATACCCGAGCAGCATTCGCTCCGGCGAGAGATCACCCCCCACGCCGAGCAGGCCGGAGGCCTCCGCATCGGCGGGATCGGGGAACACGAGCGCGGTGGGGATCCGGTAAACGGGCATGTCGCAGCGCCTCAGTGTATAGCCAAGCGGTCCACGGAGCCTGCCATGCACGTCACGTTCCTTGTGTTTTCCCTCGCCGCTTGCACCGGTACCCCCGCCGAGACCGACACGAGCGGTGAAACCGACACGGTCGACACGGTCGACACCGAGACGGACGATCCGGGCCCCCAGGGCACCCTCGAGGGCACCGTCATCGACGACGCTGGCGCGCCCGTCGCTGGCGCGCGGGTGAATTTCTGCCGCGGCGTGTGTGCGACGACCGAGACGGACGCTCAGGGGCACTACTCCACACTGGTGACCGCGCAGGTCGGGTCGTTCTACGTCCGCGAGGAGAGCGCGCTGCTCGACGCGATCGTGCCGCTCGCCGTCGCCGAGAACGAGACGCGCACGGTGGACGTCACGCTGTTCCACGCCGAGACCACCGTCACCATCCCTGCTGTCGCCGACGAGATCGAGGTCGGGCCGGGGTTCTTCCTCACGGTCGGGGTCGACACGCTCGAGCCTGCGATCTTCGAAGATCTCGGCACCACCATCGCGTCCACCCAGGTCCCGGTGGCGCAGGTGTTGCCGATCGAGGTTGACGCCGCACACGGGGCGCTTGTGGCGGCCTACTATTTCGCGCCGTTCGAGGCGTTCTCCACGTCGGGTCTCCCGTTCCGGATCGACAACACCTTCGGTCTTCCCGCGAACACCGCGCTCGTCGCGTTCGCGGCCTCGGGTCCTGACCTGTACACCTGGCTGCCGGCGGGTGAGGTCGCCGTGAGCGCGGACGGCACCTCGATCGAGGGCGGCTCGCTGCCGATCCTCACCACGCTCGTGCTGTTCCAGGCCCCGTAGTCGCTACTTCTTGCGCAGGAAGCTGCGCACCTTCGGGGACCGTCGCACCAGCTCGGTCAGGTGCGACGCCGCGCTGTGAAGCGGCATCTTGAGCGCGAGGTCCCCGGTGCGCGATGACGCGCGGGCCTCGAGCGCGACGGCGCCGTCGGGGTGGAGCGCGGCGCGGCCGAGGCGGATCTGAGCGAGGCGCGCGACCCACCGCACCTCGTGCGAGAGCTTCAGCCCGTCGCCATCGAATTCGAGCACGAGCGACCGGTCGAGCACGGGCTCGGTCGGAGACCCGATCGCGGCGCCGTGGACGCGCAGCTTCGTCGACGCGGGGATCACCACCTCGACGCCGAGCGCCAGGCGCACGAGCAGGTCGCCGTCGGGCGTCGCGGTCGCGTCGAGCGTGGCGTCGTGCAGCGCATCGACGACGGCGACGAGCGTGTCCACCGCGTGCTGAACCGGCACTTCGCGGTCGCCGATGCGCATGCGCGCGATGCGGGGCTCGTGGCCGCCGATAAAGTCGAACACCACCACCGCGGGACCGGCGGGGATCGGGCCGACCGCGCGGTCGAGCGTGCCGGAGAGGCACACGGTTCCGCCGCACAGGCGCGTCGCCCACTTCACGAGGGGAAGGGTGCGGACAGCGGCCGAGGGGGCGGAGGAGAGGGGGGCGGGGGAGCGGACCGAGGCGGGCAGGGGGACTCCGTGGATGGTGGAGCTTATCCTCAGAATCGACGCGCGCGCGGGATCTTCGCTGCCGCGTCGGCCAATGGGCGTTCGCCCCAACGCCGGTCAATGCACCCTGAGTCCACGCATCGCGCGGTCAATCGCTGTCGAATCCGCGCGATCACGTCACACCGCCGCCACCGCCACGAACGAACGCCGACAAGTTCGCGCGATCTCGCCCAGTCGGGTCGCGCTTCGCGGATTCGAGGCGCTTTGACTCCGATCGACGTGGAATGGCGAGCCCTTGACCCGTCCCCTACTGCCGCAGCGAGTTCACCACGTGCTGCAGCTCTTCGTCTTCGATGAACAGCTCGTCCACGAGCGGTGAAGCGACCAGCGCCTTGATCGTGTTCGAGATGAGTCCGGCGTGTTGGTGCAGCCCGGACAGTCCCTCTGCGACGGCGTCCGCGACCTCCGGGATCGACGCTCCGGGGACGAGCAGCAGCTTGCCGTCGGCGACGAGGCGCGGGATCAACCGGTGGCAGTAGGCGAGGGTGACGGGGCTGGGCATGTGCTCGGCTATCCGCTCGGGCCCGCGCGAGGTAGACTTCCCCATGTTCGACGAATCACGCCTCCGCCTGATCGAGACCGTCCGCACGTCCATCATCGGGGATGACCGCGTCATCGACGGTCCGTACGGCCCGCGTCGCGTCACGTACGCCGACTACACCGCGTCCGGGCGCAGCCTTTCGTTCATCGAAGACTTCATCCGGCACGAGGTGATGCCGCTGTACGCGAATACGCACACAGAGACGTCCGGCACGGGCCGCCAGACGACGCGGTTCCGCGAAGACGCGCGCGAGATCATCCGCCGCGCGGTGGGCGGCGGCCCCGATGACGTCGTGATCTTCACCGGCTCGGGCGCCACCAGCGCCATCAACAAGCTCGTGGACGTGCTGAACCTGCGCATCCCGGCCGACCTCGACGCCAAGTGGAAGTTCAAGGACCAGATCCCCGCCGACCAGCGCCCCGTCGTGTTCATCGGCCCGTACGAGCACCACAGCAACGAGCTTCCCTGGCGGGAGTCGATCTGCGACGTCGTCACGATCGAAGAAGACGCCGACGGCCGCGCGGACCTCGAATCGCTCGAGCGCGCCTTGATCGAGTACAAGGATCGCCCGCTCAAGATCGGCAGCTTCTCGGCCGCGAGCAACGTCACGGGTATCGGCAGCCGCACCGGGCAGCTGTCCGCCCTGCTGCACAAACACGGCGCGCTCGCGTTCTGGGACTTCGCTGCCGCAGGCCCGTACGTGAAGATCGAGATGAACATGCACGAGGAAGGCCCCGACGGGCACCTCGCGTACAAAGACGCGATCTTCATGTCCCCGCACAAGTTCATCGGCGGCCCCGGCACGCCCGGCGTGCTCGTCGCGAAGCGCTCCCTGTTCAAGAACCGTGTCCCCGCCATGCCGGGCGGCGGCACCGTCGCGTTTGTGAACCCGGTCGAGCACCGCTACCTCGAAGACCCCGTGCACCGCGAAGAAGGCGGCACGCCGGCGATCATCGAGTCCATCCGCGCCGGCCTCGTGTTCCAGCTCAAGGACGCCGTCGGCACCGAGCTCATCCGCGAGCGCGAGGAGCACTACATCCGGCGCGCCATCGATCGCTGGCAGAAGCACCCGAACCTGCGCATCCTCGGCAACCCCACGTTGTGGCGCCTCTCCATCGTGAGCTTCGTCGTCCGCCACGGCGAGGGCTACCTGCACCACAACTTCGTCGTCGCGCTGCTGAACGATCTGTTCGGCATCCAGGCCCGCGGCGGCTGCTCGTGCGCGGGCCCCTACGGCCACCGCCTGCTCGGCATCGACCTCCCCACCAGCCGCACCTTCGGCTGCGCGATCGTCGCCGGTCACGAGGGCATCAAGCCCGGCTGGGTCCGGGTGAACTTCAATTACTTCATCAGCGAGACGGTGTTCCAATACCTTCTTGAAGCGATCGAATTCGTCGCTGAGCACGGTTGGAAGCTGCTGCCACACTACACGTTCAACCTTCACTCCGGCCAGTGGAGACACCGCGGCGGCCACGCGGACGCGGCGCTGCGCCTGTCGGATGTCACGTACCGCTCGGGCAAGCTCGAGTACCGCAGCCGAAGTGCGATCGAACCCGAGTGGGCGCTCGCCAGCTACCTCAACGACGCCCAGCTCATCGTCAACGGCGTCGCCGCCGAGTACGCGGGCCTGCACGTGGTGGACGAGCCTCTGCCAGAAGACGCCGAGGCGCTGCGGTGGTTCCCGCTGCCCGGCGAGGTGGTCGCTGAGGCCGCCGGCGCGGCGCACATCCCCCACACCATGCCGATCCATGTTTGACGTGAACACGTGAACTGGGAGCTGTGGGTCGTGTTCGGTCTGCCCGTCACGCTCGCCGTCGCGTGGTTTCTGATGCGCGCCAGCAGCGGGCGGTGGCCCGACGAGGCACCTCCCACCGACGAGCCGGCTCCGATGGACGATCCCATCGACGGGCCGCCGAACGAATAGCCCCGCTCAGGAGCCCGTGACGCGGACGAGCGGCCGATCAATCGTTCGCGCGAGCGTCTTCGCGCGCTCCTCGAGGGGCGGCGTACCGTCGAGGTACAACACGCGTCCCCCGTCGCGATCGCGCAGGAACACGGCGCCACACGGGCCGGTCTCCTCGTACTCGACCCGGTCGATGTCGGGGATGGCGACGCGAACGGTGTCGCGAAAGCCGTCAGGAAAGAACCGCTCGATCGCCACCTCGCCGCGCGGCACCGAGACCTGCGTGTTCGACGTGAATCGCCCCGTACACGCCTCCTCCTCGCGGGGGCGACCGACGGTGATCCCGTCGGGCAATGTGCGGGTGAGCTCGCCGACGTGCACGGTGACGACAAACCGCCCGGGCCGGAGATCGCGTGGAATGCGCAGCGAGCACACCTCTTCGACGACCGTACCGTCCGTGGGCCGCGTGGCGAGGGTCACGATCGCGCCGCCGGTGTCGGCGAGCTCGGCCGTGCAAGCGCCCTCCAGGTCACGGCCGCGAACGATCACAGCGTCGCCCGCGGCGACGTCGAGCGGCGTCACCGACTCGATTCGTGGATCGGCACACGCGAGCAACCAGACGAGCATCGGTAAGCCATAACGCGGCGACGACTTGCGCGGCGTCGTGGTTGCAGACGCGTCCGATGGGCCTTATCCGCGCAGCGGAGGTCGAATGAAGTACGGATTCGTGATGCTGTTGTCGGCGTTGTTCGCGTGTCATGGTGGTGGCGAGACAGAAACGGGTGTCGCGGACAGCGACACCGACGCGGACACCGACGCGGACACCGACGCGGACACCGACGCGGACACCGACGCGGACACCGACGCGGACACCGACGCGGACACCGACACGAACGTCGACACCGATCCCGGCGTCGACCCCTACGCAACGGGCGTGGTTTACCGGTTCCGGCTCGACGGGACTGCGGCGGACTCTGGCCCTGCGAACCTCCAGCTCACGTCGGGCACTCCTGCGTTCATCACCGATCGCAACGGCGTCGCCGGCATGGCGGGCGCCGCGGGCGCGTGCATGCAGTTCGGTCCCTACACGAACAACGGCGCCTCCGGCGCGATGACGTGGGCGGCTTGGGTGCGCCCGCAGAGCGCGTTCGTGAACGGTGCGCGACAGACCCTCGGCGGCCACGGCGGCGGCTCGTACCAGGCGTACTGGTCGAGCGGCTCGTGGACCACCGAGGTGTACTCGGGCACACCTTCGCTCGTGCCGTACTTTATCAGCGCCGTAGTCGCGATCCCCGAGGGCGTTTGGACGCACCACGCGTTCGTGTTCGACACCACGAACGGAGGCGCCTACTACGTGAATGGCGTCGCGACGATGACGACCGGGACGTTCCCCGACAATATTCAGACGGGCACCGGCAACGCCTACATCGGCTGCGGCGGAGACGCGCAGTTCGCCGCCGACTTCGACGAGGTGACGATGTGGGATCGCCGCCTCACGGCCGAGGAGATCGCCGCGCTCGCCGCAGAGTGATCGCCGGGTGTTAGCATCGCCGCTCTCGATTGGGAGTGGCGATGTCGAACAAGCCCGTGGTCCTGTGTATCCTCGACGGCGTGGGCCTAGGCCTGGACGGCCCCGACGACGGCGTCGCGACCGCGCGCACCCCGAACCTGACGCGCCTGCTCGCGACCTGCCCGTGGCTCGCGCTGCGGGCCCACGGCACCGCGGTAGGCCTGCCGTCCGACGACGACATGGGAAATTCCGAGGTCGGCCACAACGCGATGGGCGCCGGCCGCGTGTTCGACCAGGGCGCCAAGCTCGTAAATCGCGCCATCGCCGACGGCTCCGCGTTCACCACCGACGTGTGGAAGGACCTCGTGCGTGGGAACACGCTGCACCTGCTCGGACTCGTCAGCGACGGCAACGTCCACAGCCACGTGGACCACCTCAACGCGCTGATCGACCACGCCGCAAAAGACGGCGTCAGACGGCTGCGCGTACACGTGCTGACGGACGGTCGTGACGTCGCAGGTCGAAGCGCGCTCACGTTCGTCCGCCCGCTCGAACAGAAGCTCGCGGCGCTGTCGAGCGACGGGCGCGACTACCGGATCGGCTCCGGTGGCGGCCGGATGAACATCACGATGGACCGCTACGAAGCCGACTGGTCGATGGTCGCGCGCGGGTGGGCGTGCCACGTGAACGGGCAGGGGAGGGCGTTCGCGAGCGCGTCGCAGGCGATCGAGACGCTCTACGCGGAAGATGCGCGCATGGACGACCAGCGTTTGCCTGCGTTCGTGATCGCCGACGACACCGGTCCAATCGGTAAGATCGTCGACGGCGACGCGGTGCTGCTGTTCAACTTCCGCGGCGACCGCGCGATCGAGATCACCCGCGCGTTCGAGGAGGAGCCGTTCAACAAGTTCGCGCGCGGGCCGCGCCCGGCGGTCACCTACGCGGGCATGATGCAGTACGACGGCGATCTGTTCGTCCCGAAGCGGTTCCTCGTCGCGCCGCCGGTCATCGACTCGACCGTCGGGCTGCACCTCGCGGCCGCGAAGAAGCGCACGTTCGCGTGCAGCGAGACGCAGAAATTCGGCCACGTGACGTACTTCTTCAACGGCAACCGGTCCGGAAAGATCGACGACGCGCTCGAGGACTACGTGTGCGTGTTGTCCGACGTGGTCCCGTTCGATCAGCGCCCGTGGATGAAGGTCGCCGAGGTCGCGGACGCGGTGATTGCGGCGATCGGCACGGGCTCCTACGATCACATCCGCCTGAATTTCGCGAACGGCGACATGGTCGGCCACACCGGCGATCTCGTCGCAACGCGGCTCGCCGTCGAGTGTGTCGACCTCCAACTCGGCCGCATCGAGCGCGCCGTCCGCGAAGCCGGCGGCCTCCTGTTCGTCACCGCCGATCACGGAAACGCCGACGAGATGTGGCAACGCGAGAAGAACAAGGTGCAGCGCGAGAAGGACGGCTCGCCGAAGCCGCGCACGTCGCACACGCTCCACCCCGTGCCGTTCATCGTCGTCGATTCGACCGGTTCCCTCGATGTCCGCCGCGATCTCCCCAAGCCGGGCATCGCGTCGATCGGCGCCACGATCCTCACTTGTTGCGGCGTCGCGGTCCCTAACGACTACCTGCCGTCCCTGGTCGTGGCGCGATGATCTGGCTGTTCGGGTGTGCCGAACCGCCCGCTCCGGCTCCCGCTCAGCCCCCTCCTGACCTCGTGATCGAAGCACCGCTCTCGCCGGGCGGCCCGCCGATGCGGCTCGAGGTGCGCTCCGGCAAGATCGCGGCGCTGGGGTCCTCCCAGGGGGCGATCGGCGGCTTGCCGGCGGATCTCGTCACCGCCGGCTTCGTCGACGCCCATGGCCACGTCGAGGGCCTCGGCAAGGCGCTGCTGTCGCTCGATCTCATGGGCTCCCCGTCGTACGCGGACACCCTCGCACGCACGAAGAGCGCGGCGCCGGGGGAGGGGTGGCTCACCGGACGTGGCTGGGACCAGAACGATTGGACCGACGCTCCTGCCGGTGGTTGGCCGCTTGCGACCGATCTCGACGCGCTCGCGCTCGGCCGTCCGATCGCGCTCACCCGCGTCGACGGGCACGCGATCTGGCTGTCTTCCGACGCCCTCGCGGCCGCGGGGATCACCAAGGACACGCCCGATCCCGTCGGGGGACGCATCGTGCGCGACGCCGCCGGCGCGCCCACGGGCGTGCTGATCGACAACGCCGTCGACCTCGTGAAGATCCCCGACCCAACCCCTGAAGAGCGCAAGCGCCGCGTCGTCAAGGCGATCGACGCGATCCGCGCGGTGGGCCTGACGGGCGTACACGACATGGGCACCAGCGACGACGTGCTCGCGGTCTACGAGCGACTCGATCAGGCCGGCAAGCTGCCGATCCGCATCTGGGTCTACCTCGACCCCGCGTCGAAGGCCGCGGAACGCCTGTACGCGTCGGGTCCCTGGCGCGGAGACCACCTCGCGGTCGTGGGCGTGAAGGCCTACGCCGACGGCGCCCTCGGGTCACGTGGCGCGTTGCTGACCGCTCCGTACGCCGACGAACCCGATCGCACCGGGCTCGCGGTCTCTTCGGCGACGGATCTGAAGGCGCTCGCCGAACGAGCGCTCGGCGCTGGGGGCGCGGTCGCGATCCACGGCATCGGTGATCAAGGCGTCCGAAACGCGCTCGACGCGTTCGAGGCCGCGCGCGCTGCCCACCCGGAAAAGGCAGACGTCCGTTTGCGCGTCGAGCACGCCCAGGTCATCCACCCCGACGACGTCGCTCGGTTCGCGGGTCTCGGCGTCATCGCGTCGATGCAGCCAACCCACGCGACGTCCGACATGCCCTGGGCCGAGGCGCGCCTCGGTCCCGAGCGCGTGCGGTGGGCGTACACGTGGCGCACCCTGCTCGACGCAAACGCCCACCTCGCGTTTGGGAGCGATTTCCCTGTCGAATCGGTCGACCCCGCGCTCGGGTTGTGGTCGGCCACCACCCGGCAGGACCAGGCGGAGCAGCCGCCAGGGGGCTGGTACCCCGATCAGAGGCTCACGTTCGACGAAGCCGTGACGGCGTTCACCTCCGGCGCGGCGTACGCTGTGCACGAAGACGACCACCTCGGCGAGATCGCAGAAGGCCGCGCGGCCGACCTCACGCTCTGGCGCCACGAAGGCGCGCATTGGCGGGCCGTCGGCACGATCGTGGATGGCAAGGTCGTGTGGCCGTAGCGTCGTGTGCTAGGCTCGCGTTCACCTTCGAACTGGAGACCCTGGATGTCCGAAAATCGCCTCGAC
The DNA here is from genome assembly GCA_947505245.1 of Pseudomonadota bacterium. Classification (GTDB taxonomy): domain Bacteria; phylum Myxococcota_A; class UBA796; order UBA796; genus SYKL01. The sequence goes on along the minus strand of CANNIZ010000001.1, from coordinate 81,514 downwards.
GCCGTCCAACAGGAGGTCAACTCCATCCTCGAGGAGAGGCTCGGCGAGCTGCTCGGCCGGATCGAAGCTGTACGCGAGGTGTCGATTCAGATCGCGTCCGCGCAACACGACATCGAGCGGCACGAGGCGCTCGCCCAGAAGGTCGAGGCCGATCTCGCGACCGCAAAATCCACCAGCCAGAAGCTCGAGATCCTTCAGAAGGTCGAGAGCCTGCACGACGCGGCAAACCGCATTCGCAAGCAGCAAGAAGCGCTCACGGACGATCTCGCGAAGGTCGCGGCCGCCTTGCGCGGTAAGTGAGGCCGGACGTGTCCAACCCTGAAGAAACCGTAAACGTGATGGACCTGCTGCAGGTCCTGAGTGCGTGGGAAAACGAGATCCGCATCGCTGCGGCCGACATGTCGCCGGCCTCGCGGGGCCGCATGGTGCGGATCGCCGCCCAATACACGCGCGACACGCTGGCGGCGGTGGGCCGCGTCCCAACCACCGTCGGGCCGCTGATCTCCCGCGACGAAGATACCGAGGAGCTCCTCAGCGCGACGGTGACGCGCTCCGAGCACCCCGGTGTCCCCGCGTCGGCCCCGCGCCCCGCGCCTCGCGCGGCCGTGCGCGAAGAACTCGCCCACGACGAAGGCCCCGAAGGTGCGGCCGACCTCTCTCAGCCCCTCGCGACCGACGAGACGCCCTCGTACCTGACGCCGGCGCCCGAGGAGACGCCCTCGTACCTGACGCCGGCGCCTGCCGCGACCGCGCCAGCGATGGTCGATTTTGGCGGGGGTGCGGCACCCATGCCAGACTTTGGCACCAACGACCTGCCCGATTTTGGCGGCGGTGACTCGTCCCTCGTAGACTTTGGCGCGCCCGACCTGCCCGATTTTGGCGCGCTCGGCGGGGGTTCAAAATCCGAGCCGTCGTACGTGTCCTTCGACGAGCCCGCTCCCGCAGCCGCTCCCGAGCCCGACGTCGAGCCCGAGGAAGACGAGGAGCCCGAGGCCGAGCTCGAACTCGAGGCCGAACTCGAGCCCGAGCCCGAGCCCGAGCCTCAGGGCGGCCCCGGCGACCTGCCCGAAGAAGACGACCCGACGCCCCAGCCCGAAACGGCTCGTCGTCCTTCGTTTGTGGACGAAGACGCCCCGCTCCTTGCCGCCTCGTCCGACGACGACGTCGAAGACGACACTCAGATCAAGCCCGTGACGCACGACGTGCGGGCGGCCCTCGAACAGGCAAAGGCGCGAGCACCCGCCAAGCGCTCTTCTTCCCGTGGTCCCGCCATGCAGGACACGTTCGACATCGCCCCTGACGCGCACATGGTCGACGACGAAGTGGAGATGTTCGAAGAAGACGCCGCGGACAAGCCGTCCGGTCGGGGTGTGGTCGTCAAGGCAACCTCGGGCCTGGGTGATTTCGAAGCGGATGAATTGACGAATCCGGGCGCGATTCCTTTGCGCGCGGCCACCGCCGTCCCGACAGACCCGGGTCCCGCGCGGCCTGTAGCGGCCGTCGCTCCGAAGGCGGCCGTCGCGCCGACGATCGGGGCCGCCAGGCCTGTTGCGCCGGTCGCCGTCGGGGGGCCAAGGGTGGCGGCGTCTCCGACGATCGGTGGGGCGAAGGTCGCGCCTGCGCCGACGATCGCGGGGGCGCGGCCAGCGGGCGCCGCTGTCGTTGCTGGCGCGGGCGCTCGCGCGGGCGCGTCGGTTGGCATCGGCAAGGGGGCCGCCGCAGTGGGGATTGGCAAGGCGACGCCAGCGGCCGCGGCCGCTGCGGCGGGCGCCCGGAGGCCGATCGGTGGCGCGCCGCTGCCCACGATCCGTGACGGCACGGACAAGAAGCCCCGATCTGCCGCAGTGCAGCTCGGCGCAAAGCCAGGCCAGGCCAGCAAGGTGCTCGGCTTTGAGGAAGAAGAAGAGCCGCTGGAGATGGGCGAAGCCGAGGGCGACGTGCCCGAGGGCGACGGCTTCTCGCTCGCGGTCGAGGAATACGAGGAGGAGGAGGAAGAAGAAGAGGAGGAGGAAGAGGAAGCAGAGGAAGAAGATGCAGCTCCGACGCCAGCCGTGGCACCTCCGCCTCAAGAGCCGCAGGGCCCCGATCGCGCCGTGCTCGCCGCCCTGATGGAAAAGGCGATGGATGCCAAGGAAGCCAACGACATGGACGCGGCGATCGCGGCCTACTCCGACCTGCTCGACCTCGACCCCGACCACCTGCAGGCGCATCTTGCGCGCGGGCTCATCTACCTGGCGCAGGCGGACTACGCGCGGGCGATGAGCGACTTCACCGTCGCCGAAGACCTCGACCCGAAGAACCCCGATCCGCAGGTGGCCATCGGCGAGTTGTTCTACAACCGCAAGGACTACCGGAAGGCGATCGACTACTTCAACGGGGCGATCGAGCTCGACCCGAACCACGCCTATGCGTTCTGCCAGCGCGGAATCGCGTACTACTACCGGAAAGAGTACGACGACGCCGTGCGCGACCTGACCAAGGCGCAAAAGCTGAACCCCGAGATTCCGAACATCGGGACGTTCTTGTCCATGGCAAAGAAGAAGGCGGTCCCGGTCAAGAAGTGATGCACGATCGAGGTGCGCAGGCCGCTACGCAGCGAGTGCGTACGCGGCGTCGCACCCGACGGGCAATGGACGTGCTCCAAGCGGGCGAACGCCGCGAATGCGTCGGTGGACGATGGGCACGGAAGTTGCTTGGATGAAAGCGTCCTACCCCGGAGCCTGAACGTGATGGCCTCTGCCCAATCTTCCGCGTCCGATCTTCATCGCAACCGCCACAAAGTCCTCGCGAAGAGCTTCTACCGCACACTTCGCGCCGAAGGGCTGTCCCACGAAGAGATCATTCAGCTGTCCACCGCGCTGCTGGATCTTGTCACGACTGAGATCCGCGAGACGCCCGCGCCCATCGCGCGTCGTTAGGTCGGTTTGCCGCCCATCCACGCGATCTGCAACCGGATGTTGCATCCGACGGATGGCCGTCAAGCGCTCGAAGGACTATCGTAGCCCGCTCTTGTACCCGCTCGCAGCGGGGGAGGCTTCATGCGGGTTGACGTGACGAGTCACGGTGGTGCGATCCTATTGGTAGCGGCGATCGCCGCGATCGGGGCGTCGCTCACGTCGTGTATGTCTACACCGGCGGCCGGCAGCCCTGACGAGGGGCTGGCGTTGTTCGAGGATTATTGTGCTCCTTGCCACGGCGCGAACGCGGCCGGTCAGGAGAACATCGGGGCGCCGTCCATCGCGAGCCTGCCCGCCTGGTACATCACCGCCGAAGTACACAAGTTTCGCGATGGCGCCCGGGGCGCGCACTTCGATGACATCGAAGGCCTGCGCATGCGGCCGATGGCGGCCGCGCTGCAGACGGATGGCCAGATCGCGGCCGTCGCCGGCTACATCGCAGCGCTGCCTGCAGCACGGCCTGCGCCGACGCTGAAGGGAGACGCCGAAAAGGGCAAGGTGTCGTTCGGGGTCTGCAGCGCGTGTCACCAGGCGGATGGCACCGGCTCCGAGGCGCTGGGGGCGCCGCCGCTCACCAAGCAGCAGGATTGGTACCTCGCCAGGCAGATCCACAAGTTCAAGGATGGCGTGCGCGGAGCGAATCCGCTCGACAAGACGGGCGCCACGATGGCGCCGATGGCCCGCACGCTGGCAGACGAAGACGCGATCAACAACGTGATCGCCCACATCCAGACCCTCGGCAAGTAGGAAGACAACATGTCCGAAGCGCAGTCCGATGCCGGAGAGGCGATCGCGAAGAAGGTGTTCATCGTGACCATGGTGGGATCGTTGTTGTTCATCTCGGCGGCGTTCATCGTCGCGTTCATGTCGTGAGCTCGAAATGAATCTGTTTCAGCCCGCTCTTTCCACGTTCGCAAGCGACGTCGACAACCTCGTGATGATGATCACGGCGATCGTCGGGTTCTGGTACCTGGCGACGAACGTGATGTTCTTCTGGTTGCTGTGGCGGTACCGCGCTCAGGAAGGCGTCAAGGCCCTGTACGTGACGGGTCACGAGCCAGAGCTGCTCCGGTGGATCACGTACCCCCACTACCTCATCATCTTCATGGACCTGTTCGTCATCGTCGGCGCCATCAAGGTCTGGTACAACGTCAAACAGAACCTTCCGGAGCCGCAAGAGGTCGTTCGCGTCGTCGGCCAGCAGTGGGCGTGGAGCTTTCAGCACCCCGGTGCAGACGGCATCCTCGACACCGCGGACGACATCAAGACGGTCGACGGCCTGCACGTACCCGTCAACAAGGTCGTCCACGCCAAGCTCGAGTCGCGGGACGTGCTGCACAACTTCTCGATCCCGGTGTTCCGCCTGAAGCAGGACATCGTCCCCGGGCGCGTAATCACGGCGTGGTTCGAGGCGACCCAGGCGGGCGTCTATGACCTGCAGTGCGCCGAGATGTGCGGCATCGGCCACGGCCTGATGGCGGGACGCATCTACGTCGAGTCCGACGAAGATCATCTCGCCTGGATCACGGCAAACACGCCCAAATAACGCTTCGCTCGGCTGCGCTCGCTGCGCGCCTCGCTCCAAGACACTACGCTCGCTGCGCTCGCTGCGCGCTTCGCTCCAAGACACTACGCTCGCTGCGCTCGCTGCGCGCTTCGCTCCAAGACACTACGCTCGCTGCGCTCGCTGCGCGCTTCGCTTGCCCAGGAATGCTGATGTCCGTCGCTCACGATCACGACCACGGCGCGCACGACGCCCACCACCACGAGATGTCGTTCATCGAGAAGTACATCTTCCCGACGGACCACAAATACATCGGCAAACAGTACATGTTTACCGGTATGTTCATGGCGTTGTTCGGTGGCTTCTACGCGTATGTGTTCCGGATGCAGCTCGCGTTCCCGAACATGAGCGTGCCGTTCTTCGGCCGCGTGTCGCCGATGGAGTACAACGCGGCCATCACGCAGCACGGCACCGTCATGATCTTCTGGGTCGCCATGCCCGTGTTGATCGCGGCGTTCGGCAATTTCCTGATCCCGCTGCTGATCGGCGCGGACGACATGGCGTTTCCGCGCCTGAACCGGCTTTCGTACCAGATATTCCTCGTGTCGGCCGTCGTCCTCATCGCGTCCTGGTTCGTCCCAGGCGGCGCGTTCGGCGGCGCCTGGACGGCCTACCCGCCGCTCTCTGCCGACGCGCGGTACAGCCTGACCCCGATGGGCTCGTCGATGTGGCTGATCGCTGTCGCGCTCGAGTTCGCGGCGTTCCTGCTCGGCGGCATCAACTTCATCGTCACCGCCATGAACGGCCGCGCGCCGGGCATGAAGTGGAACGACGTTCCAATGATCGTATGGATGATCTGCATCGCGTCCATCCTGTTCATGGCGTCGGTCGGTCCGCTCGTCGCGGGCGCGATCATGCTGCTGTTCGACCAGAACCTCGGTACGAACTTCTTCGATCCCCGCCGGGGCGGTGACCCGATCCTCTGGCAGCACCTGTTCTGGTTCTTCGGTCACCCGGAAGTGTACGTCGTGCTGCTGCCTGCCACGGGCATGTGCGCCGAGGTCATCCCGGTGTTCGCGCGCAAGAAGCTGTTCGCCTACGACACCGTCTTGTACACGACGATCGGCACGGGCGTGCTCTCGTTCTTCGTGTGGGCGCATCACCAGTTCGTCGCCGGTATCGATCCGCGCATGGCGAACGTGTTCACCATCACCACCGTGCTCATCTCGATCCCCATCGCGGAGATGGTGTTCCTCTACATCGCGACGCTGTACGGCGGTTCGATCCGCTACACGGTGCCGATGTTGTGGGCGCTCGGCTTCATCTTCGCCTTCCTCATCGGCGGCGTGACGGGCATCTACCTGGGCGCGTCGGGCGCGGACATCTACTTCCACGACACGTACTTCGTGGTCGCGCACTTCCACTACACGTTCTTCCCGATCGCGTTCATCGGGACGTTCACCGGGTTCACGTACTGGTTCCCGAAGATGTTCGGCCGGATGATGAACGAGACGCTCGGGAAGATTCACTTCTTCGGCACGATGATCTCGTTCAACTTCATCTTCCTTCCGCTGTTCGCGACGGGCCTCGGTGGCGATCACCGCCGCATCTACAACTACAACAACTTCCCCGAGCTCGCGACGCCGGACCTGCAGAACCTGCGCATCCTCGCCACGGTCGCTCTGCTGGTGCTGATCGCGTTCCAGTTCATCTTCATCTACAACACGTTCTACAGCATGTTCTTCGGGCCGATCTCGGGTACGAACCCGTGGAAGGCGACCACCCTCGAGTGGACGACGCCCGAGAACCCGCCTGGCCACGGAAACTGGCCTCCCGACAACATGCCCACGGTGTACCGGGGCCCGTACGAATACTCGGTGCCGGGTCGTGAAGACGACTTCTGGCCCCAGAACCAGCAGTCGTAGGAATCACCCATGGCAGCCTTTCGTCCAATCGCAAATACGCGCAGCGCAACGGGCATCCCCACGGCCAAGCTGGCCGTGTGGTGGCTGCTCGTGTCGGAGATCGTCATCTTCGGCGGCGTGCTCGCTTCCTACCTGATGCATCGCCTCGGTCACCCGGAATGGGCCAATTATGCGGTCCACACGCAGACCGCGATCGGCGCCACGAACACGCTCGTGCTGTTGTCGTCGAGCCTCACGGCGGTGCTCGCGCACCAGGCGGCGCAGACCGGTGACGGCAAGAAGGCTGCGAAGTTTCTGCTCGCCACCATCGCTGGCGCCTGCCTGTTCCTTTGCTTCAAAGCTTACGAGTGGCACGGCGAGATCGAAGAAGGCTTCGTGCCCTGGACGAACGGCTTCTGGGCGTTCTACTACACGGCCGCCGGCATTCACGCGAGCCACGTCATCGTCGGCGCCATCATCATGGCGTTCGTCGCGAAGGACGCGTACGCTGGCCGCGACTTGCACCGGGTCGAAAACGTAGGCCTCTACTGGCACTTCGTCGACCTTGTCTGGATCTTTCTGTTCCCCCTCCTCTACATCGCCAAGTAGGAATGCCCATGTCTGCGGAAGCGACTCACGATCACGGTCATGACCACGGCGCCGGCGGCGGTCACCACGAGCACATCCACCCGCCTTCGCATTACGTGAAGATCTGGGGGGTGCTTTGTGTCTTGCTCGTCGTGTCGGTCACGGGCCCGATGCTCGGGATCAAGATCATCACGCTGATCACGGCGTTCGGCATCGCGTTCGTGAAGGCCGGCATCGTGATCAAGTACTTCATGCACCTGGACACCGAGAAGCCGATCATCTGGTACGCGCTGATCACCAGCGTGGTGTTCATGGTGTTGTTCTTCGCTGCCGTGTCGCCTGACGTGATGAAGCACGAGGGCACGCGCTGGGAGAACGTCGCTGCCAAGGCCGAGGTGGCGCGCGGTCTCGCGGCTGGCGCCGAGCACGGCGGGGGCGAGCACGAGCCCGCACCGGCCGCCGAGGTCCACTGATGATGGCGGTGGGCAGCCCTGACCTGCCGGTCGCACGCGAAGAGCGGCAGCCCGCAGTGCCGAACGCCGTGCTCGCGGTGCTCCTGTTCGTCGGCGCCGAGCTGATGATGTTCGCCGCGTTCATCAGCGCCCACGCGATCGGTCGGGCGAACATGGTCGAGTGGCCACCTCCCGGCCAGCCCGTGTTGCCCCTCGAATCGACGGCGTTCAACACGCTGGTGTTGCTGGGGAGCGGCGTAGCGATGCGGTACGCCGGCCGGCTCTACGACGACGGCAAGGTCGACACGTCGTTCAAGGCGCTGTTGGGCTCGCTCGCCGCCGGCACGTTCTTTGTCGTGTTCCAGGGCGTCGAATGGGCCCGGCTGTTGGCCGACGGCCTGTCGTTCCGCGCGACGCCGTACGGTGGCTTCTTCTACCTGATCGTCGGCGCGCACGCGTTGCACGCGCTGGTGGGCCTGGGCGCGGTGGTGTGGATGGTGGCTCGGCTGGGTCGAAACACGCTCCGGCGCGAGGCCTTCCAGGCCGGGCGCCTGTACTGGTACTTCGTGGTGGCGCTGTGGCCCGTCCTTTACTGGCGGGTGTACCTGTGATCCCCGCGATCGAGCTCGCCTGTTCCGTTTGTGGCGCGGTCTCACCTGCGGCGCGCACGGCGTACGCGGGCACGACGGTGTTCCTGTCGCTGCTGCCGCTCACGTTCATCGGGCTCGTGGTGCTTTACGTGCGGAGTGAAATTCTCTCGCAGGCCTCCGTCAAACAGCCGCTACGCAATCAGCCGATTGGCGGTGAGTATGAGCGCGGAGCCAGCGCCCAACACAGCGCCGGCGGCCATGCGACGGGCCAGGCTCCATTCGCCGAAGAACAAGGCACCCCCGAGGGCTCCGGCTAGCGTGGTGCCGACGATGATAGCTACCAGAGCGCGGTGGCTGCGCAACCAATCCATCCCCGACTCCTATCGACTCCGAGGCCCCATGCCTACCTTGTTTGGCTCCAAGTCCCTCGCATCGAGCGCCCGTGTCGCGCTCCCTGCGCTGCTGTTGGCCGCGGCGGTCGCGTGCAACCGGCCGTTCGAACACGACGCGGTGGAGATCAGCGCGCAGTACTCGAACCGCGTCTCGGGGAACTGCCCGAGCTACCTGACGAGCTTCGTGACGGGCTACCGCTACTGCGCTTCCCCGGTGGTGAAGGTCAAGTACACGCCGCCCAAGTCGGCGTTCCCAGCAGTTGTCGAAGCGACGGTGGACGAGACCAAGACCGATCAGGCGTCGCTCATGGCGCACGGCGCAGACGTGTACGGCAAGGTCTGCGGCGCGTGCCACGGCGCCGAAGGCAAGGGAATCCCCGGCACGTTCCCCCCGCTGGCAGGCTCGGGGGCGTTCTACGGAGACGCGAAGAACCACGCGACCATCGCGGTGAAGGGCCTCTCCGGTCCAATCAACGTCCAGGGCGTCGACTACAACGGCGCGATGCCTTCCCAGGCCGCCCTCTCGGACTACGACCTCGCCTGCGCGTTGACGTTCGAGCGCAACTCGTGGGGCAACGCCGATGGGATCGTGCTCCCCGAAGACGTGAAGGCCGTTCGTTAGGCCGCTGTAACGTACGTCAGTTGTAGGAGACGAGCTCCAGGGAGTAGGCTATTGCCCACTCTGGAGGTAATCGATGACGGTTGACACGAAGGCCGCGCTGGTCGGTACGGCTTTGGCGGGTTTGTTCGCGGGTTCGCTCACGGCGTGTGGTGGTGGTGAGGCGACTCCCACGGAGCCTGCCGCTGTCGTGTCGCCGGCTGCAACCCCGGCTGCAACCCCGGCGGACCCCGCCGCTGCGACGCCCGCTGCCACCGAGGGGGTCCAGGCTGCCGCGCCTGCTGCGCACGAGTGCAAGGGCCTGAACGAGTGCAAGGGCCAGGGCGGCTGTGGCAGCGGCGACGGCGGCTGCAAGGGAAAGAACAGCTGCAAGGGCAAGGGCGGCTGCAAGTCCTCGATGTAGTCGTGGTGGCCGTGAGCGCCCCCAACGGGACGCAGCGGTTACAGGCGCGTCATGGTGTCTCGCTTTCACGTCCCGGACCTCGGCATCGGGGTCGGATTTCGCCGGCCGCACTTCGCCGAGGTCGTCGAAGGCCGTCCCGCGATGGATTGGTTCGAGGTCATCGCCGAGAACTTCATGGTGGACGGCGGCTCGCCGCTGTACTTCCTCGACCGGCTGCGCGCGCAGTACCCCGTCGTGCCGCATGGCGTGGGCCTGTCGCTCGGGGGCGCCCATGACGCGGACCACCTCGCGCGGCTGAAGCGGCTCGCGGACCGGCTCGACGCGCCGTGGGTGTCGGACCACCTGTGTTTCACGGGCACGGCGGACGTCCGCGTGCACGATCTGCTGCCGCTGCCGTACACGCGGGCCATGGCGGATCACGTCGTCGAGCGCGTGAAGCGCGTCCAGGACACGCTGGGGCGGCCGTTCGCGATCGAGAACGCGTCGTCGTACCTCACGTACAAGGCGAGCGTGATGCCCGAGTGGGAGTTCCTCGCGGACGTGGTGGAGCGCGCGGACTGCGGCGTGTTGCTCGACGTGAACAACGTGTACGTGAGCGCGATGAATCACGGGTTTGACGCGCACACGTACCTGGACGCGGTGCCCGCTGATCGCGTGGTTCAAATCCACCTCGCCGGGCACTCGGTGAAGGCGAAGTACCGACTGGACACCCACGACGGGCCCGTGTGCGACGAGGTGTGGGCGCTGTACCAGCGGGTGATCCACCGCATCGGGAGCGTGAGCACCCTGATCGAATGGGACGACCAGCTCCCCTCGTTCGCGCGGCTGCAGGAAGAGGCGGCCCTGGCGCGGCGGTTGCGCGCAGAGGCCCTCGCATGAACCCGACGTGGCAGGCCGAGATGGTGGCGATGATCCGCGGTGCTAAGCCGCTGTCGGGCGACCTGTTCGCGGGCAGCGCGACGTTGACCGGTGAGGAGCAGATCGCCATCTACGCCGAGCAGTATCGGCTGCGCCTGTGGGACGCGTTCGCCGAGGAGGTTCCCGGCTACCTCGCCCTGGCCGGGGACGCTGGGGAGGCTGTGGTGTGGGCGTTCCTCGACGCACACCCGCCCGGCCACTGGTCGCTCGGGCGGATCGCCGACGGCTTCGCCGACTGGCTCGCGTCGCACGGCGCGCCGGTGGAGCACAGCGAGATGGCGCGGCTTGATCACGCTGTGATGAGCGGGTTCCTCGGGGCGGACGGGCAGACGCCCCGCCCGGAGCAGCTTGCGGACGCCCTCACCGGCTCACTCAGGCTCGCGCTGCAGCCGCACGTCCAGCTGCTCGCGCTCACCACCTCGGTCCAGCGCACGCGCTCGGTGTGGAGCCTTGGCGGCGCGCAGCCCGCCGTGGTGGCCGGGACGTTCCTCGTCGCCGTGTACCGGGTGGACCGCGCGATGCGCCACGTGGAGCTCGAGCCCGGCGCGTTTGCCGCGCTCGGGGTGGTCGCCCGGGGAGGCACCCTCGCGGACGCGGTGACCGCCGCCGTCGCGGCCGAGCCGGAGCGCGCCGCGGGCCGGTTGTCGGCGTGGTTCGCGTCGTTCGTCGAGCGAGGCCTGGTTCAGATCGCGCCCTGACGGGGGCGGCGGACTACCACACGACCGCGGCGGGGACGCTGGAACGCGCGCTCGAACCCGGCGTTCCCGAGCCGATCTCGCCGTACTCGTTGCGGCCCCAGCACCACGTCACGTCGTTGTCGTCGGTGGCGCAGGTGTGCGTCATGCCGGCCGCGACGAGCTGAATCCCCGAGACCGCGGCCTTCACGGGCTCGAGCCGCACGTCGCTCGTCGTGAGCTCCTGGGCGTCTCCGATCTGCCCGCCGCCGTTGCGGCCCCAGCACCAAAGGTCACCCGCGTCGGTTCGGCCGCAGGTGTGCTCGAAGCCGGCCGTCAGCTCCACGAACGCGACCGTGGACGCGATCGGTACGGGCGTAAACCGCCGCTCCACGGTGCCGTCCCCGACGAGCTGGCTGGCGCCCCAACACTCCGTTCCACCGGGGCGGACGGCGCACGCGTGTGTCATGCCCGCGGCGATCGCGGTGGCGTCGTCGATGCCGCTCACCTCGACCGGGCTGCGCTCGCTGTCCTGCGTGCCGTCGCCGTTCTGGCCGTCCGAATTCAGGCCCCAGCAGAACGCGGAGCCGTCCGTGCGGACGCCGCAGGTGTGCGAGCTCATCGAGGTGCCGCCGTGGCTGGCGCCCGCGAGGTGCTCGACGTTGGTGAGCCCGGGGACCTGGACGGGGACGTTCGAGTCGTTCGTGTCGGTGCTGTTTCCGAGCTCGCCGCCGCGGCCCCAGCACCACACGGTGCCGTCGTCGCGCAGCGCGCACGCGGTGGTGAAGCCGACGCGGATCTCGACCGCTCCGGTGAGCCCCGTCACGTCCACAGGTACGGACGAGTCGTTCGAGGCGCCGTTCCCGAGGTGGCCGTTGCCGCCCGCACCCCAGCACGACACGCTGCCGCCGGAGTGGATGGCGCACGAGAATTCGTAGCCGGTGGAGATGGCGATCGCGTCGGAGAGACCCGAGACCGCGACCGGCGTGACGCTCGAGGTGGTGGTGCCGTCACCCAGCTGGCCGACGCGGTTGTCGCCCCAGCACCGCGCGGTGCCGTCCGCGAGCACGGCGCAGGTGGAATTCCCGCCCGCGGCGAGCGCCACGAGGGCCGGACCGGGGGTGCCGGTGTTCGTGTCTGTCTCGCCGGAGTCGCCGCCGGGCGGGCAGGCGGTGAGCAGGCCCGTGGTGGCGAGGAAGACGGCGGGGCGAAGTTGCGACATGAGACCTCCGACAGCAGAGCTTGGGCCCGCGTAACGCGGCGACGTTCAGCCGTGTTTGCGGCGGATGCGGGCGACGAGCAACAGCAGCAGGACGCCGAGCCCGCCTTCGGCGGGTGACCCGTGGCCGCACAGGCAGCCCGTCGAAGCAGGATTTTCGTCGGGCGTCTTGACGCACCAGGCGGTGAAGTCACCTCGCTCGCAGACCTTGCGCGCGAGCACGCTGGGATCGGCGTTGACCGCGCATGGGGCCTTTTCGCAGGTTTGGTAGGTCTCGCGGCTCGAACACGCTGTCTCGTTTTCGCAGCGCGCCGCGTCGACATCCATCGTCGGGGGCGGCGGCGCCAACGTGGAGTAGTCCGTGGGCGCCTTGCCCTGCGCGAACTCCCGGCTCAATTGCGCGGCGTGGGCGGCCACCGGCTTGGGTTCGCCGACCTTGCAGTAGTGGTTACGGGTTCCATAGTCGAGTTTTGTGGCGCAGACGAAGCGATAGCGGACCTTGTCGTCGGGCACTTCGCCCACGGTCCAGGGCTTGATGAGCGCACAGGAGTTCGGCTGGTCTGGAGCCGCTTCGGTATCGCACGACACCGCCTGCAATGGGCGACACATCCTGTCGGGATCGCAAACCGCCGCGTGGGTCACGGTGACGAGGAGGACCAGGCTGACGAACACGTGTCACCTCACCGGGTGCGGACAGTCGACGGCGTAGGTCGCGCCGCGTTGGTGGTATGTTTGCACAATCTTTCGCTTCGCGTGTGCCTCAGGGTCGAACAACTGCAGCTATTGCCCATCTGCAGGCGCGAACGCCTCGGCGCCGTCGGGCAGCAGCAGCGTGAGCAGGCCGAGGAGGCCGAACACCATTCCGACCGGCATACACGCGAACATGAGCGGCACGGCGAGGCCGATGCCGAGCCACCGCGCCCACGGCTTCCGCGCGATCAGGCCGATGCCGTCGACGAGGTAGGCGAGCCCTAGCGCGGCGAACACGAGCGCGAACAGACCTACGGCCGCGCTGGTGCCGAACATCAGCACCATCGCCTGCAGCGCGCCCTCCTCGCCCTTGGACGCGCCGTTGACGGCCACCACGCCGATGAGCGCTGGGAACAGGGCGTCCAGCAAGAGGAACAGGGCGACGCAGCCGTTCACGAAGCCCACCGCGAGGTACAGCACCCCGAGGGGCGTGATCAGGGCCTTCACAGACGGGCCATGGCGGACGGGGACATTCGACCTCGGCGCGACTCTACCCTCAGCGACCGAACGTGGTGGCTGGAACGGTGAGGACGAACATCTTGGGCGCGAAGTCGGCGTCGTAGGCGAGGCCGGCGAGGGTGGTGCCGTCGTCGGAGACGCTCAGCACGTTGGTGAGGACCCAGCCCTCGGGGACGTCGATCCCCGCCGCCTCGACGAGCGGCTGCAAGGCGCGGCTGCCGTCGGTCGCCGTCCACACGAACGCCACCGGGACGGTGAAGAAGTCGCTGCCCACGGCCCCGAAGATCGCGGCCCCGTCGGCGGTCATCGCGTTCGGGTACACGGGATCGGCGGGCATCGCGGTGTCGGGCCGGCCGAGGTCGACGAACCCGCCGGCCTCCGTCCATGCGGCGCCATCCGCGCCGCGCATCACACCCAGGACCCTCCCGTCCGCGCTGATCGAGACGACCTCGCCCGGGGCGTCCTGGTTCGTGGGGTCGAGGAGGACGCCCTGGCCGTCCGCCGTCCAGCGCGCTGGCGTGCGGTCGAGTACGCCGTTGGAAGCGAAGCCGGCGCTGATCTGGCCGTCTCCGGACACCACCGTGGCGCGGTTGGTCGCGTGGGTCGGGCTGCCGTCGAAGGGCTCGCCGAGGGTCTCGAGGATCTGCACATCACCGGACGCCGCGCGGAACGCGAGCGGGGCGCACCCGTCCCACATCAGGCCGACGACCACGGAGCCGTCGTCGCTCACGTCGAACGCGCCGCCGTTGTCCTGATCGCAGCCCGTAAACGGCGACGCGAGGTCGACCCAGTCGGTGGATTCGCGCCAGACGCCGGCCTCGACGGGGACGGCATGCAGGGCGGAGACCGCGAGGTCGGCCGACAACCCGGTCGCCATGTTCTTTCCGGCATCACCGAGGGTGGTCGCGAAGGTCATCGCGCCGCTCGCGGTGTCCAACAGGCGAACCTCGCCTTCGATCGACGTCGTGACCTGCACCAGGACGGTGTGGCCGTCAGGCGTGACGTCCACCGGGCGCACCTCGTCGAACCACTGAACGCCGACCGGCAGGGGGACGGTGGTGTCGGAATCGGTGTCGGAATCGGTGTCCCCGCCCGTGCAGGCGGCGGCGAGGACGAACGGGACCAGGCGGGCTGCGTTGCGAGGGCGCATCAGGGCTCCAGGGGTTTAGTTGAGTAACGACTCAGCTGAACTGAGTATATACTCAGCTAAATCGAGTGTCATTGGAGTTCGTGTGGCCGCGTCAAAAAAAGCTCGCAAGAAGCCTGCGACCCCACGCGACGCGGACCGCGCCCGCGAGGCGATCCTCGACGCCGCGCTGAAGCGGTTCTCGGCGCACGGCTACGGGGGAGCGCGCATCGCTGATATCGCCGCGGACGCCGGGTACAGCGAGCCGCTCGTGTACCACCACTTCCACACCAAGGCGCTGCTGTTCCGCGAGGTGGTGTCCCGCATCGACGCGCAGACGCGGTGGTTCGAGGACGAGACGTCGCCGGAGGCGCTCGTTGCGCATCTGCGCGACGGCGAGCTCCAGTACCACCTGGACGCGCGGTGGCGCGCGCTCGATCGCGTTTGGGCCGAGGCGCTTGGCGGGGACAGCGACCTGTTGGGGCTGATCCGCCCGCAGCTGCGCGCCGCGGTCGGCTCGCTCGAGACGCTGCTCGGGCGGTTCGACAAGGTGGGGCACCCGGATCGCCGCAAGCTCGCGCTGCTGCTGCTTGCAGTCTCCTATGGGTCGCGCGTGCTGCGCCGTTACGACCCCGACGCGGTGACGCCGGAGGAGGCCGCCGAATTAATGGGGTTCACCGCCGAGGTGGTGATGGCCTCACTCCAGGGCGATCAGCCCTGAACGAGCCGCTGGAAGGCCTCAGCGCAAGCAGGCGTCCAGGTGACGCGGCCGAGGCGCGCGCGCACGCGGCGGTCGCGGCGCTCGATCACCCAGGGGTCGAGCTGCGCCTTGCGGAGATCCGCCCGCAGCCGGTGTAGCAGCACGTTGAACTTGTTGTCGTCGCCCTTCTTTCCCCACAACGCGCTCTTCAGCAGGGCGTCGTCGCACCAGCCCGGGGACTCCTTGCCGGCCTCGCGATCGGCGAGCAACCGGCCTCCGAGCACGAAAAACAGCGTCGCGCGAATGCCGATGCCGAGCGCGAGCTTTCGACCGGTCTCCCGCTCTGAGAGCGTCGCGTCGACCTCGCCGCCCTCGTGAAGGTCGAGCGTGAGCGCGCACATCGCGCGGTCCGACGGTTGCATCGTGACCGCGCTCGAGGTGGGCTCGGCGATCACGAACAGCGTCTGGGCCCCGGCGACGAACCGCTCCCCGGGCTCAAGCTTGCGCTCCACGTCGCCGTGCGCGAGCCACAGCTCCCCGCCGTCGAGGATGAGCACGAGGCCTTCGACGTCGGGGAGGGAGAGATCGGCGTCCTCGTCTGAGCCGATGTAGAAGCGGTCGGCCACGACGGGGAACGACGCGTTCGTGCCCTCGATCCCGACGGCGTAGCGCACGGTGCGCCGCGCCGCGCGGCCGGCCTCGACGAGCACCTCGAACCGGTCGCCGAACCGCACGCGATCGCCGACGCGCACGCGATGGGGCGCGGTGATCCGCTGGCCGTTGACGTGGGTGCCGTTGATCGAGCCGAGGTCGTGGACCGACACCTCGTCACCTTCGGCCCACAACACGGCGTGGAACCGCGACACGGAGTCCTCGTTGATCACGAGGTCGTTCCCAGGCTCCCGGCCGACGCGCAGCGGCGCGGGGCCGAGGACGCGGGACAGCCGGGGCGTGCCTTCGAGTTCGAACGAGATCGCGGGCAACTCGCCTCCGCCGTCAGGATACCGGAAGCTCGAACCAGAAGGTGGCGCCATCGCCGGGCGTGCTGTCCACGCCGATTCGCCCGCCGTGTTGTTCGACGAGCCCGCGGCAGATCGCGAGGCCCAGCCCGGTGCCGAGGCGCGAAACGTCGGCCCCTTCGACCTGCGCAAACCGCTCGAACAGCCGCGCGGCCTGCGCGGCCGGGATGCCGGGCCCGCGGTCGGTGACCTCGAACCGCAGCGCGCTGGCGACCTGCCGGGCGCGCAGCGCGATCGGAGCGTCGGGAGGCGACACCTTCAGCGCGTTGGACAGGAAGTTGACCAGGACCTGCACCACGCGATCGCCGTCGACGGTGAGGGACGGGAGCGCCACTGCGGCGTCCACGACGACGCGTTCGACGCCCGGCGCACCCGACAGGCCGGCGACCGCGGACGCGCAGAGGTCGTGTGCCGCGTGGAGGCCTTTGCGCAGCGTGAGCCGTCCGGCGTCGAGCTTTGAAAGGTCGAGCAGGTCGTTCACCAGGCGGATCATGCGCTCGGAGTTGCTGCGCGCCATCGCGACGAGGTCGCGCGTCGGCTCGGGGAGCGGCCCGGCGGCGCCGGCCTCGAGCAGGCCGAGGCTGCCGCGGATGGCGGTGAGCGGCGTGCGGAGCTCGTGCGACACGGTGGCCACGAGCTCGTCCTTCAGCCGGTCGAGCTCGTGGCGGTGCGAGAGGTCCTGGAACACGGCCACCGCGCCGGTGATCTCGCCGCGCTCGTCGCGGAGCGCGTGCGCGGAGATCGCGACGTACACGCCGCGCGGCTGCTTCGCGGTGAACCGGAACAGCTCGACCGGCTCGGCGGACTCGCCGCGCACGGCGCGAACGAGCGGCAGTTCGTCGGGCGCCACGGGTGTGACGCGGTCCAGGCGGTACCAGCCGTGCGCCGCGAGCGTATCGCCGTGTTTATCGACGCCCGCGAGCTCGTGCGCGGCTTCGTTCCACAGCGTGATGCGGCCTGTGTTGTCCACCGCGACGACGCCGTCGGCGAGGCGCTCGACGATGGTGTTCGCGAGGCTCTCGACGGCGATGAGCTCGCGGCGGCTCGACCGCTCGCGCGCGGCGGCGGCGTCGAGCCCCTCGAGGATCGGCGCGATCGCCTGGGTGAGCCAGATCCCGACGCCCGCTTGGAACGCGGCGGCGATACAAAGCCCGATCACGAACGTCTGGCGCAGCGCGACGACGGACGCGAGGGTGTCCTGTTTCACTTCGTCGTGATCTTGCAGGCGTTCGACATCGTTCGCGATCCGCTCCGTCTCCACCCACCACGTCGTTGCAACCATCAGCTCGGCGCCGATGACGAGCGAGAACCCCATCGCGATCGCGAACGGGAGGCGCCGAAACTTCACTTCACACCGACGAGGGCGCTGATCTGCCGCGCGATCGTGGTGGGGTCGAACGGCTTCGCGATGTGGCCGCGCGCGCCGAGGGTCCTCCACTCGTCGACGTCGTTCGGGCGCACCCTGGCGGTGGCGAATACGACGGGGATGTTGGCGGTGCGGGGATCTGCGCGCAACGCAGCGAGGGTCTGGCGGCCGTCCATTCCCGGCATGGTGACGTCGAGCAGCACGACGTCGGGCTGCTCAGCGCCGGCGAGGGCGAGCGCTTCTTCGCCGGACGCGGCCTGCACGACCTGCCAGCCCGCGAAGTGCGCGAGTGAGAGGGCGATCACGCGCCGGATGTCGGGTTCGTCGTCGACGACGAGCACCTTGCGGATGCCCACGTGGCCCTCCCTGGGGCCCGACGATACAACGCTTCTTCCCATGGGCACGGATTTCGACGCTGAGATGGCTGCGGTGCGTCGGCACTACCTCGCGGGGCTGCCTGCGTTGCTCGACGAGCTGTCGCTCGCCTTTCAGGGCGGAAAACCCGACGTCGCCGCGGGGGTGGCGCATCGAATCCACGGCACCGCGGGCTCGTGTGGGCTCGGCGCGGTGAGCGCGGCGGCGGGGCGCGTCGAAGATCTGCTGCTCGACGGCGGCGACGCGTCGGACGTTCAGGTGGCGATCGCCGCTCTTCGCGAGGTGGTTTCGTGACGCTGCAGCTCCCGGTCACGCTCGGCGCCTACACGCTCGAGGCCCTCCTCGCGAAGGGTGGCATGGCCGAGGTGTACCGGGCGCGCGACGAGGCGGGGAAGACCTACGCCGTGAAGGTGCTGGACAGCGCGTTTGCGCGGCGTCGGGCGGTGCGGGCGCGGTTCGAGGCGGAGTCTCGGGCGCTGCTCGCGTTGCAGCACCCGAACGTGATCCGCGTGGTGGCCGTGGGTCAGGAGGGCGCCGCGTACATGGTGATGGAGCTGGCCGAAGGTGGAAGCCTGGCCGACTGGGTTGCGCGCAACGGCCCGATGCCGCCGCGGCTCGCGGTGGACGTGCTGCTCGAGATCTGCGCGGGCGTGCAGGCGGCTCATGAACAGGGCATCGTCCACCGCGATTTGAAGCCCGAGAACGTGCTGATCGACGCGAACGGGCGCTGCAAGGTGGCCGACTTCGGCATCGCGAAGTTCCTGGCCCCCGACGAGGCGTCGCTCACGCGAACCGGCACGGTGCTCGGCACGTTCGCGTACATGTCGCCCGAGCAGCGGCGCGACCCCGCTCACGTGGACGTGCGGTCCGACGTGTACGCGCTCGGCGCCACTCTGCACGCGCTGCTCACCGACCGCACCGAGACCGACCTGTTCACGTGGGATCGCGATCCCAGGCTGCTCGCCGGCGTGCCCGAGCCGCTCGTCCCCGCGCTGCAACACGCGCTCGCGTTCGCTGTCGCGGACCGCGTGCCCTCCGTGGCGGCCCTCGCGGAGCGCCTCGTCGCGGTGCGACCGTCGCTTTCCCCCGTACCGGCGGGGACGGCGCCGCTCGGGGGGCGTCGGCGCGTGCACGCCGCGGAGCCCACTGGAATGGGCGCGATCGCGCGGCCGCGGACGGTGCTGGTGACCGAAGACGACCCGACGATGCGGAAGATCGTCGCCCTCGTGCTCGGAGACGCCGGCTACCAGGTGCTGCTCGCGGAAGACGGCCCGTCCGCGCTGAAGCTCGCGGACGCGTACGCGGGCTTCATCGACCTGCTGATCATCGACCTCGTCCTGCCCGGCGAGCCCGGGACGTACGTGGCCACCGCGCTCGGTCGCGCGCGCCCAGGGGTGCCGTTGCTGTTCATGACCGGGCACAGCGCCGAGCGGCTCGTGCAGCGCGGCATCGACCTCGGGGATCGTCCCGTGCTGAAGAAGCCGTTCTCACCCGAGCAGGTGCTTCAGGCGGCGCGTCGGGCGATGGGCGAGGCGTCCGGCTCGGAGAGCTGATCAGGCCGTCCTGTACGCGCGCGTTGAATACCTGAAACATGAGGCGACAGGTAGGTTGGCTTATATGAAATGCGAGCTGACAGGTACGGCCGTCATGGATGAACGGATTCGATCCGTTGTTGCTGCAAGGGTGGCGACACGCTCCTTCCCGTGAGGATGCGCGAGAGTGAACTCCCTCGCATTCCCGCCGAGGTCGACGCGATTGTCATGGGAGCGCTTCGTTCGTCGCCTCGTTGACACGCCGCCTGCGTCGGCGGCCGGGCGGACGATCAGGTGCAGCCGTGCGTGTACTCGAGCATGCCGATGACGCCGCGGCCGTATCCCATCGGGATGGGGGCGAGCCCGATCAGCGGCTTGTGTTTGATGTTGATGCCCGTGCCCGGGACGATCCGGATCATGCAGCCGGCGTCGTTGGTCTCGGTCGTAACGGTAAAGTCCGCGGCGGTGACGGCGGAGAACTGGGGGCCGAGGGCTTTGACCTTCGTCACCACCACCGCGTTGAGCGTGGTGATGCACGCCGGGCACGTTCCGACGGGGTCTGTTCCGAGGACCGGCTTCTGGATGGAGGCTACCCGGACCGCGTCGCGGAGGGCGCCCTGAACGAGGGACTGCTGGAGGAAGTACCAGCCGTAGTCCATTGGAATCGTCAGGATGACGAAGAACACTGGAAAGGTGAGCGCGAACTCGATCGCGTTCGCGCCGCGCCTCGACCATCGTTGTTTCTTTTCGGCCATCGTGTACTCCTTGAACGGCGGGCGGGGCGTCTAGAACAGCAGGCCGGGGTCGCCGGTCTGCGTGGCCTCACAGATCTCGTGGAACACACCCGGGATTCGGGTCAGGTCGGACACGTCATAGGCCTTCGAGGGGTCCGTCGCGAGGGACTCCATGAAGGCGATCTCATTCGCGGAGGGCGTCTCGCTGTAGTAGACGGTGTAGATCGTGAGCTTGCCCTTACCGGCCGCGACGCGGGCGGCGCCGTTGGCCAACAGGAGGGCCTTCTCGTCGTAAGCCCAATCCGTCAGGTAGTGCGGGAAGCCGAACGCGCCGCTGCTATCGTCGGGGACGGAGATGGGCGGTCTCCACGTGTGCGGCGTCCAGACATTTCCGGACGTGCTGGCGGTCCAGACGTTGGTCTGCCAGGTGTGCCGCGTCCAGGTGTGGGCGGGGCTGTGAGTTCCCGTGCTGCAGACGGCGGAGGTGATTTGGTCCTTATTCCGATGCCCGCTGTGCGCACCGCTCGAGGTGCCGCCACTGCACCGACCCAGCGCCTCGCACTCCCCCTGGGTGTCCACCTTCGTACCGGTTAGGTAGCTCCCAGTGCTGCTGCGGCACCTTCCGTTGCTCGTGCAGGCCGCGGCAAACGTGATGCTGCTGTCCGAGCAAGTTCCCGTGGGCGCACACGTCGCCTCCGTCGTGTACTTGCTGTTCGAGCAACTGCCGTGTCCTTCACACCCCGCCTGGGTGTTGTGCCCCGTCGTATGGCCCGTTCCCGAGCGGACCGAGCACTCGCGCTCGGTCATGGAATAGCATCGATCCTGCAGGTTGGGCGAGGTCACCTGGTTCCACATGATGCCAGCGGCCGTGAAATTAGCAGGATCGCAGGCTTTTGTCCCGCTCCCCGTATAGGGCTGGCCGTCGCTGAACAGCACCACGGCCTGCTCCACGTCGGCTGGCGTGACCGCTTCCTCCAGGATGTAGCGGGCGCCCGCCAGGCCTGCAGACTGGTTCGTGTACCCGGAGCAGTCCGGGTCGTTCCCGTTGTCACATCCCGCGATCCCGTAGATGCCGTGCACTGCAACGGCCGAACGGCTCGTGGCCTGCATGAGGTCGTCATAGTACGTGGCGTAGTCGGAGAGCACGATACCGAGCCGGTCGACGTTGGTGAACTTCGTGACCGCGGCGCGCGAGGATCCCGTCGATTTCGTCTTTACGCAGGTGACGAGCTCTTGGGCCGCCATGGACTCGGCGTCATATTCGCCGGGGCCCTGCATGGACTGGGTGACGTCCAACACCAATACGGTGTCTGGCGCGCGCCCGGGGGTTGCGTTCGGCGACGCACCCGCGACCTGGCGCACGGTGAGCGTGCCGGCCTGGTTGTCTCCAAGCAGCTTGCGGAACGTGCTGGTAAACGGCAATTCGATGTCGACGCTGGCGGTGGCCTTCGCGCAGTTCACCGTTTTGTCAGTCCCTCCGACGTTGACCTTATTGTCCCCGTCGGCGTCGACGTAGAACGTCGTTCCACTCCAGAAGCCGTATTCCACGTCGCTCGCGTGGACCACGGCGGCTTTGCCGTTGACCTGGACGGCGGCCGCGTAGGCTGCGGCGCGGGTGCGGCCGACGCCGCGGTTGTCCATGCTCGAGACGGCGGCGAGCGCGGCCGAATCGGCGGCCGTCTGCACCTGGTTGCGCGCGACCGCGATGCTGCCCCAGTCCACGCCCATGGCGGTGAACCCGATCAGCACCGGCAGGGCGAGCGCGACAGTGGCGTAGTACGAGCCCCGACGGTTGCGATTGATCATTTGGAACCCCTCAACGGTTGCGGCGAATGGTTGGAAATCATTGGCAGTACAACGCCATGTACGTGAGCTGGATGCGGTACGACGTGGGCATGGGGACGAGGCCCATGAGCGGCGTGTGCGTGATATTGGTGGGCGCCAACTGAATGCCGCAGGTGCCGGAGAGCGCGATCATCTGCGGCGCGGGCGAGAGGCTGGCCACCGTGATGCCGACGTCGGCCAGCGAAGCGACGGCGACGGCCTGCGTCGTGGCGATGCAGGCGGCGCACCCGCCCGTATTGACCTCGCTCACCGTCTGGTGGACGCCCGCGCCCGCGCGCACGGCGTCGCGCAGCGCGTTGGTGACGAGCCCTTCGCGGTAGAAGAACCAACCGAAGTCTACGAGCCCACCCATGATCAGCGTCAAGAACGGCAGGAGCAGCGCGAACTCGACGGCGTTGGCTCCGCGACGGCGATGGGGGAAGAAGGACATGCAAGGCCTCGCTCAGTGCAATCAGCGTAGGCCCGGGACCCGCGTAGGTCCTAGCGATGGCGGGTTACGTCGATCTTACATGGCGTTACACAAGGTTGTACGCTGGAAATCCGGAGCGGTCCGACCCGCTGCCCGTGCGGTTCGAAGCTACGGCGAGGTTGACCAATCCGCGATGCGATCGTAGATTGGACGCATGTACACGAAACGCACGCTCGAACGGTCGGTCTTGGAGGCGTCGCGCACGTTCCCCGTCGTCCTGGTCACCGGTCCGCGCCAGGTGGGCAAGACGACGATGCTCAGGCATCTGGCGAGCGATCGTACGTACGTGACGCTCGACGACCTTGGCCCCCGCGAGCTTGCCCGGTCCGATCCGGGGCTGTTCTTCCAGCGATACCCACCTCCCGTGCTGGTCGACGAGGTGCAGCAGGCGCCGGGGCTCCTCGATCAGGTGAAGGTGCTCGTCGACCGGGATCCGGGGGCGCGCGGGGCGTTCTGGCTGACGGGCTCGCAGCACTTCGCCCTGATGCGGGGCGTGTCCGAGTCGCTGGCCGGGCGCGTGTGCGTGCTGCGCATGCTCGGGTTCTCGGTGGCCGAGGAGGCCGGGCGCGGCGCCGGCGTGCTCCCGTTCCGTCCGGATCGGATCGTGGACGCTCCGTCGATCACCGTCTCCGACGTGTTCACCCGAATCGTTCGCGGAGCGTACCCGCGGCTCGCGCAGCCGGACGCCCCCGCACGCGACCTGTGGTACGGGTCCTACGTGCAGACGTACGTGGAGCGCGACGTTCGCGCGATGCTCGACGTGGCCCGTTTGCAGGCGTTCGAGACGTTCCTTAGGGTCGCGGCGGCGCGGGTCGGGCAGCTCATCAACCTCGCCGACATGGCGCGCGACATCGGCGTAGCGCCGAGCACCGTTCAACAATGGCTGGCCGTGATGGAGGCCACGTTCCAGATCCTGCTGCTGAGGCCGTACCACACGAACCGGACGAGTCGGGAGACAAAGACCCCGAAGCTCTACTTCCTCGACACGGGACTGGCCGCGTGGCTCGGGCGTTGGTCGAGCGCGGAGACCGCCGCTGCGGGGGCGATGGCCGGCGCGCTGCTTGAAAACCACGTCGTCGCGGAGGTCGCGAAGAGCTGGTGGCACCGCGGGCGCGAGGCGCCCCTCTGGTTCTGGCGCACGAAGGACGGGGCCGAGGTGGACCTGATCGTCGAAGACGACGGTCTGCTGTACCCCGTCGAGGTCAAGCTCGCGTCTCGCCCCGATCGCCGGGCCCTGACGGGGATCGGCCGCCTGCGGGCCACGGGGGTCGCCGTGGGGCCGGGGTGCGTGGCGTGCCTTGCGGACTCGCGGTGGCCGATCGACGGCTATGTCGAAGCGATGAACGTCGCCTCCATCGCGTGAAACCCAAATGACGAAGTCGCTCGGAAATGCAGCGTGATCGTCGGCTTGCTCGGCTGCGCGCCGGCTCTTGTGGACTTGCCTGCGCCGGACGTGCTCGGACGACCGCCCCAAGGCGCGCCCGTGGCGGTGGCGTGGCCGGTGGACGCGCGACCCGCGCCGGAGCGGGCGGGCGGCGGGTTCTACGACAGCACGCTGCCGGTGCCGTTCGTCACCCACGGCGACGTGAACCTGCGGCCGTCGCCGCTCGGGTTCGTGGATCGCGCGACGCGGACGGGGCTCGCGTGGGCAGGCGTGCCCGAAGATCCCGCGGCGGACGTGGAGGTCCGCGTGTACGTGCTTCACCTCGCGGGGTCGCGCGACGTGTCCGACGCGCAGTGGGTGTCGACGCTGACGGGCGGTGTGGCCGGTACGTTCGGGAAGTTCATCTACCCGGCGTTCTTCGAGGTACGCGGCGCGGTGCGGGTCGAGGTGCGCGGCCCTGCCGGGGTGATCGTGCGCGACGTGGACGCGTACGCGGTGCGTGAGGTGCCGGTGGCGCGCACGTGGGGCGTGTGGTCGCTGTTTCGTCGGGACGTGGCGCAGGAGCAGATGACCGACGCGTTCGTCGAGGTGGAGCAGGAGCTCCTTCACGGCATCGGGCTTGTCGTGGTGGGCGGCCGCGAGGGGCTCGCGAGCGGCGGTGACGCGCCGACGGCGAACGCGTTCACGTCGCTCGACCCGGACTGGCGGTCGTCGGACACCTTCGAGCTTCGCGGCGCCTACGAAGACGAGCGCGCGCTCGCGAAGTACGGCCACGCGCGGTTCTCGCTGTGGACCGGGCACGACACGGATCGCGGCGACGTGGTGGGGCAGCTCGGCCTGCCGCTCGACACGTTCGGGTACGACATCGGCGTGTACGACCGGGTGCAGGCGCACGTCGATCTGACCGTCCTCGGGCTGTACAACGGCGCGTCGGGCGGCGCCCGGGTGCAGGTGATCGAGGTCGGCGACACGAAGCTGTCGGTCGAGGGCTGGGTCGGGCTGAACGTCGCGCTGCCGCCGGAGCGCCGGTACGTACCGGAGCTGGCCGCGTTGTCGGCGGGTGGGGCGGTGATGGTGAGCGCGCGGCCGAAGGAGATCACCTGGTTCGCGAGCGCCGGGCTGTTCGGCGCCGACGTGCGGCACAGCTACGACGCGTTCGGCGGCGTCGAGGAGGGCGACGCCTACGGCGTGCGGATCGGGCCGGGCTTCGAGCTCCAGGTGACGCCGACGGCGGTGGTCGGGCTCAAGGTCGAGGCGCTGGCGCAGGTGTCGGCGGGCACGGCGCTCCGGTTGACGGACCTGCCGCCGGTGGTGCTGGTGCCGCAGATCGGGCTCGGGCTGCGGTGAGGGTCAATGATCGAGCCCGCGATCCGCCGTGTTACAATGGGCCTATGGGCGAACCCGTAACCCGTACCCAGCCCGCAGTTGACGACCACTTCGTCAAGGAGGGGTCGCGCGTGGAGGTCGTCCGAGGGATCCTGGTCATGGCGCCACCTGCCGAAGAACCTCACGCCGCCCTTCACTTCTCGCTGGCGTACCTCCTCGGTGCGCACGTGGCGCCAGGGTACAGCGGCGCCGTCGACTTGCTGACGCGATCGGGGCTCGACTCGGACTTCGCCCCGGACGCCAGCATCTATCCGTCGGAGCGCGACCCTTCGACCGGTGGGCGCAAGCTCGAGGAGCTGGCGTTCGAAGTCGCGGATAGCCAGCCCCTGGATGCGGCTGGCGAGAAGGCGCGGGAGCTGGTCCGCCGGGGCGTTCGCCGCGTGTTCTGCATCGTGGTCAAGCACGGCCGAGTGCTCGAGTGGTCGCACGAGACCGACGGGTGGAGCCCGCTGCCAGCCAGCGCGAGCATCGAGGATCGGTGCCTCGTGGCTCCGCTCCCGGTGCGGGCCCTCGTGGACGCAGCGTCGACCGACGCGGCCATCATCGGGGCGCTGGTGGCCCGGCGCTCCCCGGCATTGCTCGCCCTGCAGGCGTCGGCGAGATCCGAAGGCCGATCCGAGGGTGCTGCGGCCGCGCTCCTGGCTGTCCTGAGGGCGCGCGGACTCGAGCCGTCGGAGTCTGACGTCGCGGCCGTGCGTGCCGCGTCAAGCGCCCTGTTGGAGCGATGGTTGGCGCGCGTGGTGTCGGTGGCCTCGGTCGGCGAGCTCCTGCGCGACCGAGAGTAGGGCCGCCGCCCGTTAGCCTTTCGACGCCATCGTCAATGCGTGCTGCGTTCGCTGTCCTGGCGCCCATGCCAGACTCGCAGCACGACGGGATTGCCGGCCTCGTCGGGGCTCAGCGTGACCGGGAGCCAGCCGTGCCGCATGCAAGCACCGTCAACCAGGCCTTGACGCGCTCGTTCGGAACGGCCTCTCCGGTGCGGAGGTACTGGTCCCACCGTGCCTCGTCCTCCCGGCGCTCACGCACGGCGAGCTCCTGGATGCCAAGTGTGATTGTGCGCAAGGCTACACCTCGGATTGGCCCAGTGAAACCTATCCGATCCCCATACCCGATGCAAAACGCATGGTCGGCGGTCGGTCACGATCGCGGTCGCGTTAGGGTCCCGTATGCGCGAGTTCGACCGCGTCCTCTCGGACCTCGAGCGCTCGCCGCGGAAGGGGCTGCTCGCGGCGCCCATCCGCGACGTGCTCTCTCGTTTGCCGCGCGCCCAGCGCGACCGGGTCACGGGCGTGCTCTCGGAGGACGCGCCGATCGGTTCGTTGCGCGGGTCGGGGCCGTTCGACGCCTTGATCGTGCGCGATCAGATGGCGATGCTCAAGGCGCTGGAGCGCTGGGTTCGGGAGGCCGCGACCGCGACGGGTGAGGTTCGGCCGGGTCTTCCGAAGGAGGAGCTGGTGCGGTGGGCGGCGGACGCGGGCGTTCGCGACCTGCTCGACCTGCCGGTGCGCCTGCTCGTGGACCCGCGCGGCGCGTGGACGTACGGCGATCGGTCGGTGCTTTCGGCGCTGATGGAGCCCCCGACGGCGGGCGCGCGGGAGACGGTGCTCGAGCGCGTGCAGGTGGCGCTTTGCGACCGGCTCAAGCTCGCGGCGGACGCCGTGCAGAAGGGCCGCGTCGAGGAGCGGTCGCTGCCGGTCGACGCGCCGACGGACCCGCGGCTTGCGTCGCTGTGGATGGCGCTGGTGGCCGTGCGCGCGGGCCTGCGCGCCGAGGTGGAGCCTTCTGGCGGGGTGGACGCCGAGGCGCGACTTGACCCGACCAAAGCCGGGCTCGTGGTGACGACCTGGCGGACCTGCCCGCGCACGGGCGCGCTCGCGGGGTCGGTGGCGCTCGGGCTGCGCGGCGCGCCGGCGTTGTCGTGCGGGTGTGGGCGGCGGGACGGGCGGTGCGGTCTCGGGCTCGCGGTGGTGGACCAGGCGCTGCGCGGGCTGCACGGCGCGCTCGGGCCGAAGGTGGCGGACTGGCTCGCCGAGCCGATGTGGGTGGACCGCCTGCGCAAGCTCGACGCGGTGCTCGCGCCGCGAACGTCGACGGCGACGCTCGGGTGGCGCATCGATCTCGCGCGCGAGGTCGCGGTGCGGCCGGTGACGGTGACGTCGCACGGGCTCGTCCCCGCGGTGCGCGGCGCGGTCGAGGCCCACGACGAGCGCGATCGCGAGCTGCTCGTGCTCACCGCGCGCGACGACGGGGACGCCACGTTCACCGCGCTGCGGCGGTTGGCTGGGCATCCGCGCGTGTTCGTGGACGGGGCGCCGGCCGAGGTCGTTGTCGGCGCGATCGGGCTTCGGCTCGTGCCGACGATGTTTGGCGCGCGGCTGGTGGTGCTGATCGACGGCGCGCTCGCGGGGGCGAACGCGCTCGACGGGGCGATCCGCGTCGGGCAACACGGCCTCGCGCTTCGGCGCGGCGCGAAGGTGGTCGTCTACGCCGCGGGGGCGTCGCTGCGCGCGCTGGTCGGCGATCTTCGCGAGTCGGGCGACACGTTCCGCACGGACGCCTTGCCGGCGCTGATGGAGCGGTGGCCGCAGATCGCGATGGTCGCCCCCGCGGAGGTGGACCCGGAGCTCGTCGGCGGGGCGATCGACGTCGTCGGCGAGGTGATCGTCGTGTTGGCGTCGCGCGGGCAGGGGCTCGCGGTGGACGTGCGGATGCGGGTCGGCGGCACGTCGTACGCGCCGGGTGAGGGCGAAGGTGTCGCGTGGCAGGTGGTGGACGGCAAGCTCGTCGAGGGGCGGCGCGACCTCGAGGCGGAGCGCGTCGTCGCGGAGGGCGTGTGCGAGCGGCTCGCGTTGCTCGCGGCGAGCGTGGTGATCGTCGACCCGGACGCGGCGTGGACGCTGCTCGACCAGCTTCGCGACGGGTACACGGTGGTGTGGACCGGGCCGCGGCGGCGCGCGCTCCCAGCGCCGCGTCCGGAAGATCTGCGGCTGAACGTCGGGACAGCCGACCGCTGGCTCGCGGTGGGCGGTGAGGTGCAGCTGGACGGGCGCGCGGTGCCGCTCGCAGAGCTGGTCGCGGCGATGCGCGAGCGGCGCGGGACCGTGGTGATCGGCGACGACCTCGTACGCCTCGCGGGTCCGCTCGTGGAGCATCTGCGCGCGCTCGACGCGGTGGCGACGACGGGCGCGGACGGCCGCTGGCTCGTGCCCGAGGCGGCCGCCGGGGTGCTCGGGGAGCTTGCTTCGGACGCTGTGATCGACGGCGACGTGCCGTTCCGGCTCGCGTTCGACCGGTGGCGCGGGGCTCTCGCCAGCGAGCCTGTGCTCCCGGTCGGGTTCGTCGCGGACCTGCGCGACTACCAGCTCGCCGGGTTCCGGTTCCTCGCGCGGCTCGCGGTGTGGACCACGGGGGGCCTGCTGTGTGACGACATGGGCCTCGGCAAGACGGTGCAGGCGCTGGCGCTCCTGGTGTCGCGCGCTCACGAAGGCCCGCAGCTCGTGATCGCGCCCACGTCGGTGATGACGAATTGGGTGCGCGAGGCCGCGCGGTTCGCGCCGGGGCTCACGGTCCACGTCCACCACGGGGCGAGCCGCGACGTCGGCGCGCCTCTGCCGGGGACGGTGCTCGTCACGTCGTGGGACCTGCTCGTACGGGACGAGGAGGCGCTGCGGAGCGTGCGGTTCGCGACCATCGTTTTCGACGAGGCGCAGGCGACGAAGAACGCCACCACGCGGCGCGCGAAGTCGGCCCGCGCGTTGTCCGCTGCGTTTCGGGTGGTGCTCACCGGCACGCCGCTCGAGAACCGCCTGTCCGACCTGTGGAGCCTGGTCGATCTCGCGGTTCCCGGGCTGCTCGGCGACAGCCGGTCGTTCCGCGACCGGTTCGCGACGCCGATCGAGCGAAACGCCGATGAAAGCGCTCGCGAGGCGCTCGGAAGGCTGCTCGCGCCGTTCCTGCTCCGGCGTACAAAGGCCGCCGTCGCGAGCGAACTACCGGCCCGCAGCGAGGTGATCGTGCCGATCGACCTCGACCCGGCGGGGCGGGCGGTCTACGATTTGTGGCGCACGGCGGCGCTGCGCGACCTGGGTCGGCGCGACCTTCCCGCGCAGAACCAGCGGGTGCTCGTGCTCGCGGCGCTCACCGCGCTGCGGCAGACAGCGTGTTCCGCGCACCTCGTCGACAAGACCCTGCCGCGCACGTCCGCCAAGCTCGAGCGCTTGCGGGAGATCGTTGCGGAGCTGCGCGAGGAGGGCCACCAGGCGCTGGTGTTCAGCCAATTCGTTTCGCTGCTCGGCATCGTGCGCGAGATGTTGGCCGCGGATGGGGTCAAGCTCCGATACCTGGACGGCTCCACTTCGGCGGCGGTGCGCCAGGAGGAGGTGGACCGGTTCCAACAGGGCGACGGCGACGTGTTCCTGATCTCGCTCAAGGCGGGTGGTACCGGGCTAAATCTGACAGCCGCTACGTACGTCATTCACCTGGACCCGTGGTGGAACCCGGCGGTCGAGGATCAAGCTTCCGATCGCGCGCATCGAATCGGGCAGGATCGGCCGGTCACGGTGTACAAGCTGGTCGCCCGCGGCACGGTGGAGGAGGCGATCGTGGCGTTGCAAGGGGAAAAACGCGCGTTGGTGGACGGCGTTCTCGGCGACGCCGGAAAAGCGGCTTCCCTCCCACTGGACGAGCTGGTGGCCCTGTTGTCGTACGGGGACCCGGCTACGGGTTAGACTTGACGAATGCCGCGTGCTTTCCGCCTCATCGAGACGCTCGGGGAGGGGTCGTTCGGCGCCGTCCACCTCGCTGAGGTCGCCGGCGGCGAAGGGTTCGTCCAGCGGCTCGCTGTGAAGTGGCTGTTGCCGCAGTGGAGCCACGACAACGAGCTCGTCGGGCGCCTGCGAGACGAGGCGAGGCTGCTCGCGCTGCTGAACCACGACCACGTCGTGCGGGTCCACGGGCTCACGCGCATCGACGGGCGGCTCGCGATCTTGATGGAGGCGGTGGACGGGGTCGATCTCTCCCGCCAGGAGGGGCCGATCCCGCCGCGCGCGGCCGTGCAGATCGTCGACGCGGTGGCCGACGCGCTCGACGCCGCGTGGTGCACCATCCCGCCGGGTGGGACGGAGCCGCTGAACGTGGTTCACCGCGACATCAAGCCGTCGAACGTGATGGTGACGAACCGCGGCGGCGTGAAGGTGATGGACTTCGGCGTGGCGCGGGCCACGTTCGACGCGCGCGAGGCCCGCACCCGAAGCCAACAATTCGGCACCGCGCGGTACATGGCGCCGGAGCGGTGGCTGCACGGCGTGTCGGACGCGCCGAGCGACGTGTTCTCGCTCGGCATCACGCTGATCGAGCTCGTGGGGGGCGTCCCCGTCGAGCGTCCGCGCCTGGCCGAAGAGGGCTTTCGCGAAGACCTCGACCACGCGCTCCTGCCGCTCGCGCCGTGGCCGGAGATCCACGAGATCGCGAAGGCGATGTGTGCGTTTCGGCCGGAGGATCGGCCCACCGCCCGCGGGGTGGCCGATCGCTGCGCGGCGATCACCGACCTCCTGCCTGCGCCCGGGCTGAAGGAGTGGTCACCGAGCTTCGTCGCCAACCGCCCCGCGCGGCGAGGGTCGGCGGACGGGTCCATCGTCCACGAGGACACGAACGAGACGTTTGTGTCGGGCATGACGGAGCCGTACTCGGTGGGCCTCGCCCCGACGACGTCCGCGCCGATCCCCGGCCGCGCGCCGACGCCGACGATCCCGCTGCCCGTGCAGATCGTCCCGGTTCCCAAGGCCGCGGATTCCGACGCGCCGCGGTGGCGTCAGGCCATGCTCGCGCTCGCGATCGCAGCTGCAACGGTCCTCGCGGTCACGACGTGGCAGGCGTGGCGCGGCACCGTCGCGGCGTCCACGCGCGCCGCGGTGGAGGTCCCGGCGACTCCGGTGGCGCCTGCTCCAGAGCCTCCGCCCGTCGTGGTCCCGGTGGTCGAGCCACCTCCCGTGGTCGCCGTCGTCGCGCCCGCAGCGCCCGATCCCGTCGTCATCAAGCCCGTGGTCGAGAAGAAGAAGCCCGAGCCGGCCCCGGTCGAGGTCGTCCCGGACCCCGTGGTTGTCGTGGATGATCCCGTCGCAGACGCAGTCGACAACGTGATCGTCACGTTCCAGTTCGACCCGAACCTTGAGGTCACGGCCGATCCAGGCGGCGCGGTCACGAGCAGGCGAGGCATGTCGTTTCGGCGGAACGCGCTGATCAACGTGCGCGTGCACGGCGACGACGTCGACTTTCCCTGCACGATCCCGACCGGGGACGGCTCGACGGTGATCATCGACGGCAGGGAGCACACCTGCCGCTGATGTACCTCGCTTCGGCGTACGCGCAGGAGGCGCCGGAACCGCCGAGCCCCGCGCGGCAGTGCGCCGACGCGGCCGCGGGGCGCGAGGCCGAGGTTTGCCTGCGGCTCGCCGCCGATCACCCCGAAGCGATCGACGGGATCGCGGCCGCGATGCGCACGCACATGGACCGCCGCAGCGCGGGCGATCGCGAGCTTTTGCAGGCGCTGTTGTGGCTGATGACCGACGAGCGAGCGGTCGAAGGGGCCGGATTGCTGGGGACTCTGCGCGATCCGCGCGCGATTCCTCCGCTGGTCGCGGCGGCCGAGAGCCGGTCGCCGGCGATCGCGGTGGCGTCAGTCGAGGCGCTCGGTCGCTATTCGGAAGGCCTCGAGCCGCTGTCGCGCTTCCTCCTCGAGGTGCACCTGCCGATGGAGGTGCGGCAGGCGAGCGCGCGCGCCCTCGGGACCATGGGCGGCGTGGACGCGGAAGACGTGTTGCTCGCCACGCTGCGGCGCCGGAACGTGCCCCTCGAGCTGCGCGACACGATGCTCGAGGTGGTGCGCGCGAACTACCCGACGCGGCTCTCCGAGCTCGGTGGGCAGGTCGGAGAGGACGGCTCGTTCTGGCTCGCGGCGGGCGGTGGCTGGGGCCTCGGCTACACGTTGTACGCGACGGGC
This sequence comes from Pseudomonadota bacterium, assembly GCA_947505245.1. Classification (GTDB taxonomy): domain Bacteria; phylum Myxococcota_A; class UBA796; order UBA796; genus SYKL01. The sequence continues at coordinate 49,152 of CANNIZ010000001.1, read as the reverse complement.
CGCTTCGGTCAGACCGATCTCGGGCCGCTCGGCGCGGGTTCGGGCGCGCTGGCTGGCGCGACGACGGCGTACCTCGTCGGCCGCGCGTGGCCGATGGAGGCCGGCGATGCAGCGTTCGTCAGCACGAACGGCATCGCGTTCGGCCTCGGCGGGCACTTTTTGGGGCGCGGCCTCGCCCCGCTCGACCCCGAGCGGTGGTCGTTGATCGGTGGCCTCGCCGGGGAGACCGCGGGCTTCGGTACGGGGTTCCTGCTTCGCCGCGCCCACCGCGGGACGACGCATGACGGCTTCGAAGCCGCCGCGCTCTCCGGCACGCTCGCGCTCACGTTGTCGAGCCTGGTCGTCGAGCGCCGCGGCATCACTGGCGGTGAAGGGGCCGTCGATCTCGCCGCGGGGATCGGATTCGTAGCCGGCGACGTGATCGGGCAGCTCGCGGCTCCCCACGTGAAGCTCTCCACGGCCGACGGCGTGATGATCACGCTCGCGGCGAGCTACGGCTTCACTGCGGGGCTGCTCGCGCCGCGCGGCGGGGCCGATCGGTGGCCCCTCCCGTTCGCGGGTGCCGGCGCCGGGGCGCTCGCCGCCTACGCGCTCGCTGCGCCGGTAGAGCTCGAGCCGGACGTCGTCGGGGGCGCCGCCCTCGGGGTCGCGTTGGGGGCCGGGCTCGGGTGGGGCGGCGGGCTGCTGCTCGATCCGGACGACTCCACCGAGCTCCCCGAGATCGGGACGCTCGTCGGTGCGACGGGCGGCGTGCTGGTGGGCGGCGTGCTCGCGTCGCGAAACAAGAACCCGCCCGAGTGGAGCGACGGCGTGGCGATCGTGGTCGCGACCGGCTTCGCAGGGGCGCAGACGGCGGGCTGGGTGCAGGTGCGCAGGGACGCGGGCCGGCCTGTGTCGAACGCGCCATTGCTGCTCGTGCCGTCGGTGGTCGGCGCGGTGGCGGCGGTGAGCACGTCCCACCTCGACATCCCCGCGACGAGTTCGTTCGCTGCGGTGTCGTTGGGGCTGGTGGGAGGCTACGTCGCGGGCGTCACCAACGAGCTCGCTGTCCCGGGCGATCGCGGCGATCGCCGGTGGTTGCCGTCCGCGCTGGTCGGGTCCGGCGTCGGCCTCGGCGTCGGCGCCGTCGTCATGAGCCCGCGCGTGAACGTCCCGGTGCTGGTGGTCGGGCTCGCGGACGCCGGCGGCGTGCTCGGCGGGTCGGCCGCGGCGCTCGGCGCGAGCTTCGCGAGCAGCAACGGCGACGTCATCCTCGGCACCTCGCTGGCGGGGGCTACCGTCGGGTTCGCGGGCGGCGCCCTGCTCGGGACCTCACTCGCCGGAAAGACGCGCGACGTCGCGTTCCTCGTCCCACCGTCGACGACGGCGCGGTTCGCGGTCGTCCCGACGGTGTTCGCTACTCCAGACGGTTCGGTGCCGGGTGCGATCGTGGTGATCGATCACTGGTGATCGGGCGTCGGGTGAGGTATTTTCAGGGTTGGAGGGTCGATGCGTCGGCTCGTGATCGCGTGTGGGCTGCTCGCCGCCTGCAAGAACGACAGCTCGCTCGTGACGGAAGAAGACCCGGTCGACCTGCCGCAGCCGAAGGCGTGCATCGCCGTCGATCCGCCGTCCATCGAGTTCGGCGCGCTCAACCCCGCGAACGACCCGCCGCGCACCGAGTTCGTCACGATCCGCAGCACCTGCGAGGCGGACCTCGAGGTGCACGGGTTGGCGCTCGCAGACGCGGGCGAGCCGTTCGACGTAGGCTCCCTCGGCTCGATCGTGATCGCACCCGGCTCGACGACGGACTTCACCGTGACGTTCGCGCCGGTGACCGCGGGCGAGTCCGCGTCGCGCGTGTTGATCGACAGCAACGACGCCGACCAGCCCCAGGCGACGGTGGACGTGTCGGGCACCGGCATCGCGCCGGTGATCGAGCTCACGCCGATGAACCACGACTTCGGTGAGCCGTTCCTCGGCTGCGACCTGAACCAGCCGTGGACGATCCGCAACGTCGGCACCGATGACCTGCGCGTGACCGACCTCGAGCTCACCCGGCCAACACCGGACTTCTCGATGACGTCGGTGTTGGCGCTGCCGTTCACGCTGGTCCCGGGTGCCCAGACGACCGTGGACGTCGACGTGCACGCGCTGCACGATCTCCAGCAGACCGCCTATTTCACGGTGTCATCGAACGACCCGCGCTCGCCGGACGTGACCGCGACGGCCACCGTGGAGCCGCGCCCGTACCGCCACCGGCAGGAGAGCTGGGACCAGCCGATCCGCACCGGCGCGGACGTGTTGTTCGTCGTGGACAACAGCTGCTCGATGTACGAGGAGCAGACGAACCTCGCGGACAACTTCCAGGTGTTCGTGGACACGCTCACCGCCGCAGACAGCGACTGGCGGCTCGCGGTGATCACCACGGACAACACGGGCCTCGGCCGCCATCCGTCCCAAGGCGAATTTCTTGGCCCGGTGATTACGCGCAACACGGCCGATCCGGCGTCCGAGTTCTCCAGTCAGGCGCTGGGCGCCGACGTTGATGGGTCGGCCACGGAGGTCGGCCTCGAGACGGCGTGGCTTTCGACGCAGCCTGGCGGAGACGGCGGCGCGGGCGGGGACTTCTGGCGCGACGAGGCGACGCTGTCGGTCGTGATCCTCTCCGACGAGAACGAGCAGGGCATCACGCCCGTAGCCGACTACGTGAACGGCTGGTTCGCGCTCAAGGGCGGGGCGTCCGAGTTGGTTCGCGTGCACGCGATCGTAGGTGACGTGCCGCAGTCGCCGTGTATCCAGGCCGAGCCGGCGCGGCGGTACGTGGACGCGGTCAACCTCACCGGCGGGCAGTTCGTGTCGATCTGCGCGACCGACTGGGCCGTCAACCTCGAGTCGGTAGCGCTCGGCTCCATCACGGAGCGGCAACGGTTCGCGCTCGCCGAGCACCCGGTGCCGGAGACGATCGACATCCATGTAGACGGCGTGCGAGTGGTCGGCGGCTGGGCGTACGAGGGCGCTGGGAACAGCGTGGTGTTCGACCCGGACGAGATCCCGCCCGGCGGCGCTCTGGTGCGCATCGACTACGAAGTGATGCCGGACTGCGGCGGGTAGCCAGCCTAAAACAGGCGTTCGAGCCACGTCGTGGCGTACGCCAGCGCCCACGCGGCCGCGATCACCGGCGCGGTCTTCAGCATCGTGTTCGGCGGCTCCTCGCCCTTGAACTCGGAGCCGTTCTGTTTCGCGAGCGCGCGCTGGTACAGCCACAGCGCCTTGTTCTTCAGGTTCGGGAGCTGGCCTGACACCGCGAGGACCGCGAATCCGACGGGAATGTAGACGATCGCGTACCAGCCCGTCGTCTCGAGCAGCAGGCGCCAGCCGCCGAGCGCGCCGAGGCCCATGAGCAGCTTCGCGTCGCCGCCCTTTTCCACGCCGAGCGCGAACAGCGGGAAGTGAATCGCGGTCGCGAGGGCGAAGCCGAGCACGCCGAGGAGGGGATCTCCGAGGAAGGTGTTGACCACGAGGCCGATGAGCATGAGCGAGAACGTGAGCTCGTTCGGGATCTTTCCCTCGCGGAGATCCGTCACACACGCGATCGCGAGCCCAAACGCAGCCATGCCGACGGGGAGCGTGGGCATCAGGGGAGAAAGTCGTTCGTCGGTATCGCAACGTCAGGGAACGCCGCGGGAGTCAGGGTGCCGCCGTGCGGAACGCTGGTGAGCGACAGGTAGGCGCCGTCGACCGGATCGCGGTGCACCAGCACGAGGCCATGGACGAGGTCGACGATCCAGTACTCGGGAACGCCGATGGACGCGTACAACGCGGCCTTGACGTTGCGATCGCGCTTGAGCGAGGAGTCGGCCACCTCGATGATCAGCCACGCCTCGCTCGGCAGCTCGCGGCGGTAGTCCTTCGGCGGGTACACGGCGATGTCGGGCTCGGGCTCGCTGTCATCCGAGGCGGCGAACGACGACTGGTTCGCGACGAACGCGCGGTCGCCGAGCGCGACGATCAGGGCCTGCGCGAGGCGGTTCGACGCCCACACGTGGGGAGGACCGATAGGGCTCATGCGGACGATCACTCCGAACAGCAGCTCGACCTTCTGATCGTCGAACGCGCCCATCCGCCCCAACGCCTCGTATTCGGCGCGCGACAGGCGGCGGACCAGCTCGTCGGGGACATCGAGGACCTGCATACAGGCAGTCTATCACTTGTGGTCGGACAGGGCCTTCTGGCGGTCGAGCCCGGTCAGGACTTCGAACCGCTCAAAGCCGTCGCGAATCGCTGGCGCCACCCAGGGGGCGCCGAACGTGCCCAACGCCCACAACGCGATCAGCACGATCGTGGCCGCCTTTGCGACGAAGTGAGGGGGGCCATGGGGCTGGGGCGGCTGCGTTGTTGTAGGATCGGCCATCTTCGGGCACTGCGGCTGCGCCGCAACCAGGGAGCGAGGGTTCTTGGCGAAGGCCGCCGCGCAGACGTTCGGGAAGTACCAGATCCTGGAGCGGATCGCCACTGGGGGTATGGCCGAGATCTACAAGGCCCGCCTCGAGGGGATCGGCGGCTTCCAGCGCACGTTTGCGATCAAGCGCATCCTCCCACATCTGTCGGCGAACGCCGAATACATCGCGATGCTCGTGGACGAGGCGAAGGTCGCCGGGCTCCTTTCGCATGCGAACATCGTGCAGATCCTCGACCTCGGGCAGGTCGACAACATCTGGTACATCGCGATGGAGTACGTCGAGGGGCGTGACCTCGGCGGCATCCTCAAGCGGGCGCGCGAACGCGGCCTCGTGTTGCCCGTCCCGCACGCGGTGTTCACCGCGATCGAGCTGCTGAAGGGCCTCGAGTACGCGCACCAGCGGCAGGTGATGCGCGGCGGGCGCGCGGTGCCGCTCAACATCATCCACCGCGACATCTCGCCGCCCAACGTGCTGCTCGCGTTCCAGGGCGAGGTGAAGCTCACCGACTTCGGCATCGCGCGGGCGTCGCACAAGGCGTTGGAAACGCAGTCCGGCATCATCAAGGGGCGGTTCGACTACATGAGCCCCGAGCAGGCGGCTGGCTCGAAAGACCTCGACCAGCGCAGCGACCTGTTCAGCGTCGGCGTCGTGTTGTACGAGATGCTCACGTCCGAGCACCCGTTCCGCGACCCCACCGAGCTCGGCACGCTCGAGCGCATCCGAACCGGTAGGTACACGCCCGTCTCCGCGAAGAATCCCGACGTGCCTTTCACGCTCGAGACCATCGTGGACCGCGCGCTGCGCGTCGACCGCAACGAGCGGTTCCCATCGGCCACCGCGTTCAAGGAGGCGCTCGACAAGTTCTTCCAGGACTCGGGCTTCATCTTCAACCAGGGCACCCTCGCGGCGTACGTCCGCGGGCTGTTCCCCGAGGTCGGCAAGGGCGGAGCTGCGTCGCAGACGGGCCCGTCGACGTCTCCCGCGCCGCCCGCCAAGAAAGACCCGGTGCTCAAGGAGCGTCCGCGGGCGTCCGAGCCCGACGACCTCGTGCTGGATGACGAGCCCGATGGCCCGACGCGGGTGATCGACGCGAAGATGATCGACGAGGAGCGCCCGACCGTGGGCCACGACCCGGACATGGGCCTGGCGCCGCGCTCCGACGACACGCAGATCCGCTCCTCGTCCAACAGCAGCCGGCCCCCCGTACCGTTCCCTGTGCTGCCGATGGCGTCGCGCGAGGCGTTTCCGTCGAGCGGTGACGGGCCTACCAAGGTCTCGGTCGAAGATCGCGGCTTTGGCGGAGACGATCAAGAGACGCAGATCCGCAAGAGCCCCTTCGCGGAGGCCGGCGTCACGCCGCCGCCGCCGCCCGCGTCACGGGGGTACGAGGCCGCCACGGTCCCGATCAAGGCGGTTCCGCCGAAGCCTCGGGTGGTGGAAGCGGCGCCGCGGTCGGCGATCGGCCTCCTCACCTTCGTCCTTTGTGCGGCGTCGTTCGCGCTCGGGTTGTTGTTCGGCACGGTGGGCGCCGTCGTCGCGTTGCAGCTCATCGGCCCGGCCCTGCTCGGTCGGGGCGAGGTGGTGTTGCCGTCCGGCACGATCGAGGTGCTCGCGCCTGCCGCGGCGAAGGTCACCATCAGCGGCGCGCCCTATACCGGGCCGGCGGCGGTGCCCGCGAACGTGCCGCAGGCCGTGCGCATCGAGTTTGCCAGCGGGGGAGCGCCGCACGCCCCGTGGGAACGACAGGTCACCGTGTCGGGTGGCGAGACGCGCGTGATCTCGCTTCAGCCGGAGACGCCGTGAGCGAGCAGGGGTCGACGAACCAGGTGGCCGCGGTGTTGTCGCTCCTTCGTCCGAAGCAGTGGACGAAGAACGGCCTGCTCGGCGCCGCGCTGATCTTCTCGGGCCACTTCATGCTCCCGCACGACGTCGCCCGCGAGGGGCTCGGGATCGCAGCGTTCTGCATGTTGTCGTCTGCCGGCTACGTGCTCAACGACTGGCTGGACGTGGAGGCCGACCGGAAGCACCCGAAGAAGCGTCACCGTCCGATCGCGTCGGGCGCGGTGTCATCCACGGCTGCGTTCGTCGTCATGGCGGGGCTGCTCGTCGGCGGCGCAGCGCTGTCGTGGAGCCTGTCGCCGTTGTTCTTCCTGTGCGCCATGGGCTACCTCGCCACGACGCTGTCCTACAGCCTGTACTTCAAGCACCTCGTCATCCTCGACGTCATGTTCTTGTCGGGCTGCTACGTCTGGCGCGGCATCGCAGGCGCCGTGGCGATCAACGTGGTGATCTCGCCGTGGATGCTGTTGTGCACCGCGTTCTTCGCACTGTTCCTCGGCTTCCACAAGCGACGCGCCGAGCTCGTGCAGCTGGGGGAAGGTGGAGGTACGCGCAAGAACCTCGCCGAATACAGCCCGGCCATGCTCGATCAGTTTCAGGCGATCGTCACGTCGGGGACGGTGTTGTCGTATGCGTTGTACTGCGCGCTCGGGCAGTCCGGCTGGATGATGCTGACGATGCCGCACGTGTTGTATGGCGTGTTCCGCTACATCTACCTGGTCGATCAGAAGGGGGAAGGCGGCGCACCCGACGAGACCTTCCTCAAGGACAAGCCGATCCTCGTCACCGTGTTGTTGTTCGTGATCACGGCGGGGGCCGTAATTGCCGCGGAACACCGCGTCGTAGCGGGATGAAGTTGACCTGCTGATCGCGGCCGGTTACGTGGCCTTTACCACGGACGGACGCTCGCACGGTGCGCGCTCCGCTTGTTCGCAATCATCCCACCGCCCCTCGGGCCTGGGATCGCGCTTCGGACGCAACGCTCCGCATCGCACCTGCGAATCGGCACCCGCCGGGGGACTCAAGAAAAACTGGACACATTCGTTTTGGAAGCAAATCTCGCAGTACTCATCGATTTCGAAAACATCGCCGCTGGAACAGAGAAGGAGGGCCTCGGACGCTTTGACGTCGACGCCCTGATGAAGCGGCTCAAGGACAAGGGACGCATCCTTGTCGCCCGCAGCTACGGGGACTGGGGCCGGTTCGCGCGGTTCAAGCAGGGCCTGCTCATGGCCAACGTGACGATGATGGAGCTCACGTCGCACGGCATGCAGGACAAGAACCGGGCGGACATCGCCATGGTCGTGGACTGCCTCGAGCTCGCGTTCACCAAGGACTACATCGACACGTTCGTCGTGGTCTCGGGCGACAGCGACTTCACCCCGCTCGTGCTCAAGATGCGCGAGCTGAACAAGCGCGTCATCGGCTGCGGCACGCGCAGCTCCACGTCGCGCCTGCTGATCCAGGCGTGTGACGAGTTCCTGTTCTACGACACGATCGTCAAGGAAGCCCGCCCCGCTCCGGCGCCCGCGCGCCCGGGCATCGTGCGCCACGACGAAGCCGCGTTCGACATGCTCGTCGACGCGCTCGAAGGCATCCAGCGCGAGAACCCCGAGCCGTGCCACGCGTCGATCGTCAAGACGGCCGTGCTCCGCAAGAGCCCGGACTTCAACGAAGGCGACCTCGGCTACGCATCGTTCGCCCGCTTCCTCGAGGCGGCCGCCGAGGCCGGCCACGTGAAGCTGTCGCGCGATCAGAAGGGCGGCGGCTACCGCGTCGACTCGTCCGAGTCGCCGGACGGCGCGTCGAACAACGGCCCCGCGCCGCAGTCCGAATCCGGACGCGAGTCCTGGGTGGATGGCTACCTGCCGGAGGGCTCCGCGGCTGCCGTCGAGAAGCTCTCGAAGGCGGGCCTCAACCCGCTCGCGTACCCCACGCGCATGGCCGTGCTGCAGGCGGCCGAAGAGGCCGTTGGCGAGCGGAAGAAGCGCCGTCGTCGCATCACGGTGCCGTTCGTGCAGGATGATGTGAAGAAGCGCCTCGGCAAGTCGCACCCCGAACTGCCCACGCGCGCGATTCGCGCCGTGTTCGACGCGCTCCTCAAGGCCGGCCTGCTCGTCCACAAGGACGGCCAGGCGATTCGCAGCCCGTCGGCCGCGTTCGGCTTTGACAAGGACGCTGAGAAGCTCAACGCCGCGCTCACGCCGATGTACCTCTCCATCCTGCGGGAAGGTGGGAACGACCCGGGCAACTCCGCGATGCTCGCGTCCCTGTTCCTCGGCAGCCCCGAGCGCAAGCGCGAGATCGAAGAGGCCGTCGCCTGGTCGTCGCGTCCCATCGAAGAAGACGAAGGCCCCGCCGAGAACCCGATCGACGACGCCGAGATCAACCTCGACGACCTGCTGCTCACCGAGGAGACGCCGGCGCCCGCGCCCGCCCCGAAGCCTTCGAGGTCGCGCGCCAAGCCGGCGCCGATCGAGATCATCGATGACGTGCTGTTCGAAGAGCCGTCCGTCCAGCCTGCGGAGCCTGTCGCGGCGCCCGTCGCGGTCGACTCGGCTCCTGCAGAGTCGGCCCCCGTCGAAGACGAGGCCAAGCGCGAGCCGCGCCGTCGTCGCACGCGCCGTCCCCGTGGCGCCAAGGCCGAGGCCGAAGGCGAGACGCCGGTCGACATCGACGCGATGTTGTCCGACGAGTAGGGGAGCGGATCCGCGGCCATTTGGATGGTCGCGGCGTTGAACGTCCGTTGTGCTTGGGTATACTCGCGCGCGAGGTGACCCATGACGCGCAGCATGAAGTTCTTGCTTGTGTTGGGACTCCTCGGGTGCAAGCCCGGGGACACGAACGACACGAACGACACGAACGACACGAACGACACGAACGTCACCGGTGACACCGTCGTCGTGCACTTCTCCGCCAGCGGGTCGTCGGCTCCGCTGTTCGCCGCGATCGATTTCGGGGCGGGGTTTCAGGTCCTCGATGTCTCTGGGGCCGACGCCAGCTCTGCAGCCCCGGCGGAGGCGTCGTCGTACCGCCTCGTCGTGGTGTGCGACGGTCGATTCGGCGGCACCCAGGTCGATTGGCTGTTCGCCACCCTCGAGGACGTCCCTGCGCCCTACGTCGCGTGTCCTGCGGCGGACGCCGCCTCCATGGTCACGGTGACGGGCTCGATCACCGGACTCATGGACCTCGTCGAGGTGGACCTCGGCACGGGTACGGACACCGTGATGGCGGGCTACGACGACTACGCGATCGACACGCTGCCCGGCACGTTCGACGTCATCGCGTTCCCGTTGAGCCGCTCACCGGACGTGATCCTGGCGCGCCCAGCGGTGGCCGTGACCTCAGACGGCGCCCTCCCAGCGTTGAACTTCGCGACCGAGGCCGTCGCGGCGGAGCCGCACACCTTGACCGTCACCGGGGCCGCCCCTTCGTATGTGGAGGTGAACGCGTTCACGGGCAACGGAACACCGTTTCTCGCCGGCCACGACACGTTCAGCCTGCCCCCCGCGTCCACCGGCGTGACCGTCGGTGGCCTCGACGTGTTGTTGGTGCACCCGGATTCGTACCAGTACATCTCGACGACCACCGTGGGTGATGTGACCGTGGCCGCCGATCCGCAGCCCGGCTTCGACTACGCCGCGACGATCGCGGATGGTACCTTGCACGTCGCTCCCGTCGCCGAGGGGCTCGGGGCGTGGTCCGTCGGGATCTTCATCTACAACCCCGACTTCACCGAGACCACGGTGATGGTCACCGTGGCGGACGCGAGCGCCGCGCCCGACGGCGTGGACGTGCCGCTCAACCCGACCGCCGAGATCCCGACGATCCCGACGGCCGCGACGATCACGGAAGATCCCGCGTCGTTCGACTCGGACGCAAGGGCGGCAGCTTCACTCGAAGTTGACGCGATGCTCGCGTTTTCGGACCAGGGGTTGGCGACTGTCCTGTACTACCTGACCCACGACGTCCAGCTGCGCGGGACCGAGGACGGGCCGGCGGCCACCGTGCACGATCTCACCCTTCGCAACGGCCAGCTCGTACCGAACTGACTACCAGCCCGTCGCGGGCACCACGATCTGCCGGATCGCCCGGATCGCGTTCGGCGAGTGAGCGATCTCCGCGGCCCGCGACACCAGCCGATCAAGCTCAGCGAGCGTCATCGGGCGGTCCATGACCGCGAGGTCGTAGGCCACGCCGATGTCGAAGTCGCGGTGCGTCGACCCGAGGTTGCTCGCTTCGGCCTCGAAGATCGCGTCATCGACGGCCTTCTTGGTGCCGCGCTGGGTGCCGTGAACGACCGCGAGCACGGTCTTGCCGCGCGCCTCGTCGGCGACGGACAGGCTCACGCGCGGACCGTACACACAGTCGCGCAGCGAGCCCCAGTGCACGAAGTTGCCCACTGTGTGGGCCACGCGCCGCGCGATGCGGGGCTGCGCTTCCTCCGTCGCGGCGCCGATGTGCGGTGTACACGCGATGCGCGGCTCGTCCGCGTACGGGTTGACCCACTTCGCTGCGCCCGGGCTCGGCTCTTCGGGGAATACGTCTACGGCTGCGTGGGCGATGCGACCGGAGCGCACGGCATCCAACAGGGCTTCCGTGCTGTGCAGGTTGCCGCGCGCGAGGTTCAGGAACACGCGCGGCGACGTGGCGTCGCGGTCGGCGCCGAGCTCGGCGAGCACGGGGTCGAGGATGTTGGCGTTGTCCTTTCCGAACACGTCGAACGCGGACGCGTGCACGGTGACGAGATCGACGCTGCGGAACAGGTCCGACAACGTGGCCGCCTTGCGCCAACCGAGCTCGACGCCGACCTCCTGGGCGACCTCGCGGTTGTCGTGGAACCAGATCTCCATGCCGAGCTGTTCGGCGTGGCGCGCCACCTGGCGGCCGATGTTGCCGAGCCCGACCACGCCGAGGCGCTTGCCGAGCACTTCGTAGCGGCCGGACGCGGACTTGTCCCACTCGCTCTTGTGCATGGCGACGTCCGTCTCATACAGCTTTCGCGACAGCGCGATCATGTGCGCGAGCGCCAGCTCGACGACGCTGCGGCCGTTGCTGACGGGGTCGTTCAGCACGAGCACGCCGTGGTCGGCGCAGGCGGGCTTGTCGACCGAGTCGTCTCCGATGCAGCAGAGCTGCACGGCGTGGAGGTCCGGGCAGGCCTCCACGACGGCGCGGGTGACGGGCACCCGGCTGCGCTTGAACAACAGCTGCGCGCCCGTGCGGCGGAGCGCGTCGATCAGCGCGTTCTCGTCGGGCACCTTGTCGACCCGGACGGCGGTGATTCCGTGCGCGGCGAGGTGGTGTTCGAGCGACGCATGGGGGGCCTCGACGACGAGGGCCCTGGACAGCGGCTGCATTGCGATTCGCGCCACGATTCTCCTCCGGCCCAACGCATAACGTGCGGTATGCTCGGGAGGGAGGACGGCATGCGCAGGCTCGTCGTGTGCGTTGGATTGGTGGCGTGCCGCGGCGGTCTGCTCGGGGTGCAGGGCGACAGCGACACCGACGGCGGTGACACCGACACGGCCGTGACGGACACCGACACGGGGCCGCTCGGCGCGCCGGACGCGCTGCTGATCTACCAGGCCCTGGTGGGCCCCCCCGCGCTGGTCGCGGCGCTGCGCGATGCGGTGGATCATGGCGGGTGCCCGACGGCATCGGTCGCGAGCGCCACGGACTGGACGCTATCGGGCGGGTGCTCCGCCGGCGGCGTGGAATGGACGGGGTCCGGCACGTTCCGGCGCATGGCGGACGGGGAGCGCATCCAATTCGGGACGCTGACCTACGACGAAGGCGCCGGCCCGGTGGCGCTCACAGGCGAGATCCTGATCATGGGCGGCACGGTCGACGCGAGCCACGTCGCGCGCGATGCGAACGGCGAGCTCGTGTTCGCGCACTCCCACACGGTCTACACGCCTGACGCCGCCGCGACCGCGGTGGGCGCCGGAGGCGCCGGCGACTACGATCTGTCCGGGCAGCTCACGGTGGGTGGGCTCGGCGTGTTCGCGCTGTCGGGCAACGTGAGCCACGCCGGCGCGTGCAACCGCGAGCCGGACGCAGGCGACCTCGAGGCCACGGGCGCCTCGAGCTTCGACTTTGACGTGGACGGGGCCTCGACCTGCGACGGCTGCGTGCCCTACACGGGCACGGCGTCCGGCGAGGCGTGCGGGTTCTAGAAGCCCGACGAAGACGGCGCGACGAACTCCTGGCTGTCCGACACGATGCGCTCGCCGGTGTAGTTCCCGGTCGTGGTGCAGTTGTAGGTTTCGGTCGTCCCGTCGTAGTTCACGTCGACCTGCTCTTCGACCGAGGTGAACGTGCCGGTCATGGTCCCGCCGTCGCGCACCATCGTGACGGTGGTGGTGGTCTTGTCGGATTGGCCGTCCATGCTGTAGCCATCGACGTTGGTGACCACGATCTGGCCGCCGTCTTCCTGCCCGGTGAGCACCAGGCCGTCCAGGTTGGCTACGCACGTCCCCTCGGCCGTGAAGACGACGTCCACCCACACGTCGGTGGTGCCGAACGACTGATAGTCCGTCGGCGCGTCGGGCGCGCAGTCGCCCGTCTGGGTCTGCGAGTTCTCGTCGAAGCGGAACAGCCAGGTGCCGTCCCAGCCATTGCCGCAGGCGGCGGCGAACAGGCAAGTGAATACGAGGTATTTCGTCGGGTTCATGGGTCATCCTCCGCCTCCCCCGTGACCGCTGCGAGGCCGTGTATGCCCGGCGCGCGTCCCCCGACGTCGGGCGCGTGCTAGAAACGGGGCGAGGCGGCCAATGACGCATCTTCATGTGAGCGACCACATCACCCTCGGGCACGACGCGGACTCGCTCCGCAAGGACTTCGTCGGGAAGCTGTACTTCTCGCAGGCGAAGTTTCCCGCGGTGGCGACGCGCAACGATTGCTACATGGCCCTCGCCCAGGTCGTGCGCGACCGCGTCCTGGCGCGCTGGGTGGCGTCTGCGCAGACGTACTTCGAGCGCGCCAGCCGCACCGTCTGCTACCTGTCCGCCGAGTACCTGCTCGGGCCGCAGCTCGCGAACAACCTGCTCGCGCTCGGCATCACCCACGAGGTGAAGCAGGCGATGAACGAGCTGGGGCTCGATCTCGCCGACCTGTTCGACGCCGAGGAGGAGCCTGGGCTCGGCAACGGAGGCCTCGGGCGGCTCGCCGCCTGCTACATGGACTCGCTCGCCACGCTCGACGTGCCAACGATCGGGTACGGCATCCGCTACGAGTACGGCATCTTCGAGCAGGGCATCCACGACGGCTGGCAGGTCGAACGCGCCGATCGGTGGTTGCGCTACGGCAACCCGTGGGAGATCCCGCGACTCGAGGTCGGCTACATCGTCGGCTTCGGCGGCCGCACGGTCTACGATCAGGTGGATGGGCACCTGAAGGTGCGGTGGATCCCCGGTCGCGCCGTGAAGGGCGTGCCGTACGACACGGTCATCCTCGGCTACGGCACCCAGAACGCAAATTTCCTGCGGCTGTGGCAGGCGGTCGCGTGTGACGACTTCGACTTCCAGGCGTTTGATCGTGGCGATTACCTGGGTGCTGTCGACCAGAAGATGGCTTCGGAGAACATCACCAAGGTCCTGTACCCGAACGACGCGTCGGCTGCGGGCCGGCAGCTGCGCTTGGAGCAGCAGTATTTCTTCATCAGCTGCTCGCTGCAGGACATGGTCCGCCTGTACCTCCAGCGCGCGCTCGATCTGCACGGTCTGCACGAGAAGTACGCGGTCCAGCTCAACGACACCCACCCCGCGCTCGCAGTGGCCGAATTGATGAGGTTGCTCGTCGATGTGCACGGCCTCGGCTGGGACGACGCGTGGACGATCACCCAGCAGACGTGTGGCTACACGAACCATACGCTGCTGCCCGAGGCGCTCGAGACGTGGTCGCTCGAGCTGTTCCAGCGCGTGTTGCCGCGCCACACCGAGATCGTGTTCGAGATCAACCGACGCTTCCTCGAGGTGGTGCGGGAGCGTTTCCCTGGCGACGACGATCGGGTCCATCGCATGTCGTTGATCGACGACCGCGGCGAACGTCGCGTCCGCATGGCCCACCTCGCGGTCGTGGGCAGCCTGCACGTCAACGGCGTCGCCGCGCTGCACACCCGCCTGCTCCAGGAGACGCTGCTGCGCGACTTCGCGGACCTGTGGCCCGAGCGATTTCAAAACGTCACCAACGGCGTCACCCCGCGGCGGTTCATGGCGCTCGCCAATCCGGGCCTCACCGCGCTGATCAGCGACGCGATCGGCGACCGGTGGATCCGCGATCTCGACCTCCTCTCCTCGCTCGAGCCGTTCGCGGACGACGCCGACTTTCGCGCCCGGTGGAGGGCGGTCAAGGTCGCGAACAAGCGCCGATTCGCGGCCTTCCTGAACGACCGCCACCACCTGCACATCGATCCGGACACCCTGTTCGACGTTCAGGTGAAGCGGATCCACGAGTACAAGCGCCAGCACCTCGCGCTGCTGCACGCTCTGCACCTGTGGGAGCGCATCCGGGCCGGGGAAGACCTCGTTCCCCGAACGCTCGTGTTCGGGGGCAAGGCGGCGCCCGGGTATCGGATGGCCAAGCTGATCATCCGGTTCGCCCACGCGGTGGCCGCAGCCATCGCCGCGGACCCGGTCGCCCGGCGCGTGCTCACTGTCGTCTTTGTGCCGGACTTTTCGGTTTCGTTGGGGCAAATTCTCTACCCGGCTGCCGACCTGTCGGAGCAGATCAGCACCGCCGGGAAAGAGGCGTCCGGCACGGGCAACATGAAGTTCGCGCTCAACGGCGCGCTCACGATCGGAACGCTGGACGGGGCGAACGTCGAGATCCGCGACGCCGTCGGGCCCGAAAACTTCTTCCTGTTTGGCCTCACGGCGGAGCAGGTGGCCGCGAAGAAGGCGGACGGCTGGAGCCCGCAGGACGTGCTCAGGCACGACGCCCACCTGGTCTCGCTGTTGGACCGGATCGAGGGCCTCGCCCCCCACGAGCGCGACGTGTTCCAGCCGCTCGTCCAGGGCCTCACCGAGCACGACCCGTTCATGGTGCTCGCCGACTTCCGGGCCTACGTCGAAGCCCAGGACCGCGTGGACGCGGCGTGGCGCGACCGCGAGGCGTGGTCGCGCGCGTCGATCCTGAACACGGCGCGGTGCGGCATGTTCTCGTCCGACCGGTCGATCCGCGAGTACTGCCGGACCATCTGGCACGTCGCTCCGGTCGCCGTGAAATGAAGCCCGGCTGGACCCTGCTGGCCGCCGCCGCGCTCGCGGGCTGCGGCGCGCCGCCGTGCGAGGTGCCGCCGGCGGGGACGTGGACGGCGTCCGGCACGTGTGTGGGTGTTGCGCAGACCATGACGACGTCGTTCGACACCGACCTGTGCACCGTCGCGTTCGACGACTGGGCCACCGCGACGGGAAATGAGCCCACGGGGGGCGTGATCACCGGCGCGTCGGTGGTGCTCCAAGGAGGTGCCTTCGAGGGCTGCGTCGGAGACGTGGATCCCACCGCAATTATCGGGACGTGCGCAGACGGGTGTGGGTTCGAGTTGGGGACCCGACCCTAGATCGGGTATCGTCCGCGCATGCTTACCGTATTGGCACTCGCGACCGCACCCGCCCACGCCGGCTTCGCGCCGACGTACTCGGAAAACTTCGACACCTACGAGACGAACTCGTTTCACGGGACCAACGGCTGGGTGACGGAGTTCCCGCCAGCCGTCGGCGGAGACGGCTGGACGACGCTCGGCATCAGCGGCGTGCGTACAACGTCGACGACCACGTCACCACCGCTCGGAACGTGGGGCGGCACCGGCGACCCGGTCGACAACATCCTGCACCGCGGCCTCGTCACCACCGGGGACGTGCGCCTCGACGTGAAGGTCGACTACGCGAACGACCTCCTCGGCTACGGCAACGCGATGGGCGTGGTGTGGCGGTACGCCCCCGCGGCCAGCACGTACTACCTGGTCGCGCTCTCGCGCACGAATGGCGCGCAGGGCAGGTCGTTCAACGGCGGCGCCGGGCCGGTGTCCGAGGCGCTGTTCACCGGCGTCAAGCTGTTCAGGGTCACCTCGACGACCACCAACGTGCTCGCGCAGTCCGCCACCTCGCTCACGGCCGGCACGCAGCAGGCGCTGCGCGTGGAAATGATCGGCGGGCGCATCACGGTGCAGCTCGACGTGAGCCGAAACGGAGTGTTCGAGGGCACGGAGACGCTGATCAACGTGTTGGACGCGAGCCCGCTTCCGGCGGGTGAGGTCGGCCTGTTCTCGTACGGGGGCGGCAACGAACAGGCCACGTTCGACGACCTCGTCGTGTCCCAGAACGACGCCGACGGCGACCTCGTTGCCGACATCAGCGACAACTGTGTCGCCACGCGAAACCCGACCCAGGCCGACTTCGACAACAACGGCAAGGGCGACGCGTGCGACGACCCTGACGCTGACGGTGCGTTCGACGAAAAGGAGCTGATCGACGGCACCAACCGCCTGATCGCGGACACCGACGGGGACACGCTGAAGGACGGCGTGGACAATTGCGGCCTCGTGAGCAACCTCAACCAGGCAGACCTCGATTCGGACGGCAAGGGCGACGTCTGCGACCCCGATGACGACGGCGACACCGTCTCGGACACGTCGGACAATTGCCCGTTTGTCGCGAACAAATCGCAGTCGGACATCGACTTTGACTCTCTCGGTGACGCGTGCGATGACGATGACGACGGCGACGGGTTTGTCGATGGTGCAGACAACTGCCCGATGAACGCCAACCCGACGCAGTTCGACAGCAACAGCAACGGAAAGGGCGACGCGTGTGACGACATCGACGGCGACTCCGTCTTTGACGCCTTGGACAACTGCCCGTTCGCGTCCAACGTCAGCCAGAGGGACACCGACGCCGACGGCGTCGGCGATGCGTGCGACGCGGACCCGGACGGAGACGGCTACGGCAGCGGCGTTGACTGTGACGAGACGCGGGCGGACGTGAACCCAGGCGCCATCGAGGTGTGCGACGGGCGCGACCAGAACTGTGACAACGACGTCGACAACGGCCTGCTCGGCTGTAACGACTTCGACCGCGACGGGGCGCCGAACGCGATCGACTGCGACGACACGGACCCGAACGTCCGTCCAGGTGCGCCTGAGCAGTGCAACGGCCGCGACGACGACTGCGACAGCTTCGACGACAACGGCGTCGTCTCCGTCCCGTGGTACCGGGACCTGGACGGCGACGGTCACGGCGAGAACGGCGTCGCCGTCACCACGAACTGCAAGGCGCCCGCAGGC
Organism: Pseudomonadota bacterium; assembly: GCA_947505245.1. Taxonomy (GTDB): domain Bacteria; phylum Myxococcota_A; class UBA796; order UBA796; genus SYKL01. The sequence goes on along the minus strand of CANNIZ010000001.1, from coordinate 31,587 downwards.
ACCGTCTGGCGCAACGACGACTGCGTCGACAATGACGCCGTGATCTACCCGGGGGCCGACGAGACGTGCGACGGACGGGACAACGACTGCGACGCGGTCATCGACACCGACGCGGTGGACGGCCCCTGGTACAACGACCTCGACCATGACGGCTATGGCGTGAGCTTCGCGTCGGTGTGCTCGCCGAATGGCGGAGCGACGTACACCCAGGTTTCAGGCGACTGCAACGACAACAACCCCGCTATCGTGCCCGGTCACATCGATCTTTGCGATGGCGTCGACGAAGACTGCGACGGTACGGACGACGAAGACGCCTTGACGTCCACCTACTACGTCGACAGCGACGGTGACTCTTGGGGTTGGGCAAACGACGCGACCCAGGCGTGCTCGCGGCCTGCGGGCTACGCCGGCCAGTTTGGTGATTGCGACGACGATCTCGCGAGCGTCAACCCCGACGCGCTGGAGATCCCGGGCGATGGCATCGACCAGGACTGTGACGGCATAGACCCCGGTGACCCCGACAGCGATAGCGACGGGGACGGCCTCTCCGACGGTCTCGAGGATGCGCTGGGGTTGGACCCCACCCTCGCGGACAGCGACGGGGATGGCGTTGACGACGCGGCCGAGCTCGGTTTGATGACGAACCCTACCGACAGCGACGGGGACGGGTGGATCGACGCGGACGACGCCGACGACGACAACGACGGGGTTTTGTCCTCCGAAGAGAGCTCGGACGATACGGACGGTGACGGGATTCCTGACCGATTGGACACGGACAGCGATGGCGACGGTGTGGTCGATGGCGCTGAGCAGGGCGACGCCGATGGCGATGGGCTGATCGACGCGCTCGACGTCGGACACGGCGACCACCCCACGCCCGAGCCCCTGGAAGACCTCGGCTTCGGGTGCGTGAGCGCGCGCGGTCCGGGCGCGCTCGGCGCGGTACTCGCGTTGATGTTTGCGCGCCGTCGCCGAAGGGCTTCAGTTCGACCGTAGCGCCTTGCGCCGCGCCAGGAGCCCCGCGAGCAGCGCGAGGGCGCCCCACGGCGCGGTGGTGGCGTGCCGACAGTCACAGCCCTCGCCGATGATCGCAGGCAGGCCGGTGTCGATGACATCGGTCTCAAAGGGCCGCCCGTCGGTATCGTTTGGAAGGTCGGTGTCGTCCGTGTCCACGAGCCCCGTGTCGGTGTCGACCTCGTCGGGGGTGGTCGGGTCGCAGTCGTCGTCGCGTCCGTTGCCGGCCTGCTCGAGCTGGTCGGGGTTCACGTCCTCGGACGTGTCGTCGCAGTCGTCGCCGTTCGTCACGAAGCCGGTGCCGGGCGGCGCGCAGTCGACGACCGACGCGGTGTTCGCGTCGCCGAAGCCATCGCCGTCGACGTCAGGCCACCACGGCAGGTCGCCTGCGTCATCGTCCACCGTCCCATCGCAGTTGTCGTCCACACCGTTGTTGCAGACCTCCTGCATCGCCGGGTTGGCCTCGGAATTCGTGTCGTCACAGTCGATCGCGCTGAACTCGTCCGTGTACAGGTCCGGCTGTACACACGCGATCGTCGCGTTTGCAAGGTCGCCGTAGGTGTCGCTGTCGCCGTCGAAGTACCAGCTCTGCGCGTCGACGGGAGGGCCGTCGGGGTCATTGTCGCCGTCGCCGCCGTCGCAGTCCTCGTCGCCTTGGTCGCAGGTCTCGACGCCGACCGGGTTCGTGGCCGCCCGGGTATCGTCGCAGTCGGCTCCCTTGCCGGCGTACCCGACAGGGGACGCGCACGCGATGACGGAGCTGCCCGTCAGGCCGTAGCCGTCCTTGTCGTCGTCGAGGTACCAGGTCTTGGCTCCCTGCGCGTAGGAGTCGTCGATCACTCCGCTGCAGTCGTCATCCACGCTGTTGCAGGTCTCCGTCGCCGCGTGATTCACGCTGGCGTTCAGCGGAGCGCAGTCGTTCACGTCGGGTTCGGTGTCGTTGTCGTCGTCAAGATCGGTGCAGTCCGGAGCGAGATCGGCGTCGCTGTCCAAGAACGCGTCCACGAGGCTGCTGTTGCAATTGCTGTCGATGCCGTCGCAGAGCTCGGTGGCACCGGGGAAGATCGTCTTGTCGGCGTCATTGCAGTCGGGCGTGTCGAGGCTGCCGTCATTGTCGTCGTCGGCGTCGGTGCAGTCGGGCTCGGCGTCCGCGTCGAAATTCGGGAAGCCATCGACGTAGCTCGTGTCGCAATTGCTATCGATCAGGTCGCACGCCTCGATGGCGCCGGGGAAGACCGCCTTGTTCAGCGGCTGGCAGTCCGCGCCGTCGAGCGAGCCATCGCCGTCGTCATCGACGTCGACGCAGTCCGGTAGGGTGTCGCCGTCGGTGTTCGTGAACGCCTCGACGAGGTTGCCGTCGCAGTCCTGATCGATCAGGTCGCAGACGTCGGTGGCGCCGGGATGCACGTTCTTGTCCAGCGGGGCGCAGTCCGACAGGTCTGGGGTCAGGTCATCGTCGTCGTCGAGGTCGTTGCAGTCGAACGTGCCGTCCAGATCGGTGTCCAACGTGCCGTTGCCGTCCAGGATCGATCCGTTGCAGTTGCTGTCGATGGTGTCGCACGCGCTCTCGGTCGCGCCCGTGTAGATGGTCTTGTTGGCGTCGTCGCAGTCGGTCGCGTCGGGATCGAGGTCGTTGTCGTCGTCGGTATCGATGCAGTCGGGCTGCGTGTCCCCGTCGAAATTCGTGAACGCCTCGACGATGTTGCCGTCGCAGTCCTGGTCGATGGCGTCGCAGATCTCGGTGGCCTTCGTCGAGATCGCGGCGTTGGCGTCATTGCAGTCGGTGGTGTCGGGGTCGGTGTCGTTGTCGTCGTCGAGATCGAAGCAGTCGGGCTGGGCGTCGCCGTCGAAATTCGAGAAGGTTTCGACGAGGTTGCCGTCGCAGTCCTGATCGATACCGTCGCAGACCTCGGCGGCGGCCTTGTTGATGGTGGCGTCGGCGTCGTTGCAGTCGGTGGTGTCGAGATCACCGTCGTTGTCGTCGTCGAGGTCCGTGCAGTCGGGCTGGGTGTCGCCGTCAAAGTTCGGCGCTCCGTCGACGAAGTCCCCGTCACAGTCGGAGTCGATGGCGTCACAGGACTCGGGCGCCCCCGGGTAGATCTTGTTGTTCGCGTCGTTGCAATCCGCGGCGTCGGGGGACAGGTCGTTGTCGTCGTCGGTGTCGAAGCAGTCCGGTTGCGTGTCCCCGTCGAAGTTCGCGAACGTCTCGACGAGGTTGCCGTCGCAGTCTTGATCGACGCCGTCGCAGACCTCGACCGCGCCGGTGAAGATCGTGTTGTTCGCGTCGTCGCAGTCGGTCGGGTCTGGATCGCCGTCGCCGTCGCTGTCTTCGCAGGCGTCACCGATGCGGTCGTTGTCCGTGTCGGTCTGGGTGGCGTTGGACACCGAAACGCAGTTGTCGCGGGCGTCGAACACCCCGTCCGAGTCGGTGTCTTTGTTGTCGATCTCGACCTTCACCGAGTCGAAATTGCAGCGGCTGCTTCCCGATTCGTAGCAGTACAGGCCGATGCGCCCGTTGGTCGATAGGGACGTATCCGTGACTGAGATGACCTTCTCGCCGCCCGTGAAGGTGGCGTCGTTGTTGCTGACGTAGACGTCGATCGCGCTGCCCACGGCTGAGACGCGGAATCCGCGTGAATTGCCGAGCTGGTACGTGACGGCGGAGGAGCCAATCTCGGTCGCAATGCCACCGACGACCTTGTACAGGTGGGTGCCCGAGATGCCGTTGCGTTCAACGCTGCCGTCGCCCACACCCGGTCCATCGTCCGTCGTCATGTAGGCCAGGTAGAAATTCGACGAGTCGGTCCAGCGAAACACAAGGCCGATGGTGTCCTCGCTCGCGCCGTTGTTCCCCTCGTCGTCCATCCAAATGAACGTGGTCAGCGTAAGGTTGCGCCACTCTCGCCCCGCGTACGTCAGGTGGTTGTCAACGGCGTGGCCGGTGCCGCCCCACGTCCCTCCGCCGTCGTCCGTCAGCGCGTGGACCCAGCCGTTGCTCGGCAGCGTCCAGGTGTCCGCCGGGTACCCGGTCGTCCAGGCCCCTGAGTGGCCGTTCTGGTTGGTGACCGTCCCCGAGTACGCCGCGATGGGGGTGGTGCCGAAGCCCTGATCCATGTCAGTGACGGTAGCGCCGAATGCCGCGTTGAACCCAAGTAATGCCACCGTCAACATCGGGCCCCCGGGAGTGGCGTCGCGCCGCACGCTCGCCCCCGAACGCAGTTTACCGCAACATGTCCCGCTACGCGCGTGTTCTCGGGGCGCGTCGTGCCGGGTTAGCGTGGGACATGTTTACGACCCCGCTGTTGATCCATCTCGCGTCGCTCGCGAACGCCGCGCCCCTTGTCGAAGTGAACGACAATTTCAGCGTCAACAACGACCCGTTCGCTGGCCTTTCGCGTACGTACACGGGCCACTCGGGCCCCTGGGCGGCCGGGACGACGGACGGCTGGCAGTGCGACGGCAGCTCCCCCACGACCGATACGCTCGAGCCAGCGGCGGATTTCAGCGGCAGTTCGTGGGGTTACGGCACGGCAGGCTACGTGGACGACTTCCTCACGTACACGGGGCGCGAGTGGCGCGACGTCACGGTCAAGTCGCGCATCTACATCGATGAGGACGATGGCTTCAACTACGCCGACACCTGCGGGATGATCGTGCGCTGGCAGTCGCCCCGCGACTATTACGTGTTCTTCACGTCGAACGACGATGCTCCGAATACCGGGTCGGGCTCCCACCGCGACGCCTCCGGCATTCGCCTGTACCGCGTGCGCAGCGGCAACGCCGTCGAGATCGGCGCCATCGCGAACACCATCCCGGACCTCCAGTGGGCCACGATGCGGGTCGTGGTGAGCGGAAGCACGCCAGTTACCATCGCGTATGCGGTCGACGCGAATGACGACGGCAGCAACGACTACACCGGCACGTTTACGGACAGCGCTGCGGACCGCATCACGACGGGTGGACGCGTCGGGCTGTATTCGTACAACGCGCGCTTTGAGTGCAATTTCGATTGGGTCACCGTCACCATCGACGACAAGGACACCGACCTGGACACCGTCCCCGACGCCCGCGACAACTGCGTTGCGGTTTCGAATGTCGCGCAGACCGACCTCGACGGGAACCGAATCGGCGACGCCTGTGAGGACCTGGACGGAGACGGGTACGCGCCGCCACAGGACTGCAACGATGGGAACGCGGCGGTGCACCCCGGCGCGACCGAGCTCTGTGACGCCATCGACCAGGACTGCGATGGAAACCTGCTCGAGGCGTTCGCCGACTTCGACGTCGACAATACGCCCGACTGCATCGACCCGGACGATGACAACGACGGTGATCTCGACACCTCGGACTGCAACGACTTCGACATCGCGTTCTCGAGGTTCGCTGTCGAGCAGTGTGACAGCGTGGATAACGACTGCGACGGTGACCTCGTCGACGGGTTCACGAACACCGACGCGGACGCGTTCCCGAACTGCGTCGACCTCGACGATGACGGAGATGGCTCCCCGGACACGGTCGACTGCGCACCCCTCGACAAGGCGATTTCGCCGCTCGCGCTCGAGGTCTGCGACCTGATCGACCAGGACTGTGACGGCAACCTCGTCGAATCGTTCCTGAACACGGACGGCGATCTGCAGCCTGATTGCGCGGATGCGGACGACGACAACGACGGGTATCCCGACGTCGGAGACTGTGGTCCGCTGGTCGCGGCCATCCACCCGGGCGCCGTGGAGTCTGCGTGCGACGATATCGACAGCAACTGTGACGGCTCGAAGTCCGACGGCCTGGACGTGGACAGCGATATGGACGGACTCGCGGACTGCGTCGATCTGGACGACGACGGCGACGGCTCGCTCGACACCGCGGACTGCGCGCCCCTCGACAAGGCCGTGTACCCCAACGCGCTCGAGATCTGCGACCTGATCGATCAGGACTGCGACAAGAACCTGATCGAGGGCTTCGCGAACACCGATGGCGACACGCAGCCCGACTGCGTGGACGTGGATGACGACGGCGACGGCTCGCTCGACACCGTCGACTGCAAGTCGTTGGACAACACGATCTTTCCTGGCGCGGTCGAGGTGTGTGACACCGTCGACAGCAACTGCAACGGCGACTTCGTGGACGGGTTCCCGGATTTCGACCTCGACACAAAGGCGGACTGCGTCGACCTTGACGACGACAACGACGGCGACCCGGACGTGACCGACTGTAACGACACGAACAAAGCGATCTTTACGAGCGCGGTCGAGGCGTGTGACCTGATCGACAGCAACTGCAATTCGAGCCTGGTGGATTCGTTTTCGGACAACGACCTCGACAAGACCCCCGATTGTGTCGACCCCGACGATGACAATGACACCGAGGCGGACGTCACCGACTGTGCGCCCTTGAACGCGGGTGTCTCGCACCTCACCAAGGAGGTCTGCAACGGGATCGATGACGATTGCAGCGGCACCGTCGACGACACCTACGCGACGGGGGTGCTCACCTGGTACGCGGACGTCGACAAGGACGGGGTCGGCGACGACACGGTGTCCGTGGTGGCGTGTGCCGCCCCGACGGGGTTCATCAACCAGGGCGGTGACTGTAACGACGGCGACAAGACCGTGAACCCGAGCGCAGACGAGACGTGTCGCCCGGGCGACGACGACTGTGACGGCGGCGCCGATGATGCCGATCCAAACGGGCCCCCGCCGGATACGACCAACTGGTATGCGGATCGCGACAGCGACGGGTACGGTGACGCCAAGAGCGCGTTCGACGCCTGCATACAGCCCGATGGGTACACCGATCTCGGGTCGGCGACGGACTGCGACGACAAGGACTCCAACGTCAACCCGAACGCGCTCGAGCTCTGCGCGAACGGCGTCGACGACAATTGCGACGGCACCGTGGATGAGGCGGTCGAGCGCGACTGGTGGCCCGACGTTGACGGCGACGGCTACGGCGACGCGGCGGCCGTGCCCCGCACAGGTTGTGCATCGCCGGGCGCCGAGTACGTCACCAACGGCGACGACTGTGACGACTCCGACCCCGACGTGAACCCCCGCATCGAGGAGATCCTCGGCAATGGCGTGGACGACGACTGCGACCCGACCACCTCGGACACGCCGGACACCGACACGGCCGTGACCGACACCGACTCCGGCGTCGCGTCGGACCGCCCGTTCGACTCGGACCTCGTCGACACGGACGTCGCCCCGCTGATCGGTGAGGCGTGTGGTTGTCGCGCCGCGCCAGCGGTCTCTGGCGTCTGGGTGGTGGGCGCGCTGCTGGTCGCCGCGCGACGTCGCGCGAACCGTCGAACGATGCGGTAAGCTGCCGGTGGGCGGCCCTCACGCCCACCGGAGTCGCCATGGTCGCGCTTGGCCTGTGGATCTGCGGCGGAGCGGACACGTCCACGACGTGGGTGCACGAGTCGACCGACTGCGACGACACCGACCCCGAGACGAACCCGGCGGCCGGTGAGGTGGTGGACAACGGGATCGACGACGACTGCGACCCGTCGACCCTCGACGTGGTGGACACCGGGGACACCGACACTGGAGCAGACACCGACACGTCCGTGGTCGACACCGAGGTCGAGTCCGACCGGCCGTACGACAGCCTCGTGGACACGGCGATCGAGCCGCCCCTCGGCGAGGCCTGCGGTTGTGCCCCGGGTGGGACGTCCGGGACGGGACTGTTTGGGCTCGCGCTCGCGTTGATGGTGCGTCGTCGTCGCGGGTCGGTGGTGCGCGGTCCGCGTAGGGCGTAGACTCCCGGCCCGATGAACAAAGACCGCCTGCGCGCACTGCTGCCCCCCGAAGTCCACCCCCAACTCGATGGCCTCGTGGTCGAGTACGCCGCCACGGGGCTGCCGCAGGAGCCTACCGAGTTCATCTCGTGGCTCCACGTGTCCGGTCGATTGTCCGCTGTGGGCCTGCGCGACGCCCTATCCTCGGTGGACGTGTCGGTGACGCTGTCCGAGCCCGGGCCCGACGACCGGCAGATAGCACTCCCCACCACGTCGGCCCCGCGGCATCGTTACCTCGGTCTGCTCGGCAAAGGCGCGATGGGCGAGGTCCACATCGCGCGCGACGAGACGCTCAACCGCAACGTCGCGATCAAGAAGATGATCTCGCGGTATGCGCGTCACAAGGTAGGAAACGCGCGGTTCCAGACCGAGGTGCAGATCACGGCCCAGCTCGACCACCCGTCGATCGTGCCGGTGTACTCGTTCGAGACGTCGGAAGACGGCCTGCCGGCGTATTCGATGAAGCTCGTGCGCGGCCGCACCCTGGCGGAATTCCTCACCGAAGCGCGCGTGTTCTACGATCAGCAGAAGCGCCCGGACGCTGAACACGACCTTCCCGCGCGCCTGGACGTGTTCCTGCAGATCTGCAACGCCATGCACTACGCCCACAGCCGCGGCGTGATCCATCGCGACTTGAAGCCCGACAACGTCATGATCGGGCCGTTCCACGAAGTGATCGTGATGGACTGGGGCATCGCCAAGCTCGTGGGCGGCGGCGAGCTTCCGGTCGACGAGTCGTCGATGTCACCGGCCGAGGCGCCCGAACCGGCGCGCGCGTCGCTCACCACCATCGGGGCGGCCGTGGGGACGCCGTCGTACATGTCGCCCGAGCAGGCGCAGGGCCGGAACCCGGACCTCACGTCGGCGAGCGACCAATTCGCGCTCGGGCTGCTGCTGTTCGAGATGGTCTCCCTGCGGCGCGCGTACGTCGGTCCCACGGGCCCGGCCGTGCTCGTCAAGGCGGCGCACGGAAAGATGGAGCTGCTCACGCATCTTTCGCCAAATGAGCGGATCCCGCGCGAGCTCGTCGGCATCGTGAAGAAGGCGACCGCGTACGAACCGAAGGATCGGTACAAGGACGTCGAGGCGCTGGCGGACGACGTTCGGCGGTTCCTGCGCGACGAGGCCGTCAAGGCGGCACCCGATCGCGGCCTGCAACTCCTCACGCGGTGGGTCAGCCATCACCGCGAGGTGGTGTTGTCCATCGGCTTCGGGCTCGTGTTGCTCATGGTCGTGGGCGCGTTTGGCGCGCTGGCGGCGGTGCAGCAGGTCGCCGAAGCTCAGCGGATCGCAGCCGAAGAGCACGAGCAGGCGCTGCAGGCGTTCATCGGAGCGGTCGGCCGGCACGCGCATCGGATCGACACCGAATTCACTCGGTACGAAGCTCTGTTGGAGGGCCTCGCCCAGGCTTCGCAGGTGGCGCTGTCGCAACCCCAGCAGCCGCAGCCGTATTGGCTGCCGGACGACATCGCCGCCGGCCGGGGCCCCGCCGATCTCGCGCCCTCCTCGTATTACCAGTCCGAACGGGTCGCGTTCTCGACGCCGGACGTGTTGCTGTCCCCAGGCCTGGACCCGGCCACGATCTCGGGGCGCATGGCGCAGGTGGTCGGCCTTCAGCCAATCCTCTGGCAGACGATCAAGCGCAGCCTGCCGGATCACGCGTCGCTGTCGGACGGCGCTGCCCAGAACGTCGTGCGGAAGGACGGCGCGCCGGCGTTGTGGACGTACGTGGTCACCCAGGAAGGCGTGATCGTCTCGCTGCCGGCGGTGTGGCGCTACCCCGCGGGCTACGACCCGATCAAGACGGACTGGTACGCGGAGGGAATGCAGCAGGACGGCCCGTACTGGTTCTCGGCCGCCCTCGACGAGAGCGGCATGGGGCTGCTCGTAACCTGCACCCGGCGACTGTATGGGCCCGATGGCAAGCCGATCGGCCTCGCCGCGCTCGACGTCGGCATCGCGCACATCCTCTCCACGCTGATCGATCCTCCGAACCTGCGGGCGCCGGTGGACGCCTACCTGGTCGACAAGAACGGGCAGATCGTCGCTTCGAGCCACCTGAAGGTGTACCAGGAGGAGCCGAAGCCGTTCCCGTACGTCGATCTTCTCGAGCGCGCGCGCACCGGCGAGCCGATCGGTCGCATCGAGCACTACAAGCCGGCCGGCGACAAGCTCGTCGCGTGGTCGACGCTTGACGCGATGGGGTTCACGTACCTCGTCATGGGCGACGGAAAGGTGCTGCTCGGCGAGTGAGTCCGCGCGGCCTGCGTCAGCCCGGCAGGCGGCGGTGTTGCGCCATGGGGATGCCCTGGCGCACCTTGCGGACGCGCTCGAGGTCGATCTCCGCGAGGGCGAGGTTGGGGCCGTCGCTCGCTCGCGCGACCACGAGGCCCCACGGGTCGACGATCATGCTGTGGCCGTGGCTGTTGCGGAGACCGTTGTCGTCGTGGAGCCCGCTCTGCCCGGGCGCGATCACATAGCTCTGGCACTCGATCGCGCGCGCGCGGATCAGCGGCTCCCAGTGGTCCTTTCCGGTCGTGGCGGTGAACGCGGACGGGATGGCGATCACCTCGGCGCCCATCGCTACGAGCTTGCGGTACAGCTCGCCGAAGCGCAGGTCGTAGCAGATCGACAGGCCGATCACGCCGAGCGCGGTCTTCACCACGACCGGGTCTCCGCCGGGCGCGCAGGTGTCGGACTCTTTGAAGCGCACGTCGGCGGACACGTCCACGTCGAACAGGTGGATCTTGCGGTAGCTGCCGAGCACGTCGCCGTCGGGCCCGAACAGCACGGCCGTGTTGTAACAACGGGTCGTGTCCGGAGCCTTCTCGTTGTGGCCGCCGAGCAGCACGTGCAGCTTGTGCTTGCGTGCGAGGTCTGCGAAGAAGGTGGTGACGCGCCCGCCGATCGGCTCGGCGCGGGCGACTTTGTCGACGTGGGGGCCGAGGAAGTTGGTGTTCTCGGGCGTAGCGACGAGCGACGCGCCCGCGTTGGCGGCGCGCCCGATCAGGGCGGCGGCGGACGCGAGGTTCTCGTCTTCCCGGGACGTGGACGTGAGCTGGATGGCGGCGGCGAGGTACAAGTCAGCCCCCTGAGCGGACGCAGATGCGGCCGATGAACGCGACGTCGAGGCACTCGGGAAGAGCCGCCTCGCAGTCGTCGTTGTTTACACATTCGTCGGTGCAGTAGAAGTCCGCACCCGAACCCTCGACACACAGCGACGAGGCGCAGTCGCCGCCGACGGTGCAGGTGTCGACGCCGTTCTGGCCCGTGCCGCGGGCACCGTCGTCGCAGGCGCACACGTAGTCGACGCAGTCGCAGCGCTGGTCGGCCGGGCACTCGCGGTTGAACACGCACTCGCCGTCGCGGTTGGTCTCGTCGGAGAGCACGACTGGATCGGTGTCAGCGGGGTTCGTATCGACGGACGTGTCGGCGTCGGATGCCGGGCAGCCGACGAGCAGGGAGAGGCAAAGGGACAGCGCGCGCATGGGAGACTCCGAGTCGCTCGGGAGTCTATGCCGACGCGGGCCGGTCGCCAGTCAGACCTACGGGTGTTCGGGCGCGCCCGGGGGCGGAGGCGGCGGATCGCCGTTGCGGATGTGCGCGCGGACGTCGGCTTGGAGCACGGCGAACTCGGTCTCCGACAGCGTCCCGTCGCCGTTGGTGTCGAACGAAAGGAACGGAGGCGGGATCTCGCCTTCGGGCGGCGGGCCCATCGGAGGGCCTTCGGGGCGGCTGGTGTCGCCGCTGTCAGGCGGCGGGCCTTCGGGGGGCGGGCCGTCCGGGCGGCGTTCGTCCAGCGCCTGCTTCGCGGCAGCGAGCTCGGTGTCGTCGAGGTCGCCGGAGCCGTCCGCGTCGAACTCGGCGAGCAGCTTGTCGTGCAGCGACTCGCACCGCGCCGAGAAGTCCTCCAGGATCACGGCGCGCTCGGCCTCGTCGAGGTCGCCGGACTGGTCGGTGTCGTACACGAACGCGATCATCTGCCAGGGGCCGGGCGCGAACGGGGGCGGGTGGTGCGCCTGCACGTCGTCGCGCTCGCCCTCTTCGAGGCTGCCGCTCGCGTTGGCGTCCATCTCTTCGAACAGCTTGTCGTAGTCGCGCTGCGCGTCGCACTCGCGAAACAGGGGCTGCGGCGCGTCTTCGTTCATCGCGAAGTTGTCGCGGGACAGGGACTCTTCTTCGCCGGCGATGGCGCTCTGCAGCAGCGCGTCTTCGGCGGAAACACTGTCTGTCGACGCGCAGGCCGTCGCCAGCAGCAAGGCGAGGGGGACCGTGACGTACAATCGCATGGTTGCTCCGGGTGGCGTCGGCGCCGGATGGCATCGACACGAAGAACCTAGAGCGGTGGCGGCGGTGTTTCCGCTGCGATTGCGAATCGGTGTGTGTCCGGGAGTGACGGACGGATACGATCCGATTCAAATTCGCGACGAACGGCCCCCCGACGTCGTCTTAGACTGTTGATGGAGGCCACATGGACGCGCTCGGTCGGGTGCTGGTGGTTGAGGACGACGTCAAGCTCGCGCGGCTCGTCGCCGAGTTCCTTACGGCCAACGGCTTTCAGGTCACGGTCGAGGAGCGCGGTGATCGCGCGGTCGAACGCATCCGTCAGGAGGCGCCGGACGCCGTCATCCTCGACCTGATGTTGCCTGGAAAAGACGGCCTCGCGGTGTGCCGCGAGGTGCGCCAGGACTACCGCGGCGCGGTGTTGATGCTCACCGCGCGCGGCGATGATCTCGACGAGATCGTCGGCCTCGAGGTGGGCGCGGACGACTACATGGCCAAGCCGGTGCGGCCGCGGGTGCTGCTCGCGCGCCTGAAGTCGCTGCTGCGGCGGACCAGCGCCCCTGCCGAAGGTGAGCGTCGCGTCGTGCTGGGCGCGCTCGTGCTCGACGCGAGCAACCGAACCGCGGTCTACCGCGGCCACCCGCTCGACCTCACCACGGCGGAATTCGAGCTGCTGTGGTACCTCGGGAACCACGCGGGCGACGTGATCGAGCGCGATCAGCTGTACGTCGACGTGCGCGGTGTGCCGTGGGACGGCGTCGACCGCTCCATCGATCTGCGCGTGTCGCGGCTCCGAAAGAAGCTCGGTGACACCGAGAAGCCGCCGCAGATCCTCAAGTCGGTGCGCGGCACCGGATACCTGCTCGTGAGGGACCCGTGAGGCCGCTGTTTCTGAGGCTGTTCGCGGGCGTGTTGATCGCCGTCGCGGCGTCCCACGCGGTGGCGAGCGCGGGGTTCGCGCTGCAGGTGGTGTCCGGCGGTCGGCGCGGCGCCGTCGAGCGGGTCGAGCGGCACGCAGACGAGCTCGTGACGCAGCTGAACGCGCTGCCGCCCGAGGCGCGCCGGGACGCGCTGTTCGCGATGGAGGAGAGCCACGGCGTGCCGCTGCGCATCGTGGAGCCGCCGCCGGGCCCCGTCCACCCGCCGATGCCGCACGCCTACCCGCTCGACGATGGCCGCCTGCTGCTCGTGGACGCGCCGCCCGGGCCGCCGTTGGGCCCGTTCGGGTGGATCGCGTTCGTCGCGCAGCTGCTCGCGGTGGTGGGGGTCGTGGCGGGCGTCGGGTACGCGCTCGCCCGGCCGCTCGTACGCGATCTGCGCGCCTTGGAGGACACGGTCGCGCGCCTTGGACGCGGGGAGTTGGCCGCCCGCGCCGAGGTGCCCGAGGGAAGCGCGGTGGCGCCCCTCGCCGCGGGAATGAACGGGATGGCCGAGAAGGTGGAGCGCCTGCTGCGCGACCAACGGCAGCTGTTCCAGGCCGTCAGCCACGAGCTGCGCACGCCGCACGCGCGAATCCGGTTCCAGCTCGAGGCCCTGCGCGACGCGGACGAACCGGCGGTCCGCGAGAAGCTCGTTGGCTCGGTGGATGACGATCTGACCGAACTGGACGGCCTCGTCGACGAGCTCCTCGCGTACCTGCGCTACGACGTCGAGACACCTACGCCCACGACCGAAGCCTTCGTTGTGGGGCCGGTGATCGAAGACCTCGTCGACCGTCTCGCGCCGATGCGGCCTGATGTCGCGCTGTCGGCCGTGCTCGCGGATGGCTCGGTGATCGGCCAACGGCGGGGGTTCCAGCGCGCGGTCGAGAACCTCGTCACCAACGCCCAGCGCCACGCGAAGTCCCGCGTCGAGGTGCGCGTCGAGCGCGACGGGAGCGCTGTCCTCGTCCACGTCGACGACGACGGTCCAGGGGTGCCGGAGTCCCAGCGCGAGCGGATCTTCGAGCCGTTCGTGACCTCGGACACGAGCCGCAACCGCCGCTTCGGCGGCGTCGGGCTCGGCCTCGCCATCGTCCAGCGAATCCTCGCCCACCACGGCGGCGCCGCCACGGTCGGCACGTCGCCGCTCGGTGGCGCCCGGTTCACGCTGCGTTGGCCCGGCGTGGCGTAGCGGCTAGTGCGGCCAGGTCGCCACGGCGAAGCGGCTGCCGAACACGCCGGCCTCCATGCGGTCCAACGGAATGCCGCCCATGTCGACCGACCCCTGGATGGTCTCGGCGGGTGGCGCGGGCAGCACCACCACGAAGTCCATCGTGGTGCCGGTGCCGTCGCCGTACTCGGGGAACGGGACCCAGTCGCCGTGGAGCCCTTCGAACCGGGTCACGCCGGCGACATAGGCGGACCCCGGCGTGCCGTTGTACGAGATGAACCAGGCGGTCGCGTCGAGCGACTCGGTGAAGTGGCCGTCGGCGGTGGTGACATTCAGGGTGAGCCCGTGGATGCCGACGCGCTCGGTGGCGGTGTAAAGCGGGGCCTCGTCCCAGGCGGGGTAGCAGGTCGCCTCGGGTGACGCGGGCCAGGTGACGGCGACGGTGAGCGCGGTGGGGTCGACGTACTGGGCGTCGGCCGTGACGTAGCTGAGGGTCGTGGTGTAGCCGTCCGAGCGGTGGTCCAGCAGCGCCTGCCCGGACAGGCCCGCGATCCCCGCGCAGTCGTCTGCCAGCGGCACCACGACGCCGCCGAAGTCGGTCACCGGCGTGTCATCGGTCTCGGCAGGGCTTTCGCCCCCCGTGCACCCGATCAGGAGCAGGCCGAGGAGCTGCGGCGGCCGCCGAATCACGGAGGGTCTTCACACGTCGCGGTGGAGGGACCGGTTCCGCCGCTGTCCTCGACGCATACCTGATCGGCCCCGGCGCAGTCGATCTGGAGTGTCATCTCGATGAATTGGTATTCCGCTTCGAGCAGGCACGTCATCGGGTCGGCCTGGCCGTTGCAGTCTTCGTCGACGCCGACGTTGAACGCGACCACGTCCGCCGGGCCCGCCGGGCACTCCCAGACCTGATCGTCCGAGCAGATGACGTAGGCCTCGCCGCGCGGAGCGCATTCGGGAGGTGGGTTGGAGCAGCCCGCGAGGGCGAGTACGAACAGGAGAGGTTTCATGGGCGGAGCGTACCAGGGGTCGGTGGATTTGAAAAGCCTGCGTCGTCGCCGACTACGGCGTGACGAGCCAGTTCGCGACGTCGTCCTTGAACGCGTCGTTGTTGCCGAGGAAGGTGTGGTCGGCGCCCTCGGCGCTCCACAGCTGCACGTCGACGTCTTCGGCGCAGCCGCCGTACTGGGTCACCGTGGTCTCGTCCCCGGGCAGGCTGTTGAGGTAGTTCCGCGCCGCGACCGTCGGAGAGCCCGCGCAGCCGGCCTTCGTCACCCAGCGTCCGACCGACTCCTCCGCTCCCGCGTGGGTCGCGTCGGAGGCGTATGCGACGCTCGCGTCGAGCGTGCCGTGGACGTGCAGCACCGAGACGGGCGTGGTGCCTGCGCAGTCGGCTTCGTCTTTGTACACGGCGCCGGCCAGTACCGCGATGCGATCGAGCTTATCGGGCACCTCACACGCGAGGCGGTACGACATGAACCCGCCGTTGCTGTGGCCGACAAGCGCGACGTGCTCGACGGGGTACAGCGTGCGCGCCTCGTCGAGCAACCCGCCGAGGTAGGCGACGTCGTCGACGCCGGTGTTGCCGAAGTCGCAGCACTCGGGGGTCGCGTTCCAGAACTGGTTCCCGAGCGAGTCGACCGTGCCCTCGGGCTTGACCAGGATGAAGCCGAGCGCGTCCGTGCGCTGGCCGAGCGCGAAGATCGCGTCCTGGATCGTCGAGTTCACGCCATACCCGTGCAGCAGCACGACGAGCGGGTAGGTCTGGGCGACGTCGTAACCGGCGGGCAACACGACGACCGCGGGGCGATCACCGCCGAGCGTGGTGGGCGGGTTCGGGTCGTAGACGGGGCCGTCGGTTTCGGTTTCCGAGGGGGCGCCGGTGCAGGCGACGAGGGAGGCGACGATGAGGGTGTTCATCGTCCTTGCATAGCCGCTGCGGGCCGTCGCGGGCACGTTACGAGTCCGTCGGAGGTCTCGTGCGTCTCTACAGCTTCTTCCGCAGCTCCGCGTCCCACCGTGTCCGCATCGCGCTCGCGCTCAAGGGCCTGCCCTACACCTACGAAGCCGTGCCGCTCGCACTCCACGGCGGCGCCCAACAGACGGACGCGTACCGCGCCGTGAACGCCCAGCAGCTGGTCCCTACGCTCGTCGACGGTGACGTTCACGTCTCGCAGTCGCTCGCGATCTTCGACCTGCTCGATCGCAAGCGGGCCGATCCACCGCTGTTCCCGGCTGACGTCGCCGGGCGCGCGCGCGTGTGGTCGCTGTGCCTGTACGTGGCCTGCGAGATCCAACCGCTGCAAAACCTTCGCGTGGAGCGCTACCTCGCTGACGTACTGAAGCTCGATCCCGCGGGTTGCACCGCGTTCAAGAGGCACTTCCAGGACATTGGCTTTGACGTGGTCGAGGCGATGCTGAACGACGGGCACGCGGGCGAGTATGGCCACGGCGACGAACCGACCGCGGTCGAGTGCATGCTGGTGCCTCAGGCCGGCGCGGTCCTTCGTACGGGCGGCACACTCGAACGCTGGCCCACCATCGCGCGAATCGTCGCGACGTGCGCCAGGCACCCGGCGTTCCTCGCGGCCGCTCCCGAACACCAGCCCGACGCCTACTGACGCGCGATTAGCGAGGCAGCGCGACCCAGACCCGCGCGCCGCCCTCGGGACGCCGCTCCGCGCCAGCGGTTCCGCTGTGCGCCTGCGCGATCTGGCGCACGAGCGCGAGGCCCAGACCCTCGCCGCGCGGGACCGGCGAGCCGTCCGCCGTCGGCCCGCGCCAGAACGGCTGAAACGCGTGCTCCTCGTCGCCTGGCGCGAAGCCAGGACCATCATCGTCCACCACGAACCGCAGCTGGTCTCCGTGCACTGCGACCGACAGCGCGATCGTTTTTGCGCCGTAACGTCGCGCGTTGTCGAGCAGCCCCGACAGGGCGCGGGCGATCAGCGTGGGATCCGCGCGCACCGACCCCGGCGAGGTCGTCGTGCGCAGGGTCTCGGGCGGCAGGTGTGCCAACTCGACCGCCCGCCGCGCGACGTCCAGCGCGTCGAGTGGCTGGGGCGACACGGCCTCGAAGTCGATGCGGGCTGCGGCGAGCAGGTCGCCGACGAGCCCGTCCATCGCGTCGATCTCGGCCTGCAGATCGTCGTGGGCCGAGGCCGGAGCGCTGCCCTCGCGGAGCATCTCGATCAACACGCGGGCGCGCCCCAGCGGGCTGCGGAGCTCGTGGCTGACCGCCGCCATCAGCGCGCGCTGATCGGCGAGTTGCTTGGCGACGCGCTCGGTTACGGCGCGCAGCGCGTCGCCGACCTCGCCGACCTCGTCGCGTCCGGTGGGGAGCTGGTCGCGGCTTTGGAGTCGCCCGTCGTGGATCTGGCCGGCCACCTCCGCGAGGTGCCGCAGCGGGCGCGCGATGACAAAGGTGGCCATCCACGACACGAACCAGACCGCGACAAGGACCCCGACCCCGAGCCCGATCAGCGCGCCGGCGCCGTAGCCGTGTGCGAGCGCCGCGTGAAACCCGAGCGTCCCAGCCGTGCCAATTCCGACGGCCAGCAGGAGGAAGCCCACCAGCCGTCGCCGGATGCCGAAGGCGAGCATCCACAACCGGGGCGGTCGCCCGCGGTGGCGGTGCTTGTGGTGTGCCCACGGCGGCCTCATCCAGGCTCCTTGACGAGCACGTAGCCGGAGCCGCGGATCGTCTTCAGCCGCTTCGGGTCCTTCGCGTCGTCGCCCAATTTTGTGCGGAGGTGCGACACGTGGACGTCGACGGTGCGCTCGTTCACCACGGTGTCGGCGCGACCTGCGGCTTCCCACAGCGCGTCGCGGGGGACGACCCGACCGGCCCGCTCGGCGAGCGCGAGCAGCAGGTCGAATTCGAGCGCTGTGAGCTGCACGTTTGCGCCGCCTACCTTCGCCGTCCGGCCCTCGGGGTCGACCTCGAGGTCGCCGACGACCAGCCGCCGATCGACCGCGCGCGGGGCGGTTCGCCGCAGCACCGCGCGGATCCGGGCGAGCAGCTCACGCGGGTACACGGGCTTCGCGAGGTAGTCGTCGGCCCCGAGCTCCAGACCGACGACGCGATCGGCCTCGTCGCCGCGGGCGGTGAGCATGATCACGGGCACCGCGCTCTTCGCGCGCAGGCGCCGCAACACGTCGAGCCCGTCGAGTCCGGGCATCATCACGTCGAGCACCACGATGTCCACGCCCGAGTCGGCTGCAGCGAGCCCGCGCGCTCCGTCGGGAGCGTGCGACAACACCACTTCGTGCGGCGCGAGGTAGCCCTTGAGCAGCTCCGCGAGGCGGGTGTCGTCGTCGATGAGGAGCGCGCGGATCGGCATGGGGGGAGTCTACGGTGGTTGTGGGGTAGCCGGGGACTCGACGTTCGTGCCGTGACCCCAGCCCTTGCTGTGATCGCAGTGCGATCCGCCGCGGTGCAGTGACGCGAAGCCGCTACCGAAGCCGACGAACGCGCCGCCGAGCAGGAACAGACCGAGCAGGATTCGTACCGCGCGCATGGCTACACCCACCCCTGGGCGTCGCCCTGCGCGAGCCAGTCCGCCGCCTGGGCCCGCTGCTCGGGCGTGAGCACCGCGTGGACCTGCTTGAGCGCCGACACCACGTCGCGCCGCGCGCGGGTGATCGCTTCGTCGTGCTGCCCGAACGACGCCGCGAGGCTCGCGTCGTCCACCTTCTCGCCGCGGAACGCCTCGGCGAGGTTCTTGCGGCTGTCCTTCATCACGGTCGCGAGCTCCTTCACGGCCGCGCGCAGGTCGATCAGCGCGTGGTCCACGAGGCCCTCCTGGTCCTCGTCGATCCGCAGCCGGCGCTTCAGGATCTCCCCGAACGCCTTCGCGAACCCGTCCCCGCGCGGCCCGTCTTCGTCGAACGCGAAGCCGCCTCCGCGCCGACCCCGTCCCCCACCCGGGCCTCCCCAGCGGCCGTGGCGACCGCCGTGGCATCCGCCACCGGGCCCGTAGGCGTAGGCGCCGTGGGCGTGGTGCCGGAAAGAAGCCTTCATCAAGCCAGCGAAACCGAACAGACACATCGTCCCGAACAGGAAACCGAACATGGTTCCTCCTTGCACGATGAATCTCGCGTCGCTGTGTGAAGCCCCGATGCAGCCTCATGTGAAGAAGTGCGAAGCTGCCTGGGATGCCCCAAACGAAAAACGCCGCCAGGGCGAACCCGGTGGCGTCTGTCCCCCGCGGGAGGTCGGCTCAGCTCGCGGCGCTGACGGACTGTGCGATCGTCTTGAACTTCCCGGAGATCGCGGTTCCCAGCAGGGTCAGGGCAGCGATGATGACGACGGCGATCAGCGCGGCGATCAGGCCGTACTCGATGGCGGTCGCGCCTCTGTCGTCGTCAAGGAAGGTGTTCAACATGGTGGTACTCCGGCCGGAGGTTGGCTCAAGCAGCATTGAACTGAGCGTGAACCCAGTACGTGAGCGTACCATGGGCGGCAGAAGGGCGTCGAAAAACTTTCGCTCGACCGGACAGGCGCTAACTGGCGGCGCTGACGGATGCGGCGATGGTCGAGAACTTCTCGGAGATCGCGGTGCCGAGCAGGGTGAGCGCGGCGATGATGACGACGGCGATCAGGGCGGCGATGAGGCCGTACTCGATCGCGGTGGCGCCGTTCTCGTCACGAATGAAGCGGTTCAACATGGGTATCTCCTTAGCGATTGTAGATTATTTCCGGACGCGAGCGGCCGGAAACGCCATATGCTTCGAGCAGATCGCCGAGGCTAGCAGAAAAGATTTTTTTTCTGCCAAAAGCATTGGAAGACCGCCAACTCCAAGAGCTATCAGTTGCTTTTTTGGAGTATTGCGAGCTTTGCGTTCGCTGCGCGCAAATTCGCAGACAACCTCAAAAGCATGTTCCACAGGATCTTCATCGCCAGCACGGGGTTGCCCCGCAACATCGCGAAGAACGCGTCGCGGTGGACGGTCATCGCCTCGCTCTGCTCGATCGCGACGATTGTAGCCGACCGCGTCTTGTCATCCAGCATGGCCATCTCGCCGAAATTGCTTCCAGGGCCGAGCGTGGCGAGCGTCTTCCCCTGGTGCTGCACGGCCACCTTGCCGGAGACGAGCAGGAACAGCTCCTCACCGGTCTCCCCCTCGGTGAACAGGACGGTGCCGGCCTCGAAGGTGCGCGGCCGGGCGGCTTGCGCGACGGACCGCAGCTCACGCTCTGAGCAGTGCGCGAACAGCGGCATCGGCGCCAGGAGCGCGAGGCGAGTGCGCGCGGAGTCGGCCTTGAACGGGTCGCCCGAGCCGAGCTGGGCGGCCGCTGCGATGGCCGGCTTCTTGTCCGCGTAGCGGCCGATCGCCGCGCCGAGCGCGTCCAACGCCTCGCCGACGAACAGGGTCTGCAGCGCGGACTCCGGGACGTTCCGGTGGAGGTGCGCCGCGCACACGATGAAGCGGTCCTCCTGTGCGAGCTCCATGCACATCGACTCCACGCGCACGCTCGGCAGGGGCCCGAGTGCTCGGGTGAAGCTGCGTCCGCCGGCCTGCTGGGCTGGAGCCTCCGCGGTCTCCTCGGTCTTGTCGTCCCCGCCGAGGACGTCGAACACCTCACCCTCGTCCGCTTGCGAGTGATCGACAGTGAGCTGGTGCACCAGGCCGCGGCGTATCAGGTACACGCGCCCGTCGCCGACGTGGCCGATAAACGCCTCGTGATCGAGCAGGAGCACGAGGTCGAGCGTGACGACGAGCCCCTTGCGTCTGCGCGCGAACGCGAACACCTCCTGGGCCGCGCGGCCGAACGCCTCGTCGATCACCGTCAGGATGGCGGTGCGGAGCTCGGCTGCCGGGTGGGCTCGGAACCGGTCGAGGATGTCGACGTTGCGCTCGACGTGGCGCTTCACCGCCTCGAGCGCGATTCGCACGCCCGCTTTTCCGTCGTCTCCACCCGCCGGCGCGTCCGCCACGGCGATGAGTCCGAGCTTCGGCTCCACCACGATCTGATCGAGGTACACCGCGTCGGGGTTTGCCCCGGGGTGGAACACGGTTGTGGTGACGAGCTCCATGGACTCTCCAGCGGCGCAGTGTAGCAAACGCGACCTGTCCTGGAAGGGGGGACGCGTTACCTGCGGGACACTCGCTGCGGGTGGCCAGGTGGCCTGAGAACACACCGCAGAACCTGATCCGGTTGATCCCGGCGGAGGAAAGCGAGATGTGGACGACGGCTGTCATTTTTTCCCTCGTTGCGCGCGCGGACGACGCGGAGCCCGCGGACGACGATCGCTCCCCCGAACTGATCGTTGTGACCGGCGTTCGCGCCGATACGACGGCGCCGGTCACCAAAACCGAGCTGTCGCGCGACGACCTCGACGCGCTGTACCACGGGCAGGAGGTCGCCTACGTGCTGCAGAACACGCCCGGCGTGATGGCGTGGGGCGATACCGGGCTCGGCGCCGGGTACAGCTACCTGTCGCTGCGCGGCATCCAGCAGACGCGCCTCGACATCACGCTCAACGGCGTGCCGCTCGCGGACATGGAGGACATGGGCGTCTTCCTCTCCAACCTCGTGGACTTCAGCTCTTCGGTCGAGAGCGTGCAGGTCCAGCGCGGCGTCGGGACCGCGGCCGGGGGGACACCTTCGTTCGCGGGTGCGATTCACTTCGAGTCGATCGGGCTCGACGAGCAGCCGGGCGGCGAGCTGAATTTCGGCTTCGGGTCGTTCGGCACCGCTCGCGCTTCGGTCGCCGCGCAGACGGGCGCGATGGGCCGCTGGCGGGCGGCGTTCCGCGCGTCGGGCGCGCGGACGGACGGCTTTCGCGACCACTCTGACGTGGAGCAGGCGTCGACGTTCCTGTCCGTCGCACGCTTCGGAGATGACTCGACGCTGCGGTTCACCGGGCTCGCCGGACGCGAACACCAGCACCTCTCGTTCTACGCCACCGAAGACTACGTGCTCGCCAACGCCCCGACCGCGAACCCGCTCGGTCCCGACGCGCGCGACGAATTCGGTCAGGACGTCGCGCAGGTGCAGTACTCGCACGACGTCGGCGAGGACGACGAATTCAGCGGCTCGGTGTACTGGAACGGCGGCCGCGGCTGGTACACGGTCAACGAGTCGTACTGGGATCCCGCGTCGCCGATGCAGGAGTACGACCTGAACGGCGGCCTGGTCGGCGCGTTCGGCAGCTACGTCGCCCGCACGCCGCGCTGGACGCTCACGCCCGGCGTGCACGTGAACGCGTTCCAGCGCGTGCATCGGCGGTTCACCGACGGCGCGCGCGACTACAAGAACACAGGCACCAAGACGGAGCTGTCCGCGTTCGTCAAAGCCGCCGGCGACTACGGCCGTTGGCACCCCTACGCGGACGTGCAGGCGCGCCGCGCCTCGCTGTCGTACAAGGGCTCCCAGGAGTTCGCACCGCGCGTGTGGGGGTTCGTGAACCCCAAGCTCGGCGTTCGCTACGCGCCGTCGGACGCGGTCGGCGCGTACGCGAGCCTCGGCATGAGCGGGCGCGAGCCGACGCGCAGCGACCTGTTCGGTGGCGATGACTATGACGCGGCTCTGCTCACCGACGTGTCTCCCGAGCATGTCGTCGACGCGGAGCTCGGCGTGGACGGGCGTTCGGAGAAGCTCACGTGGGCCGTGGATGTCTACGATATGGAGCTGTTCGACGAGGTCGCACTCACCGGCGAGTTGCTTCCCACGGGCGTTTACCGCCGACGCAACGTCGACCGGAGCTGGCGTCGCGGCGTGGAGGCGGACGTCACCGTGCGGCCGATCGACGGGCTCTCGCTCCAGGCGACGGGCAGCCTCGCGATGAACGGACTCGCGTCGTGGACGCAAGAATACGACGTGATCGACAGCTACGATTACTGGCAGGGGATGGGCTCGAAGTCCTACGACAACGTCCCCGTGATGCTCGCCCCGTGGGGGATGGGCCAGGTGCGCGCCACCTTCGAGCCCGTCGAGCCGCTCACGGCCAGCGTCGGCCTGCGCGGGGTGTCGCGCCAGTACCTCGACAACACCGGTGATGACGCGTTCATCTGCCCGGCGTTCGCGCTCGTCGACGCGGACCTCGCGTGGGAGGTTCGGCACGCGGCCGGCCTCACGACCGTGTCGCTGCACGTCGAGAACCTCACGAACGCGACCGCGTACCCGTCGGGCTACTCGTGGCGCTTCATCCCCGAGGGCGGCTCGGCCGATGCGCTCGGCGGGACGTCGTACTACTACCCGCACGCGCCGCGCAGCGCGCTCGTCAACGTCACGACGAAGTTCTGAGGCGCTCTACCAGATCGCTTCGTTCACGACCAGCCGGTCTCCGGGCTGCAGCGCGACATCGGCTTCCTTGCCACGCAGGATCGCGCGCAGGTCGACGCGCAGGGCCTCGTCGCCCCGCAGCACCACCACCGAATGCAGCTGCGCTGAGGCCGTCCAACCGCCGGCGTTCGTGATGGCCTGGGTCAGCGTGAGTCCATCGCCGAGCGTGACGGCGCCTGGACGTTCGACTTCGCCGGCAACGTAGACGGCGGGTGACCCGTCGGACGGGGCGCGAACGGTGACGTCGTCCCCCAGGCCTGCGACCAGGGCGCCGGCCTGGGCAGGCGTCGATTCCTGGAGGTCGACCACGCGCAGGACGATGCTGCCACCGCCACCATCGACGATCACGAGGTCGCCGACGTTGACCTCGGCAGGCGCGGCGGCGTGGGCCGCGAGCGAGAACAGGGTAGCGATGACCATGAGAACACCCCCGCCGCGACCGTAGTCGTGCGGCGCTCGGCATCGCCACCATTTTTTTGGCGAGCCAGTACCTTCGAATTTCGCGTTCGCTCGAGCCAGCCCCATCGATCTTCGCAAGGGGCCCGTCGCGGGCCTCCAAGCTCGGGTGCGGCAACGAGCGAACGCCAATCGTGGCCGTGACGCGTCAGCCGAAGCGGCGACAAACGAAACTCGACTGGGCTGGCTTCGCAAATCGCGAACTTCAGACGGGCTGGCTCCGATGGGTACCGGGCACCCCTCGTTTCAACCGGGCTTTACGGCCCGGTTGTAGGCCATGAGCGCGAGCGTCGTCTCGAACACCTCGGTCGGAGCGAAGCCGACCGCGCGCAGCGTGACGTCGAGCACGCGTTGGCCCTGGTAGTGGGCCAGCGACGCGGGGATGTACATGTACGTGCGCGGGTCGCCGTGCAGGATCGTGCCGACGACGGCCCCCCACGTGTAGAGCGTGCCGCGCCAGGCGACGTCCACGGCCGGCCAGGGGGGCCGCGCGAAGTCGAGGATCCACAGCTCACCGCCGGGCTTCAGCACGCGAAAGCACTCCGCCATGACGCGATCGAGGGCCGGGAGTCCGCGCGTCGCGTAGCAGATCGTGACGCGGTCGAATTTTGCCTCGGGGAACGGCAGCGACGCCGCGTCGGCCTCGACGAACGAGACGTTTCGCATGCCTGCGGGCCGCTTCTGCTCAGCGAGTCGCAGCATGTGCGGGTTGTTGTCCGTCCCGATCACGGACCTCACGCGCGGGGCCGCCGCGAACGTGACGTCGCCCGTGCCGCACGCGATGTCGAGCACGTCGTGTTCGGGCCGAAACCCGACGGACTCGATCAGGTGGCTCCGCCACACCCGGTGCAATCCGAACGAGATCAGCTCGTTCCCGACGTCGTACCGCCGCGAGACCTTGTCGAAGACCGCGTCCACCACGCGCTGCTTCTGCTGTCCGCCAAGGTCCGCAAAATCTGGGAGGGTCATGAGGTTGGGTAACGCGTTCAAGGGCGCTGCCGCGAGGTGGACCGACGCGCTGCATCGAATAGTACCGGCCGTCTGGAGGATACATGTCGTTGCTCGCGTTGTTGTCACTCGTCCCGTCGGCCACCGCGGCCGAAGGCTGCTACCCGGACGAGCCCGTGGTGTTCAGCTGCGAGACCGCAGGTGGAAAGTGGGTGTCGGTGTGCGCCGGCCCCGCCGCTCCCAGCTCGATCTGGGTCAAGTACCGGTTTGGCCCGCTCGGCAAGCCCGAGTTCACCTACCCGACGGACACCGCGGTCGGCTTCACGCCGTTCCGCCTCGCCACCACGCCGATCGTGAGCGGCGAGTCCACGACCTTCTCGTTCACCGTCGACGGGGCCACCTTCGAGGTGTTCCAGAGCGTCGGCTCGGGGGAGGTCGCCAACGCCGCCGGCGTGAACGTCACCAAGGGTGGCACGCTGCTGCGCACGGTGGCCTGTACGGGGCCCGTCACCGCGGACTGGGCGTCGATCGCCCAACAGATGATGCCCGGCTCCACGCTGATCGGGTCGGTGGGCACCACGCCCGACCCGCTCGGCAACAAATCGCAGAAGGAGATCTGTGAGGACGACGCGCTGCTGCTGCTGCAGCACCCCTACGCGAAGCTTTCGACCGGCGGGTTCTCCGAGGTGTGCTGCACGGCGAACACGCTCGGGTCGGACGATCCGCGGTGCAACCTCGACTGGCCCGTGAACGACGTGCCGTTTTGCTCGCACTTCGATCAGCTGCGGAACAAGATGTTCGCGTTCTACGGCTACCCGTTCCAGAAGGCGCAGTGGGCGGACCAGTTCGGCAAGGAGACCTGGTACGTCAAGCGCGACGACTTCCAGGCGTCGTGGATGCCCGCGGTCGCCACGGCGAACATCGCCATCCTGAAGGGCATCGTCGAGAAGAAAGAGGTCTGCATCGTCGAGTAGCGGGACGGTCAGGTTCCGGTCAGGGGTTGTGTGCCATCGGGCCGACCGTGCTACGTCGGACCGGCCTTCTTGGAGAGCCCCATGCGTCGCCTGGCCATCGTCTCGCTCGTCCTCCTCCCGGTCGTCGCGTCGGCCTCGGGCTTTCGCGCGTCGTCGTTCAAGAAGGAGACGCGCCTCGGCGCGAACTTCTGGAACATCGCGTCGGCGCTCGACGGCAATCTCGAGACCTGCTGGATGGTGGACCCCGAATCCGAAAACGTCGGCGAGTGGTTCGAAGTGGACGTGCCCCGCTCCGAAGTCGACAGGCTCGGCCTCGTGATCGGCTGGGCGAAAGACGAGGCGACCTTCAAGGACTACGCCCGCATCAAGACGGTAAAGGTGGAGATGTTCGGCGACGCGAAAGCGGAGGACGTCAAGGTCGCCGAAGCCACGATATCGTTCGAGGACACCATGGCCCCGCAGTGGGTCGAACTGCCCAACACGAAGCTGGGCGGTGAGATCACGGGCGCCAAGGTCCGTGTCACAGTCACCGAGGTCTACCCGGGGGAGGACTACCCGAATCTGGCGGTCTCCGAGCTCATCGTCGGCCTCAAGGAGCTGGACGTCCCCAACACGGCGATCCCGTTCAAGACGGAGCCGCCGTCGGTGGCTGGCCACGCGCCAGCCCTTATGGTGGACAACAACCCGGCCACCTTCTGGTCGGGCACCGGAGACGGCCTCGAATTCGACATCCGCCCCGAAGGGTACGGTGTCTCCTCGCTCGGCATCGTGCCAGGGCCCGCTGGCAGCGCGCGCCCGAAGACGGTCGAGGTCACGGTGAGCGACCTCACCGTCTCCTACACGCTCCCCGAGCCGAAGGCCGGCGAGAAGCCGGTGCCGTACTGGGTCGAGCTGCCGTCGGTCGTCGGGTACTCCGGGTCGGCCTGGGGCACCATCCACGTCAAGCTCGTGGACAGCTACCCGGGCGCCAAGGACCCGAACGTGGCCATCGGCGAGCTGAAGCTCAAATACACGACCTACGAGGCGCTGTAGTCGGCTAGGCGGACCGCTCGGCCCAGGCCTTCGCGAGCGCGCCCTTGAGGACGTCTGCGGGCTGGGCCCCCGAGATGCCGTACTTGCCGTCGATCACGAAGAACGGCACGCCCCGGATGTTGTTCTTCCGGGCCTCGGCCTCGTCGCGGCGAACCTCGTCGGCATGGAGCGTCGGGTCGGCGAGCACGCGATCGGTGGCGTCGGCGGGGAGGCCCGCCTCGATCGCGAGCGCGCGCAGGGTCGGACCGTCGCCGACGCGCTGGCCATTGACGAAATACCCATTCATGAACGCCTCTTTCACCGCGGCCTGCTTGCCGAGCGACTTCGCGAGGGCGATCAGGCGGTGAGCGTCGAACGTGTTCGCCGGGCGGGCCCGGTCGAGGTGGAAGTCGAGGCCATCCGCCGCGGCTGTGCGGGTGACCTGCGCCTGGACCTGCTCGACCTTCTCGGCGGACATGCCATACTTCTTGGCGAGAAGCTGTTCGAGGGTCATCGTCGACACCTTGGGGGCCTGCGGGTCGAGCTCGAACGCGTGGAACACGACCGCCACCTGGTCGCGGTTCGGAAAGTCGGCGAGGGCTGCTTCCAGCCGTCTCTTGCCGATGTAGCACCATGGACAGACCACATCGGACCACACGTCGACCTGCATTTTGCCTCCGGAGCGCAAGCTTCCGTAACTTGCCTGCGCGGTGACCGCCGCGATCGGCTGCACCTTCGTTTACAGGACCCATGGCCGGGTTAACGGCGTGCCCTTTCCCGGTGCTTCCGTCGATGCAACTTGAGCTGATCCCCGCCCTCGCCGTAATGCTGTTCGTGCCGTTCGCGGTCACGTTCTTCGCGTTGCGGTTCATCCTATGGCAGCCGCTGCTCGCGTACCTCGAGGCTCGAGAGCACGCGATCGACGGCACAAAACACGAAGCCCTGCGCCTGACGCATGAGGCCGCCGCGCGCACGACGGAGCTCGAGAAGAAGCTCCTCTCAGCG
This sequence comes from Pseudomonadota bacterium, assembly GCA_947505245.1. GTDB lineage: Bacteria > Myxococcota_A > UBA796 > UBA796 > SYKL01. Next base: position 3,713 of record CANNIZ010000001.1, on the reverse strand, counting down.
CGGGAAGACATCGCGGCGGAGCGCTCGGCCGCCCGCAAGCGCGTCGCCGAGAAGCACGCGGTCATCGTCGGAGACGCGCGCGCAGAGGCCGATCGGCTGCTCGCCGACGCGGTCGTTCAGATCGAGCGTGCCCGCGCGCAGGCCGCGCTCGACGTTCGTCCAATGGCCCACGACCTCGCCCGCGAGATCGCGGCGGGCGTGCTCGGCCGGCAGGTGGTGTGATGACGTTCAATCGGAAGTTTTCTACGTTCGTGGCGGGTGCCGTAGCCGCGCTCGCGCTCGCGCTCGCGCCGCCAGCAGTTGCAAACGAGCCCGTTTCCGGTGTGGCTGTCGAGGCCGTCCACGGCGAAGGCGGCCACGAAGAGGGCAAAGCCGAAGCCGGGGAGCACGAGGTTTCGTTCACGGCCGACGACAACAAGAACGGCACGCCGAACTGGCGCGACAGCGAGGGCGAGGGCAAGAGCGAGAACGAAGCGTACGTGCTCCGAAACCTCGCCGTACAAGCTGGGAACCTCCTCCTGTTCGTGATCGTGGTCGGCCTCCTCGCGCGGCGCCCCCTGAAGGACGCCCTCGGGAACCGCGAGATCGCCATCCGCAAGGCCATCGCCGACGCGTCGGACGCTCACGCGGCCGCTCAGGCCAAGTCCGAGCAGGTGTCGCGCCGGCTCGACGCGCTCGACGCGGAGATCGCGAAGATGAAGTCGGACGCGCGCGCCCAGATCGTCGAAGAAGAGCAGAAGCTCGTTCAGCGCGCCCAGGAAGAGGCCGCCCGCATCGCGGAGACCGCCCAGCGGAACATCCGCGAGGAACTGGACCGCGCGCGCACAGCGCTGCGCAAGGAAGCGGTCGACCTCGCGGTCGCGGCCGCCGAAGAGACGCTGCGCAAGCAGGTGCACCCGTCTGATCAGCGCCGTCTCGCAAAGTCGTTCCTCGAATCCCTTGGAGACGCCCGTGGGTGATCGCACCATCGCGCGGCGCTACGCCTCCGCCTTCCTTGAAGTCGCAGCCGAACGCGACGCAGTCGATCAGCTGCTCGGCGACCTCGAGCGGCTCTCCGAGCTCGCGCTCGCACACGACGGCATGCTGTTGCACGCGCTGTCCAACCCGGTGTTCCTGGTGGACGAGCGTCGCAACGTCCTGATCGAGGTCCTCAAGCGCGCGAAGGCGGTGAGCCTCACGCGCAACCTCGCGCACCTCATGCTCGACAAGGGCCGCCTCTCCTCGCTTCCCGAGCTTGTCGAAGCGTTCCGCGAGATGGCGGACGCCAAGGCTGGACGCGCTCGCGTGCACGTGGAGACGGCGGAGGCGCTTTCCTCCGAGCTCGAGGACGAGGTCCGGGCCACGCTCCACAAGGTCACCGGCAAGACGGTGATCCTCGAGGTCTCCGTCAATCCCGCGCTCATCGGCGGCATGGTCGCGCGCGTGGGTGGCAAGGTGTACGACGCCTCTGTGCGTGCGCGCCTCGAAAATCTTCGTCAAAACCTTCTTCGTACTCCGATTGCAGAGGCCTAAGTCATGGACATTCGCGCCGACGAAATCAGCCAGATCCTTCGCACGCAGATCAAGGACTACGAGTCCCGCGTCACCGTCACCGAGACGGGCACGGTCCTCTCCGTCGGCGACGGTATCGCGCGCATCTACGGCCTCGAGAACGCGCTCGCTGGCGAGCTCCTCGAGTTCACCGGCGGCCTGATGGGCATGGTGCTCAACCTCGAAGCCGACAACGTCGGCGCGGCCCTGTTCGGCGACGATCGCACCGTCAAGGAAGGCGACACCGTCAAGCGCACCGGCCAGATCGTGAGCGTCCCCGTCGGTGAAGAGACGCTGGGCCGCGTGCTCGACGCGCTCGGCAACCCGATCGACGGCGGCCCGCCGCTCTCGCGCAGCAACATGCGCGAGGTCGAGCTCAAGGCGCCCGGCATCGTCAAGCGCAAGAGCGTGCACGAGCCGCTCGAGACCGGCATCAAGGCCATCGACGGCATGATCCCCGTCGGTCGCGGCCAGCGCGAGCTGATCATCGGCGACCGCCAGACCGGCAAGACCGCCGTGGCGATCGACACGATCATCAACCAGCGCCAGTTCGTGAACGACCCGAAGCGCAAGATGCACTGCATCTACGTCGCCATCGGACAGAAGCAGTCCACGGTCGCCCAGGTCGTCGAGAAGCTGAAAGAGAACGGCGCCATGGCGTACACCACCGTCATCTGCGCGCCCGCGTCGGCCCCGGCACCTCTGCAGTTCATCGCGCCCTACACCGGTGCGACGATCGGCGAGTACTACCGCGACAACAACATGCACGCGCTGATCGTGTACGACGATCTCTCCAAGCAGGCCGCCGCGTACCGCCAGCTGTCGCTGCTCCTCCGCCGCCCGCCCGGCCGCGAGGCGTACCCTGGCGACGTGTTCTACATCCACAGCCGGTTGCTCGAGCGCGCCGCCAAGGTGTGCAACGAAGACGGCTCGTCGGGTGGCTCGCTCACCGCGCTGCCGATCATCGAGACGCAGGCGGGCGACGTGTCCGCGTACATCCCGACGAACGTGATCTCGATCACGGACGGCCAGATCTACCTGGAAGCAAACCTGTTTTACTCGGGCGTCCGTCCCGCCGTGAACGTCGGTATCTCCGTGTCCCGCGTCGGTGGCTCCGCGCAGGTCGCGGCCATGAAGGCCGTCGCCGGCTCGCTCAAGCTCGTCCTCTCGCAGTACCGCGAGCTCCAGGCGTTCAGCGCGTTCGCGTCGGACCTCGACGACGTCACGCGTCGTCAGCTGGCGCGCGGCGAGCGCCTCGTCGAGATGCTCAAGCAGGACCAGTTCGACGGCATCCCGATGGAGATTCAGGTCATCCAGATCGTCGCCGGCACCGAAGGCCTGCTCGACGACGTGGCGGTGAAGGACGTGCGCCGGTTCCTCGGCGACCTGCGCAACCACTTCCAGGCCCACGCGGTCGGCAAGGAGCTCGGCGAGAAGCTGACGTTCAAGGGCAACGACCTCAAGAAGCGCATCATCGACGAAACGAAGGCGTTCCGCGCCACCTGGAACTGACCCATGGCGTCTCTTCGCGACATTCGCACGCGCATCGCGGCGACCAAGAGCACCCGGCAGATCACGAGCGCCATGAAGATGGTCTCGGCCGCCAAGCTGCGCCGCGCGACGGAAGCGGCCACGAGCGCGCGCCCTTACCAGCAGCGGCTCACGGCCACGCTTCAGCGCGTGGCCCAGGGCTCCGGAGACAGCGAGAACCCGCTGTTGAAGGCGCGGCCTGAGGTCAAGAAGGTCATCCTGATCGTGCTCGGGAGCGACCGCGGCCTTTGCGCGGGCTTCAACAACACGCTCAACCGGCGCGTGCTCGACTGGCTGGACGTCCAGAAGGAGCAGCATCGTACGGTCGCGGTCCGCACCTACGGCAAAAAGCCGCGCGACTTCATGAAGGCCCGAGGCGTCGCCGTGTCCGACGTGCGCATCGAGGTCACGAACGTGAAGTACGCGGGTGAGGCCACGGCCCTCGCGAACGAGCTCACCGCGCTGTTCGTCGCGGGTGAGGTCGACGAGGTCTGGATCGGCTTCAACCAGTTCAAGAACACGCTCGTCCAGATCCCCACGTTCTCGAAGGTGCTCCCGCTGTCGATCGACGCGAGCGCCGGCGCCGTGGAGACCGGGCCCGACTACCGCTACGAGCCTGCCGGTCCGCAGATCCTCGACGCGTTGCTGCCGCT